>NZ_JBXAMW010000013.1:0-122341 GCF_058801025.1 Rhodoferax sp. GW822-FHT04A08
ATACGCCTTGGCCAGGCCGCCAAACTTCTGCGCCAGAACCGTGGTGATGGCCGCTGTCAGTGTGGTCTTGCCGTGGTCAACGTGACCAATCGTGCCCACGTTCACGTGGGGCTTGGTACGCGTGAATTTTTCTTTTGCCATTATCAGACTCCGAGAAGTTACGAGATAAAACCATCAATACAAAACTGGTGCCCATTGCGGGAATCGGACCCGCGACCTCTCCCTTACCAAGGGAGTGCTCTACCACTGAGCCAAATGGGCTAAAAATCTTTCACCACAGCAAACGATCAGATGTGGAGCGGGGTAGGAGAATCGAACTCCTCGCTTTAGCTTGGAAGGCTAAGGTATTACCACTATACGAACCCCGCACGATTCCGGGCACGCGCTCGAACAACTGACTATCACTGGTGGAGAGGGCTGGATTCGAACCAGCGTACTCGTAAGAGGGCAGATTTACAGTCTGCTGCCATTAACCACTCGGCCACCTCTCCATGGGTGAGCCGCTGATTATGCCACGAAATTATTTCCGTGCATCCCTCCAGGCCCGCGCCTTTGAAAAATGTTCGCACCCAATGAAGGGAACCGGTGGACGCATGGCCGACAGAGGTGACGGATGGTTGGCACAGAGCACCAGATGGCGATTAGCATCGATAAGCGGCCGCTTTCCCTGCGCATGAGCCCCCCAAAGCATGAAGACTGCGGGCTGGGCATGCTGCGAAACATGGCGGATGACCGCATCGGTCAGCTGTTCCCACCCCCGGTTGGCATGGCTTGCAGGTTGGCCCTCCTCCACGGTCAGGCAGGTATTGAGCAGCAAGACGCCTTTTTGCGCCCAGCGCACAAGACTGCCTCCCGGCTGCGGAAAAGTTGGCGGAGGCGTTCCCAGATCGCGCTGCAATTCCTTGAAGATATTGCGCAGCGAAGGGGGAAAGGGAACACCCGGCGCCACGGAAAACGCCAAGCCCTCCGCCTGGCCACGCCCGTGGTAAGGGTCCTGCCCCAGGATCACCACTCGGACCTCCTCCGGCGGAGTCAGCTGCAGTGCACGCAATGGCAGGGGCGGAAAGATGCTGGCCCCTGCCTGCAGCCTTTCTTGCAGAAACTGCAACAACGAGAGACCAGCGGCGGATTGAAAGAAATCCTGTACCAGAGGCTGCCAGCCCTTGGCAACTGGCCAGGCTGCCGGATCTGCCGCCGTCAATTGGTCTGCAACCGACTTCGTGGTCACCTGCATGGCTGAAATTATCCGAACAGCTTGGCCAGCGCTTCACCGGGCTCGGGCGCCCGCATGAAGGCCTCGCCCACCAAAAAGGCATTGACCCCAGCAGCCCCCATACGCAGCACATCTTCACGCGTGTGGATGCCGCTTTCGGTCACCAGAATGCGTTCTGGAGGCACCAACGCGCGCAAAGACAGCGTGGTTTCCAGCGAAACCTCAAAGGTCTTCAGGTTGCGGTTGTTGATACCGAGCAGGGGCGTGCGCAGTTTGAGCGCCCGCTCCAGCTCGGGCTGGTCGTGCACTTCCACCAGAACCGCCATGTCCAGCCCCAGAGCGATAGCCTCCAGGTCTTTCATCTGCGCATCATCCAGGCTGGCGGCAATCAGCAGAATGGCATCCGCCCCCATGGCTCGGGATTCGTAGATCTGATAGGGGTCCACCATGAAGTCCTTGCGCAGTACCGGCAACTGGCAAGACGCACGCGCCTGCTTCAGGTAATCCACGCTCCCCTGGAAGAACTGCACGTCAGTCAGCACGGACAGGCAGGCTGCGCCATGCTCGGCATAGCTCTGAGCGATGTCGGCAGGAATGAAGTCCTCGCGCAGAACACCTTTGGATGGGCTGGCCTTTTTGACCTCGGCAATCACGGCAGGTTTGCCCGCGGACACCTTGGCGCGGATGGCACCCACGAAGTCACGCGTCAACACGCGCGACTCGGCATCAGCGCGCACCACCTCCAAGGATTTACGCTTGCGCGCTACCGCCACTTCCTGGTGCTTGACCGCGACGATTTTGTCCAGAATATTGCTCATGGTTTCCTTACCCCGCCAAGCGGGCCGACAGGGAGGCCAGGACCTCCAGTTTGGCCTTGGCCGCACCGGATTCAATGGCCGCATAGGCGCGCTGGATGCCATCCTGCATGGTGCTGGCGACATTGGCCGCGTACAAGGCCACCCCGGCATTGAGCGCCACAATATCCTTGGCTGCACCAGGCTGGTTGTCCAGCACGCCCAGAAGCATGGCCCGTGAGGCCTCCGGGTTTTCCACCTTCAAGGCGCGGTTGCTGGCCATGACCATGCCGAAATCCTCCGGATGGATCTCATACTCCCGGATTTCACCGTCTTTGAGCTCGCCCACCAGCGTGGAGGCGCCCAGGCTGACTTCGTCCATGCCATCACGGCCGTAGACCACCACCGCGTGTTCCGCGCCCAGACGCTGCAGCGCACGCACCTGAATACCCACCAGGTCCGGATGGAAAACACCCATCAGGATGTTCGGAGCGCCGGCCGGATTGGTCAGCGGGCCAAGCAGGTTGAAGATGGTCTTGATACCCATCTCGCGGCGCACTGGCGCCACATTCTTCATGGCGGGATGGTGGTTGGGTGCAAACATGAAACCGACACCCGTCTCCTCCAGGCATTGGGCAATCTGCACCGGCGTGAGGTTGATGTTGACGCCCAGCGCTTCCATCACGTCGGCGCTGCCGCTCTTGCTGCTGACACCGCGTCCGCCATGCTTGCTGACCTTGGCACCCGCCGCAGCCGCCACGAACATGGCACAGGTCGAGATGTTGAAGGTGTGCGATCCGTCGCCCCCCGTGCCCACGATATCCACCAGAGACGACTTGTCGGCGATCTCCACCTTGGTGGAAAACTCCCGCATGATCTGTGCGGCAGCGGTGATCTCGCCAATGGTTTCCTTCTTGACGCGCAGGCCGGCGGTAATGGCGGCAATCATCACCGGCGAAACCTCGCCGGACATGATCTGGCGCATCAGGTGCAGCATCTCGTCGTGGAATATCTCGCGATGTTCGATGGTGCGTTGCAAGGCTTCTTGCGGGGTGATCTGGCCTTTTGGCTGAGGCATGTAAGTCTCCTTAGGATGCAGGATTGTCTGTGAAAGCGAGCTTCAGCCCGAATGCGATGAACAGGGTGCCGGCCACGCGGTCCAGCCAGTGCATGCCGCGCTGTACCACGCTGGCGTGGCGCGCGAGCCAGGCCGCAGCCAGCGCCCAGCCCATGTTGACAGGAATGGCATTCACGTTGAACAGCACACCCAAGGCAAGGAATGCCAAGGTGGCATGCTCGGTTCCCGGTGCGATGAACTGCGGCACGAAAGCCAAAAAGAAGATCGCCACCTTGGGATTGAGGGCATTGGTCCAGAAGCCGCCAGTGAACACGCGCCAGAGGTCCGTTGCGACGGGTTGGCTAGCGCCATCTGCCTCGACCGCCAACGGCTTGCTCTCTGCACGGGAAAACAACAGCTTGATTCCCACATAAAACAGGTAGCCCGCGCCCAGCCACTTCAGCACAGTGAAAGCTGTGGCAGAGGCCGCCAGCAGGGCGCTCACGCCCAGCGCCGCCGCGAAGATGTGCACAAAGCAGCCCGCCATGATGCCCAAACCCGCCACGACTCCGGCACGCGCGCCGCTGCGCAAAGCCTGGGACACGATGTAGAGCACATCAGGCCCTGGCGTCAGATTCAGCAGCCACCCTGCGGCAACAAACAACAGCAACTGGTGGGTAGGCACCGTATTTACGCCTTGAAGAATTGCCGCACGGTAGCCACGGCACGGTCAACACCCGCAGCGTCCACGTCCAGGTGGGTGACAAACCGCAAGCGATATAGGCCCGTGGCCAACACGCCCTGGGTCTTCAGATAGTCCAGAAGGGCCGCAGACTGTTCACGTGCCGGGCCCACCAGATCAACGAACACGATGTTGGTCTGTGGCGCTTCCACTTCCAGTCCTTCGATCCCGGTGAGCCCGTCTGCCAGACGCTTGGCCAATTGGTGGTCTTGCGCCAGACGCAGTACGTGATGGTCCAGTGCATGGGTTGCTGCAGCCGCCAGCACGCCGGCCTGGCGCATGCCGCCACCCGCCATCTTGCGGATACGGTGCGCGCGGCCAATGAACTCCTTGCTGCCGCACAGAGCCGAGCCCACGGGCGCACCCAACCCCTTGCTGAAGCACACGGAAACGCTGTCAAAACAGTTGGCGATATTTTGTGCCTCCTGATATGGATCGGTACCCGACAGTGCTGCCTGGGCAGTCGCGGCGTTGAACAGGCGTGCGCCATCCAGATGGCGGCTCAGGCCCTTGCGCTTTGCCAGCTCGGTCGCCGCCTGCACATAGGCAAACGGCAGCAGCTTGCCGCCCCAGGTGTTTTCCAGCGTCAGCAGGCGACTGCGGGCGAAATGCGCGTCATCGGGTTTGATGGCGGCCTCGATATCAGCCAGCGAAAGCGTGCCGTCCGGCTGGTGGCTCAGCGGCTGCGGCTGCACACTGCCCAGCACGGCAGCGCCTCCGCCTTCCCAGCGGTAGGTATGCGCCAGCTGGCCGACGATGTATTCGTCGCCGCGCTGGCAGTGGCTCAGAATGCCGCACAGATTGCTTTGCGTACCGGTAGGCATGAATAGCGCAGCTTCGAACCCGAGCATTGCCGCAACCTTGTCCTGCAAGGCATTGATGCTGGGGTCATCGCCAAAGACGTCGTCCCCCAAGGGCGCCGCAGCCATCGCCTCGCGCATGGCGGCCGTGGGTTGTGTCACCGTGTCGCTACGCAAATCTACTGTAGAGCCCATGGGTTTCACCTCAAAAAGTTTTGCAGCATGGCATGCCCATGCTCCGTCAGGATGCTTTCCGGGTGGAATTGCACGCCTTCCATGCGTACCTCAAACGGCAAGCCGGTATGCCGCACACCCATGATCTCGCCATCGTCAGTCCAGGCCGTCACCGCCAATTCCTTGGGGCAGCTGGAGCGTTCGATGGCCAGGGAATGGTAGCGGTTCACCGTGAATTGCCGAGGCAAGCCGGCGAATACGCCCTCCTGCGTGGTGGTGATGACCGAGGTCTTTCCGTGCATGAGTTCCTGCGCCCGGATGATCTTGCCGCCCAGCGCCGCGCCAATGCTCTGGTGCCCCAGGCAGACGCCCAGAATCGGCAGCTTGCCCATGAAATGGCGAATGGCCGGCACAGAAATTCCGGCTTCGTTGGGAGAGCAAGGACCGGGTGAGACAACCAGGCGGTCGGGCTTGCGCGCAGCAATTTCTTCCAAAGTGATTTCGTCGTTGCGATACACCTCGACGTCCGCCCCCAGCTCGCCAAAGTACTGGACGATGTTGTAGGTGAAGCTGTCGTAGTTGTCGACCATGAGAAGCTTGATTTTGTTTGTCATGGTGTATTACTCCAATCCTTCCTCGACCAGCTCGCTGGCACGCAACAAGGCGCGCGCCTTGGCTTCGGTTTCTTTCCATTCCAGCTCGGGCACGCTGTCGGCAACCACGCCGGCTGCCGCCTGCACGTACAGGATCTGGTTCTTGATGATGCCGGTGCGGATGGCAATGGCCACGTCCATGTCACCGGCGTAGCTCAGATAGCCGCAGGCGCCGCCATAAATTCCGCGCTTGATGGGCTCCAGCTGGTCGATCAGCTCCATGGCATGCACCTTGGGCGCGCCGGTGAGTGTGCCGGCCGGGAAGGTGGCCCGAAGCACATCCATGCTGGTCATGCCATCCACAAGGGTGCCTTCCACATTGCTCACGATATGCATCACGTGGCTGTAACGCTCCACGCAGAAGGCATCGGTCACCTTCACGCTGCCGATCTTGGCAATGCGGCCGATGTCGTTGCGCGCCAGGTCGATCAGCATCACATGCTCGGCACGTTCCTTGGGGTCGCCCACCAGTTCTACTTCGGCGGCCTTGTCCAGCTCCGGCGTGGCTCCGCGCGGGCGGGTGCCGGCCAGGGGGCGGATAGTGACTTTTTGCTCGGTCACACCGTCCGTCACCACCTGCTCCTGGCGCACCAGGATTTCAGGCGACGCCCCCACCACGTGGAAGTCACCGCCCTGCCCGTCTGCACCGCTGAAGTTGTAGTAGTACATGTAGGGGCTGGGATTGAGCGAGCGCAGGGCGCGGTACAGGCTCAAGGGAGACTCGGTGTAGCGCTTCTTGATGCGCTGGCCTACCTGCACCTGCATGAAGTCGCCCCCGGCAATCAGCTCCTTGGCACGCTCGACCGCGGCAATGTAGTCGGCCTTGGCGAAGTCGCGTACCGCCTCATGCGTCTGGGTGGGCCTGACCTCCGGCGCAATCACGGCCTGGGCCAGTTGCGCGCGCAATTCAGCCAGGCGGGCTTGTCCCTTGGCAAATGCGCCCGGCTGTGTCGGGTCCACATAGACGATGAGGTGCAACTTGCCCGAGAGGTTGTCGATCACCGCCAGCTCTTCGGTTTGCAGCAGCAGGATGTCGGGGCAGTTCAGCTCGTCCGGTGGGCAGCTGTTTTCCAGCTTCTTTTCGATATAGCGCACGGCGTCATAGCCAAAGTAACCGGCCAGACCGCCGCAGAAGCGGGGCAGGCCCGGCTGCAGAGCCACCTTGAATCGGCCCTGGTATTCGGCGATGAAGTCCAGCGGGTTGGCGCCGGATGTCTCCACCACCACGCCATCGGTCACGACTTCAGTGCGGGCATGTTGGCCAAAGCCACTGGCGCGCAACAGGGTGCGCGCTGGCAAGCCTATGAAGCTGTAGCGGCCAAAGCGCTCGCCGCCCACCACGGACTCCAGCAGAAAGCTGTAGGGCGCGGGCTCGGCACTGCCTGGAGTGCGCGCCAGCTTGAGGTAGAGGGAAAGCGGGGTTTCAAGGTCCGCAAAGGCTTGCGCCATCAGCGGTATGCGGTTGTAGCCCTGGTCGCGCAAGGCCTGGAATTGGGTTTCGGTCATCACGTTGGTTGTGCCTATTGGAAGGATTGCATTCGGTTTCCCCACAGGTGCGGGGTTCGGGGATGCGCGTCGCTCAACCGTGATGGAAATCGCATTCCCGGGTGTAAGCAATGGCCGCGCAGTGCAAGCACATCAACCCGGGACTCGCCGCAAAGTCAGGCAGCGAGCGAGGGTGTGCGCCCAGCGAAAGCAGGCAAGGTACGCCAGGGCCAGGCTCCCCGGTCGCTACAACCCGTAATGCTGATGCGGTGAATAAACATGCGTCCAGTGTAGCAAAACAAGATGTCATGCATTGGCGGTCGCTTGCAAGTTGTGCAAATGGGCTCGCCGGCATGAAAACTGCTGTGTTTCCTGATGACAGCTGTTGGTTTGTGGTCTAAATTGCATTACCCGCGTAGCAAAACGCCTGACAGACAGGAGTTGTGATGAAACTGAGTCTCAAGCTACCCTTGGCATTCGCCGTCTCCCTGTTGCTGCTGCTGGCCGGCGCATTGTTCGGAATCTGGAGACTCAACGGCGCAGTCTCTACCTACGAAAACGATGTATTGCACGAAGTCGCTGCGCACCGCAAGAGCGCGGACATCGCGGGCCACTTTTCGGTCGCCATCCAGGAATGGAAAAACACCTTGCTGCGCGGATCGGACCCCAAAGACCAGGAAAAGTACTGGGCTTCGCACCTCAAGGAAATGAGCGAGGTCAATTCTGGAATTGATGAACTGGGCAAGATGGTGGGCGACAGCCCGGAGGCAAAACCGCTGGTCTCCAAGCTGCGCACCGAAATGGCCAATGCCCAGGCCGGCTACCTGCAGGCTTTCGATGCCTACAAGCAAGCCAGCAATGACCCCATCGCGGGCGACAAGGCGGCCCGCGGCAAGGACCGCGATGCCGCAGCCACGCTGAATGCCTTGCGTGGCGTACTGGCCAAATCCGAAGCCGCCGTGGCGGTGGTGGCGTCGCAGGGTGCCAAGAGCGCCACCCAGATTGCGACCGGGGTGATGGTGTTCATCTCGCTTGCGGCCCTGATTGGCAGTGTGCTGATCAGCCGCCAGATCGTGGGCTCTCTGCAGCGGGCCGTGGGACTGGCCAACCAGGTCGCCGACGGTGACCTCAGCTCGCAAGTCCAGACGCAGGGACGTGACGAGATTGCCGAACTGCTGCGCGCACTCGCCACCATGCAGGACAAGCTGGCAGTACTGGTGGCGCGTGTGCGCCAGGGCTCTGAAAACGTGGCCCATGCCAGCGCGGAAATTGCCCAGGGAAACAATGACCTGTCAGCTCGTACCGAACAACAGGCCAGCGCCCTGCAGCAGACCGCCTCCAGCATGGAGGAGCTGGGCTCCACCGTCAGCCACAGCGCCAACAACGCGCGCCAGGCCAGTCAGCTGGCCAGTAGCGCTTCAGCCGTTGCCACACGCGGCGGGGAGGTGGTGGGCCATGTGGTGGAAACCATGAGGGGCATCAACGACAGCTCGCGCCGCATCGCGGACATCATCAGCGTCATAGACGGCATTGCCTTTCAGACCAACATCCTCGCGCTGAATGCGGCAGTAGAAGCAGCACGTGCCGGTGAGCAAGGCCGCGGCTTTGCCGTGGTGGCCTCTGAGGTCCGAGCCCTTGCCGGTCGATCGGCCGATGCCGCCAAGGAAATCAAAACCCTCATCGGCACCAGCGTGGAACGGGTGGAACATGGCACGACCCTGGTCGATCAGGCAGGCGCCACCATGACCGAGGTGGTCACCGCCATCCGGCGTGTGACCGACATCGTGGCGGAAATCAGCGCGGCCAGCGCCGAGCAGGATGCGGGCGTGAACCAGGTCGGTCAGGCGGTCAATCAGATCGATCAGGCCACCCAGCAAAATGCCGCCCTGGTCGAGGAAATGGCCGCCGCTGCCAGCGGCCTCAAAAGCCAGGCCCTGGACCTGGTGGATGCCGTCTCGGTGTTCAAGCTGCGGGCGGGAGATGCCCCCACGCACGTGCTGCTGGGCGCGTCCTTGCCCGCCTGAATCAGGCCAGCGCTTGGCGCATGGCGTCCACCACCGCCTTGTAGTCCGGCTTGCCGAAAATGGCGCTGCCCGCCACAAAGGTGTCGGCACCCGCATCGGCCACACGGCGGATGTTGTCGGTCTTGATGCCACCATCGACTTCCAGTCGGATGTCCTTGCCGCTGGCGTCAATGCGTTTGCGCACATCCGCGATCTTGCGCAGCGCCGAGTCAATGAAGCTCTGGCCGCCGAAACCGGGGTTGACGCTCATGATCAGCACCAGATCGATGTCCTCTATCACCCAATCCAGCACATCCAGCGGCTCGGCCGGGTTGAAGACCAGACCGGCCTTTACGCCCTTGCTCTTGATGGCCTGAATGCTGCGGTGCACGTGGCCGCTGGCATCCGGGTGGAAGCTGATCAGGTCGGCACCGGCCTCGGCAAAACTCGCGGCCAGGGCGTCGACGGGCGAAATCATCAAATGCACGTCAATAGGCACGGCCACGCCCGAAGCGGTCTTGGCATGGGGCTTGAGTGCACTGCAAATCATGGGGCCGAAGGTTAGATTGGGCACATAGTGGTTGTCCATCACGTCGAAGTGGATCCAGTCGGCGCCTGCGGCGATGACGTTTTTCACTTCTTCCCCCAGACGGGCGAAGTCGGCAGAGAGGATGGACGGGGCAATACGGTAGGTCATGGATTGAGGTGGAAAGTGGACTTGATGGGCAGGATCTGCAGCCCCGCATTTTCGCAGGTAGCATCGGGGCATGCCAAAGTATGAATTTCTGGTGGAAGTGGTGCCGCAATACCTTCCCGACCAATCCAATCCGGAAGAGGCCCTGTACGTCTTTGCCTACACCATCACCATCACCAATACCGGCGAGGTCACCGCGCAGCTGATATCTCGCACCTGGAACGTCAACGACGCCAATGGGCACACCGAAAAAGTGCGCGGCCTGGGTGTGGTCGGCCAGCAGCCACTGCTCAAGCCGGGACAGTCTTTCGAATACACCAGTGGCACGCGGCTGCGTACGCCCACGGGTACCATGCACGGCAGTTTCTTTTGCGTGGCCGAAGATGGCGAGAAGTTCGATGCCACCGTGCCCATGTTCGTGTTGGACGCCCTCAGCGGTGACCACGGACTGGACCAGAAGCGCACGCTGCACTGACCCGACCGCATGGCCCGAATCGCAAACGACCTGCCTCAGCTACTTGAAACACTGGACCCTGAGGCGGATCTGGTGCACCGCCACTTGTGGCTGATTTCCCTGCTGGAATGGATTCGCGGAACCGACGGCGCCACAGCCACGGCGCTGGGCCACATCGAGATGCTGCTCGATGTGCTGGACGCGCGGGAAGACACGCGCCTCAAGCTGCAGCAATGGTGGCGCGCCCTTATTGCCTCGGTAGACATCAGCAACCTGCTGTGTGACTACGGCTTTTCCGCCCGCAACGCCTTCGTCAGCGAAATGGTTCAGCGCCTGCACCGGCGCTGGCTACCTGCATCGCCACAAACCACCGATGCCGCCGAACTGTTTGCGCTGGCACTCTCCCACCCCGCAGACGCACAGTGGTTGCATGCCCTCACGCCAGACCATCTGGCGCGACTGGCGGCCATCCTGAACACACCGTCCAACGGTCACCATGCGAAGTCACGTCCGGGCTTGACCTACTGGCAGGACGGTTTGCTGGATGCTTTGACCTTTTGCACCAGCCAGATCCGGGCCACCGGTTTTTCTCCCGAGGTCCGTTTGCGCATGGACGCCGGTTGGCGCGAACACAACCCGTTTCATGACCTGACTTCCTGCTTTGACAAGCTGCGTGAAGCATGGTTCAACGGCGAGGGTCTGGAGGAAGCCATCAAGGCTTACGAGGAGCAGCTCGACTCCTGCAACTGGGCAGCCGCCAGCGTCTACGAACACCTGGAAGCTCACGGCATCTCCGTGGACCTCGTGTTTCGCCTGCGCCAGTTGCGCGGACGTATCCAGCGGGTGCGGGCATTGCTGGCCTGCCTGCTCGACGACCCGCAGTACCTGAATTGCGCCGGGCTGCTGTCCCACCTGGCTACGCTGGAGCAGGAGCAACGCAGCGTGGGTGCACTGGTGCGCGCCAGCTCTTCGCTGCTGGCTGCCAAGGTCGCGGAGCGCAGCTCGGAAACCGGCGAGCACTACATCGCCCGCACCCGCACCGAATACCGCGAGATGCTGTCCAACGCGGCTGGCGGCGGCGCCTTGACAGCGCTTACGACAGCGCTGAAGTTTGCGGTGATGGCCCTGGGCCTGAGCGCCTTCTGGTACGGCTTCTGGGCTGGTGTGGTGTATGCCGCCAGCTTCGTCCTGATCCAGCTGCTGCATTTCACCCTGGCCACCAAGCAGCCGGCCATGACTGCGCCGGCCATGGCGGCCAAGCTCAAGGACGTGTCCACACCCGACGCGCTGGAGTCCTTTGTGGATGAAGTGACGCATCTGGTGCGGTCGCAGACGGCCGCCGTCATCGGCAATGTGGTCGTGGTCTTCCCGGCGACCGTTCTGCTGGCTCTGGGTGTGCAACAGCTGCGCGGCGCGCCCATGATCGACGCCGCCACGGCCCATTACGTACTGCACTCGCTCACCCTGCTCGGGCCCAGCGTGCTCTATGCCGCGTTCACCGGCGTGCTGCTGTTTTCCAGCAGCATTCTGGCGGGTTGGGTGGAAAACTGGTTTGTGCTGCACCGGCTGGACTCGGCCATCCGATACAACCCGCGTTTCACTGCAGTCTTGGGTGTACAGCGTGCCGACCGCTGGGCGCATTTCTGGCGCCACAACATCTCCGGTCTGGCAGCCAATGTGTCGCTGGGCTTCATCCTGGGGCTGACGCCTGCCATCCTGGGTTTCTTGGGCATACCGCTGGATGTGCGACACGTCACGCTGTCGACCGGCCAACTGGGCGCCGCATGCGCCACGCTGGGCTGGGAGGTGGTGCATGAACCCGCGCTGTGGTGGGCCGTGACGGCCATCCCGCTGATCGGCCTGCTCAATGTAGGCGTGAGTTTTCTGTTTGCATTCCGGGTTGCGCTGCGCGCCCACGACGTGTCCAACATCAGCCGCAACCGCATTTACCGGGCCATTACGCGCCGACTGGTACAAAGTCCCCTGAGCTTTGTCTGGCCCGCACGCTCCAATGACTGACACATCGCATGGGTGAGTTCGACCTGATCAAGCAATACTTCACGCGCCCCACGCCCAAGGCGGTACTGGGCGTGGGCGACGACTGCGCACTGCTGCAGCCCAGACCTGGCATGCAGCTGGCCATCTCCACCGACATGCTGGTCAGCGGGCGCCACTTCTTTGCCGACGTGGACCCGCGCGCCCTGGGCCACAAGGCACTGGCGGTCAACCTGAGCGACCTGGCGGCCTGTGGCGCTTCGCCGCTGGCATTCACCCTGGCGCTGGCCCTGCCGCAGGCGGACCCATCCTGGTTGGCCCCGTTTTCGCAAGGCCTGCTGGCCCTGGCCGATGCCCATGGCTGCGAGCTGATTGGCGGCGATACCACCAAGGGACCACTCAACATCTGCATCACCGTATTCGGCGAAGTGCCGCGAGGGCAGGCCCTGCTGCGCAGCGGGGCACGCGCAGGTGACGACATCTACGTCAGCGGCAATGTGGGTGACGCCAATCTGGCTCTTGCGCACATGCAACAACAAGGCACCACACCGCTTCTGCCCGAAACCTTGGCGCAAGCCCGGCTGCGCCTGGAGCAGCCCACACCGCGTCTGGCCCTGGGCATGGCGCTGCGCGGCATTGCCACGGCGGCAGCCGACATCAGCGACGGTCTGCTGGGTGACCTGGGTCACATCCTGGAGCGCTCCGGTGTAGGCGCCACGCTGGACACCTCTGCCGCATTGCAGTTGCTGGCGGCCTACCCCGCCCTTGCAGCAGCAACCAACCCCGCAGACGTACACGCCCTGCAGCACACGCTGCTCAAACACGTGCTCAGCGGCGGGGATGATTACGAACTGGTCTTTACCGCACCGGCAACGCAGGCTGCCGCAGTGCAAGCCGCAGCGCGTGCCAGCCACACACCGGTCACCCGCATCGGGCGCATAGAAGCGCAATCCGGCCTGCGGCTGACCGACGGCGACGGCCAACCCATGGAGCTGCATCTGCAGTCGTTTGACCACTTCGGCTCCGACTGAAAACCCCCTTTGATTGCTAGCTGCTGAGCTGGTCCAGCACATGGGGAGGTGCTGCTGCGCGCAAGCAGTCGGCCAGGGTCTTGCCGGCTTCCTCCTGAAAGTGCCCCGCCGCACCTTCCACCAAAGCCAGATCACGCATGCGGTCCAGACGGAAGCTGCGAAAGTCATTGCGGTCTTCACACCACGCTGCCAGCGTCCACACACTACCCCAGTAAAAGCAGCCCAGGGGCCGCACTTTGCGCTGGCTGCCAACGCCTTGCGCGTCACGGTAGGCAAAACGCAGCCTGCAGCGCTGCTGCACGGCTTCACGCAAGGTTTGCAGGGTCGCCAATACGGCGGGCTCCATCCGCACAGGCGGGGCATACAGGGCCATGCTCTGCGCAGCAGCCCTCGCAGCTGCAGGCAGTATCGAGAGAATCTTCCCCAGCGCTACCTGTGACGCTTGTGCCAAGGCCGGGTCTTGCCAGGCCTGCGCCATTCGCACCGATGCCACCAGCGCCTGCGCTTCATCCGGGCTGAACATCAGTGGCGGCAACTCAAAGCCCCGGCCCAGCCGATAGCCCACGCCCGCTTCGCCCTCAATCGGCACGCCCTGGTGCTGCAGGTCGGCCACGTCGCGGTACACCGTGCGCTCGGACACCTCCAGGCGCTGGGCCAGGAATGATGCCGTGGTGCGCCTGCGCCCGCGGATCAGTTGCACGATTTGGAAGAGGCGGTCGGCACGACGCATGGTGTATTGCGGATGGGTTGCAACAAGACGCTGGCAGCATTGTGCATGCCCATGACGTCATTCCATGGCGTGCAGGCCCAGGCGGTTGCCGTCCAGATCGATGAAGTGGGCAAAGTAGCCCATCCCCGGCGGAAGGGCCTGGCGCGGCAATGCGATGCGGCCACCCTGCTCCACCACCCGCTGCATTGCGGCGTCGAGTGCGGGAGATGCATCCAGATACACCAGGGTACCCGTGCCGGATGGCTGCGGCGCGGTGGGGCCCATCATGAGTGCCCCGCCGACGCCGTCCTGCTCGTGTGCATACGCGAACACGGCGCCTTGCGATGGGCCCATGGCCTCACGACGCATGGGCCTACCCAGCACGGCCTCATAGAAGGCCTGTGCCTGATCCAGTTGTGTGGTGGGAATTTCAAACCAGCTGATGGCGTTTTTCATGAAGAGTCCTTTGAGTAAGAGAGGCCGCCATCGTGCGCCTCCCCTCCTGACAACGTGGTGTCAGGAGGGTTTGTGCCGGTCCTGCTGCGTGCGCCCGCCATAGCCCCAGTTGGCGGCATCCACTTCATTCACCACCACATAGCTCGCCAGCTCGATGCCTTCAGCTGCACCCAGCTGGGATGCGAGCTCGGCATAGGCCGCTTGTACGAACGCAGCCTTCTGCTGGTCGGAGTTGGTGCCCCGTGTCACGTTGATCTCCAGCAGAACAGTCGGCCGGGCTGGTTCACGACCACCCACAAACCAGCGCCCCGGGGGCAACACATCAATCGCGACGGCAGTGACCTCGGCGCGCTTTTCCAGCGTTTGCGCGGTAATGCGGGTCAGGGCGTCGGCCAACAGGACATAGCGCTCCGGTGGTGGTTGGTGGGACAAGGTGACAACAAGTGTGGGCATAGAAATCCTCGGTTGTTTGAAAAGAAACAGGGGTTGGCCCCTTGGATTTCACTTTATCGAAAGTACCAACCTATGAAAACACCGAAAAAACCAAATGGGTGTTGCACTATTTGCAAAAACAGTCCTGAATGCCCCACAATCCAGCCATGCCCGCCCGCCTGGATGACATCGCCCTTTTCACCCGCATTGCGGAGCTGGGCACGCTGTCCGCTGCCGCCAGGGAACGCAACATTCCGGTGAGCCAGGTCACGCGCTCACTCAAGCGACTGGAAGCCAGTTGCGGCATCCGCCTGCTGCATCGCAGTACCCATGGACTGAGCCTGACGGATGAAGGCGACACCCTGCTGGACTACGGCAGGCGCATGCTGGACCTGTCGGCTGATCTGGACAGCCAGCTCAGCGGCAAGCTCAGCGGGCCCAACGGATGGGTTCGCGTGGCGGTCAGCCCGCTGCTGGCGCATTGCGTCATTGCCCCCAGCCTGGCAGGGCTGTACCAACGCCATCCGGATTTGAACATCGAAATACAGGCCGATGACCGGATGGTGGACATGGTGCGTGACGGCATCGACATTGCGTTTCGCACCGGCAGCGCGGGCCAGGACAGCCTGGTGGCACGCAAGGTCGGGGAGCATGGCCGCAGCCTGTATGCAGCACCCTCCTATCTGGCGCAAAAGGGCACACCGCAGCATCCCGACGAACTGGAGCGCCACCATTTGATCGGCAGCAGCGTGTCACCTTGGATGAACCAATGGACCCGGTCCGACGCCGGTGAACTTCCGGTTTATGGCCACACGCGCACCGACAACAGCGCCCTGATGATGAGCCTGGTCGTCCAGGGCGTGGGCATTGGGCGGCTGAACGATCTGATGGCACGCCCGTTGGTGCAGGCCGGCAGCCTGGTGCAGGTGCTGCCCGGCTACTTCAGCAGCCCGCGCTTTCCCATCTACGCCGTCATGCAACAGGGGCGCCAGCGGCTCCCCAAAATACGGGCCTGCATCGATTATTGGTCTGCGTGGATCGGCGCACTCGGATAATCCCCTCATGCAGGATCCCAACACCCCCCTCACCATCGATGTAAGCGCCACCGAAGTGGCTGATGGCATTTCTTCCAGTGCAGAAACCCACGCCACTCCAGGCGCTGCTCCCATGACCCGACCCACCGCACGCTTTCTACGCGCCCATCCGGCGCACTGGATCGCGTTGGGGTTTGGCTCCGGGCTGTCGCGCGTGGCGCCGGGCACTGCCGGCACGCTGTGGGCCTGGGCAGCGTATGTGGTGCTTTCCCACTGGCTGGGTGAAGCCGGCTGGGGACTGTTGATCGTCGCGTCGCTGCCCATAGGCTGGTGGGCCTGCAGCGTGACGGCGCGGCACATGGGTGTGCTCGACCCCGGCAGCATCGTGTGGGACGAGGTTGCGGCATTCTGGCTGGTGCTGTGGCTGGTGATGCCCGCGGGCCTGCTGGCCCAGTGCGTGGCATTTGCGCTGTTTCGATTCTTTGACGCAGCCAAGCCAGGCCCGGTGGGCTGGGCCGACGCCCTGTTCCACGGCGTGGACCCGCTGACCGACCGCAATGCCTGGGTCAAGGCCGGCGCCAGCATCATGCTGGACGATCTGGTGGCTGCGGGCTGCACCCTGCTGACCATCGCACTGTGGAAATTCATCTGATGGCCAACACGCAGAACCTCTGCGCACAACTGGCCAGCCAGCTGCTGCAACGCCAATTCACACTCGCCACCGCCGAAAGCTGCACCGGCGGCATGATTGCCGCGGCCTGCACCGATCTGGCGGGTTCCAGCGCATGGTTTGAGCGCGGCTACGTCACCTACTCCAACGCCGCCAAGACCGAGATGCTGGGCGTGGACGCGCAGCTCATTGCCGCCCAAGGTGCGGTCAGCGAAGCCGTTGCCCGCGCCATGGCGCAGGGCGCGGCAGAACGTGCACGCACCCATACCGCCGTGGCCGTCACCGGCATTGCTGGCCCCTCTGGCGGCAGTGCTGCCAAGCCGGTGGGCACGGTGTGGTTTGCCTGGAGCGTGGGCGGCAGCATCACATCCCAAGTGATGCATTTCGATGGCGACCGCGCTGCCGTGCGCAGTGCAACGGTGCAGCACGCGCTGCAGCGCCTAGTCACACTGTTGAAGGATTGACGATGCTGGTGGATATGGGCGCCGGGCTGGCTACCGGTCTGGCACTGATCGTGGCCATCGGCTCGCAAAATGCCTTTGTGTTGCGCAGCGGGCTCAAGCAGGAGCACGTGCTGCCACTGGTTCTGTTCTGCGCATTGTCCGATGCACTGCTGATTGCTGCCGGCGTGGGCGGTGCCGGTGCGGTACTGCGCGGCAATGAACTGCTCATGCAGGGCACACGCTACGGCGGCGCGCTGTTTCTGGGCTGCTACGGACTGCTGGCAGCACGTCGGGCCTGGATGGGTGGACACCTGCATGTGGAAGGCAGCGGCCCGGGCAGCCTGCGCGCGGCGCTGGCCGCCTGTTTTGCCTTCACCTTTCTCAACCCCCATGTGTACCTGGACACGGTGGTGCTGTTGGGCGCCGTGGCCACGCAGCGCGGGGATGGCCGCTGGTGGTTTGCCGCCGGCGCCATGCTGGGCAGCGTGCTGTGGTTCAGCGCCCTGGGCTTTGGTGCACGCCTGCTGGCACCCTGGTTCGAGAAGGACAACGCCTGGCGCGTGCTGGACAGCGTGATTGCGCTGGTCATGCTGGCGCTGGCCACCAGCTTGGCACTCGGCCTGTAGGACTGTCGCAGCTATTCGCTGCGAGCCAGCAGGGTGGCCAGCTCGGCCGACGAACGCACACCCAGTTTGGCGTACACGCGGGCGCGGTACACCTCCACCGTGCGCATGGAGACGTTCATCTCGTCGGCTATGACCTTGTTGAGCTTGCCTGCGGCCACGCGCACCATCACGTCCTGCTCCCGTTGTGTGAGCCCGGCCAGCAGTTCGCCGCGCGAATCGCCGTTGGCACGCCGCTGCTGTTGCTGTGCGTCGGCCTGCAGTGCGTCGCGCACCCGCTCCACCAAGGCTGCATCGCCAAAGGGCTTTTCCACAAAGTCGAACGCACCTTTCTTCAAGGCCCCGACTGCCATGCGGATGTCACCGTGCCCGGTCAGGAAGATCACCGGCACCTGGATGCCACGCGCCACCAGTTCGTCGTGTACCTGCAAGCCCGACAGAGGCTCCATGCGCACGTCCAGCAGTACGCAGCCGCGCAGCGTATGGCCCTGGTTCAGATGGTCCAGCAGGGCTACGCCACTGTCATAGCTGCGCACCGCAAGGCCATGCGATGCAAAAAGGAATTCCAGCGCTGCGCGCACGGTGGCTTCGTCATCCACCAGATGCACAGCAACCACGTCAGGGGCCTGGGTCATGCTCGGTTCTCACACATCGATTTCCATGGTTGCGCGGGCGTCTTCGTCTGCCAGCTCGTTGGCCTGCTCCGGGCTGTGTCCTTGCAGGCGTGCGTCAAACACCGGCAGCGTGAAGGAGAAACGTGCTCCGCCCAGGCTGCTGATGCCCGCATCCATGCCGCCGTGGTGTACCTCGACCACGGAGCGGCAGATCGCCAGCCCCATGCCCATGCCGTCCGACTTGGTGGAGAAGAACGGCGCGCTCAACTGCTCCACGGTCAAGCCATGCAGGCCTGGCCCGTTGTCTTCCACGTCCATGCGCACAAACCGCTCGCCGCTGCGCTGGGCGGCCAGACGGATGCGGCGACCTGCGGATTGCACAGGCGCCGCCTGCATGGCATCGCAGGCGTTGCGTATCAGGTTGATCAGCACCTGCTCCATCAGGATCGGGTCGGCAAAGACCTGTGGCAGGTCTGCGGCCATATCCCATTGCAGCTGCACCTGGGCGGCACGCACATCGCGCTGCAGCAGCTCCGCCGCGCGGTGCGCCATGGTGCCAAGGTCGCAAGCCTCGCGCTGAGGTGCGCGCCGGGTCAGGAATTCGCGGATGCGCTGCACGATGCGCCCGGCCTCAGCCGCCTGCGCGCCCTGCTGCGCCAGGGCATTGAGCACCGCCTGGTTGTCATAGCCCGCATCGGCCAGCATGCGCTGCAGGCCGGCGTTGTAGCCCATGATTACCGTGAGCGGCTGGTTGAGCTGGTGTGCCAGCGCGGAGGCCACTTCGCCCAGCGTGGTCAGGCGTGACTGGTGCGCCATGGCCTCGGCCTGGTGGCGCTCGCGCTCTTCCAGTTTCTTGCGCGCCGAAATGTCGATGATGGAGCCCATCCAGCCAATCTGCTGGCCCCGCGCATCAATCAAGGGCGACTCGAACACCATGACGTTGATGCGCCGACCGTCCTGGTGGCACCACAGGGCCTCGTACCCATCGCGCGGCGCCTTGCCCTCCAGATTGCGCTTGTGGCGCAGCATGACCTCGTCCAGTGCTTCCGGCGGCCAGTAGGGCATGGGCGGGCTGAGCCCCACCAACTGGTCGGCACGCAGGCCCACCATATTGCAGAAGGTCCGGTTCACATACAGGATGCGCCCATCGGCGTCCCTGGCACGCAAGCCCACCAGCGCCGAATCCTCCATGGCCTGGCGCCAGGCGGCCTCGGTCCGCCAGGCATTCTCGGCGCGCGAAATACGCGCCACCTGGCGACGCAGCAAGAAGGTTGCCACCACCATGAGCGCAAGAAAGCCACCAATCAGCACCAGCGGCACCACCCGCAGAATGGGGCGCGGTGCTTCGCGCAAGGCCAGTTCCAGATAGGCGCCCGGCATATCGCTGCCTACGGAGACCATATAGGTCTCGCGCTCCTGGGTATCGGTACGCAGGGGCGTCTGGTCCACTGAGGCGATAACCTGCTCGTTGGAGTCAATCAGTTGCACATCGTATTTGCGCGTCACCCACCAGGGGATGCCTTTGCGCAGCAGCAGCGCCGGGGAATATCGCAGCACCAGCTTCTCGTCACCGGCATTCAGGTTCAGGTGTGCCGAGATACCGGGCTCCTCACCCAGTTCACCCACACGGGTGCTGACCAGGGGGGGCTGTTCGGGCACATTGGCAATGATGCGGTTCTGTGCATCCAGCCAGGTCACGCTCAGCCACAGGCGATGCAGACCTTCACTCACTTCCGCATTGCCCGCCAAGCCCGCAGCATTGCGCGGCAGAGTGGGTAACTGGCGCGCCAGGGCCTGCAGGTGCACCATCTCCGCCGCCAGGCGATCACGCAGCTGGGCTTCGGTACTCAAGGCGTCCGCGATCATGGTGGCACGGCGCTCTTCATGGTCTTCACGGTCGGTCTTGTAGGCCCAGGCCAGCACGCCAGATACAAACAGCAGGGATGCCAGCAGCGGCAGCAACCACAGGCTGCGCCGAACACGCCTCCAGCGCGCATCGGAGGCGAGTTCCAGGGGGATGCTGTGGGTCGCAAGCATGTCCGCAGTCTAGCTTCCGGCGGTTCGAATGTGCTGCAGCAACCCGTTCGAACCCAAGGGTTTACCCTTGGTTTCGAACGCCAAAAATGAATAAATGTGGAAAACCACAATCGCGCCACCGGACGGCGTACAGCACACTCGCGCCACCCAAATCTACAACGGAGCATTCCCCATGACCCACTTCACCCGCCGTACCCTCGTCCAGGCCGCATTGCTGGCCTGCACCGCACTGACCAGTGTGGCCGCCCTGGCGCAAGCCCCCATCGTCATCAAGTTCAGCCACGTCGTGGCACCCGATACCCCCAAAGGCAAGGGCGCCCTGCGCTTCAAGGAACTGGCCGAGCAACGTACCGGCGGCCGCGTGAAGGTGGAGGTGTACCCCAACAGCCAGCTCTACAAGGACAAGGAAGAAATGGAAGCCCTGCAACTGGGCTCCGTGCAGATGCTGGCCCCCTCGCTGGCCAAGTTCGGCCCCCTGGGCGTGAAAGAATTTGAAGTGTTTGACCTGCCCTTCCTGTTCAAGGACGACGCAGCCTTCCGTGGCATTACCGAAGGCCCGCTGGGCGCCGAACTGTTCAAGAAGCTCGAACCCAAGGGCATCAAGGGTCTGGCGTACTGGGACAACGGCTTCCACCAGATGAGTGCCAACAAGCCATTGCACAAAGTGGAAGACTTCAAGGGCCTGAAGATGCGCATCCAGAGCTCCAAGGTGCTGGACGCTGAAATGCGCGCACTGGGCGCCATTCCGCAGGTGATGGCTTTCAGCGAGCTGTACCAGGCGCTGCAATCCGGCGTGGTGGATGGCACCGAAGGCGTGGCCTCCAACTTCTACACCCAGAAGACCTACGAAGTGCAGAAGCACATGACCATCTCCAACCACGGTCACCTGGCCTACGCCGTGATCGTGAACAAGAAGTTCTGGGACGGCCTGCCGGCTGATATCCGCACCGCGCTGGAAAGCTCCATCAAGGACTCCACCACCTACGCCAACGCCATTGCCGCCACCGAAAACGCACAGGCCCTAGACAAGATCAAGGCCAGCGGCAAGTCCACCGTCTACACCCTGACCCCGGCCGAAACCCTGGAATGGAAGAAGGCCCTGATGCCGGTGCACCACGACATGGAAGGCCGCGTGGGCAAGGCCACCATCGAAGCTGCGTACAAGGCCGCCGGATTTGTTCCCGTGAAGTAATCCGGCATGTTCAACAAGATCCTCAACCACCTGGAGGAATGGCTGATCACCTTCCTCATCGGTGCGGCAACACTGGTCATCTTCATGGCCGTGCTGCACCGCTTTCTCTCCGGCGTCCCGGTCATACAGGACTACGCCGTGCGCATGGACGTGAGCTGGGCACAGGAGCTGTGCATCTACATGTTTGTGTGGATGGCCAAGTTCGGCGCGGCCTATGGCGTGCGCAACGGTACCCACGTGGGCGTGGACGTGTTGGTGCGCAAGCTCTCGGCTGACAAGGCCAAATGGCTGGTGCTGTTCGGGCTGCTCGCAGGTGCCGTATTCACCGGCACCGTGGGCACCCTGGGCGCACGCTTTGTCTGGGAAAACGGCTTCCACTACGCCTACTTCCACTTCATGGGTTGGGACGTGGCCGATGTGCCGGAAGGCCCCACTTCGCCGGACCTGGAAATTCCCACATGGATTGCCTATTCCTGCGTACCGTTGGGTTCCTACCTGATGTGCTTCCGCTTTCTGCAGGTGGCCTGGATCTTCCTGAAAACTGGCGAAGTGCCCCATGCCCAACACCATGTGGCAGGTGTGGATGACGCGACCATTGAAGACGCCGACTTCGAACCGGCCGGAGGTGACCGCAAATGAACACGCTCATCATCTTCACATTGCTGGTCCTCTTGATGCTGACCGGCATGCCGATCTCGATCTCGCTGGGCCTGACGGTTCTGACTTTCCTGTTCACGCTGACCGATGTGCCCATCGAATCGGTGGCGCTCAAGCTGTTCACCGGCATCGAGAAGTTCGAGATCATGGCGATTCCGTTCTTCATCCTGGCGGGTAACTTCCTGACGCACGGTGGCGTGGCCAAGCGCATGATCAACTTCTGCACCTCCATGATCGGCCACTGGTACGGCGGCATGGGTCTGGCGGGGGTTCTGGCGTGCGCGCTGTTTGCAGCCATCTCCGGTTCCTCGGTAGCTACCGTGGTGGCCGTGGGCTCCATCATGCTGCCGGCCATGGTCAAACAGGGCTACCCCAAGCAGTTTGGTGCCGGTGTGATCACCACCTCGGGCGCTTTGGGCATTCTGTTCCCGCCCTCCATCAACCTAGTGATGTACGCCATTGCCACGGCGGGCATGAATGCGCTGGGCCCGGACGGCCAGCCAGTGGGCTCTGCGTCCGTGGGGCAGCTGTTCATCGCCGGTATCGTGCCGGGGCTGTGCCTGTCCTTCTTGCTGGGCCTGACCACCTGGTGGCGCGCCAAGAAGTACGACTACCCCCGCATGCCCAAGGCGACCTGGGGTGAGCGCTACAAGGCATTCCGTGAAAGCATGTGGGGCCTGCTGCTCATCGTGGTAGTGATTGGCGGCATCTACAGCGGTAAGTTCACGCCGACCGAGGCTGCTGCCATGGCTGCGGTGTACGCGTTCTTCATCTCCGTGTTCGTCTACAAGGACCTGAAGCTGCGCGACGTGCCCAAGTCACTGCTGAGCGCGGCGGCCATGAGCTCCATGCTGTTGTACATCGTGACCAACGCCGTGCTGTTCTCGTTCCTGATGACCTCGGAACAGATTCCGCAGACCATGGCCGCGTGGATGACCAGCCAGGGCTTTGGCCTCATTGCCTTCCTGCTGCTGGTGAACTTCATCCTGCTGGCTGCCGGCAACTTCATGGACCCCGCTGCGATCGTGCTGATCATGGCGCCCATTCTGTTCCCGGTGGCGGTGAAGATGGGTGTGCACCCGGTGCACTTCGGCATCCTGATGGCGGTGAACATGGAAGTCGGACTGTGCCACCCACCGGTGGGGCTCAACCTCTACGTGTCGTCGGGCATTACCAAGATGGGGATCACCGAGCTCACCGTGGCCGTGTGGCCGTGGTTGCTGACCATGATCTGCTTCCTGCTGGTGATCACTTTCTGGCCGGGACTGACCTTGTGGTTCCCGCACCTGATGGGCATGGTCAACTGAAGAAGCTGCCCTTGCATCAACCCGCCACGGCCTCGCGCCCTGGCGGGTTTTTTTCTTGTTTGAGTTGCGTTCAGCGCCGGTGTATTGGTTGCTCTCCAGCACGCATCGTTGATGCCTCGAAAATTCCGACAACCATGGCCGTGATCTATCGCCGCCATAAACGACCAGTGGGTAAAAACTGAAAATTCGGAACTCATTTCGCCCCAAGGGCGAATTGCAAAGTATTGTTAAGACATTAAAAACTTGACCGTGGTCATGCGTCTCACTGACAGGTAGGGCATCCAATGCGAGCGCAATCCAGCATTGCACGATCCGCCTTTAAATAATTCAGGAGACAAAATTGAACCCCAAATTAAGGAAGTCTTTCAACCATTTTGCATGGGTTGTAGCCGCGTCCGGTACATGCTTCAGTGCGTCAGCATTTGCGCAACAGACCAATCTAGACTTGCTACGACGTATAGACGAATTGCAGAACGAAATCCAGAGCATCAGGTCCCAGTTGGCCCCGAAAACACAGCAGCCAAGTGAATCCGCCGCTCCTGCAAAAGCGCACGAATACCTGGAGCGAAAATCTGGCGAAGGTGTTACGTTTTTGACGCACGGTGGAGAGGTAACCGTATACGGCAACCTGGATCTTTCGGTTGATAGCACGACCAAAGGTATATCGAACAAGGTTGCCGGAAATGGCGATACACCGGTCGGAAATATGGGATGGATGCCGACTATCTCTACCAACCTTTCCAGTATTGGACTCAGAGGGCATCAAGCCTTGGGTGATTCAGCGCCTGAATTTGTCTGGCAACTTGAAACCCAAGTAGATGTCGCTGCTACTTCAGGAACAACCAACACGAACAGCAATACCAGTGACGTTGTGAAAGGTGCGTTGACATCGCGCAATAGCTATATTGGACTGATGTCACCTCATTGGGGGGCACTGAAAATTGGTAAAACTGACGCGCCCTATAAGACATCCACCGCCAACATGAACCCGTTCTCCGGAATGCTGGGTGACTACTCGGTGATCACGGGAAATACAGGGGGAGACAACCGGGTTGAATTTGGCACCCGTCTGGATCATGCAATCTGGTATGAGTCCCCCAATATGAATGGCATCACGATCAATGCCCTTGCTGCACCAGGGCAAAACAGGGCAACCGATAACAGCAATATTGCTTCCGGTTCCTCGGACTGTACTGGGGGAAATGTGCCTAGCAGCGGCGGAGGGACAGCCTGCCAAGACGGCTCTTACGGCAACGCCTACAGCGTGAGTTTGGCTTATCGCAACGCCGGCTTGTATGCCGTTGCTGCGTATGAAGTGCATCAACAGGTAAACCGGGTAAGTGACAACGGAGACGCTAACGACATAGGTGATGAAACCGCAGCGAAGATCGGTATTCAATACAAGTTTGATTCAACCCGCACTACAGTCAGTGGCATATATGAGGTTATGAACAGACGCGTCTCTGATGATCTGGTGTACTACAACGAACGGAGCCGAAGTGGAACCTGGGTTGCGATCAGCCAGGAAATTGGCGACAAGGACAGCTTGCATTTCGGCTGGGCGCACGCCAACGTAACGCCAGGAGACCCCGGGGTACACAACACTGCGGGGCCAGCAGCAAATCTTGACAATGCAGCAGACCTGTACACCTTGGCGTGGAAACATCAAGTGGATAAGAGCCTGACCTACTATGCTGACTATGCCTTGACCGTCAATCACGACGCTGCACATTACGACTTGGGCGCCGGCGGTCGTGCTGTCACCACAGATTGTCATGATGCTTCTGGTGCATTGGATGGTAGCGGTCACTGTTATGGAGGGGGACACGTTGAGGGCGTGAGTGTTGGGATGAAATACATTTTCTGACACGGCATCCCTTGACGAAATAAGCGCCGCATTTGACCTATCGCTTTACAAGCAGATGTGGCGCTTATCAGTACTTTCTTGACCGGTGTTCAAGCGGCAGAGTTGCGCATCAGGGCGCGAGACTGCTTGCTGTGCACCCGCGGGTATACGGTCTATCCGCTGAGCTTTTGCCACCGCAAACGAACAGTGAATACAAACTGGCTAATGAATGCAATCTACGCGCTGGCGAAAGTATATGTACCGCGCTATCGACAAACCTCAGCGGCTGCCTAACCCCAGGAAGCGCTGGAGCATTTCGCGCGACATCACGCCTTCGTGCGATACGTATTCGGAGGTGGTCTGGTTGCGGGCCACCACATAGGGCACACCCAGCACCCGGAAGCGGTTGATCAGATCGGTATTGGCCTTGACGACCGAGTCCAGATAGGGCGGCACCGGGTCCATACCCTTGATGCCTTCGGTGCGCTGCAGAACCGCCTTCTCCTGTCGACGCAGGTCTTCCTGCGCGGAGGCTGAACCCAGCAACGCGGCGCTGATGGCCGCGCTACGCACGTCCATGATGGTCACCGGCACCCAGACGAACCGCACGGTTGCCTGCAATGCCTGCGCCTCCTCCCACAGCCGGGCGCAATGTTGGCATTGCGGGTCGAACATCACATACACCGTGTAGTCGGATGTGGCGGGCCCGGTGGCAATGCCCTTGGCCGAAGCCTTCAGCGCTTCATACTGCTGCTGGGGCTTCTTCAGGGCAGGCGGTGGCGGGGCCGGAGGTGTGGCTTCATTGCACGCGGCCAGTGCCACCACCATGCTGCACAGCGCATAGCGCAAATGCGCCCGAAACAAGGGATTGAAACGCTGTGCCATGGCCAATTGTCGCAGGGTAGATCGGGATCAGGCCCCGTGGCATTTCTTGTACTTCTTGCCGCTGCCGCAATAACAGGGATCATTGCGGCCCGGCTCGGCTTCTTTGTGGACAGTCTCCACGCGCGGCCCGATGTTGCGCCATAGTTCGCGCAGGTCATACACCGCCCACACCGCATCGGCAAATGCGTTAAACCGGTTCACGCTGACAGTGGGCGCGCCTTCGTCATCAAACACGGACAGGGTAGGTTCGTCGGTGTCGTCTTCGGTCAGGGCCACCATGCGCTGCAGCGCGTCGTCCAGCCACTTGCGGGCTTCCTTGTCGCGCGGTGGCTGCCATTCGTCTGGCCAGTTCTCCACGGCGTACATGAAACCGACGGCCCACACCTGGGCGAAGGACGGTAGCGCCTCGTCCGCCATTTGGGCACGCTCGGCCTCGGGCAGAGCGGCCACGGCGCCGCGCACGTCCATCACTTCGGGGTGGTAGGCGCGCTCGTCGTCCAGGCTTTTCACTTCCACCGCCAGACTTTGCTCAATCTCACTCCAGCGGCGCTGCCAGAGCTCCATGAAGCGGGCGTACTGCGCTGCGTCTGCAAACGTGCCGCCACCAGCCTCGGCGCCAGCGCTGGCAGCCACGTCAGTACCGTCAGTGTCCAGCAGTACCGGCAGGTATTCCTGCAGGGGAATGGCGCGCCGACTGACGATCAGCGCGGCCATGAAGCCTTCGCAGAACTCCCACTGCGGAGTTTCCTCAAAGCGTTGGCGCAGGTCGTCCAGGATGGCGTCGATTTCGTCGAACTCTTCAGGGCTGAGGGCGGCTGCTTGGGCCGCGGGTGCCAGGTCAGGTGTCTGGCCGGATGTATGGGTATTCATGGGGTGTGCAAATCAGGTCGTGGCTGCTATTGTCGCCCCCAAGGAGTCCCTGCATGCTTGACAACATCAACAAAATAATTCCCGCGCGCTATCTGGTTTTTGCGCTGTGCTGTCTGGGTCTCGTGTTCAGCCTGCTCTGGCTGCTGGTGGTCGGTTCGGGCGCAACGGTGGTGGCCCTGCTTGCCGCACTGGTGATTGTGGGTATCCATGACCTGAGCCAGACCAAGCGCTCCATTCTGCGCAACTATCCGGTCACCGGCCACATCCGCTTTATGCTGGAGTCGGTACGGCCCGAAATCCGTCAGTATTTCTTTGAGGGTGACAACGATGCCGCACCCTTCTCGCGTGCACAACGCTCCCTGGTGTACCAGCGCGCCAAGGACGCGGTAGACAAGCGGCCCTTTGGCACCCAGTTGGACGTGCATGCCGAAGGCTATGAATGGATCAACCATTCGGTATCCCCCACCACCTTGCATTCGCACGACTTTCGCGTGATGGTGGGTGGGCAGCGACCGTACCCCTATAGCATCAGCGTGTTCAACATCTCTGCCATGAGCTTTGGTGCGCTCAGTGCCAATGCGATCCTGTCACTCAATGCGGGCGCCAAGCGCGGCAACTTTGCGCATGACACCGGCGAAGGGTCCATCTCCACACACCACCGCGTGCATGGAGGGGACTTGATCTGGGAGATTGCCTCGGGCTACTTCGGTTGCCGCAACGAAGACGGTACTTTCAACGCCGACAAGTTCGCCGCCAACGCCACGCAACCACAGGTGAAGATGATAGAGATCAAGCTCAGCCAAGGTGCCAAGCCAGGGCACGGCGGCATGCTGCCCGGCTCCAAGGTAACTGCGGAAATTGCCGCCGCACGCGGCATACCGCAGGGCGTGGACTGCATCTCTCCCTCGTCACATAGCGCCTTTTCCACGCCGGTGGAGATGATGCATTTCATCGAAAAACTGCGCACGCTCTCGGGCGGCAAGCCCACTGGCTTCAAGCTGTGCATAGGCCATCCGTGGGAGTGGTTTGCCATGGTCAAGGCCATGCTGGTCACCGGCATCACGCCGGACTTCATCGTGGTCGACGGGGCCGAGGGCGGCACCGGCGCAGCCCCCGTGGAATTCACCGACCATGTGGGCTCACCCTTGCAGGAAGGCCTGCTGCTGGTGCACAACACGCTGCGCGGCGTGGGCCTGCGCGACCAAGTCAAACTGGGCGCGGCAGGCAAGGTCACCAGCGCCTTTGACATTGCCCGCCTGATGGCGCTGGGAGCCGACTGGTGCAACAGCGCGCGCGGTTTCATGTTTGCGCTGGGCTGCCTGCAGGCCCAGACCTGCCACACCGGCATGTGCCCCACCGGCGTGGCCACGCAAGACCCGCAGCGGCAGAAGTCGCTGGTGGTGGAGGACAAGGCCACGCGGGTTTACAACTTCCACCAGCAGACACTGCATGCGCTCAAGGAGCTGGTACAGGCTGCCGGCATCGAGCATCCCAACCAGATCACCGCACACCACATCGTGCGCCGCTCCACCGACCAGAAGGTACGCTCGCTGGCGCAGCTCATACTCACCCAGTTGCCCGATCGTGCGCTACTGCAAAGTGACCTGCAGGCGCTGCCTCTGATTTACCGCATGACCTGGCCGCGCGCAGCGGCCGAGAGCTTCATGTTGCAGGGAGGAGATGCACAGCTGGTTGCAGCCTGAGCGCGTCCAGGGTGGATGCCGTCTGCACGCCCAAGGGCCGAAGGCGTTTGGCCATGCTGAGCACGGCGTTATCCTTGCTCAGCAGCAGGCTTTGGTGCGCGACCGCCAGATCGATGAACTTCTGATCGTCGGCGTCCTTGCACACCATGCGGGCCTTCACGGCCACCTCCACGATCTGCGCCATCCGGTCAAAGTGGTCCAGAACGGTCTGCGCCGTGCGCTGGTAAAACTGCAGGCGTGGAACGATGTGCGTGTAGGCCAGCACACGCTCCAGCTCGTCGCGCATGGGCTGGGTGGCAATCCAGGCCAACTGCTGGGACTGCAAAGCCTCCAGCAGCAGCGGAGTTGCCGGGTCGGCAAAGACAAACAGGTCCAGAACGATGTTGGTGTCCAGAACGACGCGCATCACTTGGCCGCCGGTTTGTCCGTTGAACCTTTGTCCTTGGCCATGCGTCCGGCCACCATGTCAAACTTGAACAGTCGGCATTCCAGCGGGCCATTCCACATCGGCACGCGGCGTGACTCTTTCAGGCGCATCTTGCCAGGCAGCTTGAGGTCTGGCGTGAGCATCCAGGCAGTCCAGCCGGAGAAGTTTTTCTTCCAGTGGCTGGCCAATTGGGTGAAGAAGGCCACACCGTCTTCGGTCTCGGCCAGTTCGCGGGCGCCATAGCGGGCCTGCACGCCCTCACCGGCCACACCGCCAATGCCGATGCGCTCGCCGTAGGGTGGGTTCAGCAGCATGACGCCACCGCCTTCGATGGGTGGCATGCGCTGCAGGGCGTCACCACCACGGAACTCGATGACATCGGCCACGCCCGCGCGCTCCGCGTTGCGCTGCGCGAAGTCGACCATGCGGTGCGACACATCGCTGCCGTAGATCAGAGCTTTCTGGCCGGGCTCGGGCTTGACCACGGCGTCAGCCGCTTCCTGCTTCATGGCCTGCCAGACCTTGGGCTGGAAGGGCACAAACTTCTCGAAGGCAAAGCGGCGCAACGAGCCCGCCGCAATATTGCAGGCAATCTGCGCGGCTTCGATGGCAATGGTGCCACTGCCGCAGCAGGGGTCGTACAAAGGCGCCAGGTCGTCGTCACCATCGGCCCAGCCGCTGGCGGCAATCATGGCGGCGGCCAAGGTCTCTTTCAACGGCGCATCGCCCTTGTCCTCGCGCCAGCCCCGCTTGAACAATGGCTCACCGGACGTGTCAATGTAGAGCGAGCAGCTGTCAGTGGTGAGGTGGGCATAGATGCGCACATCGGGCCACTGGGTGTTGACATCAGGACGCACGCCCCCCGAAGTCTCGCGGAAGCGGTCGCAGACGGCATCCTTGACCTTGAGTGCAGCAAAGTTCAGCGATGTCAAAGGACTGTGCTGGGCGGTGACCTCGATCTTGATGGTCTCGCGCGGTGTGAACCAGCGCTCCCACGGCACCGCCATGGCGGCGCGGTACAAGTCCTGCTCGTTGCGGTATTCGGTGTACGACACCAGCACCAGCACGCGCTGTGCTAGGCGGCAATACAGGTTCAGGCGCATGGCGTCCGTGAAGGAGGTGCGCACGGCCACACCACCACGCTGCTTGGTGATGCAGCCGGGCGGCAGGCCGGTGATGCGCAGGATTTCGGGCGCGAGGTAATCCTCCACACCGGCGGCGCAGGGAAGAAAGAGTTGCAGTTGGTTCATAGCGCCTTGCGCAGGGATGCGGGGGCGATCTTCAGCCCCTCGCGGTATTTGGCCACAGTGCGCCGGGCACATTCAATACCCTGCTCCTTGAGCATCTCGGATATCTGGTTGTCTGACAGCGGCTTCTTGGCACTTTCGGCGCTGATGAACTGCTTGATGAGTGCACGCACCGCGGTGCTGGACGCATTGCCGCCGGACTCAGTGCCCAGGCCGGAGCCGAAGAAGTACTTCAGCTCAAAGGTGCCAAAAGGCGTTGCCATGTACTTGGCGGTGGTCACGCGGCTGATGGTGGACTCGTGCAAGCCCAGTTCGTCGGCGATCTCACGCAGCACCAGCGGGCGCATGGCCAATTCGCCATGGGTGAAGAAGCTCTTCTGCCGCTCCACAATCGCCGTGCTCACGCGCAGGATGGTGTCAAAGCGCTGCTGGATATTCTTGATGAACCAGCGCGCTTCCTGCAGGCGTTGCTGTAGAGCGGCGTGGCTGGCGCTGTCCTTACCGCCCCGGTGGTTGCGCAGCACATTGGCGTAGATGTCATGCACCTTGAGGCGCGGCATCACATCGGGATTGAGCATGACGCGGAACTTGGGTGCAGCCGCCTTGTTGGCGTTGGTCACCGGCACCACCAGCACGTCGGGCACCACGATGTTGCGCTCCACGTCGACAAAGCGCCGCCCCGGCTTGGGTTCCAGCCGCGCAATCAGCGCTATGGCCTCGCGCACCAGGGCATCGCTGCCCACGCCCAGCTGCACCAGCCGCTTGATGTCACGGCGCGCCAGCAATTCCATGGGCTGCTGGCAAATGCGCAGGGCCACTTCCAGTTGCTCGCGCTCTTCGTCTTCCAGATCCGGATTGCGCAGCAGAGCTTTCAATTGCAGACTGAGGCACTCGCTCAAATTGCGGGCACCGACGCCAACCGGCTCCAGGCTTTGCAGCAGTCCCAGGGCTACCGAGAAATGGTGCACTAGGTCGTACAACTGCTCTTCATCCTGCGGGTTCAAGGTGCGGGCTAGGTCCTCGAGCGGCTCTTCCAGATAGCCGTCGTCGTTGAGCGACTCGATCAGGAAACGCAGCGCGGCAGCGTCTTCGGCGCTCAGGCGCAAACCCAGTGTCTGCCGATGCAGGAAGGCCTGCAAGCTCTCCTGCGTGCGGGCCAGCTCGGTGGCGTCCTTGTCTTCGTCGCCAGTGAGGTTATTGGTACTGGCCTTGGCCTCGACGCCCCACTCGCCGTCGTCCGGGGTCATTTCGGTGGTGCCGTCGCCTTCCCAGTCGATGCCTTCGTCCCCGCTCAGGGGACTGTTGTCTTCATCACTGCTGGTGGAGGCCACGATGCTGCTGCCCAGGTCGGGCATGGTGGCGGAAAACTCCACATCTTTGTCGCCTTCACTGACCGGCGTATCCGCCTGTGCGATGCCGAACTCTTCCCGCTCGGCATGGTCCTCACCCAGTTCCAGAAAAGGGTTCTCGTCCAGCATCTGCTCCACTTCCTGGCTCAGTTCGAGCGTGGAGAGCTGCAGCAGACGGATCGACTGCTGCAACTGGGGAGTAAGCGCCAGATGCTGGGAGACGCGTAATGAGAGACCTTGCTTCATTACATCTTGAAGTTTTCGCCAAGGTACACGCGGCGTACCTCGGGGTTGTCGACAATTTCCGAAGGCGTGCCTTCGGCCAGCACGCGGCCATCACTGATGATGTAGGCGTGGTCGCAAATGCCCAGGGTCTCGCGCACATTGTGGTCGGTGATGAGCACCCCGATGCCGCGCGCCTTGAGGAAGTTGATGATGCGCTGGATCTCGATCACCGCAATCGGGTCGATGCCGGCAAACGGCTCGTCCAGCAGGATGAAACGCGGCCCGGTAGCCAACGCGCGGGCAATTTCCACGCGCCGCCGCTCACCGCCCGACAAGGCCAGCGCCGGAGACTCGCGCAAGTGCTCGACCCGCAATTCCTGCAGCAGATTGGTCAGCCGCTTCTCGATCTCCGCGCTGCGCAATGGAGTGCCGTCTTCGTCGCGCTGCAGTTCCAGCACAGCGCGCACGTTGTCTTCCACGTTGAGCTTGCGAAAAATCGAGGCTTCCTGCGGCAGGTAGCCCAGCCCCAGACGCGCGCGCCGGTGTATGGGCATGGACTCGATCGAATTGCCATCGATGGAGATGTCACCCCCGCTGGCGCGCAGCAACCCCACGATGATGTAGAACGAGGTGGTCTTGCCAGCGCCGTTGGGGCCCAGCAGGCCCACCACTTCGCCCGTACGCACGGTCAGGGACACGTCCTTGACCACTTGGCGCTTGCCATAGGACTTTTGCAGATGTTGCGCCGTCAAGTTCCCCGCAGCAAAACCACTCACTTGGCGGCCCCCCCCAGGGTCGCGGATGGTTTGAGCGGCAACGGGGTTGCGGCAGGCGCCGGAGCACTGGCTTCGGGCTTGGGGGTCAGCATGACCCGCACGCGACCGGTTCCCAGGGCGCCAGTCGGTCCCTTGGTGTTGGCGGCACCATCGACCGTGAACAGGTCGGTGAGATTTTCATAAACGATGACACCGCCGGTGATTTCATCGGCCAACGTGGCGCCACGCAGTCGGCGCAACTGCGCTTTGCCGGTGAAGGTCACGGTATCGGCCTTGCCGTCATAGGTGATGGTTTCGCCCTCCCCCTCGATGAACTCGTCCAGTGCTTCGCGCTTCTGCCGGTAGAAGGCCAGCTTGTCTGCGGAACCGGTGGCAACGCCAAATTGATATCCGTCAGGATCCTGGCGCACATCCAGCCGATCTGCGCGGATCACGATGGTTCCCTTGGTCAGCACCACCTTGCCGGTGAATACGCTGACCTGCTTGAGGTCGTCATAGCGTAGCGCGTCGGCCTCGATGTTCATGGGCTTTTTCTGGTCGGCTTTTTCGGCGCGCACGCCACCGGCTGCAAACAGCAGCGTAGCAATCACCAACGAGAAAAGAATGTGTTTTTTCATAAAGGCACGAAACTTGCACACAGTGCGCACGGCCATTGTAGCGAGCGCATGGCATGTTTTATGCCTTGACGAAAATTGAATCGTGTGTGCGGGATTACCCGCAGAAGTTCAACCTACGGTGTTGATGCGGGAAACCAGCTCTTTGACCACGGTATCGGCCCGCTCATTGGGCACTTGGCAGGTTCCAGCATTTTCATGGCCACCCCCACCGTACACCAGCATCAAGGCACCGATATTGATGCGCGAGGTCCGGTTGGTGATGGATTTGCCCACCGCGCAGACGGTGTTTTGCTTTTGCACGCCCCACATCACATGGATGGACACATTGGTCTGGGGAAACAACGCATACACCATGAAGCGGTTCACCGCGTAGATGGTGTCTTCGTGGCGCAGGTCCAACACCACCACGTTGTTGTGGACCGTGGAACACAGCTGCAGCTGGGCTTTGGCCTTCTGGGCATGCTCGAAATACAACTCCACCCGCTCCATCACGTCGGGCAGCTTCAGTATGTCGTCAATGCCATGGGTGCGGCAGTAGTCGATCAGATCCATCATCAGCTGGTAGTTGCTGACCCGGAACTCGCGGAATCGGCCCAAGCCGGTACGCGAATCCATCAGGTAATTCAGCAGCACCCAGCCAGTAGGGTTGAGGATTTCATCAACACTGAACTGGGCGGAGTCACCCTTGTCGACGGCCTCCATCATTTCATTGAAGCGCGCGCCAAACTGGGCGGTGCCACCGTAATGTTCAAACACCACCCGCGCAGCCGATGGCGCATCCGGGTGGATCACATGGTTGGCGGCAACATCGTTGCGCAAGGTCTCTGACGCATGGTGGTCAAACGACAGGTGCACCCCCGGGACGTAGGGGAGATTGGTGGTGATATCGCGGCTGGTGACCTCGATCTTGCCATCCTGCATATCCTTGGGATGGACGAACTTGATGTCATCAATCAGGTTCAGCTCTTTGAGCAAGACGGCGCATACCAGGCCGTCAAAGTCACTTCTTGTAATAAGCCTGAACTTGGAATCCGACATGGCGTATGCCCCGCTGAGTGATTGATATTGCAATCATTCTAGTTCGGGGATACGTCACTTGTCACCCGCAACCGTGGACCCGGCCTCAGGGTTTTCCTATTTGCCGCTGCGCACTGTCGCAGCCAGGGCTTCAACGACCTTGATAGCCTTGTCCATGCCCTTGGCCAGAGAACCGTCCACGTAAAAACGGCCGGCCACACCCAGAGCGGGCACGCCTTCGACCTTGTAGCTGTTCTGCAATTGCGTTCCCTTGCTTGCCTTGGCGGCAACGCTGAAGGAGTTGAATTGTTCGGTGAACTTTGCAACGTCCACGCCCTGCTTGCCCACCCACGCCAGAATGGCGGGCGCCTTGGATAAATCCTGCTTTTCCACGTGGATGGCAGCAAAGACCTTGGCGTGCAGCTTGTCCACCAGGCCCATGGCGTCCAGGGCGTAGAACAGACGCTGCTGCGGCACGAAGTCATCGCGGAAGGCAACGGGCACGCGGCGGAAGGCTACGTCCTTTGGCAGCTGCTTGATCCAGCCTTCCAGCATGGGCTCGAACGCGTTGCAGTGCGGGCAGCTGTACCAGAAGAATTCCACCACTTCTATCTTGCCTGCAGGCGCCTCTACCGGTGCGCGCGGGTCCACCACCAGGTAGTCCGTCCCAGCCTCGGGCTTGGCAGCATCGGCATGGGCCGCAGCACTCCACAAGGTGGTTGAAGCCACGGCAGCACCGCCGGCCAGCAGGGAAAAATCACGACGTTTCATATCACTCCAGTCTTGTTCGAATCTATGGTCTGTCCATCAGACAAAGGTTATCTCACCCAGGTAAAGAAGCGTTAACGCTGCACCCGGACCAGGGCGGTATCCAGACCAGCCTTGTCCAGCTTTTCCTTGGTCTTCTCGCCATCCTCCTTCTTATCGAAAGGCCCCACCCGCACGCGGTACACCGTGCGCCCGGACTGCTCACGCTCCGATATCTTGGTTTCGATGCCGCTGAGCGACAGCTTGGCGCGCTGGCTCTCTGCATCTTCTGCCGTGCGGTAGGCGCCCACCTGCACCCAATAAACAAAGGGCTCGGCATCCGCTGCCGCAGTCTTGGCCTTGGCCAATTCACCGATCGGGTCTGCTGAAGCCGCGGCCTTGGCTTCGGGCTTCTTGGCATCTGCGGCCTTGGCATCGCTGGCTTTGGCATCCGGCGCCTTGGCTTCGGGTTTGGTCGGTGCTGCAGGGGCACTGGCGACCGGAGCCGCCGGCGTGACGGGGCCTGAAGCCGCGGGCTGCGGCGGCTTGACTGGGTTCTTGCCATACAGGGGCGCGTTGGGGTCCCAGTCCTTGTTCTTCTTGGCCTCTTCCGCGTCCTGGTCGGCACTGCGGGTCTGGCCCTTGTTCATGAAGGGAACGGGCACCTTGGTGACGTACACCGCCACTGCCAGTGCCACGGCCAAGCCCACCACCACACCAATAATGAAACCCAGAATGGTTCCGCCGCGCTGTTGCTTCATGCCTTTTGGTCTCTTGAAAGAAATTACATCTTCTGTGGAGCACTCACGCCCAGCACAGCCAGCCCATTGTGCAACACCTGTGCGGTAGCGGCCACGAGCGCCAGGCGCGCCAGCTTGACGGCCTCGTCATCCACCAGGATGCGCTCGGCATCGTAATAGCTGTGGTAGCACGCGGCGAGCTCACGCAGATAGAACGTGACGTCGTGCGGCGCAAAGTCCACAGCCGCAGCGGTGAGCATCTCGGGGTACTTGGCCAGCAACAGCATCAGGGCCTGGGCCTGCGGACTGGTAAGAGCCGACAAATCCACCTGCGCCAGGCTGGCTACATCACCACCCCAGGCCGTCAACACCGAGCAGATGCGGGCGTGGGCGTACTGCACGTAGTAGACCGGGTTGTCGTTGTTCTTCTGTACCGCGAGGTCCACGTCAAAGGTGTACTCGGTGTCCGGCTTGCGGCTGAGCAGGAAGAAGCGCACCGCATCCTTGCTGGTCCATTCAATCAGGTCACGCAGGGTCACATAGCTGCCGGCGCGCTTGGAGATCTTGACCTCTTCGCCACCGCGTACCACGCGCACCATGGTGTGCAAGACATAGTCCGGGTAGCCCTGGGGAATGCCCACATTGGCGGCCTGCAGACCGGCGCGCACGCGGGCAATGGTGCCGTGGTGGTCGGTGCCCTGGATATTGACGACCTTGGTAAAGCCGCGCTCCCACTTGGCGATGTGGTAGGCCACATCCGGCACAAAGTAGGTGTAACTGCCGTCCTGCTTGCGCATAACCCGGTCCTTGTCGTCACCATAGTCGGTGGACTTGAGCCAGAGCGCGCCGTCCTTCTCGTAGGTCTTGCCGGCTTCCTGCAGCTTCTTCACGGCGGCGTCCACACGGCCGCTGGTGTAGAGGCTGCTTTCCAGGTAGTAGTTGTCAAAGCGGACCGCAAAGGCCTGCAAATCCAGATCCTGCTCGTGGCGCAGATAGGCCACGGCAAACTGGCGCATGCCGTCCACATCGTTCACATCGCCGCTGGCGGTAAAGCTACGGTCGTCCGACTGGACGGTCTTGCCCGCCAGAAAGTCAGCCGCAATATCGGCAATGTAGTCACCGTTGTAGGCGGCGGCATTCTCCCCGCAGGGCCACTCGGCGTCACCGGGTTTGAATCCCTGCGCACGCAAATGGGTGCTGGCGGCCAGGGTGTTGATCTGCACGCCGGCGTCGTTGTAATAGAACTCGCGGTACACGTCCCAGCCCTGCGTCTCGAACAGATTGCAGATGGCATCGCCCAGCGCGGCCTGACGGCCATGGCCCACGTGCAACGGCCCCGTGGGGTTGGCCGACACAAACTCCACCAGCATGCGCTGGCCGTTGGACGACTGCTTGCCAAACTGCTGGCCTTGGCCCAGTACCTCGCGCACTACTTCCTGCTTGGCAGCAGGCTTGAGGCGGATATTGATAAAGCCCGGCCCGGCGATCTCCACCGCATCCACCCAGCGCTCAAAAGCCGGTTGGGCGCGCAGTGCAGCACACAGGTCTTCGGCCAGTTGGCGCGGATTGCGCTTGAGCGGTTTGGCCAGTTGCATGGCCGCCGTGGTGGCAAAGTCGCCATGGGCCGCCACTTTGGGGGATTCAAAGGCTGCTTTGGCACCAGCGCCAGCAGAGAGGTTTTCAAGACAGGCGGAAAGCGCCAGCAAGAGTTCGTTTTTTACAGACAACATAGCCGCTGATTTTAAGCGGGGGGCTTTTTATCCGTGTTTTGCTGGTCAACGGGTTTGCAAAACCCTACGTTATGTGCTGGAATCCCCCCGGATTCCGACGTATTGGCAGGCCTCCTGCCCAACCTTTTTGAGGAACAACGATGAAGAAAATTTTGACTCTCCTGGCTTTGGGTATGGCATTGACCGTGGGCGTAGCCCATGCAGCGTCCGATCAGCAAAACAAGATGAAGACCTGCAATGCAGACCCCAAGGCAAAAGAACTCAAGGGTGACGAGCGCAAAGCATTCATGAAAGAGTGCCTAAGCGCCAAGAAAGAAGAACCTGCCAAGCCAGCCACCCAGCAAGACAAGATGAAGACTTGCAACGCCGACGCCAAGACCAAGGCGCTCAAAGGCGACGAGCGCAAGGCCTTCATGAAAGAGTGCCTTAGCGCCAAGTAATTCTGCGTTGCGCCGTCGCAAGCGGCGATGGAGCCCCTACCGGGGCCTCAAGCAAAAGGCCCGAACCTGTAACAGTTCGGGCCTTTTGCTTTTTGTGCGGTAAATGACCCGCCAGCCTCAGGCAAACCCCAGCGCAATGGCGGCAAACAATGTGAATCCCACCCAATGGTTGGCGCGGAATGCCTTGAAGCAGCCTTCCCGGGTACGGTCCTTGATCAGCGCGCCGTGCCACACCACCTGCGCCAGCACGACCAACACCCCGAGCCACCAGGCCCAGGCACGCGGTTGCGGAACAATCGCCCAGGACCAGATGGCCAGCTGCACCAGATAAAAGGACAGCACCGCAACCACATCCCAACGCCCCAAAGTAATGGCCGATGTCTTCATGCCGATGCGCAGGTCGTCATCGCGGTCCACCATGGCGTACTCGGTGTCATATGCCAATACCCAGAACAAGTTGCCAACGAGCAGCACCCAGGCCAGCAAAGGCACTTGCGACTGCACCGCGGCAAAGGCCATGGGAATGCCAAAGCTGAAGGCAATACCCAGCACTGCTTGCGGCATCGAGACATAGCGCTTGGCATAGGGGTATATCAACGTTACCGCCATTGCAGCAAACGACCAGGCCACTGTGGTTGTATTGGTAGTGAGCACCAACCCGAAGGCCAGCAACGCCAGCACGGCACCCACCGTCAGCGCCTCCGGTACGGAGACCTTGCCGCTGGTCACGGGTCTGTTCGCCGTGCGTTTGACATGGCGGTCAAAGTTGCGATCGGCTACATCGTTGACACAACAGCCCGCACTGCGCATCAGGATGGTGCCCAGCACAAACACTGCGGTCAGATGCCAGCCGGGAAAACCACCGGCGGCAATCCAGAGAGCGGACAAAGAGGGCCAGAGCAACAAAAGCCAGCCGGCGGGCCGGTTCCAACGGATCAGATCCAGATACAAGGCAAAACGCGCACTCACGATAGACGGGTCACTCCTGGCAATTCACAGGCATAGATTGCGTTGCGCAACTCTGCAATGGCTTCATAACGGGTAAAACTGCGCCGCCACGCCAGCACCACGCGTCGTGTGGGCGGCGGGCCGCCTTTGTCATCGGTGACAGGGAGGTACTTTACAAAGGCGTCTTCATGGCGGCGCTTCTTGGATTCCAGTGCCTCGCGCGGTACGCTCAGGCGCGGCACCAGTGTGATGCCCATGCCGGCTGCCACCATGTGCTTGATGGTTTCCAGGCTGGAACCCTCGAAACTCTTGCGTATGCCTTCGGCGTCGCTGGAGAAGCGGGCAAACTCCGGGCATACCTCCAGCACGTGGTCGCGAAAGCAATGGCCATTGCCCAATAGCAGCATGGTCTCGCTCTTGAGCTCCTGTGCCGACACGCTTTGCTTGGTTGCCAGCGGGTGGTTCATGGGCACGGCTGCGTAGAACGGCTCGTCATAGAGCGGGGCAGTCGCCAGCCCAGTGTCGGGAAAAGGTTCGGCCAGGATGGCGCAATCGATCTCGCCGGTGCGCAGCATCTCCAGCAGCTTGACGGTGAAGTTCTCTTGCAGCATCAGCGGCATCTGGGGGGAGCGGGTAATCACCTGGCGCACCAGGTCCGGCAGCAAATAAGGTGCGATGGTGTAGATCACGCCCAGTGCCAGCGAGCCGGCCAGCGGGTCCTTGCCGCGCTTGGCAATGTCCTTGATGTTGGCGGCCTGCTCCAGCACGCTTTGCGCCTGGCGCACGATCTCTTCGCCCAGGGCCGTCACCGTGACTTCGTTGGCGCTGCGCTCGAACAGCTTGACGTCCAGCTCTTCTTCCAGCTTTTTCACGGCGACCGACAGTGTGGGCTGCGACACAAAGCATGCGTCCGCCGCCTTGCCGAAGTGGCGCTCGCGGGCCACGGCCACAATGTATTTGAGTTCGGTCAGTGTCATGGCGCTATTGTGCTCCGCCGCTCAGGCCTTGAGGAATTCCGCCTTAGTACCCAGCCAACGCTGTACGTGTTTTTCGGCCAGATGCGGATGGTGGTCCAGCATCATGGGGGCTTCCTGGCGGGCCCACTCAAGCAGCGCCGTATCGGTGGCCAGGTCGGCAAAGCGCAGCATGGCATCCCCGCTCTGGCGCGCGCCCAGGAATTCGCCCGGGCCACGGATTTCCAGGTCGCGCCGGGCGATCTCGAAGCCATCGTTGGTTTCGGCCATGGCGCGCAGCCGCTCCCGCGCGGCCTCACCCAGACGCGGCCCATCACCCGTGGAATACAGCAGCACGCAGGCCGAGGCTGCGGCACCGCGCCCGACCCGCCCCCGCAGCTGGTGCAGCTGCGACAAGCCAAAGCGCTCGGCATGCTCCACCACCATCAGCGAGGCATTGGGCACGTCCACGCCCACCTCGATCACAGTGGTGCTGACCAGCACTGCCATCTGCCCCGCCACAAAGGCCGCCATCACCGCCTTCTTCTCTTCCACCGGCATGCGCGAATGCAGCAAGCCCACGATCACCGGGTTGCCGTCCGTCCCTGCGTTCTGCAAAGCAATGCTGAGTTCGGCATGGGTCTGGGTCGCATTGGTCAGGTCCAGCGCCTCGCTTTCTTCAATCAGCGGGCACACCCAGTAGATCTGCCGCCCCTGCGCAATCTGCGCCCGAATGCGCTGCACCACCTCGTCGCGCCGCGCTTCATTCACCACCTTGGTGATGATGGGTGTGCGTCCGGGCGGCAGCTCATCCAGTGTGGACACGTCCAGATCGGCGTAGTAGCTCATGGCCAGCGTGCGCGGAATGGGGGTGGCCGTCATCATCAGCAGGTGCGGCTCCATGGCGTCGTGCTGCAGCTTGCTGCGCAGTGCCAGGCGTTGGGCGACGCCAAAGCGATGCTGCTCGTCGATGATGGCCAGCGCCAGGTTCTTGAACCGCACCTTGTCCTGGATCACCGCGTGGGTTCCCACCACCAGCTTGGCTTCGCCGCTTTCGATCTGGGCCAATGCCTCACGCCGGGCCTTGGTCTTTTGCGTGCCGGTGAGCCAGGCGGTGGTGACGCCCAGCGGCTCCAGCCAGGCCACCAGCTTGCGGAAGTGTTGCTCGGCCAGGATCTCGGTAGGCGCCATCAGCGCGCACTGCCATCCCGCATCCATGCAGATGGTGGCGGCCAGCGCGGCGACCACGGTCTTGCCGGCGCCCACGTCGCCCTGCAGCAGGCGGTGCATGGGCTGGTGGTGTGCCATGTCCTTCGCAATTTCAAAGCCTACCCGCTGCTGCGCCTTGGTCAGCGCAAACGGCAGTGCAGCCAGCAGGTGTGCGTGCAAGGTATCACCCACCTTGCCCTGCAACTGCGGTGCGCGCAAGGCAGCGCGGGCGCGACGCGATTGCAGCTGTGAGAGCTGCTGCGCCAGCAGCTCTTCCGCCTTGAGGCGCTGCCAGGCCGGGTGACTGTGGTCCTGCAAGGTTTCCAGCGACACATCGGGCGTGGGATGGTGCAAGAACTGCAACGCCTGGCGCAGCGTCCACAGGGCATGGGTGTTGAGGCGGCTCAGGTCACCAGGTGCAAAGGTGTCGGACAGCTCCGCCCGCGCCAGCCCGCCCAGCACCGCCTTGCGCAGATAGGCCTGCGGCATGCCTGCCACCGTGGGATAGATGGGGGTGAGCGCCGTCGGCAGGTCGCCCACGGCAGACTTGAAGCTGGGATGCAGCATGGTCCAGCCCAGAAAGCCGCCGCGCACCTCACCCCGCACGCGGATGCGGTTGCCCACGGCCAAGGTCTTCTGGTGGTTGGGATAGAAGTTGAAGAAGCGCAGCGTGCACACGTCCGACCCGTCATCCACCTTGACCAGCAGTTGGCGGCGCGGGCGGTGGGCGACTTCACAGTCGGTCACCACCGCCTCGATCTGGATGGTGTCGCCTTCGCGCGCGTCACGCAGGCGGGTAATACGGGTCTCGTCCTCATAGCGCAGCGGCAGGTGCAGCGCCAGATCGATGTCGCGCTTGAGCCCCAGCTTTTCCAGCCCCTTTTGCATGGCGCTCTTGGGCGCCTGCGGCGCCGTTTTGGCCGCAGCCTTGCCGGCCGCTTTGGGCGGCTCGATCAGGGTGATGGAAAGGGTGGACTCCGGCATGGGACAATTCTGCCCTGTCTTTACTCCTTGGTACGGGTTTGTTCGACCCTCAAGCATCATGTCCCTTGCCTCTGGCGCCTCTGAGCGCACCTTCACCCTGAGCGACTTCGATTTCGCTCTCCCCGAAAACCTGATCGCCCAGCACCCCGCCCCCGAACGCAGCGCCTCGCGCCTGCTCGATGGTCGCGCTGCCCAGCCGGTGGACCGCATCTTCCGCGAGCTACCCGGCATGCTGCGCGCCGGCGACTTGCTGGTGTTCAACGACACCAAGGTGCTGCATGCCCGCCTGTTCGGTGAGAAGCCGACCGGCGGCAAGGTGGAGTTGCTGGTGGAACGTGTGCTAGGCGGCAACCAGGTGGCCGCCCACATGCGCGTGAGCAAGAAGCCCGAAGTGGGCACCACGCTCAAGCTGCTGTGCGCTCCCGGCCAGGAGGATGGCCTGTGCGCCACCTTGCTGGGCCGCTGGCCGGATGCTGACGGCCAGTTGTTCCGCTTCGTGCTGTCCAACGACCAGGGCGATGACCCGTACACCCTGATGGAACGCCACGGCCATGTGCCGCTGCCCCCGTACATCACCCACAGCGATTCGGCCGAAGACGCGCAGCGCTACCAGACCGTGTTCGCCAAGAACCCCGGTGCCGTGGCCGCCCCCACGGCCGCGCTGCACTTTGACGAAGCTGTGCTCGCGGCACTGGACGCCATGGGCGTGCAGCGCGCGCACGTCACGCTGCATGTGGGCGCAGGCACCTTCCAGCCGGTTAAAACGGAGAACCTGGCCGAACACCATATGCACAGCGAGTGGTACCAGGTACCCGATGCCACCCAACAGGCCATTGCCGCATGCAAGGCCCGCGGCGGACGCGTGGTCGCCGTGGGAACCACCACCGTGCGCACGCTGGAAAGCTGGGCCCAGAGCGGCCAGGCCAGTGGCGACACCACCATCTTCATCACGCCCGGCTTCACCTTCACCCACGTGGACCTGCTGCTGACCAACTTCCACCTGCCCAAGTCCAGCCTGATGATGCTGGTAAGCGCCTTTGCCGGTTACGAGCACATCATGGCGCTGTACCGGCATGCCATTGCTGGGCAGTACCGGTTCTTCAGCTATGGCGACGCCATGCTGCTGGCGCGACAATCCTGAACATCTGTATCCGACACACCATGCTGAAATTCGACCTCCTCAAGACCGACCCCGCCACTGCCGACGGCTCCTACCTGGGCAGCCATGCCCGCCGTGGCAAGCTCACGCTCAACCACGGCGTGGTGCAGACGCCCATCTTCATGCCGGTGGGCACCTATGGCACGGTCAAGGGCGTGACGCCGCAAAGCCTGCACGACATGAATGCCCAGATCATCCTGGGAAACACCTTCCACCTGTGGATGCGCCCCGGGCTGGATGTGGTCAAACAGTTCGGCGGCCTGCACGCGTTCGAGAAATGGGACAAGCCCATCCTCACCGACTCCGGCGGCTTCCAGGTCTGGAGCCTGGGCGAGATGCGCAAGATTTCCGAGGAAGGCGTGAAGTTCGCGTCCCCCGTGAACGGCGACAAGCTGTTTCTCACGCCCGAGATCAGCATGCAGATCCAGACCATTCTCAACAGCGACATCGTCATGCAGTTTGACGAGTGCACGCCCTACCTTTCGGTGGAGCCCAAGACCAAGGGCCAGGTGACGACCGAGCGCGAGGCGCGCAGCTCCATGGAGCTCAGCCTGCGCTGGGCTGCGCGCTGCAAGGAGGAGTTCGCCCGCCTGGCCAACCCGAATGCGCTGTTCGGCATCGTGCAGGGCGGCATGCACACCCATTTGCGCGACGAGTCACTGGCCGGCCTGGAAGCGCTGGACTTCCCCGGCATTGCCGTGGGCGGCCTCTCCGTGGGCGAGCCCAAGGAAGACATGATGCGGGTCTTGAAGCACATTGGCCCCAAGCTGCCCACGCACAAGCCGCATTACCTGATGGGTGTGGGTACGCCCGAAGACCTGATTGCTGGCGTGCAGAACGGCATCGACATGTTCGACTGCGTCATGCCCACCCGCAATGCGCGCAATGGCACGCTGTTCTCCCGCTATGGCGACCTGAAGATCCGCAATGCCCGCCACAAGGCCGACCCCAAGCCGATTGACGAGACCTGCACCTGCTACGCCTGTGCGGGAAGCCCCACGCCGGAAGGTGCGCAATCGTGGGCCAACGGCGGGCGGGCCGGCTTCAGCCGTGCTTACCTCCACCACCTGGACCGCTGCGGCGAAATGCTGGGCCCCATGCTGGCCAGCATCCACAACCTGCACTACTACCTGAACCTGATGCAGGAAATCCGCGATGCGCTGGATGCGGGGCGCTTTGGCGCCTATGTGGCGCAGTTCCATTCGGACCGCGCCCGCGGCGTCTGAGCCGCAGTCAACGCCTCAGCTCAAAAGGTTTCCCACTCGTCATCGCCCTTGGCCGGTGTGACCTTGGCGGTGAGCGTGGGTGGTTCCGCGCGCACGGGTGCAGGCCCAGGTGCGGCAGCCTTGGGTGCGGCGGGCTTTGCCTTGGCGGCCGCGTCTGCACGACGCTCTTCCCCGTTGAAAGGTTTGCCCTGAGAGTTGGGTGACCGCACGCCGACTTTGCTGGGCAAGGGCACATGGTCCGCCGCCCCCAGCCTGAACACCGCCACGGCCTGCACCAGTTCGCCCGCCTGGGTCTTGAGGCTGCTGGCCGCTGCCGCCATCTGCTCCACCAGGGCTGCGTTCTGCTGCGTGGTGTGGTCCATCTGGGAAACGGCTTCTCCCACTTGCGCCACACCGGCGGACTGCTCGCCGCTGGCAGCGCTGATCTCGCCCATGATGTCGGTGACGCGCCGGATGGACGCCACCACCTCGGTCATGGTGGCGCCCGCCTTGTCCACCAGCAGCGTGCCCTGCTCCACACGTTCCACGCTCGCACCGATGAGGGACTTGATTTCCTTGGCCGCATCGGCACTGCGTCCGGCCAGGGCACGGACTTCGGAAGCCACCACTGCAAAGCCGCGGCCTTGCTCTCCGGCGCGCGCTGCTTCCACCGCGGCATTCAGCGCCAGGATGTTGGTCTGAAAGGCAATGCCATCGATCACGCTGATGATGTCGGCAATCTTGCGCGAACTCTCGTTGATGCCCTGCATGGTCTGTACCACCTGGCCCACCACTTCCCCGCCCTGTACGGCGACGGTGGAGGCATTCATGGCCAATTGGTTGGCCTGGCGCGCGTTGTCGGCGTTGTGCTTTACCTGGGAGCCCAGTTCCTCCATGCTGGCGGCGGTCTGCTCCAGCGCGCTGGCCTGGCTCTCAGTCCGGGCGGACAGATCATGGTTGCCCTGCGCGATTTCCGAAGAGGCCGTGGCCACGCTTTCCGAGCCCTGGCGTACGTGCGAAACCACCCGCACCAATGCCGTCTGCATTTCCTTCAACGCACGCAACAGCATGCCGGTTTCGCTGTTGCCCCGGGCTTCAAAGGAATAGGTGAGGTCGCCACCCGCAACAGCGCGCGCCACGTCTACGGCCAGGTTGATGGGTTGCGCAACAACACGGGGAATCCAAATCGCGGCAAGCACTGCAGCAACCAGCGCCAGGCCACCTGCGATTTCCACTGCCATGCGCATCTGGCTGATTGCCGATGAGGCCTCTTCGCGGGCCCCCTGCATCTGCTTTTCCACAAAGATCACCAGCGCATCAACCGCAGCAAGGTAATTCTGCTCCAGCTGCGCGACTTCAGTCTGCAGCGCGATCTTGGCCAGTTCCTGGGAACTGACCGCCTTGTTCATGAATTTCTGGCTTGCCGGCACATATTGGGCGCGCGCAGCCAGGGTTGCCTTGAAGAGCGTCTGGCCCTCTTCGGATTTGAATGTGCCTTCCAACTTGGCAAATTGGTCTGCGTCTTCCTTCTGCAGGCGTCCGACGGACTCTATGGCCTTCTTGATGTCATCGGCATCTGACAGTAGCAGCAGATCTCGCTGGATACGGCTGGATTCCCTGGCGCGGCTATTGATGGACTGCAATGCACTGATCTTGGGATAACGGTTGTCCAGGACGCTGCTGAATGAGCCCTGCACACTGTTGGCCTTCCAGAGGCTCAAGGCCCCCATGATCACGATCAAAATGGCCAGCAGGCCAAAGCCCAGGCGCAACAAGGTGGCGATTTTTATATTGGATGTATTCATATTTGTCTCTGGCCCAAATCTTATGTAGTAAACACGGTCAGCACGCCGGTGTAGCCATACAGATGGTCATAGGCGATCTCGCCGCCGGCAAAGAAACCGACCAGTGGCACATCGCCAAGCGCCCTGCGCACCAGTTGCAGCTCGGCGCTGGGGCCGCCAAAATGCGGTCCACCACGGCCAGTGCAACTCACATACACCGCTCCGGCTATGCGGCGCGCCGGATGGGGCGCCGACTCCAGCTCCGAGGCCATCAGGGCATTGGCGGTCTGCAACGGCATCTCCTGCGGCTCCAGCTCCTCCCGGATCTCCGCACACACCCGCATCAGGTCGGCACGCGCCGCCTGCATGTTGCGCTGGCAAAAGGCCATGCGGCTGTCCTGCTGCACCGGTGCTGCGATGGCCACGCCGCGGCGGGCCGGGTCCAGTCCGATGATGTGGCGCACCGTGACGTCATTGCCGAAGTTGCCGGTCTGGCGAACCAGTTCATCACCGGCCTCGACCAGACCGACCAGGGTCGAGCGCACCGCTTCTATGGCCTCCTGCGGCTTGTCCAGCGTGACGTGCAGGTCCTCCAGCAATACGTCAAGCGCGGGAATCCCGTCGAGCTCAAGGATCAGGTTGCCGTCCGCCGCAGTCACCGTGCGCGCAGCGGATACCGGCACGCAGCCTTGCGTAACACGCGACACCAGGCCCACGCCGGGGCCGAATGCCACGCCACTCATACCTCCGCTAAACACGCCGCTGGCCGCACCCTGCCCGCTGATGTTGCCGTCGGCAGCGACGGCAAATTGCACACTGACCGACCGGCTGGACGACAGTCCTCCGAACAGGAAACCGGCATCCGTTCGATGCGCCAGCTCGGCAATGAGCTCCACCACGTCGGGCGTGCTGCCATCTGCGTGCACCAGTGCCGTGTTGACCTCAAAGCCCATGCCCAGCGGTGCCACACCGGAAAAGATGCGGTACTGATCGGTAGGCAATTCCAGCAACATGACGGCCAGTGCGGGTTCGTCAAAGTACTCCACGTTGTTGGAACTGATGCCCACGCCCACGGTGCCGGACCAATCCGTCACCAGGGGCAGTTCGCCGCTCAGGTATTCCAGAATGTCTTGCGCGTCGGTGGCGTAGTGGTCGGTGATGTAGAGCAAGGCCAACGTAGGGTTCGCCGCATAGCCGTGCAGCGCCATCTGGGCACGCAATTGCGCCAGTACCAGAGCCGCCGCCATTTGCCACTGCGGATGCGTGGCATGGCCATAGGGAAACAGCTTCATTCCACGCCTGCCATCGATGCAGTTATCGGCCGGTGGTCTTGCGCGCTGCCGTCTTGCGCGCAGCTGTCTTCTTGGCCGGAGCCTTCTTGCGCGCCACGGGGGCTGCCTTGACGGGCTCCTTGGCACTGGCAGCCGCCATGGTCTTGGCCAGGTCTATGCCCGCCTTGGCCGTGACTTCCTGCATAGCGTTGGACGCAATCTGCTGGAACTGCTGTGTCAGGGAACCCCACAACTGCAGGGGGTCGACCATGGACGCACCCGCCGCTGCCTTGGAAGCCGGTTTGCCGGGTTCGGCACTTGCAGTGGGCTCTTCGTCTGCAGGCTTGGCTGCGCTGGCGGCCTTTTCTGCCGCTTTGGGCGGCGGGGAGGCGGGCGTCTCGGCAGACTTGGCACCAAATGCGCTGGCCACCTCGCTCAGGTTGAAGTTCATGCCCTTGAGCGTGGCCAGCGTCATGCGCTGCACTTCCAGTGCCTGGACGGTGGCCGAGAGCGCGCGGGAATTCTGCTCCAGCCAGAACTGCACGTTCTTGAGTTCTCCAATGCGCTTGTCGAGTTCTTCCACGCTGAGTGTGGGAGCGATCCAGTTGCCCATATTGGGCATCTGGTTCACGCTGGCGCTGGCACCCTTGGCAAGGGTCTGCAAGAAATCAAAACCTGGGACGAACTTGGCAAATCCGGTGGCGTCTGTGTCGCTCATGCTGTCTCCTTGAAGTCATTGAAATATGCGCGCTGCCTTGCAAGCACTGTACTCCATCCACAAGCCTCCACGGCAGTTAAATCGGAGCGCAAACGGCGCCTAGCCGGGGTCGGTGACAAAGCCGATTTTGTGCAGTCCGGCGCGTTGGGCGGCAGCCATGGCACTGGCCACACGCTCGTAGCGTACCGCCTTGTCACCGCGTATATGCAACTCGGGCTGGGGCACCCTGGCCGCCGCCGCAGCCATGCGCGCGGGCAGTTCGGCATCGCTCAGTGGGACGTCGTTCCAGAAATAGGCACCGGAGGCATCCACGCTCAGGCGTATGGTTTCGGGTTTGATGTTCTCGGGCTGGTTGGTGGCGCGCGGCAACTCGATGTTGACCGCATGCTGCATCACCGGCACGGTGATGATGAAGATGATGAGTAGTACCAGCATGACGTCCACCAGGGGCGTCATATTGATCTCGTTCATGACTTCGTCGGTGTCGTCCTGGGTTCCGAAGGCCATGTGCGCTCCTTAGGTGTGCTTGCCTGAACCCACGCGCGCGCCGGTCACAAAGTAGGCATGCAGGTCATGGGCGAAGCGGTTGAGCTTGGCAATGATGGCCTTGTTGGCACGTACTAGCGCGTTGTACCCGAGCACTGCCGGAATGGCCACTGCCAGGCCCAGGGCGGTCATGATCAGCGCTTCGCCAATGGGCCCTGCCACCTTGTCGATGGTGGCCTGGCCCGCCATGCCGATGGACATGAGCGCGTGGTAGATGCCCCAGACCGTGCCGAACAAACCGACAAAGGGTGCGGTGGAACCCGCCGAAGCCAGGATGGCCAGGCCGGACTGCATGCGCGCGGTGCTGTCATCCACGCTGTTGCGCAGGCTGCGCGTCACCCAGTCACTGAAGTCAAAGCCTTCGTGCAACTCGGCCTGCGCGCTGCCCTTCCCTGTCAAATGGGTTGCAGCCTTCTGACCTTCCTGCGCCAGCGCCACAAACGGACTGTCTACCGGCCCCAGCGCGCGTATCCCTTCTGCAAAGTCCTTGGCGTGCCAAAAGGATTCGATGGCAGCCGCCTGACGGGAGAGGCGCCGCAGGTCCAGCAAACGAAAACCGATCACCAGCCACGAGGCCAGGGACATCGCAAGCAGCACCAGCAGCACGACGCGGCTGACCGCGTCGCCTTGCATCCACACATTGACCAACCCGAAAGTGGGATTCATTGCCTTGTTCTCCAAAAACTAATCCGTCAGCTGGAAGGGAATGGGCACGTCCACCGACATCTCCACCGGTGCGCCATTGCGTTTGCCCGGGACAAACGTCCATTCCAATACTGCTTCGCGCGCCGCGCGGTCCAGCAGATTAAAACCACTGGACGACTTCACCACTACTTCACGCACCTTGCCGTCCGGCCCCACCAATACGCTGAGTATGACCTTCCCCTGCTCGTTGCGGCTCTGGCTAAGCAGGGGGTACTTTGGTTTGGGGTTGTGCAGGTAGTCGGCGGTACTGGAGGGCAGCTCCACCTTGGGAGCGGCAGGTGGCGCAGCAACTGGCAGTGCAGCCAAAGGCTGTGCCGGCGCCGCCAATGCCGGCTGGCCAGCCTGAACGCCCGCGGGTGCACTGGGTGCGGGCGTGGCATCGGCAATCGCCTGCGGCGCAGGCACGGCCACCGGTGCCGGGTTGGGTAGCAAAGGCGCCGGTATTGTGACGGCATTCTGTTTGGGAGCAGGCACTTCCTTGTTTGCAGGGGCTGGTTTCACAGGTGCAACGGGCGCGGGCATCGGTTGCTCCGAAATGGCCTCCACTGGCACCACGATTTCACGATCAGCTTCGACAAAACGCTGCAGCAGGCCCGTCTGCAAGGCCCATAGCGCCAGCGCATGCAAGAGCAGCACACAGGCGACCAGAATAAAACGCTGGCGATGGACGGGGTTGGTGAGCGACATGGGGTGGAGCACCCCATTTTCCTCCATACCGCCCCCAGCGCCGTGACGGGCCTTACGCCGCCATATTGGCCATTGCACGGGCTGCTATCCTGCGGGCATGCGCAGCCTGTTTCATTTCGCCTTCAACGTCACCGACCTGGATACCGCGCGCCGCTTTTACGGCGGCGTGCTGGGCTGCGCCGAAGGGCGCAGCACCGCCACCTGGGTGGACTTTGATTTCTTCGGTCACCAGCTCTCGCTGCACCTGGGCGAACCTTTCAAGACGGCCAACACCGGCCATGTGGGTGACCACCTGGTGCCCATGCCGCACTTTGGACTGGTGCTGACCCTGCCCGACTGGCAGGCCCTGGCACAGCGCCTGCAGGATGCCGGCACCGCCTTTGTGCTGGAGCCGCAACTGCGCTTTGCCGGTCAACCCGGCGAGCAATGGACCATGTTCTTCCTGGACCCGTTTGGCAACCCGATCGAGGTCAAAGGGGTTGCCTCGCTCGACACCCTGTACGCAGCATGATGAATTACACCTTTCTGTCGGCCACCATCCTGCTGGTGCTGATTACCGACCCGGTGGGCAACATCCCCATCTTTGCCAACGCGCTCAAGCATGTCGCGCCGCAGCGCCGGCCCTGGGTGATCCTGCGCGAAATCATGATCGCCTTTGTGCTGCTGCTTACCTTCATGTTTGTGGGCGAGCGCTTCCTGCAGGTCATGAACCTGAGCGAGCTGGCGCTGCAGATCGGCGGCGGCGTGATCCTGTTCCTGATCGCCTTGCGCATGGTGTTCCCTCCGCCTGAAAGCATGGACCCGGAACAGATGGAAGAGCCACTCATCGTGCCGCTGGCGGTGCCCGCCGTGGCCGGCCCCAGCGCGCTGGCTACCGTGCTGCTGCTGGTATCGCAGCAACCGGAGCGGCGCATGGAGTGGATTGGTGCCTTGTGCGTCACCATGCTGGTGAGCGCCGTGGTGCTGGTCTCGGCCGAGCGCATCCAGCGCATCATCGGCACCCGCCTGGTGGTGGCCGTGGAACGGCTGATGGGTCTGGTGCTGGTGTCCGTGGCCATCGAGATGATGCTGCGCGGCATCAAGACCTTCGCACAGCAACTGCACGGCTAAGCGCCGAATTCACGGTACCCAGGCCGGACTCAGTCCTGCAGCGCCACCACTTCCTGCTCGATCGCGCCGAACACGCTGTGGCCGGCGGTGTTCTTCATGTCGATACGCACGGTGTCGCCAAACCGCAGGTACTCTGTCGCCGCCTGCCCGTCCTGCACGATTTCCATGGCGCGTTTTTCGGCGATGCAGTGGTAGCCGGCTGGCCAGCTCCACTGGCCCTTTTTCTCGGTCCCCGCATTGCTGACCGGGCCTGCGGCCACTATGCTGCCGGCGCGCACTGCGCGGGTCTTGGCCAGATACGCCAGCAGCTGACCGAAATGCATGCCCATGCCCGCACCCGCGTCGCCCATGCCTACCTTGCGGCCATTCCAGCTGCATTGCAGTGTGAGGTTCACCCGCCCTTTGGACCAGGCTTCACCCAGTTCATCGGGCGTCACTGCCACCGGGCTGAAAGCGGTGGCGCACTGGCTCTGCACCGAAGCGCTGGCGGCTGCATCGGCAGGCAGCAGGTTGCGCAACGTCACCAGATTGCACAGCGCCAGCAAGCGCACACCGTCCAGAGCACGGTCACCCGGGCATTCCTGCGGTATGTCCCCAGTGATCACTGCCACGGCAGCACCAAAATCCACACCAAACGCCTCGGTGGCACAGCGCAGCGGCTCGTGCGCCCCCAGCAGCGCGTCGCCACTGGCCTGCGCCATCTGCAGCGAGAGCGCGGCCTCTTCCACACCGCGGGATTTGTTCAGCAAGGCGCCCAGGCTGGGATAGGCATCGGCCTGCACCACCTGGTAGGCACGCGGCAGCGGCGCCATGCACTGGGCCGGGTCGAAAGGAAAGGCGTGGCGCGCACGGCCTGCGTTCAGCGCGTCATAAATGTCCTGCAACTGCGGTGACAGGTAATTCCAGTCGTCCAGCACCTGTTGCAGCCGGTTGGCAATGTGGGTGGCGTAATGGGCCTGGCTCAGGTCCCGGGAGACCACGACCAACTGGCCGTCGCGGGAACCGTCTTTGTAGCTTGCAAGTTTCATGGGGGGATTTTCGCCGCATTTATGCTGTGCCCTAAACTCACTGCCCACCACGCCCTACTCCATGCGCAAGCTTTTGATCCTGACCGCCGCCGTTGCACTGGCCCATGTGCTGCTGCTAGGCGGCCTGCCCAGCGGCATAGGCTTTCACGTGGGAGGCCCTGACAGTGCCTCAGACCTGCACTTCGAGACCCGCACCATCGACGAGCCACCGGCAGCCGCTCGTCCGACTCCGCCACACGACCCCACCCCCCGGCCCGCACCCCACGCGACTCCTAAGCCGATAGCGCCCGCCCTGGAACCACCGGCGCCCGTGGCCACAGTCGACCCCGCGCCCGCAGTTGCCGCACCCGGCCCTACAGACACCGTGGGTGCCGTACCAGCCATAGCAGCGACAGCACCGCAACCGCCTGCCAGTGCACCGGCCGTGCTTGCCGCAGCCAAACCCGAGCCACCTGCCAGTGCCAGCGTGACGCCCTCGCCGCTAGTCGCTTCCACCGCCGCCGCTGCGGGCGCCGAAGTCCGGCGCGCCCAGAAGGTGTCCTATTCCGAGCCGGTGCGGCTGCTGTATGACGGCAAGGGCGAGGAAAAGGGGTACATCAAGTACGCCGCGTCCGGCGAGCTGCTATGGCAACCCGATACGCTGCAGTACACCGCCAAGCTGGAGCTCTCGGCTTTCGGCTTTCGGCTGCGCACCTGGACCAGCAAGGGCGAGCTGACTGACAGCGGCCTGCAACCCACGCGCTTTGGCGACAAGCCGCGCGGCGCCGAGCAGGCCACCCATTTCCAGCGCGACAAGGGCATCATCTCCTTCAGTGCCAACAACCCGGACGTGCCGCTGCAGGCAGGTGCACAGGACAAGCTCAGCGCGATGCTGCAACTCAGTGCCATGGTGGCGGGCGAGCCTGCGCGCTACCCGGCGGGTTCGGTCATCAGCTTCCAGGCAGCCGATGCACACCGGGCGGAACTGTGGGACTTCAAGGCTGGCACGCCGGAATCCATGGAACTGCCGGGCGGCACGCTGATGGTGGTGCGCTTTGTCAAGGAGCCCACCGTGGAATTCGACCAGCGCATCGAAATCTGGCTGGCACCGGACATGCGCTACCTGCCGGTGCGCATCCGCATTACCGAGGCCAGCGGGGCATTTGCCGACCTTTTGTGGCGAAAGTCACAAAAACCGGACTGAAGCCCTTGGAAGCCGAGTTTTCCTGTTAGTCTTGAATTGCGACAGCCCGCTCCCAATTGCAAAGCAACATAGGAACCCGCTACGACATGCACACACTCTACGATTCTGAAACCTACTCGGTCACCCATATGCTGGCCAACCTGGAGTCGGAGGTGCAACACCCCTCCGGAGCCAGCAAGTCAGAACACGGTGCGCAGGTACTGCCCATGCTGCTGCGCCACGGCTTTGAAATCGTGGACAAACGATCCGGCAAAGAGGTCTATCTGGACGGATCCTGGGCCGAACTGTTCCAACAGCACATCGTTGCCTGGCAGGTGAACACCCCGACTCAGGAAGAGGTGGAAGACACGCTGGAGCGCTACGCCGAACTGGCGCAAAACCCGGTACTGGTGCACTGAACCCTCCCCGCGCAGCACGCGGGGAAGTCGCCCTTTCAGGGCTTTGAGGCCATGGCTTCGCCCATGCGGATGGCGCCAGCGGGCGCCCACTGCGGGTTGAACGCCAGTTTGCCCTTGCCAAACAGCATCACCACGGTGGAGCCCAGCAGGAAGCGGCCCATCTCCTCACCCTTCTTCAATTGCACGGCACCGGCGTCGTAATGCCACTCGCACACCTGCGGGCTGCGCGGCGGGTTCACCTGGCCATGCCAGACCGTGGCCATGCTGCCCACAATGGTGGCGCCCACCAGGGTCAGCACAAACGGGCCGTCGGCACCGTCGAACACGCACACCACCCGTTCATTGCGGGCGAACAGGCCCGGTACGCCGCGTGCGGTGGTCGGGTTCACCGAAAACAGATCGCCTGGTACATAGATCATGCGGCGCAAGGTGCCGTCACAGGGCATGTGAATGCGGTGGTAGTCGCGCGGGCTCAGGTACAGGGTGGCAAAGGCGCCATCCTGGAACTGCGCCGCCAGCGCCGCGTCGCCACCCACCAGCGCGGTGGTGCTGTAGCTGTGGCCCTTGGCCTGGAAGATCTGGTCGCCGGCTATGGGGCCGAACTGGCTGATGGCGCCGTCCACCGGGCACAGGTAATCGGCTGCGGCCAGAGGGCGCACACCGGCCTTGAGCGCGCGGGTGAAAAAGTCGTTGAAACTGGCATACGCGGAAATGTCCGGCTGGGCCGCCTCGCCCATGTTCACCTGGTAGCGCTTGACGAACCAGCGGATCAGCGCTGTGGTGATGGCGCCACCCTTGGCACCGGCTACCCAGCCGGCGAAGACGGTAAGCGCCTTCTTGGGCAGGAGGTACTGCGGCAGCACCGCTAGGGAGTCGGACATGGCAGTTTCTCGGGTGTTTGGGTATGCAGGGGGAGGGCCGCGAATTATAGTGAGGGCATGAGCACCGCCCGCATTCCACCGATCCAGTGTCTGTTGACCTTTGAAGCACTGGCGCGCCTGCGCAGTGTGACCCAGGCCTCCGAAGAACTGCATGTCACGCCCAGTGCCATCAGCCATCGGGTGCGCCAATTGGAGGAGATCATAGGCACCAAGCTGTTCGGACGGGCCGACTTCTCGCTCACCACCGAGGGTAGTGAATACCTGGCCCATGTGCGTGAAGGGCTGGCCATCCTGCAAAAGTTCCCCAGCTCCACCTCGGTTCCGGGAAAACGCAAGCTGCGGCTGGCCGTCACGCCCACCTTTGCGCGCAGCATCCTCATCCCCCGGCTGCGCCAGTTCACCGACGCCTACCCGGAAATCGACCTGACGCTGCAGGTATCCATCCCGCTGCTGGACGTGGTGGCCGAAGACGCCGACCTGACGGTGCGCTTTGGCGCCGGGCGTTACTCCGACCTGGAATACCTGTGCCTGACCAAGGACGAAGTGACGCCCCTGGCCTCACCCACCTATGTGCGTGAGCACGGGCCATTCGAGTCGGCGCAGGATCTTGACAACATGCCCTTGCTGCGCAGTCCTCTGGAACCCTGGCGCACCTGGTTTGCTGCCAACGGACTGGACTGGCCCGAACCCACCGAAGGCTCGCAGTTCAACGACATCGGCCTAATGTGCGACTGCGCCGCTGCCGGCATGGGCATCGCACTGGTGCGGCTGAAACTGGGTGCGCCCTGGCTGGAGCAAGGCTCCCTGGTGCGCCTGGGCACCGCCGATGCGTTCATGCGCAATGTGCCCAGCCCCCACGCCCACTACCTGTGCTGGCGCACCGGTGCCATGGACCGCTGGGAAGTGGCCGCTTTCACCGAGTGGCTCAAGAAGGCCATGGCCTGACCACACAACGTGGCGGCAATTCAACAGCCCGTGCAAGTTAATTCACGCCACACCTGCGGCGCTTGCCCTACAGTGGACAGACACCCCAAAACACGCTCTTCATGAACGCCCCGACCCCATCTGCTGCCAACGAATTGATGCAACGCGCCGAACTGCAGGCCCGCGTGTTGCAGGCCCTCAAACCCCTGCTGCCACCCCACGCCCTGCTCTACCAGACAGAAGACACCACGCCCTACGAATGCGACGGCCTCACCGCCTACCGCGCCCGCCCCTTGCTGGTGGCATTGCCGGAAGCCGAGGCCCAGGTGGCCGCCGTGCTCAAGGCCTGCCACGCGCTGGAAGTGCCCGTGGTGGCGCGCGGTGCAGGCACCGGCCTGTCGGGCGGCGCCATGCCCAACCCGCTGGGCGTGACCCTGTCGCTGGCCAAGTTCAACAAGATCCTGAAGATCGACAAGCGCAGCCGTACAGCGGTAGTGCAGTGTGGCGTGCGCAACCTGGCTATTAGCGAAGCAGCCTCACCCTATGGCATGTACTACGCGCCCGACCCCAGCAGCCAGATCGCCTGCACCATTGGTGGCAACGTCGCGGAAAACTCCGGCGGCGTGCACTGCCTGAAATACGGCCTGACGCTGCACAACATCCAGAAGGTGCGTGGCTTCACTGCCGAAGGCGAACCCGTCACATTTGGCAGCGACGCGCTGGACGAGCCCGGCTACGACCTGATGAGCGTGCTGGTGGGCAGTGAGGGCATGCTGGCGGTGGTGACTGAGGTCACCGTCAAGCTGGTGCCCAAGCCCCTTCTGGCGCGTTGCATCATGGCGAGCTTCGACGACGTGCGCAAAGCCGGGGAAGCGGTAGCCTCCGTGATTGCCGAGGGCATCATCCCGGCCGGGCTGGAGATGATGGACAAGCCCATGACCGCCGCCGTGGAAGACTACGTGCACGCCGGCTACGACCTGGACGCTGCCGCCATCCTGCTGTGCGAGAGCGACGGCACGCCTGAAGAGGTGGAAGAGGAAATCGGCCGCATGAGTGCGGTGCTCACAGCCGCCGGTGCCACCCGCATTGCGGTGAGCCAGAGCGAGGCTGAGCGCATGCGCTTCTGGAGCGGGCGCAAGAATGCCTTCCCCGCATCGGGCCGCATCAGCCCGGACTACATGTGCATGGACAGCACCATTCCGCGCAAGCGCCTGGCCGACATCCTGCTGGCCATCCAGGAGATGGAAAAGAAATACCAGCTACGCTGCTGCAATGTGTTCCACGCTGGCGACGGCAACCTGCATCCGCTCATCCTCTTCGATGCCAACGACCCCGACCAGTTGCACCGCTGCGAACTGTTTGGCGCCGACATCCTGGAAACCAGTGTGGCCATGGGTGGCACGGTGACGGGCGAGCACGGTGTGGGCGTGGAAAAGCTCAACAGCATGTGCGTGCAGTTCTCCGCCGAAGAGAACGCCCAGATGTTTGCCCTCAAGGCGGCCTTTGACACCAAGGGCCTGCTCAACCCGGGCAAGGTGATTCCCACGCTGCACCGCTGTGCCGAGTACGGCAAGATGCTGGTGCGCGGCGGGCAGATCAAGCACCCCGAACTCGAACGTTTCTAGGCTGCGATGCAGGCACTGCGCGGCATCACCTGGCTATTGCTGCTGCAATCCATTGGCGAGGTGATTTCACGCGGGCTGCATCTGCCCCTACCCGGACCGGTGGTGGGCATGCTGCTGTTGCTGGTGGCGCTGCGCTGGCCTCTGGTTCAGGAAAGCGTGGGTGCGGTGGCGGCTTTTTTACTGCAGCACCTCTCGCTGCTGTTTGTGCCGGTCGGTGTGGGCGTGATGACGCACCTGGATGTGCTGGGCACTTACGGCGTGCGTATCGCAGTGGTGATCGTGCTGTCCACCTGGGCCAGCCTGGCCGTCACGGCACTGGTGCTGCGCGCCCTGCTCAAAGACGATGCTACGGAGGAGGGCCATGGCTGAGTTCGTGCAGCTCTGGGTGTACCTGTCTTCCACGCCCCTGTTTGGGCTGACCGCCACGCTGGTGGTGTATGTGCTGGCGCAGGCCTTTTACGGACGCATGGGCCAGGCCGCCTGGGCCAATCCGGTGCTGTGGTCGGTGCTGACACTGGCCGTGGGGCTGACGCTCACCGGCACTGCCTACCCCACGTATTTTTCGGGTGCGCAGTTCATCCACTTTCTGCTGGGGCCCGCCGTGGTGGCGCTGGCCTGGCCGCTGTGGGAGCGCCGCGCCGTGCTGCGCTCGCGCTGGAGCCGCTTTGCCATCGCGGCATTGGCCGGCGGTGCGGCAGCTGCCGTCAGCGCCACCGGCCTGGCCTGGGCACTGGGCCTGCCGCACGATGTGCTGCTGTCTCTGGCGCCCAAGTCGGTGACGGCGCCGGTGGCCATGGGTGTGGCGGAAAAACTAGGCGGCATTCCGGCGCTGGCTGCTGTGTTCGCGGTGGTGACTGGCATGGTGGGCGCGCTGTCGGGCAAGTACCTGTTTGATGTGTTGCGCATCGGCAGGGATGCCACCGGCTGGATGGCGCGCGGCTTTGCGCTGGGCACTGCGGCGCACGGCATAGGCGCGGCTCGCGCCATGCAGGTCAACGCCGATGCCGGTGCCTGGGCGGCGCTGGCGCTGGGGTTGCAGGTCGTGTTTGCATCGGTCCTGATACCGTTGGTAGCGCGTATGCTGTGAGGCTGTTTCCACACGCCCCACTACCATGCGCAGCACCATACAGAACCTCGAAGAATCCAAGATCCGTGAAGTAGCCAACGCCGGCATAGGGCGCACCGATGTGCTGGCTTTCTGGTTTGGCGAGAGCGATGAAGTCACACCCGACTTCATCCGTGAAGCGGCCATCGATTCATTGCGCCAGGGCGAGACCTTTTACGCCCACAACCTGGGCCTGCCGCCGCTGCGCGAAGGCCTTGCCCGCGCCATGACGGCCAAGCACCCGCAGCACAATGCGGGCGCGGGCATCACGGCGGACCGCATTGCGGTGACCAGTGGCGGCGTGAGTGCGCTGATGCTGGCGGTGCAGGCGATTGTGGACCCGGGTGATGAAGTGGTGGCGGTTACCCCAGTGTGGCCCAACCTGACGGCGCAGGCGCTGATCATGGGCGGCAAGTTGCGCACGGTCAGCCTGCAACCCAAGGCGGGCGCCTGGACGCTGGACCTGGACGCGCTGCTGGCGGCCATCACGCCAGCCACCAAGCTGCTGATCGTCAACGCGCCCAACAACCCCACGGGCTGGACGCTCACGCCCGAGGAGCAGCGTGCCATCCTGGCGCATTGCCGCAAGACAGGCACCTGGATACTGGCCGACGAGGTCTACGAAAACCTGTATTACGAGCCCACAGCGCAGGCCTGCGCGCCCAGCTTTCTGGACCATTCCGTGCCAGAAGACCGGCTGCTGGTGGTACACAGCTTTTCCAAGAGTTACCTCATGACCGGTTGGCGCTTAGGCTGGCTGGTACTGCCGCCCACGCTGACGCAGGCCATGGGCAAGCTGATCGAGTTCAACACCTCCTGTGCCAGCACCTTTGTGCAGCGTGCCGGCATCGCGGCGCTGGATCGTGCCGATGAAGTCACGCCGCGCGTGGTGCAGCACCTCAAGGCCTGCCGCGATGCGCTGGTGCCTGCATTGCAGGCGCTGCCAGGCGTGGAAGTGGCCAGCCCCAAGGGCGGGATGTATGCGTTTTTCAAGGTGCCGGTGGCGGGTGACTCACTCACCATTGCCAAGCGGCTGGTGCAGGAAGCGGGGCTGGGCCTGGCACCGGGCAATGCGTTTGCCCCGGAGGCCAATGGCTGGCTGCGCTGGTGCTTTGCGTCCAAGGACATTGCGCGTCTGCACCAGGGCGTTGCGCGCCTGCAGACCTGGTTGCAGGCGCGCAACGCCCACTGAGCCCGCGGGCAACTTGCGCCGCGGGCCCTGAAGCCGCTCAGGCGACGACGGCTTCGACCGGGGCCTTGATGCCCATGGCGTCCAGCGCGGCAGCCAGATGCGCCACACTGCGGTCCACGTTGTGCAGCTTCTCCAAGCCGAACAGGCCGACGCGGAAGGTCATGAAGTCGGCCGGTTCGTCGCACTGCAGCGGCACGCCGGCGGCGGTCTGCAGGCCCAGCGCCAGGAACTTCTTGCTGTTCTGGATGTCGGCATCGCTGGTGTAGCTCACCACCACGCCAGGCGCCTTGAAGCCCTCTGCCGCCACGCTGACAATGCCGCGGCTCTCGAACAGCGCACGCACCTGGGTACCCAGGGCAATCTGCTCCTGGCGCACTTTCTCGAAACCGTAGGCGCGGGTTTCGCGCATCACCTCGTGCAGGCGCACCAGAGCGTCGGTGGGCATGGTGGCGTGGTAGGCATGGCCGCCTTTTTCGTAGGCTTCCATGATCTGCAGCCACTTCTTCAAATCGCAGGCAAAGCTGGTGCTGGTGGTGCCATCGATGGCGGCACGCGCGCGGGCGCTGAGCATCACCATGGCGCAGCAGGGTGAGCCGCTCCAGCCCTTTTGCGGGGCGGTCACCAGCACGTCCACGCCCAATGCCTCCATGTTGACCCAGAGCGCACCCGAGGCAATGCAGTCCAGCACAAACAGACCTCCCACTTCGTGGACCGCATCGGCCACGGCGCGCAGGTAGTCGTCGGGCAGGATCATGCCGGCCGAGGTTTCCACGTGGGGGGCGAAGACCACATCGGGCTTCTTGTCGCGGATGGTAGCCACCACTTCGGCAATCGGGCAGGGAACCCAGGGCGACTGCTTGGAATCATTGATGCGGCGCGCCTTGAGCACGGTGGATTCGGCGGGGATGCTGCCCATCTCGAAGATCTGCGTCCAGCGGTAGCTGAACCAGCCGTTGCGGATGACCAGGGCTTTCTTGCCGGTGGCGAACTGGCGCGCCACGGCTTCCATACCGAAGGTGCCGCTGCCGGGGACCAGCGCCACGGAAAGCGCGTGGTACACCTCCTTGAGCATGGCGGAAATGTCACGCATCACGCCCTGGAAACGCTGCGACATGTGGTTGAGTGCGCGATCGGTATAGACCACGGAAAATTCGAGCAATCCGTCCGGATCAATATGGGGTACGAGTCCTGGCATGGTGGGGGTCTCCGTCAAATTGTTATGTCAGCAAAGTCGGGCAGTCAGCTTAGCACGCGGGGCTGTTTAGCGCAGCTAGACAAACCCGCGCACCGGGAAGTCTGCTCCGCGCTGTATCCAGTTGGTGGGCGCATACGCGGTACGGGCGTCGGTCACATGCAGGGTGTAGGCATGGCGCGAGATGGGGGAGCGGTTGGGCGCGCTGTAGTGCGGCAGCAGGCCGTGGAACACCACCAGCGTGCCGGCCTGCACTTCCAGCGGAACCGCCGTACTGCTATCGGGCCAGGGCGTGGCGTCCAGGGGATCCTTGCGCACAACGTCACCGTGGCGCACAAAGCGTTCGCGCAAGGGGCCGTGGTGCCCGCCCACCTGGGTCCAGAGGCAGCCGTTCTGCAGCGTGGCGTCTTCCAATGCAAACCAGAAGGTGGTCACGCTGATGGGGGTACTGTCGAAGAAGGTGGCGTCCTGGTGCCAGCCCACTTCGCCGCCAATGCCGGGCTGCTTGAAGATGTACATGGACTGCCAGATCTGCGGCTGTTCCAAGCCCACGCCCTTGGCCACCGCGTCCAGTGCCGCGCCGCGCGAAAACGCGCTGAACACCGGATCCAGATCGTGCATGGCGTGGCCGATCTTGTTGATGGACAACTCCTTGGCCTGGCGCAGGTTGCCTTGCGCATCAAACGCCTCTTCTTCAAAAAAGCAACTGCTCTTGGTTGCGGAGTCCAGGAAGTAACGGTCTATGGTGCGGACCTGGTCGTTGGTGGTGAAGATGGTCTTGCTGGTCTGCGGGTCGAAATCGTGCACCATCTGCATGGCGCGTGCGCGCAACGCGGCAATTTCGTCCGCGCGCTTGAAGCCTGGCAACACCAGGAAACCCTCGCGCTGGTAGCGCGCCATCTGCTCTTGTGAAAGCATGCTCAAAAACCCTTGTTGATGTCGGCAGTATAGGCAAGGCATCCGCTTTCGCTCCATACGCACTATGCTTGCGGCCATGCAACTCGAACCCCTGATCGAACTCACCCGCGGGTCTTTAAGCGAATGCCTGCACTTCGGCGCCATTGCGGTGGTCAACACACGCGGCGAGCTGGTCGCCCATGCGGGCGACGCCCACCTGCGCACCTTCACCCGCTCCACCCTCAAGGCACTGCAGGCATTGCCGTTCATAGAGGCCGGCGGCCACACCCAACTGGGCTTCACACAAGCCGAAGTGGCGATGATGTGTGCCAGCCACAACGGTGAAGACGCCCATGTGGCGGCGACCGACTCCATGCTGGGCAAAGCCGGCCTGCATTACAAGACGCTGCGCTGCGGCTGCCATGTGCCGGGCATCTTCACCCAGCTGGAGCAGGCGCCACCGGAAGGGCTGCAGTTTGACGAGCGCCACAACAACTGCAGCGGCAAACATGCGGGCTTTCTGGCGCACTGCGTGCAAAGCGGATGGCCGGTGCAGGACTACATTGCCCCGGACCACCCACTGCAGCAAGCCATCCGCCGTGACGTGGCCCGCGCGGTGGGCATGGACGCAGAAGATATGGGAATGGGCATAGACGGCTGTTCGGCGCCCAACTACGCCATGCCGCTGTCGCGCCTGGCCTATGGCTATGCGCGGCTGGCCAGTGGCGCAGCCGACGCGGAGTTCGGCGAGAGCTTTGCCACGCTCTCCAGCGCCATGACCGCAGAGCCCTGGATGGTGAGCGGCACGGCGCGCAACGATCTGGCCTTCATGCAGGCCGGGCGCGGCGACTGGGTCAGCAAGGTGGGCGCCGACGGTGTGCAGGTGATTGGCAGCAAGAGCCGGGGCGAGGCATTGGCCATCAAGATCATTGACGGCAACAAGCCAGCCCTGTTTGCCGCCACCGTGGCCGTGCTGGACCAGTTGGGCTGGCTGGACGATGCACAGCGCACCCAACTGGAACCCTGGCGTGCCAGCACCCTGCGCAACGCGCGCGGCCTGCATGTGGGCAGCCGCTCTCCCATCTTCACACTGCACACACCATGAACACACAGATCAGCCTGATAGGCGCACCCACCGATGTGGGCGCTGGCAGCCGCGGCGCCAGCATGGGGCCAGAAGCCCTGCGCGTGGCCCACATCGCCAGCACGCTGGAGAGCCACGGCCTGGAGGTACTGGACCGCGGCAACCTGAGCGGCCCGCGCAACCCCTGGCTGCCGCCGGTCGACGGCTACCGGCACCTGGCCGAAGTGACCGCCTGGAACCAGACGCTGCATGCGGCGGTCTACGCCGAACTGCAACTGGGCCGCCTGCCCATCGTGCTGGGCGGCGACCATTGCCTGGGTATTGGCAGCATCAGCGCCGTGGCACGCCACTGCCGCGACACCGGCAAACGGCTGCGCGTGCTCTGGCTGGACGCGCATGCCGACTTCAACACCAGCACCCTGACACCCAGCGGCAATATCCATGGCATGCCGGTGGCTTGCCTGTGCGGACACGGCCCCCAGGAGCTGATCGAAATCGGCGGACAGGTGCCCGCCATCCAGGCGCAGTGGGTGCGCCAGATCGGTATCCGCAGCGTGGACCAGGGCGAGAAACGCTTTGTGCACGCGCAGGGGCTGGAGGTGTTCGACATGCGCTTCATCGACGAGATGGGCATGCGCGCCACCATGGAGCAGGCCCTGATGGAACTCGACGACAACACCCATCTGCATGTGAGCTTTGACGTGGACTTTCTGGACCCCGACATCGCCCCCGGCGTGGGCACCACCGTGCGCGGCGGCCCCACCTACCGGGAAGCGCAGCTGTGCATGGAGATGATTGCCGACACCGGCCTGCTGGCCTCCATGGATGTGATGGAGCTCAACCCCGCGCTGGACGAGCGCAACCGCACGGCAGAGGTGGCGGTGGACCTGATCGAGTCGTTGTTCGGCAAGAGCACGCTGATGCGGGACTGACGTCCCCATCGCCGCGCCCTTTGCCACTCAGCCAGCGACCAGACCGGGGGTAACCGGCAGTTGCAGGGCACGTGCCAGCTTGGCCCATTCCGTGTCGTTGAGCGTCTCACGGGCCACATTCATCAGGGCTTCGAACACGGGCTTGGGAGCACCGGCTTTGATGCCGGTGAACTTGGCCACGCGCTCGGGGTGGGACATGCCAGGGATCATCCAACGCATGGACTGCATCATCATGGGCGGCGCGATATCGGCCACCAGACGCTGCTCGATGCCGAGGATTTCTGCGTCGGTATAGCTGTTCCACAACACCGCGTTGTTCTGCGTCTCCTCTACGTGCATGTGCACCATGTTGTGCGCAATGAACAACGCCAGCGTCTGGTAGAGCGCGCGTGCTGCCGATTCGCGCTGCGCCGGTTGTGCCGCCGCCAGTTGGTTGGCCAGATTGCGCAATGCCGCAATTTCGAGTTCGTGCTCGATGTGTTCCGCAGCGATCTTGCCACTGGAGCCCGGCGCACGGGCTTCCATGGCCGCGTGAACGTGGGCGTTTTCATGCGCGAGGTGGCCTTCGCAGAAATCGGCCAGGCCTTGCACCTGTTCGCATGCCTTGGCTACGCAGGCCGCGTCCTGCCAGTCCGCACTGCCGACCCGTTGCAGCGTGTGACCCATGCACATGCGCAGTGCCTTGTGTATGTCACGGTAGATGTCCAGGCGTACGTGGCTGTTGGCATGGGCCACTGCGGCAGATTCAGCATTATCAAATTTCATAGTTTTCCCTTGGTTGGTTCAATTCACATGTGGCTATCCATCCACGGCATGACTGTAGAAATTTCACCGTCTTCTTGCGGCTAACTATTTGATAAAGGAAGCTTAAAATTTTGCTAAATACATTCGCCACCCCATGATCAGCATTCAGCAACTGGAGCTATTGAATACGCGCAGCGATGTGGTCATTGCCACGCGCAGTGCAACGATGGCGCCCAGTGTGTGTTGGAGTATGGGTGGCCACGTGGCAGAAGACCGCAAGTCCGCAACGGTGTGGACACGCAGGGACCATGCGTCCCAGGCCATGGCCGATATTGCATCGAACGGCTGGATCGCTGCCGTGTTCACCGTGCCCTTCACCAACTTCAGCTTGCAACTCAAGGGACAGGATGCCCGCGTGCGCGCCGTCGATGCAACGGATGCTGCGCTGCTCGAGCGCCACGTGTCGAATATGGTCAGGGAGTTGCGGCTGGTGAATGTCAGGGAGGCGTTTGCGCGTGCGGCCTTTGACCAGTGTCCCGACGACCTGGTGGCAATCGACTTCACCATCCACAGCGTGTTTGAGCAAACACCCGGACCTCGTGCAGGGCGCACAGTCGAGCCCTCGCCATGAACGTGCGCATAGACCACATCCGCGAGGCCATGGAAGGCGTCATACCCGGCGTCATGGCCACCTGCTCAGCAGAGGGGGAGCCCAATGTGGCCTTTCTGTCGCAGGTGCAGTATGTAGACCGATCGCACATTGCACTGTCGTACCAGTTCTTCAACAAGACGCGACGCAACATCCTGGCCAACCCCTATGGCCAGCTAACCATCGTCCATCCGCGCACAGCTCAGATATACCGTCTGCGCTTGCACTATCTGCGCACCGAAAGCAGCGGCCCCCTGTTCGAGCGCATGAAAGCGCATCTGGAAGGCATTGCCTCGCACACGGGCATGAGTGCTGTCTTTCGTTTGCTGGGCTCCGACATCTACGAGGTGTTGAACGTCGAGGCGTTGTCGGGCAATACCCTGCCCGCTCCAGTGCCCGATCGCAACCACCTGTCGGCACTGCGCCGGTGCAGTGAGCGCATCGCGGAATGCGCCTCCCTGAGCGCCCTGGTGGATACCACACTGGATGTGCTGGAACAGGAGATGGGCATAGAACATGCCATCTTCCTCATGCTCGATGAAAGCGGTACACGCCTCTACACCGTCGGCAGCCGGGGCTATTCCACTTCGGGCGTGGGCTCGGAAGTGGCGCTGGGCGATGGCGTCATCGGTGTCTGCGCAGAAGCAAAGTCAGCTATCCGTGTAAGTTGGGTAACGCAAGCCTACCGCTACAGCAAGGCCATACGTGATGTGGTGCTGCAGGACGGCATAGGGCGCACGCTTTCCACCGAGATCCCCTACCCGGGCCTAGCAGATCCGCACAGCCAGCTGGGCCTGCCTTTGATGCAGGCCGGCAAGGTGTGCGGTGTGCTGTTTGTGGAGAGCAACGTGGACTTGCGATTCAGCTACGACGACGAGGACACGCTGGCTGCTTTGGCTGCACAGGTCGCCGCAAGCATGCGTGCGCTGCAGGAAGGCGGCGACGGCTCCATCGATGCCGAGACGCCCGCCCCGCAAGACTCCGTGGTGGCCGCGCCGCCGCCTGCACAAAGCCTGCGGGTGCGCTGCTTCCGCGAGTCCCGCAGCATCTTCTTCGACGATACCTACATCATCAAGGGCGTGGCCGGCGCCATTCTGTGGCACTTGCTACAGGAGTATGTGCGTGACGGACGCACCGAGTTCAGCAACCGCGAGATCCGTCTCAATCCGGACCTGGGCCTGCCAGACGTGGTGGACAACTTGGAGGCGCGCCTGGTCCTGCTGCGGCGGCGCCTGGCAGACCAGGCCATGGGCATTGCGATCGAAAAATGCGGACGCGGACGGCTACGCCTGAGTGTTCAGGGGAGCGTCGAGCTCAAGCAGGTGGACTGATCTCGGCAACCCCGAAATCGCGCCCACCACTCCAGCGCATCCAGGCAGGGCTATTTGACCGAGATGATGGACAGACGGCCCCAGGCCGGATAGTCGGTGGAAGTCACTCCGGGATTGCCCGTTACAAAGACCAGGGCAGATCCTGCACTCACGCTGGAGCCATCCAGGCCCACAAACAGAATGGATCCATCGTTGCCGGCTTGGGCGCCGACCGGGCTGGTCACCACCATCACGCCGGGGATATCCGACATGGGTGTAAAGGTAGAAGTGCCGCCACAATCCGATGCGGCTGTTGTGCCATCGGCCGAGAAGGTCATGGAGGCCACTCCGTTTGTGCAATTCGGCGCAACTATCTTGACGACTTTGCCCGCCAGCATGGCATTGGTCAGCGGTGTAAGCCGCACATCTGCACCGGTGAACGTTTCGCTTTCCGTGTAGCCATTGGCAATATTCGTTGTGGTGGCCTGCCCGGTATAGAAGCCGGCTTTGCCATCGAAGTAGGTCATGGTCTTGGAAGAGGCCACATTGTTGGTACGAACGCCATTCTTGTTGCTCTTCTGAACCGCAATGGACACGGTGTTGCCCGACACCGAGTAGGTCAGGGGCTGATCCACCACCAGCAGGTTGTCGCCGGTCGTTCCCGTCAGTGAGAACGTGCTGGCGGTGGACATGGTGCCGGACACAATGCGTCGGCCCGCGCCATTGGCTCCGTAATACAAAATTCTGGCCTTGGAATAGGGTCCTACGGAGTTTGCAGGGTAGGTGGTTGCGGTGACGTTGCCACTGTTGATTGCAAACACCAGCGTTCCTTCGGGAATGCTGAAATTGGTTGGTGCAGTTCCCAGTCCGCTGCTGATGGTTGTCGACAGGTTGTTCACCACCGTCAACTGAAACGCATTGGTCACCGGCAAATTGGGCACCAAAGTGACGCTCGCAACTTTCGCAGCCCCCTGGGCGGCAGTAAACAGGTTGACAACATTGCTCGCCGTTCCTGTGTTGTCCCCGGAACTGGCAATGTAGGTATTGATGTCCTGCACGTTCGCCGCTGGCAGGGTGATACCGCTGACGTCCATATTGCTGGTTGTCCCGTGGTTCAGCGCCTGCAACGTTTCTGCCGCCTGTGAACCGGTCGACAGGCTCAGGATGAATGTTTGCTCCGTGGTCCCGGTGGCCGTCGTGCCGGGTGACACTGTGCCAAGTGAAATGCCGGTGGTACTGGAGTTGTTCGCCGCGGTGGTGCCGCATCCGGTTCCGCTGGTATCAATCCAGAAAGCCACCGAATCGCCCGCACTGAAGCTGTAGGCCCCAGTTGCACTGGTGGTGCCATTGAGTCCTGAGGGCGATGCCAGATAACAAACCCCTTTGACAGGTCCATCCGTGAGAACGCCGGACAAGGAGGTGGTGGTAGCCGTGGTGCCCGTCGCCGGGGGAGAACTTCCGCCCCCACCACCGCACGCCACCAATATGGCCGCTGCCACCGCAAGTAGACCAGCCCTGGCTTGAATCGTCTTCATATGTGCATTTCCTTTGTCGGTATGGGTAAGAGACGGCACAGGTTACTGTTGCGTGCAGTATTACGGCATCCCATAAAAGGGGGATGGAACAACAGCGACTGGAGTCCACCAAGGCGATATGCTCCGGTCTTGTCAATTTATGTAGGACTCCCACACCATGTGGCATGTGCTTATCGTTGAAGACGATCCGGAAACCGTGGATTTTTTTGCGTTAAGCGTGGGCAAAAGCAGTCAGCTGGCGCTGGCCGGATGCGCGAACAATGTGGCGCAAGCCAAGGCGTTTCTCTCGGACCCCAGCAACAGAGTTGACGTGCTTCTCACCGACCTGGGCCTGCCGGATGGCAGCGGACTGGATGTGATCCGTTTTGCCAGGCAGCAGCATCCCGAATGCGAGGCGCTGGTGATTTCAATGTTCGGTGACGATGACAACGTGCTGGCAAGCATTGAGGCGGGTGCCCTGGGCTACATCCACAAAGATGCCACGCCGGACGACATTGCGCACACCATCACCGAGATGAAGCTTGGCGCTTCTCCCATCTCGCCCATGATTGCACGCAAGGTCCTGCGCAGGTACCTGCATGCCGTCCAACCGCCAGTTGCCGAAGCAACCAGAAAATGCACGCCGGATGCGCAAAAGCCCGCCGATGACAACACGCCGTCGCTGTCACCGCGTGAGCAGGGTGTGCTGGACCTGGTTGCGCGCGGCTTTTCCTATGCGGAGATCGCCCGCCTGCAAGGGGTGAGCGTGCATACCGTGCAAACCCACATCAAGAACTTGTACGCCAAGCTCTCGGTGCATTCCAAAAATGAAGCCGTATTCGAGGCCGGGCGCCTTGGTCTGCTGAATTCCGCGGAACGCTGAGCGCGCTTATGCACTGGCTGACGCTGCGCTTTTCGGACCAGACGCTGGAGCGCGCTTTTGCAGAAGCCTCTCTGGCACGCGTTGCCCGTCAGGGGAAGATTGCCGTCTGGATGGGAATCCTGGTCTATCTGGTGCACGGGTTTGTGCTGGATCTGGTGTTGCCCGCACCGCAGGTGACAGGGCTTTGGTCCATGCGACTGACTGCAATGCTGGTTCCTGTTCTGATGCTGCTGCTGCATCCCACGCAATGGTTTGCAAAACACTGTCACATGGGTCTTTCCATGGTGGGGTTTGCAGCAGGCTGGGGGCTTATTGCCATGCAGACCATGGTGCACGATGACTACGCGTCGGCGTTTTACCCGCTGATTGTTGAAGTCGCGTTTTACACCTACAACTTTGTTGGCGTGCGCTTTGTCTACGCACTCGGGGTGGACCTAAGTTTGCTGGTTTTGTACAACGTGGTCTTTGGCATATGGCACCCGTATCCGGTTACAGAGCTCGTCGGGCACGACTTTTTCCTTTTCTCTGCCAACCTGATTGGGGGCACCGCGGGGTATCTTGCCGAACGACAAAAGCGCCTGCTCTTTTTACAGAGGGAAGAGCTTGCCCGCGCTGAGCTGCGTCTGCGCGAAGGCGAGGCAGAGCGGGCACGGGTGTTGGAGCGCACCCGCATCTTGCGCGACATGCATGATGGCGTGGGTGCACACATCAGCTCGGCCATCCGGCAGTTGCAATCTCCCGCGTTCCACACCGCCGAAGTGCTGGCCACGCTGCGCGACTCGCTGGACCAACTCAAGCTTTCCATAGACGCCATGCACCTGGAGCCCGGCGACATCACCACGCTGTTGGCCAACCTGCGCTACCGCATGGAGCCGCGCTTGCGGGCCATGCACCTCGAATTGTTCTGGGATGTGGGCATGCTGCCCCATCTGGATTACCTGTCAGTGGATTCCATGCGGCAACTGCAGTTCCTGCTGCTGGAGGTTCTGTCCAACGTGATGCAACACTCGCATGCCACTACGCTCAGGGTGGTGGCACATGTCCGCACGGGAGCGGATGCGTGCACGTCGGATGGGGTATGCCTGATGCTGGTGGACAACGGGCACGGATTCGACACCGGCAACCCCTTCAAAAAAGGCCTTGCCGCCGTGCAGGAGCGCGCCCGCGCCATCCACGCACAACTCACCATAAACAGCAAGGTCGGCGAAACCAGTGTCGAGGTTTACCTGCCGATGGCCTTGCCAGTTGCCTGAGTCCACTCCGGGCCTGGGAAAGCACGCACACCACTCTGAAGCAGCCAGCCACATCGGGGGAGCTATACCATTTCGGGCTAACAGCTAGTTCGCATTGAATGTTTTTGGCCTATCGGCCCACGCCTTACACTTGGCTGACGCGCCGTGGCGAGGGGGTCGCAACGGCAACAAAAATACTTGGAGTCAAGCTATGTTGGAGTTTCGGAAGACGACCGCATCACGCCTCATGGTGGGCTATGCCGTGATGTGGGGGGTCCTGATCCTCATCCTGATCGCCAGCTGGAGCCAGTTGCGTGGTGTCGGCTCTGCGTCCCGTGCGCTCATGAAGAACGAAGTCGCAAGGGAACGGGCTGCCCGGCAGTGGCATTCCACTCTGTCGCAGGACGCACTCCAGTTCGGCTTCATGCTGGCCACTGGCGACCCGGACAAGTTGAACGTGCTGCACAAGCAGGTTGATGACAACAAGAAAATCATCGACCAGGCCAAGGCCACCTTTGCCGAGACGTCCAAGGATTCCCCCACCTTTGCTGAAATTGCCAAGGCGGACGACAAATACCAGAAGGCCAGAAAGTCCTTCCTGGACGCCCTGGGTTCCGGCTCTTCCGACTACGCCCGATCGGAGTTCTATGACTCCTTGATGCCATCCCTGCAGAGCTACCAGAAAGTGCTAGACGGTTTCGCGCTGGAACAGCAGAACGGCATGGATGAAGGCAGCACACAGATCGGCAACCGGATTGACCGTGCGACCAACATCATCCTGACACTGGGATTGATCGGTATCCTCTTCAGCGGTTTTCTGGCCTGGAAACTGGCGCAAAGCATCCGCACTGCATTGGCCCATGCCCTGAGCGCAACCGAGTCCATTGCCGACGGTGACCTGCGCACACCCATCCGCGCCAAAGTTGAAGGCGACCTGGGCCAGTTGTTGATGGCTCTGGAAAGAATGCGCGAGAGCCTGGTTGCCGTGGTGTCCAGGGTGCGCCAGGGCTCTGAGGCGGTTGCCAATGGCAGCAGCGAAATAGCCCACGGCAACAACGATCTGTCGGCCCGCACCGAAGGCCAGGCCAGCGCACTGGAGGAGACGGCCGCATCCATGGAAGAGCTCAGCTCCACCGTCCGCCAGAATGCCGACAATGCCCGTCAGGCCAATCAACTGGCCATGAATGCCAGCACGGTGGCCGTGCAGGGCGGTGAAGTGGTGGCACAGGTGGTGGACACCATGAAGGGCATCAACGAGTCCTCACGCAAGATCAGCGACATCATCAGCGTGATCGACGGCATCGCCTTTCAAACCAATATCCTGGCCCTCAATGCAGCCGTGGAAGCCGCCCGGGCGGGTGAGCAAGGGCGGGGCTTTGCGGTCGTGGCTTCCGAGGTGCGCAGCCTGGCCGGTCGCTCAGCTGAGGCCGCCAAGGAGATCAAGTCGCTCATCAATGCCAGCGTGGAGCGGGTCGAACAGGGCTCGGCGCTGGTGGACAAGGCTGGCGTCACCATGACGGAAGTGGTGAGCTCCATCCGGCGCGTGACCGACATCATGGGCGAGATCAGCGCCGCGAGCTCGGAACAAAGTGCAGGTGTGGCCCAAATTGGTGAAGCAGTCACACAGATGGACCGCTCCACCCAGCAAAACGCCGCCCTGGTGGAACAGATGGCGGCGGCTGCGAGCAGCCTGAAATCTCAGGCGCAAGAGCTGGTGGGCACGGTGGCGGTATTCAAGGTGGCACAGGACGAAGACGCCGTGCCACGCTTGACCCACTAACGCACCGGACTAGGGGCGCGGAAAGCGCGCCCGGCGCTCCAGGTCGTCCAGATCAATGTGGTTGCGCATGTACTGCTGGCTGGCGTCCACAAAGGGCTGGTGGTCCCACGACGTAAGCTTGCCCTTGGTCAGTGCGCTGTACACCAGTCGGCGGCGGCGCTGGCTGTTGAGCACCTGCTGGTGCAACGCGGGTAGATCCCAGCGCTTGGCGGTCTCTGCCAGAAAGGCCTGCAGGATCTCGCTGTATTTGGCGTCACCGGCCAGGTTGGTGCGCTCGGCTGGGTCGCTCTGCAGGTTGTAGAGCATGCACAGGTCGTCTTGCGAGTAGATGAACTTCCAGGGACCGCGGCGGATCATCATCAGCGGCGTCTTGCTGCCCTCGGCCATGTATTCGCCAATGACCTCGTCGTGCCCGCCCTGGCCCTGCAGATGCAGCATGAGCGTGCGCCCATCCAGCGGCAGGCGCGCATCTACCTGGCTGCCAGCAAACTCCACAAAGGTAGGCAACAGGTCTATGGTGGAAACACTGCCCGCCACGCGGCCCGCCTGGAAACGCTGGGGCGCGTGGATGATCATGGGCACGCGTGCGGCCATCTCGAACCAGTGCATCTTGTACCAAAGGCCGCGCTCGCCCAGCATGTCACCATGGTCGCCGGAGAAGACGATGATGGTGTCGTCTTCCAGACCACAGTCCTTGAGCGTCTTGAGCAGCTCGCCAATCTTGGAGTCCACATAGCTGCAGGAGCCGAAGTAGGCGCGCCGCGCACGGCGAATCGACTCCTCGGTCAGCGGCTTGTCCCACAGGTCGATCACCTTGAGCAGGCGCTTGGAATGCACGTCCTGGTCGACCTGCGCAATCGGGTGCGCGGGCATGGGAATTTCTTCATCGCGGTACAGGTCGTAGAACTCTGCCGGAATGGTGTACGGGTCATGCGGGTGCGTCATGGACACGGTCAGGCAGAAGGGCTGATCCGGCGTGTTGCGCACATGGTCGTACAGGTACTGGCGCGCCTTGAAGATGGTTTCCTCGTCGTGGTCCAGCTGGTTGGTACGCACGCTGGGGCCGGCCTGCAGCACGGAAGACATGTTGTGGTACCAGCTGGGGCGCACCTCCAGTTCATCCCAATTCACCGCCCAGCCGTAATCGGCCGGGTAGATGTCACTGGTCATGCGCTCTTCATAACCATGCAACTGGTCGGGACCGCAAAAGTGCATCTTGCCGCTCAGCGCCGTGCGGTAGCCCAGGTTGCGCAGGTAGTGCGCGTAGGTGGGCACGTCCGCAGCAAAGTCCGCAGCATTGTCGTACGCGCCAATCTTGGAGGGCAACTGGCCGCTGACCAGACTGAAGCGCGAGGGCGCGCACAAAGGACTGGGGCAGTAAGCCGACTCGAACACCACGCCTTCGGACGCTAGACGGCTCAGATGCGGCATCTTCACCACCGACTGCGGGTTGTACATGGGCAACATGGGCGCGGCCATCTGGTCGGCCATGATGAACAGGATATGCGGGCGTTTGGCGGCCATGGACTTGGGCTTTCTTTCTATTGGCGAGGGAAGAGGAAATGGTAGCGCCCATGGGTAGGTGGGCCATCAGACCATCCATGCATTCTCTGGCCCACGCTCTCCGGTGCCTGCTTCCGGGCGACCTGCACTATTCCGTTAACGCCGTGGTGGGGGGCTTGGTCTTGGTGGCGATGGCGAATGGATGGCTGATAGGTCGCCAAATATTCGCAGTCCAACGAAGTAACGTATGTGTTACCATTCCGCATGGCGATCAAAGTCGAAGAGTACATCCGCGAAGACGCTTCCAACCCGTACAAACAATGGTTTGACGGCCTTTCATCCCAGGCGGCTGCCAAGGTGACCGTTGCCAAGCTGCGCATGGAGTTGGGCAATACGTCCAACATCAAATGGTTTGATGGCATGGGGGAGTACGTCATTGACTGGGGGCCCGGTTACCGGATCTATCTTGCAAAAGATGGCGACACGCTTATTGTTCTATTCGGTGGTGGCACCAAGCGAGGACAGCAACGTGACATTGATAGGGCCAAGGAACTATTGGCTGAGTACAAAGCCCGCAAAAGGGCGATGGCGTCCAAGATGGCCAGCAAGCACAAGGGGTAATAGAAATGGCACTGACTAGAAATTTCAAAGAGACCGTCGTTGAGCGTGTTCAAAGTGACGCCTCTTTTGCGCAAGCGCTTCTGGATGAGGCAGCGACTCTGTTTCTCAACGGTGAGCCTGAAACGGCCCGTCTTATTCTGCGTGACCTCGTCAACGCCACAATTGGTTTTGAGCAACTTGCAATGCTGACCGCCAAACCTAGCAAAAGCCTGCACAGGATGCTGTCCCCTACGGGCAATCCCAGCATGGACAACTTGGCGGCCATATTTCGGGCTGTGCGCGAGAAGCTTCAGGTGAACCTCTCAGCGCACTCTGTCGCAGTCTGAAAGACCGCAACCCGGCTCTCACCAAAAAGACGTTTTGCAGCCATTGCCGTAGCTGGTGTGGCGACTCTGTGGCAACGGAGAATGGGACTCGCGATTGGTCTACCTGCTAGGGAGACGTTATCGGAGCAGACACACGGGCTGCTGATTCAGATGCCATCATGATTTCCTCAAACCAAGAAACTTCCCTTATTGCGGTGACCTGTCTGCCAGAATATAGATAACCATAACAAGCAAACGAAACTATGAGTATCGAATTCCTGCAGACAAAATTCGACAAAGTAAATTACTTGTTGAACCTGCTTGTTTCGCACGCAACGGGAGGTAACGCGGACACTAGGGAGTACGAAGCGCTACGTCGAGAACTTTTGACAGACACAGAAACGTCAAGTCTCATTCCATCATGGGTTCGAACACACCGAAACCTTGATTCGTTTTGGGGGTTCATCAAAAGCAAGTTCGGTACGTACGCAGAGCGACGGTCTTATCTATCTGAAGAGTTCACACCTCTTCTCGATACATTGGAGTTCGGTGCTACAACCAATCTGCCAACGGCTACATCTGCACTATTTAATAAAAGTAAGCAATCTTCTGTAGCACGGAACAAACGAAAGGTATTCATTGTTCATGGACGAGACAATGAAGTGAAGCAAGAGGTTGCTCGATTTGTTGGAGTGATTGGACTTGAGCCAATAATTTTGCATGAGCAAGCAAGCGCAGGTATGACAATCATTGAAAAAATTGAGCGTTATGCAAATGATGCGGACTTCGCGCTTATTTTGTACACCCCGTGCGACCACGGAAGGGGAGCACAGGACACTAAGGTTCAACCAAGAAATCGCGCAAGGCAGAACGTAGTCTTTGAACACGGCTACCTTATGGCTAAGCTTGGCCGGGAAAATGTCTGTGCGCTTGTGAAGGGTGACATCGAAACCCCAAACGACATCAGTGGTGTGGTCTACGTCAACTTCGATGCGCAAGGTGCGTGGAAGGCAGAGGTATCGAAAGAGCTTATGGCGTGCGGCTATGAAATTGGGAGCTGGATTTAGAGGGCATATAAGCAGACTTCGCCAGCTACGCTGTAGTTCAAATATCAAGGACAGTGGATTGCAATCTACCAACCCACAACACTCCATTTCCCACCCATCCCCCAAGGCGGGCGGTGCAGCTTGCGAGCGCAGGCGCCATTCGTGGTTGCCACAGAGGCGCCCAATCAACAACCAAGTTGACGCAGCAACCCAAGCGCACCAGCAATAGCCGCCCGCGAGGTGAGCCGGAGAGCGCAAGCTGCGCCGCCCGCCTCACCACACGCGGCCCGAAAAATCAACGCGCCAACAACGCAGCATTCCCCCCCGCAGCGGTGGTGTTGACCGTCACCGTCTGCTCCGCGCAGAAGCGGTACAGATAGTGCGGCCCACCCGCCTTGGGTCCGGTGCCGCTCAAGCCTTCGCCGCCAAACGGCTGCACGCCCACCACCGCACCAATCATGTTGCGGTTGACGTAGACATTGCCGATGTGCGCCGCGTGTGCCAGCGCGTTGGCGCGTGAGTCGATGCGGGTCTGGATGCCAAAGGTCAGGCCGTAGCCCAGGGCGTTGATCTCTTCCACAACCTGCGCCGGGTCACCTGTCCAACGCACGATCTGCAACACGGGTCCGAAGATTTCCGCCTTCACGTCGGCAATGCGCTTGACCTCAAAAGCGTGGGGCGCAATCAGATGCTTCACACCGGCCTGCACAGACGCATCCGGCTTGACCACGACGACCGCTTCCTTGCTCAGGCGGTCGATCTGGCGCTGGATGTTGTCAAACGCTTCCTGGTCGATGACCGGGCCCACGTCGGTGCTCAGCTCGGCCGGGTTGCCTGCACGCAATTCACGCGCAGCACCCTGCACCATCTCGATGACGCCGTCGGCAATCGACTCATGCACGCAGAGCAAACGCAGCGCAGAGCAGCGCTGGCCGGCGGAGCGGAAGGCGCTCAGGCAGACGGCATCCACCACCTGCTCGGGCAAGGCGCTGGAGTCCACCACCATGGCGTTGATGCCGCCGGTTTCCGCAATCAGCGGAACGATGGGGCCGTCCTTGGCGGCCAGCGCGCGCTGGATGATCTTGGCCACCTGGGTGGAACCGGTAAACACCACGCCGGCCACACCGGGCTGCGCCACCAGGGCCGCACCCACGGTTTCGCCAGCACCGTGCAGCAACTGCAGCGCGTCCTGCGGCACACCGGCTTCATGCAGGATGCGCACGGCGGCCAGTGCAATGCCAGGCGTTTGCTCCGCCGGTTTGGCCAGTACCGTATTGCCGGTGGCCAGTGCCGCAGCCACCTGGCCGGCGAAGATGGCTAGGGGAAAATTCCAGGGGCTGATGCACACCCACACGCCGCGCGCCGTCAGGCGCAGGGTGTTGGTCTCGCCCGTCACACCGTAGGTGAACGGCGCTGCCACCACGCCATGCACCTGCGGCATGGGCAGGGGCTGCATGATGCGTTCGGCCTCGTCGGCGTAGTAGCGCAGGAAGTCCACCGCCTCGCGCACTTCCGACACCGCATCGCCCCAAGTCTTGAAGGCCTCCTTGACCAGCATGACGCACAGGGCGGGCGTCTTGGCCAGCATGGCGTCTGCCGCGCGGCGCAGGATGGCCGAGCGTGCGCTGACGTCCGTCTGGCTCCAGCTCTTGTAGCTGGCATAGCTGGATGCATAGGCCTGCGGGATGGTTTGCACATTGGCCTCGGCCACCTGTGGCACGGTGGTGGTATCCAGCGCAGCCAGCAGGGGCGAGCGCATGGCGGGCACGGTCAGGTCCAGACCGGTGCTGTTCTTGCGCGCACCGGCATGGGTGCCAAACAGGTCTATCGGCATGGGCAGCGATGACACCGGCTCCAGGCGCAAGGGCGAGATCAGCAGCTCCTGCATGTTGACCGACTCATCGGCCATCTGGTGCACAAAGGACGAGTTGGCGCCGTTCTCCAGCAGGCGGCGCACCAGGTAGGCCAGCAGGTCGCGGTGCGCGCCCACCGGTGCATAGACACGGCAAGAGACGGTGGGGTTCTTCAGCACCTCGCGGTACACGCCCTCGCCCATGCCATGCAGGCGCTGCAGCTCGAACTTGCCACCAGTGCGCGCGGCCATTTGCAGGATGGCGGCAATGGTGGCCGCATTGTGGGTGGCGAACTGGGGATAGATGGCGTCCGGCGCATCCAGCAGCGTGCGCGCGCAGGCCAGGTAGGACACATCGGTATGGTGCTTGTGGGTGAACACCGGGTAGCACGGTAGGCCCAGCTCTTGCGCCCGCTTGATCTCCGCGTCCCAGTACGCGCCCTTGACCAGTCGGCACATCAGCCGCACCTTGTGCTTGCGTGCCAGGGCCGTGAGGTGCTCTAAGAGCTCCAGCGAGCGGGTCTGGTACGACTGCAGGGCCAGACCGAAACCGGTCCATTGTGGGCAATGCTGCGCCACCCGTTCCAGCAGTGCCTCGAACACGGCCAGCGAGAGTTCCAGCCGGTCCACTTCTTCGGCGTCGATGGTGAGATTGATATTGGCCTTGGCCGCGCGCTCGCACAGGCTCCAGACGCGCGGCACCAACTCGTCGAGCACGCGCTGGCTTTGCGCGTCTTCATAGCGTGGGTGCAAGGCGCTGAGCTTGATGGAAATGCCGTCATTGCGCTCGGGCGCTGCCGATGTGTCGGTATGGCCGGCAATGAAGTCGATCGCCGCGATGTAGCTTTGCAGATAGCGCAGGGCATCCGCGTCGGTGCGGGCCCCCTCACCCAACATGTCATACGAGTAGGTGAGCCCTTGCGCATGTTTGCGTGCGGCGTTGGCTTCTTTCATCGCCTCGTCCATGCTTTGGCCCAGCACAAACTGGCGGCCCAGCAGTTGCACAGCCCGCAGGGTTGCCGCGACCACGGTCTTGGCACCCAGCTTGGCCATGATGCCGGGTTCTTCCTGCGCACCCGGGCCGGTTTGTGGATCTGGCAAGAAGTGTTTGGACAGGGCGATGGCGGTGCTGGAAAGCCGTGCCAGAACCTTGTCGCCGCTGTTTTCGAAGTCTGCGCGCCCCAGCTGGTCTGCGGTGAGGGCAATGGCGGTTTCGGCATCCGGCACGCGCAATAGCGCTTCGGCCAGCCGCATGAGTGCCAGCCCTTCTGCACTGGAGATGGGGTATTCACGCAACAGGCTTTCCATCGCCCAGAAAGGCGGCGGGTTGTCGCGCACCGCTTGCACCCAGGGAGAGGCCATTTTGGCGGCCAAGGCCCAGTCCAGGCCGGTGGTGACAACCTGCAGCAGTCTGGCTACGACTTCACTCTCGGGGCGATAGGGAGTGGGAAGGTGGGAATGGATTAGCACAGAGTCTCCTCATATTAGCGATGGGAGAGATCATCCGGCTTACACACATGAATTAATCACTATATTTATCTACAAATGCTGGATAAATCTCCTTTGCATGAATTCCAAACAATATTGACCGAAATTGACTAAAGCAACCACAATAATGACCAAGTTCATCAACTTTAAGAGACAAACTCCACTGTGGGAGCGCTTTTGCAGTGGTTACCTGCACATGGATCGCAAAGAATGTGGAGGGCACCGTGTGATCAACAAAATAAACCGAGGCCAGATAACGCCATGACCCAATCCACCAACGGCCGCGCTGATCTTGACCGCATAGACCTGAAGATCCTGAATTGTCTGCAAACGGATGGCCGCATGTCCAACCTCAAGTTGGCTGAAACGGTGGCTTTGTCGCCTACTGCGGTGCTGTCGCGGGTGCAACGACTGACCAAGGATGGCTACATCCTGGGCTATGAGGCGCGCCTCAACCCGCTCAAGCTGGACGCAGGCTTGACGGTGTTTGTGGAGGTGCTGCTGGACCGCACCACGCCCAACGTGTTTGATGCGTTCAAGGTGGCCGTGCAGGTGCATGGTGAGATCCAGGAATGCCACATGGTGGCCGGCGGCTTTGACTATCTGCTCAAGACGCGCATCGCCGACATGGGCGCGTACCGCGACTTTGCGGGCAATGTGCTGTGGCAGTTGCCCGGTGTGCGCGAAACCCGCACCTATGCCGTGATGGAAGAAGTGAAGAGCACCACGCACCTCAAGCTCAGCTGAGGCGCTCGGATTTCAGGCGGTGGCGTAGTCCCGCTTGCCGAAGATGGCCGTCCCCACGCGGACCATGGTGCTGCCGGATTGCACCGCTGCCTCCAGGTCTGCCGTCATGCCCATGGACAAGGTATCCAGCTGCAGACCCTCTGCGTTGAGCGCATCGAACAAGGCGCGCGCCCGTGTGTGCACGGCACAGGCTGACGCGAAATCGGCTGCAGGCTCGGGAATGGTCATCAGCCCACGCAGATGCAGGCGTGGCAGCGCAGCGATCTGCCGGGCCAGCTCCAGCGCGGCTTCGGGCTCCACACCAGCCTTGGTCGGCCCTCCGTCAATATTCACCTGGATACACACCTGCAAAGGAGCCAAGCCCTCAGGGCGCTGATCACTCAGGCGCTGAGCGATCTTGAGCCGGTCTACCGAATGCGCCCAGTCGAAGTGCTCAGCCACCAGACGCGTCTTGTTGCTCTGGATCGGGCCTATGCAGTGCCAGACCAGGGGCAGGTCGGCCAATGCGGCGATCTTGTCCACGGCTTCCTGGATGTAGTTCTCGCCAAACGCCGTCTGCCCGGCCGCATAGGCCTGGCGCACTGCCTCGGCGGGAAAGGTTTTGGATACAGCCAACAAGGTCACGCTGTCTGGTTTGCGTTGGCAGGCTGTGGCGGCCTGCGCAATTCGGGCCCTTACGCGCTGGAGATTGTCGGCAATCATGGTCATAATCTGCCAAGCGTACCAAACAACATCAAGCGAGAGAGGACTTTGTGGACATCACCCAATTGCTGGCGTTCAGCGTCAAGAACAAAGCGTCGGACCTTCACCTCTCAGCTGGCTTGCCACCCATGATCCGTGTGCACGGTGACGTGCGCCGCATCAACGTGGAGCCGCTGGACCACAAGCAGGTGCACAGCATGGTGTATGACATCATGAATGACACCCAGCGCAAGCATTACGAAGAGTTTCTGGAGATTGACTATTCTTTCGAGATCGACGGACTGGCGCGCTTCCGGGTCAATGCCTTCAACCACCAGCGCGGCGCCGGTGCCGTGTTCCGGACGATTCCCAGCAAGATCCTCTCGCTGGAGCAATTGAATGCTCCCAAGATTTTTGGCGACCTGGCACTCAAGCCACGCGGCATGGTGCTGGTGACCGGACCCACCGGTTCGGGCAAGTCCACTACGCTGGCTGCCATGGTCAACTACCTGAACGAAACCGAGTTTGGCCACATCCTGACGGTGGAAGACCCCATCGAATTTGTGCACGAGTCCAAGAAGTGCCTGATCAACCAGCGCGAGGTTGGTCCGCACACCCTGTCATTTGCCGCTGCCCTGAAGTCCGCGCTGCGGGAAGACCCGGACGCCATTCTGGTGGGCGAAATGCGTGATCTGGAAACCATTCGCCTGGCCATGACCGCCGCGGAAACCGGCCACTTGGTGTTTGGCACGCTGCACACCTCAAGTGCCGCCAAGACCATTGACCGGATCATTGACGTGTTCCCGGCCGACGAAAAAGAGATGGTGCGTGCCATGCTGTCTGAGTCACTGCAGGCCGTGATTTCGCAAACGCTGTGCAAGACCAAGGACGGCCAGGGTCGCGTGGCGGCACATGAAATCATGCTGGGCACCAGCGCCATCCGCAATCTGATCCGTGAAGCCAAGGTGGCACAGATGTACTCCAGCATCCAGACCGGTAACAGCGTAGGCATGCAGACGCTGGACCAGAATCTGGCGGATCTGGTCAAGCGCAACATCATTAGCCCGGCAGAGGCACGCAGCAAAGCCAAGATCCCAGAAAACTTCCCGGGCTAGAGATGGAACACCCCCCGGCTTGTTCGCTGCGCGTAACCGCTTTCCCCCTTGCTGGGGGCAACGCCAGTGGCCCGGCAAAGCCGGTTCCACGGCATTTCTGGTTTGCGTTTTTGCGCGCCAAGAAATCCGCACGTTAGATACAGGGAGTCACAGAAATGGAACGCGACCAGGCAACGAAGTTCATCAATGACCTGCTCAAGCTGATGATCAGTCGCAATGGCAGCGACCTGTTCATCACCGCGGACTTCCCGCCAGCCATCAAAGTGGATGGCAAGGTCACCAAGGTGTCGCCCCAGCCGCTCAATTCCGCACACACGCTGGCGTTGGCACGTTCCATCATGAACGACAAGCAGGTCGCGGAATTCGAGCGCACCAAGGAAGGCAACTTTGCCATTTCGCCTCCGGGTATTGGTCGCTTCCGGGTCAATGTGTTCATCCAGCAAGGCAAAGTCGGCCTGGTGCTGCGGGTCATCCCGGCCAATCTACCCACCATTGACGGCCTGGGTGTTCCCCAGGTGCTCAAGGAAATCGTACAGTCCAAGCGCGGGCTGTGCATCATGGTGGGCTCTACTGGCTCGGGCAAGTCGACCACCCTGGCGGCCATGGTGGACTGGCGCAATGAAAATTCCTATGGGCACATCATCACCATCGAAGACCCGGTGGAATTTGTGCACGCCCACAAGAATTGCGTAGTCACACAGCGCGAAGTGGGGTTGGATACCGACAGCTGGGAGGCGGCTCTGAAGAACACCTTGCGCCAGGCACCGGACGTGATTCTCATGGGCGAAATCCGCGACCGGGAAACCATGGAGCACGCGGTTGCCTTTGCGGAAACCGGTCACCTGTGCTTGGCCACCTTGCACGCCAACAGCGCCAACCAGGCGCTGGACCGCATCATCAACTTCTTCCCGGAAGAGCGGCGCCAGCAGTTGCTCATGGACCTGTCGCTCAACCTCAAGGCGCTGGTATCGCAGCGCCTCATCCCCAAACAGGATGGCAAGGGCCGCATGGCCGCGGTGGAGGTGATGATCAACTCCCCTCTGATATCCGACTTGATCTTCAAGGGCGAAGTCTCTGAAGTGAAGGAGATCATGAAGAAGAGCCGCAACTTGGGTATGCAAACGTTTGACCAGGCGCTGTTCGATCTCTACGAGAACAATCAGATCACCTATGAAGATGCCCTGCGCAATGCCGACTCGCTCAACGATTTGCGCCTGCAGATTAAACTCAACAGCGTGCGCGGCAAGTCGCAAGACCTGAGTGCCGGCACCGAAAACCTCGCCATCATGTAATTTATGTCCAGCATCAACGCCAAAACCTACGAAACCTCCTCTCCTGCTTCTGTTGCTTTTCTGGGTCTTGGTGTCATGGGGTACCCCATGGCAGGCCATCTGGCCAAAGCTGGCCACCGTGTCACGGTATACAACCGCACCGCAACCAAGTCTGAAGCCTGGGTAGCCGAATTCGGCAACCGGCATGCATTCGCTGCGACGCCCAAGCTGGCGGCTCAGGGCGCTGACTTTGTCTTTTGCTGCGTCGGCAATGACGATGACCTGCGCAGCGTCACCCTCGGTGCCGACGGCGCATTTGCCGGCATGAAGCCCGGCGCTGTCTTTGTCGATCACACCACGGCATCGGCCAGCGTGGCGCGCGAGCTCCATGCCATCGCCAAGCAGGCGGGACTGGAATTCATCGATGCGCCGGTATCCGGTGGCCAGGCCGGGGCGCAAAACGGCATGCTGACCGTGATGTGTGGCGGTGATGCGGCGGCCTTTGCCAAGTCCCAACCGGTGGCGATGGCGTTTTCGCGCGCCTACACGCATCTGGGAGAAAGCGGAGCGGGCCAGTTGGCCAAGATGGTGAACCAGATCTGCATTGCCGGTCTGGTGCAGGGTCTGTCCGAAGCCATTGCATTCGGCCAGCGCGCCGGCCTGGACATGAACCAGGTGCTCGACGTCATCGGCAAGGGTGCGGCACAAAGCTGGCAACTCGACAACCGTGGCAAGACCATGGTGGCCGACAAATTCGACTTCGGCTTTGCAGTGGACTGGATGCGCAAGGACCTGGGACTGGTGCTGGACGAGGCCAAGCGCAATGGTGCCCGCCTGCCCGTCACGGCACTGGTCGACCAGTTCTATGCGGACGTGCAGCAGATGGGGGGCCGACGTTGGGACACCAGCAGCCTGATCAAACGACTCAAGTAAAGCGCATCAACACCTGAAAGCAAAAAGGCCCGGATTGTTCCGGGCCTTTTTGTTGGAAGCCAAATTACTGCGCCTTGGCGTCCGATGGTTGCTGCATCATGCGAACCAACTCGTCTTCGCTGATGATCTCCAGTATGCGCACCAGCTTCTGCACGCCCGAGGTCGCCGTCACCACTTCTGTCGCACGATCGGCTTCACGTTTTGTCACGCGCCCCATCAGGTACACCGTGCCACGCTCGGTGGTGACCTTGAAGGCATTGGCATACAGGTCTTTCGCGTCAACCAGGTTGGCTTTCACGCGGCTGGTGACCAGCGCGTCGGAAGAACGCTGGCCCAATGTGGAGTTGCCCATGACGGCCAGCTCGTTGAGCACGCTACGCACGTTTTCCACATTGGCGACAATTTTTTCGACCAACTGCTTATCCTGCTCGGACGGCACTTCACCGGTGAGCAGCACTTGGCGGTTGTAGGCCGTGACATCGATATGCCCACGGTCACCCAAACTATCGTCGATACGGTTGTTGGCCTTGAGCTGAATGCCGTTGTCTTCCACCACGGTTCCTGAAGTGCGACGGTCGGATGCCACCATCACGGTGGTGACTGCGCCACCCAGCACCAATGGAAAGCAGCCGGAGAGCCCAGCCACGGCAGCAAGCAGGGTCACACCCAGTACGGATTTTTGAATCAATGTTTTCATGCAGACGCTTCCTGATCGCCCAACAAAAGGGCATCGACCGCATCGCAAATGCAATGCAAAGCCAGAATATGAACTTCCTGAACGCGTGCGGTGCGATCATGGGGGACACAGATATGCACATCGGTGTCACGCAGCGCATGGTTCATCTTGCCGCCGCCCCGACCGCTCAGGCCGATGACGACCATTTCGCGCTCGTGCGCCGCCTCAATGGCGGCCAACACATTGGCGGAGTTGCCGCTGGTGGAAATGGCCAACAGCACGTCGCCGGGCTGGCCCAGCGCACGCACCTGGCGCGAAAAGATCACATTGAAGTCGTAATCGTTGGCAATGGCCGTGATGATGGAGGTATCGGTAGTCAGCGCTATGGCGGCCAGTTCGGGGCGATCACGCTCGAACCGTCCGACAAACTCTGCGGAGAAGTGCTGGGCATCGGCTGCCGAGCCGCCGTTTCCGCAAGCCAGCACCTTGCCACCACTGGTGATGCTTGCCACTACGGCTTGTACTGCGGCCGCAATGGGTTTGCTCAGCGCCTCTGCCGACTGGTACTTCAAGTCGGCACTATCGATAAAGTGTTGGTGAATTCGTTGTTCCAGCATGGGGCAATGATACCTGCCCGACATAAATCCCTTGTGAAGCAGTCCCTGCGCGAAACAATGGCATTTGTTACCAAACGTCTTTGGGCGCCCAACGCATCTCAACTGGCGTCAAATGCGGCCTGAAGCCACTGCACACCATCCGGCTCCACCAGTACCACGTCAAATCGGCAAGGGGGCAACTGCCGCAGCCTTGCGAGGTAGTGGCGCGCCGCAAAAATGATGCGCCTTTGCTTGACAAACCCGATGCTGGCGGCAGCGCCGCCGTGCGCTCCCGACGCGCGGCTACGTACCTCCACAAACACCGTGGTACCGTCAGGCGCGGCCATGATGAGATCGATTTCGCCGCCACCCCGGCCCGGGGTTCGATAATTGCGCTGTATGAGGCGCAAGCCCTTTTGCTGCAGGTAACGCAGCGCCACGCCTTCTGCGGCATCACCAGTCTGTTTGGTGGTGGCCTTGTGCGGTGATTTTGATGATGGGAATTCCATAGTGAGCGCTTCTTATTCTTCTGCCCGGGGTGCCGCCCGCGAGGCGGCCTCTTCGCAGCATTATCCGCAAGGGGCGCTCTATGTGGTGGCCACGCCGATTGGCAACCTGGCCGATATCACCCTGCGCGCCCTGCATGTTCTGGAGCTGGCCGACGTCATCGCCTGCGAGGACACGCGCCATACCCAGCAGATGCTGCGCGCCTACGGCATCGACAAAAGCGCCGGCCAGCTGCTGGCAGTACACCAGCACAACGAGTCCGAGGCTGCGCAGACCGTCATCGACAGGCTGCGGCAGAACCTGCGAGTGGCCTATGTCAGCGATGCGGGCACGCCCGGCATCAGCGACCCCGGCGCACGGCTCGCGGCAGTCGCGACGCAGCAGGGCTTGCGCTGCATTCCGCTGCCCGGTGCCAGCAGCGTCACCACGCTGCTGAGTGTTGCGGGCATCGGTAGCGAGTCGGCGGACACGCCGGGCTTTGTATTCCATGGCTTTCTTTCCAGCAAGAGCACCGAGCGAGCGCACACGATTGGTGTTTTGGCCCAGGAACCGCGCGCCGTGGTGTTGCTGGAGGCGCCCCACCGTATTGAGGCCTTGGCGCAGGCGCTGGCGGTTCTGGGAGACCGGCAACTAACCCTGGGGCGTGAGCTGACCAAGCAGTTCGAGGAAATTGCAACCATGTCCGCCGGCCAGTTCTCGGCTTGGCTGCAGGCCGATGCCAATCGGCTGCGTGGCGAATTCGCGCTGGTGCTGCACCCTGCCGCCATTGCTGCGCAGGGCGGTGATGTGGTACGGATCTTGACCTTGTTGATGGCAGAGCTACCGCTGAAATCCGCCGTCAGACTGGCGGCTGAAATCACCGGCCAGCCACGCAATGCACTATACGAGCAAGCACTGTTGCTAAAGAAACAAGACTGAAAAGCTTGGGAGGTTCTAAGGAGCTGAAAGCTGCAATGGCTGCGGCCATTGTGATAGTTCGGCCAGTCGGCGCACCACCCATTCGGCCTCGGCCACTCTGAACACTGCGTCGCCGGCAACCAGCCCCAGGTAGCACCGTTGCAACACGTCCGCTTCGGTAATGCCCAACCCGTGCAACATTTCCTGCGCGGTCTGCGTCAGCATGTTGGCCATGTCCTCGCACAACTCATAGCGCTCGGCAATAAAAAACCGGGTTGCAGCTGGTTTGCTGCGACCCGGTTCAATGAAAAGCGCTATGAAGGACTGCGGAATCTCGATCTGATTGTCTTCAGACAAATGCAATCCTTGCAGTGCTTGGCTTAGGCCTTCTTGGCGTAAGCACTGCACCAGCCAGATGCGGACACCTGCTTGCCGGCAAACAGGGGGCAGCCGCCAGCCTTGTCACCAGCCTTGCCTTGGAACAAGGCACAGGAACTGCATTGCTGGCCAGCAGCGTACTTGGGAAACTTGGTTTTGTCGGTCTTGGTGCCGTCAGCGTGGTAACCCAGTGCTGTAGCTTGAGGATCGGCATCGGCGACCATGGCGCCTTGGGCGAAAGACTGACCAGCAGCAAGCACTGCTGCGCCGCCAAGGCCAAATTGAACGATGAATTCGCGACGATTGCTCATGGGGAAAATCCTCAAAGGTTAGTTAACAGGGGGGAGTATGTAAAAGCACAACGCATTGTCGCCTACCGCCGTTGACCTACCAACCAGAAATTGAATAGCCCCTGATGTAGGTCAATTAACAAAACATGAAGGCCGCCATGGCGACGTCTTCCCCCAGGTTCAGTATCACGTAGGCCGCGATCTGATACGCCAGATAGTGAACGGTATTGCGGTCCAGGGCGAAATGCCAGGAGCTGCGCTGAAAAAGGCGTGGAATGCGGCTGCGCATCCGGGCTGCTGCAATCAAGGGTCTATGAACTCCAGTTGGGCAAACTGCATGTGGTGCATGAACTCGCGCAGGATCAGCAGTCTGGCGGCGAAAGATCTGGACTCCGGCAGCCCCAGACGCGCCGCAGGCGTGCCCATGACCACCGCCGTCAGATCGTCGAAGCACTGTTCCATGGACTCCAGCGAGAGCACGCGGGCATTGGCTGGCACTCCTGCGAGCGTCGCAAGGTCGCGCAAGGGAGCATCCAGGGTGAACAACAACGCATCACGCGGCAACAGTGGTCTAAGCGGCATGACCACGTCTTCCACTGCTGCGATTGCGTTTTCCATGGCCAGCGCAGTTGGGGGATCGGAGCGGAAATGTTCGCGTGCAGTACGCTCGGCCCCCATGGGCAGCGCATGAAGGGTCTGCGGTTGCGCCCCCGTACCGGCTACGATCCCGCATTGCGCATCACCAATGTGCAACACCACGATGTTGCGATCTGCTCCCACGGCATGGCGCGCGGCCTCATAGGCCTGGGTCAGCAAGGCACGCAGTGCAGCGTCGGGCGTCGTGGTGTGCATGTCTTCTTACCGGGATGGCCGCCACATGTGGAACAACTGCTGCGGGCCAATTTCAAAATAGTCGGCGGGGCCGCCGCCACGCAATATGGGCGCTGCCGCAGCAGTCTGGTACACGCCATCCACGATCAGGTGCTGCGCGATGTGCACTGCAACCACCTCGCCCAGCACCAGCCAGGTGGAAATCGTCTGGCCATCCAGCCCCTGCAGTTGCACGATCTGCGTCCGACGACATTCAAAAGTTACCGGGCTGTCGGCCACACGCGGCGGCTTGACCAGACGGCTGGGTGCGGCGGCCAGGCGGGCCAGCTCGAATTCATTGACTTCCGGACCTACCGGAGCACAGGTCTGATTCATGGCCTCGGCCAGGGGACGGGTGGCCAGATTCCAGACGAACTCACCAGTTTCCTCAATGTTGCGCAGCGTGTCCTTGTGGCCAATGCTGGCAAAACCGATGATGGGTGGCACGTAGCTGAACGCGTTGAAGAAACTGTAGGGCGCCAGATTCACCTGGCCTGCGGCACTGCACGTTGAGATCCAGCCTATGGGGCGCGGGCCGACGATGGCATTGAACGGGTCATGCGCCAGGCCGTGGCCGGATCGGGGTTCGTAGGAATGGAAACGTTCGTCCATGGTGCCGTCAATCGCGCAAGGTGCCATACATGCGCTGAAGTATCGCAGCTTGCGCGAAAGCGTGACCGGGGCCACTGCCCCCTCACCAGGGCTGCTGGTTGCCGCCAAAGTGGCTCTGCAGGAAGTCGATGAGAGCACGCACCTTGGCAGGCACGTGTTTGCGTGTCGGATAGACGGCGTAGATACCCAGCTCCAGCGAACGGAATTGCGGCATCAGCTCCACCAGCGTGCCATCGGCCAGATCCTTGCCCACCAGAAAGCTGGGCTGCAGTATCACGCCCTGGTCCGCCAGCGCGGCGGCGCGGCAGGTATCGCCGCTGTTGGTACTGATGATGGGCTGGGTCTTCACGCTCACCGGCCCCTGCGGCCCGTCAAATCGCCATTCATCCCGGGTGGACCAGTAGCTGTAGGAGATGACTGCGTGGCTGCTCAGTTCGTGGGGATGCTGTGGTGTGCCGTGTTGCGCCAGATACCGGGGCGAGGCACACAACACCATGCGGGTGCTGGCCAACCGTTTGCTCACCAGGGTGGAGCTCTCCAGCGTGGCAATCCGGATGGCAACGTCATAGCCTTCTTCCACCAGATCCACCAGACGATCTGCCAGCGTGATGTCGAGAGTAACTTTGGGGTTCTGCGCTTTGAACTGTCCCCACAAGGGCGCCAGGTGCAGGATTCCGAAGGTGAAGGGCACATTCACCCGCAGCAAACCAGTGGCCGCTTCGCTGCGCGAAGTGACCTCTGCCTCGGCTCCTTCCAGCGCGTCCAGCAGCTCCTTGCTGCGGGCGTAAAACAACTGCCCCTCGTCGGTCAGGGACAGACGGCGCGTAGTCCGGTGCAGCAACCGCACGCCCAGGCGCGTCTCCATGTCGCCTACGTAGCGCGATACCGCGGCCTTGGACATGTCCAGTGTCTCTGCCGCCTTCACGAAGCTTCCGGCATCGACCACGGCGTTGAAGGTCTGCATTTCCAGAAATCGATCCACTATCCCTCCAAACGGAACAATCAATCTTATTTTTGCATATTTATCTGCAGGCGATAAGCCAATACAGTTCCATGCATGCGCCGCAGAGTGGCGCCACACAGAGACCCCACAACCCAGGAAACACCATGGCCCATACGTCTACCCAAGCCGCGAAGGCACCCGTGCTCTTCATTTCGCACGGTGCGCCCACTTTTGCACTGGAGCCCGGCCAATTGGGCCCCCGGCTGAATGCACTGGGTGCGCAGCTCTCTGACGTGAAGGCCGTGCTGGTGGTTTCGCCCCATTGGCAGACCCGCGGCGTCAGCGTCTCAACCGACCCCAAGCCCGAAACCATCCACGACTTCGGGGGGTTCCCGGCCAGGCTGTATGACCTGAGTTACCCCGCCACCGGAGCGCCTCACATTGCCAAACGCGCAGCGCAGCTGCTCGGCGATGCGGGCTTTGCCACCAAGCTGGATCCGGGCCGCGGCCTGGACCACGGCGCATGGGTGCCGCTTTACCACTTGCTTCCCCAGGCGCAGATCCCTGTGTTTCAAGTCTCCATGCCGTACGACCTGAGCGCCGAACAAAGCGTGCAACTGGGCCGTGCGCTGGCACCTTTGCGCGAGGAGGGCGTGCTGATCATTGCCTCCGGCAGCATGACGCACAACCTGCGCGAATTCCGTCAGGGCGTGAACCAACCCGCAAGTTACGTGCAGGAGTTTTCCGATTGGGTGAAGACCGCTGTGCTGGCCAATGCGCTGCAGCCGGTGGTGAACTACCGCACAGAAGCTCCCCACGCCCAGCGTGCCCACCCGACGGAGGAGCACTTTCTGCCATTGCTGGTGGCCATGGGCGCGCAGCTGCCAGGCGAGAGCGCACAATTGTTCGAAGGGGGCATCGAACACGGCATGCTGTCCATGGACTCCTTTGCCTGGGGAGTGCCGCAGAGTGCCGCTGCCCCATCGGTTGCACCATAAGAGGTAAGGAGTCCCCATGACCACACTCTCTTTCGGATTGAGCGATTTGCAAATCGAGCCGGTATCCGGCCTGGCCTACCGCCTGCGCACACCGACGCCGGCAAAACCCGGCAAGCTGCTGGTGCTGCTGCACGGCGTGGGAAGCAACGAGACCAACCTGCTGACCCTTGCCACGGGCATAGACACAAACACGCTGGTAGTGTTTGGTCAAGGGCCGCTGCAAATGGGGCCGCAGCAATACGCGTGGTTTCGTGTGATGTTCACACAAAGCGGGCCGCAGATCGTCCCGCAGGAAGCCGAGCACAGCCGCCAATTGCTGATCACACTGCTGCAGCAGCTTCAGCAGCAGCATGGGATCGCACCTGCAAACAGCGTGATTGCCGGATTCAGTCAGGGTGGCATCATGAGTGCCAGCGTGGCGCTGTCGTCACCCGAGAGCGTGCGCGGTTTTGCCATCCTGTCGGGCCGCATACTGCCCGAGCTGGCGCCGCAGATAGCCAGCAATGCGCGCCTGGCCACCTTGCGTGCGTTCGTCGGTCATGGCGACTACGACAGCAAGCTGCCGGTGCACTGGGCCGAACGGTCTGATGCGTTGCTGAAGGCGCGCGGCGTCATCCATGAGTCGCACCGCTACCCCATAGACCACGGCATCAGCGCAGAGATGCATGCGGACTTTGTCCGCTGGCTGGCGGGCTGACGCAGGCCTTCAGGTCAACCGCCGCAGGGCGCTGTTCCTGCGATCTTCCAGCTTGGCAGACTCTTCCATGCTGAGGCGCACAAAGCGGATGTGGTCCCTTGCAACTTGCGAGGCTTCCTCGGCCTCGCGCCTATGCACCGCCTCCCAGATCGCCTTGTGCTGGGTGCGCAACTGCTCCCACTGCTTGGGCAGTTCATGCAAGTGGATCAGGTTGTCCGTGACGTGGCCGTGGATCACCTGCATCAGGCTGGCGGTGAGCTGACCAATCAACGTGTTGTGGGATGCGTCGGCAATGGCCTGGTGAAAGGCCACATCCCGCTCCACGCAGGTGTTCATGTCATTGCTGGCGTAGGCTTTCTCCAGCGCTGTGTAGGCCGCATCGATGCGCGCCAGATCCATATCGGTCGCCCGCTCCGCCGCCAGCTTGGCAGCTTCCCCTTCCAGCATGTGACGGAACTCCAGCATGTCGCTTTGCAGCAGCGGATGACCGCGCAGCATGTCTTTCCAGGGATCGGTGAACGGCGCCTGCAACCGGTCGGTGACCACGGTGCCGCCCCCATGCCGCGTATGCAGCAGGCCCTTGGATACCAGTTTGTGAATCGCCTCACGCAGGGTGGGACGCGAAACATTCAGCTCCAGCGCCAGATTGCGCTCTGCCGGCAACTTGTCCCCGGGCTTGAGTGAACCTTCCAGGATGCGTTGCTCCAGCTCGCTGGCAACAACGTCGGCTATGCGGGCCATGGCAGGTCGGGTGCTATTCATGAAAGTACGCCATTTCAAGTGGTCTTACCAGTTTAGCATCCCTGCCCTTCAAAAAATCTCTCACCCCTGTCTCGATAAATTCAATTGACGCAATCTAGAAGTTATCGTGTAATCCTGCTGCACATAGTGGTAATACCACTTTACCTTTTCTAAATTCCAACGAGGAGACTTTCATGGTCTGGCAGCAAATCTACGACCCGTTCGGGAATATGGTCATCTCTACGCTACTGGCCGCAGTGCCGGTGGCCGTGATGCTGATCTGCCTGGGCCTTCTGCATATCAAGGCACATATCGCTGCGGCGCTGGGCCTGGTCAGCGCTCTGGCGATTGCCGTGCTGGCCTACGGCATGCCGGCAGAGATGGCGGGCAAAGCGGCACTATTGGGCGGGTTCACCGGTCTGCTGCCGATTGGCTGGATCGTGCTCAACATCATCTTCCTGCAGCAATTGGCCGAGCAGAACGGCAGCTTCAAGGTGCTGCAGGACTCCCTGTCCGGCATTACCACCGACCGGCGTCTGCAGTTGCTTCTGATTGCCTTTTGCTTCGGCGCCTTCTTTGAAGGGGCAGCCGGCTTCGGCACTCCCGTGGCAGTGACAGCGGGCATCCTAATCGGCCTGGGCTTTTCGCCGCTGGCGGCGTCGGGCCTGTCGCTGATTGCGAACACGGCGCCCGTGGCCTTTGGCGCCCTGGGCTCGCCGGTGATCACGCTGGCCAAGGTGCACGGCTACGACCTGATGCAGGTCACCGCCATGATCGGGCGCCAGCTGCCCTTCTTCTCGCTGCTGGTACCGTTCTGGCTGATCTGGGCCTTTGCCGGGCGCAAGGCCATGCTGGAAATCTGGCCCGCCATTCTGGTGACCGGTCTGTCGTTTGCCATCCCCCAATACCTGGTCTCCAACTTCATCGGCCCCGAATTGGTAGACATCATCGCCGCCCTGGTCTCCATGACTTCGCTGATCCTGTTCCTGCGCGTCTGGCAACCCAGGAAGATCTGGCGCTCCCCTTCGCTCAAGGGCCACGAGAATGATGGTGGAGACGCCAAGGCCGAAGTGGCACCTGCGGTGCACTCCAAGGCCGCGCTCATGCAGGCCTGGACACCCTGGATCATCCTGACAGCCTTTGTGTTCGTATGGGGATTGCCACCGGTCAAGGCATTCCTCAACAGCCTGTATGCGCCGGCCTTCCCCATGCCGGGCTTGCACAACATGGTGGAAAAGGTGGCCCCCGTGGTGGCCAAACCCACGAAGGAAGCCGCGGTCTACACGCTCAACATCCTGTCGGCCACCGGCACCGGCATTCTGCTGTCCGCCATCGTGGGCGCCCTGGTGATGAAGTACAAACCACTGGAAATCGTACGCACCTTTGGTCGCACCGCCTGGTTGGTGCGCTATTCGCTGGCCACCATCGTGCTGATGCTGGGACTTGGCACGCTGACGCGCTACTCCGGAACCGACACCACGCTGGGCCTGGCCTTTGCCAACACCGGCGTGCTCTATCCCTTCTTCGGCACGCTGATGGGCTGGATTGGCGTGGCCATGACGGGCTCTGACACGGCCAGCAACGTGCTGTTCGGCGGTATGCAAAAGGTGGCTGCAGAACAGCTGGGTCTTTCCCCCAACCTGATGGGCGCGGCCAACAGCTCTGGCGGCGTCATGGGCAAGATGATCGACGCACAAAGCATTGTGGTGGCCTCCACCGCCACGCGCTGGTTCAACCACGAAGGCGACATCCTGCGCTATGTGTTCTTCCACTCCATCGCCCTGGCCTGTCTGGTTGGCATCTTCGTGACGCTGCAGGCCTATGTGTTCCCGTTCACGGCCATGGTCGTCCACTAAACGAAAGGCAAGCGTATGTACACCAAAGTATTTGTCGCCATCGACAACAGCAGCACCGCCAGAAAGGCGTTGGAAGAAGCCATTGCACTGGCTCGCGCCCTCAAGGCTGAGCTGTGCATTGCCTTTGTCGCCGATGAGGCCGGACTTATGCAGCATGGAATGGGGCTTGGCAGTTATATCGACGTCAACAAGGTCAAGGCCGACATGCAAAACATGGGCAACCAGTTGCTGGATGAAGCCGTTGCCAAGGCGACAGCGTCAGGCTGCCAGGCACAAAAGCTCCTGATCGAATCGGCCAACCGCCGTGTGGCGGAAACGCTGTCCGAAGCCGCTAACCGCTGGGGCGCCAATCTGCTGGTCATCGGGGCCCACGGGGTGCGGGGCGTGGAGCGCCTGCTGGTGGGCAGCGTGGCCGAAAACCTGACGCGCATCTGCAGCATCTCGCTGCTGATTGTTCGCCAGGGGCACTAGCAAGAGTTGGGACCATGGTGAAAAAGAGTTGTCATATTTGTTTCACATATTTGACTTACCCTCGTTGGAAGCCCGTATGACGGACCTTCTTCACTTCCCAGCCTTTACCAACGGGGATCCCTGCCATGGCCATCGATTTTCAAGACATCACCGACACACTGCGCAAAGTTACCCTGACCGGCCGTCTGGATCTGCCCGGCACGGATGAAATCTCCACCAAGTTTGCGGCACTGTCCGCCACCAGCAACCGCCGCGTCATTGTGGATTTGAGCGGCGTGAGCTTTCTGGCCTCCATCGGAATCCGTGCCATCATCACCAATGCAAAGGCTTTGCAGCAAAGGGGGGGACGCATGGTTCTGTTTGTGGGCGACAACGCGCCGGTGTACAAGACACTGGAAACCACCGGCATCGATAGCCTGATCCCCATGTTCACCGAACTGTCCGAGGCCGAGAAGGCACTCAACGGTTAACGCACGGCATGACTGCGCTGGGAACGCATTTCCGTTCTGACATCTGCATTCAGGCGAACGCTTCGGAAGTACGCCGTGCATCCGAATGGATGGCACAGCACGCCACCGAACACGGCGTTCCGGCCGACCAGATGGGTCGCCTGGACTTGTGTCTGAACGAGGCGCTGGCCAACGTGATCGCGCATGCTTACTCGGGCAGTGAAAACAAGCCTATCAGATTGACATTGGAAGTCTGCGACTGCGCGCAGGCCGCCGTCACCGTCACCGACGAAGGCCCGGCCTTCGACATGGCCTCGGCACCTTTGCCCGAGCGGCCACAAACCCTGGCCGATGCCGAGCCGGGTGGTCTGGGTTTGATGATGATCCGCAGCTTTTCCGACGACGTGGCGTATCGCCGCATTGACGGCAAGAACGAACTCACCTTCCGGGTGCACTGGGGCTAGCCTTCCCTGATGACCACCCAATTCCCACGCAAATTCAAGGACAGGGAAGAGCGCCGGCACGTGCGCATGCCGCACCACCCCGAACGCCGCAAGGAAGAGCGCAGGCGCGAAGAGCTGGAATGGATCCCCCTGTTTCGCGACATCCCACCGGCGCAGCTCAGAGAGGCACTGGCGGACTGTGAAGTTCTGGAACTGCCAGCCGACACCCGACTGCTCTCGCCGGGAGAAATCAACCACAGCATCTTCATCCCCCTGTCCGGCACCGTGGTGGTCCGGCTCAACAGTGGACAGGGTGCGACTTCTGAAATTCCCATCGTCAACGGCGAATGCGTGGGCGAAATGTCTGCCATTGACGGCAAGGCCGTATCGGCCCTGGTCATCGCGGTCAGCGAAACACGGGTACTGAAAATTCCAGCGGACATATTCTGGGATCGACTGATGACCATGCCCAGCGTGGCGCGCAACCTGCAGAGAACCTTGAGCGAGCGGGTACGCAGAACCAACGACCTCGCCCTGAAGGCCCAAAGGGAACAGCTGGAGTTGATGCATTTGCGCAAAGAGCTGGCCGTTGCCACCCAATTGCAGGCCAGCATGTTGCCGCTGCAACGCCCCATCTTCCAGCAACGTCCCGAACTTGACGTGTGTGGCTTCATGGAGCCGGCCTCCAACGTGGGTGGCGATCTCTTTGACGCATTTTTTGTGGACGACCACCAGCTGTTTTTCTGCATCGGTGATGTGTCGGGGCACGGCGTGGCGTCGGCACTGTTCATGGCGCGGGCCATTGGTCTGTTGCGCCTGCTGGCGATCAAGACCGACGACCCCAGCCAGTTGCTCACGGAACTCAATGACAGACTCTGCATCGCCAACGAGACGAATATCTTCCTGACCATTTTCTGCGGCTTCTACGACGTCCGTTCCGGGCAAGTGCGTTACTCCAACGGCGGGCACTGCGCACCGCTGCTGCTGACGCACACGGGCGCCCGTTTTCTGCCGGTGCCCAAAGGCCCGCTCATTGGCGCGTTTGAGGGCGTTCGATTTGGAAAAGAGCACCAGACGCTGCAACTCGGCGAGCTGCTTTTTTGCTACACGGACGGTGTGACCGAGGCGCAGATGCCCGATGGCACCGAATACTCGGAGGAACGCTGCATCAACCTGCTGCAGGCCAGCCGGCACCTGACGCTGGCTGAACTGCTGGACACAGTGCGCTCCGACGTGGCGCGGTTCACCGACAAGCAGGTGCTGGATGATGATTGCACCATGCTGGCGGTCAAGCGGCTGCGCTGAGCCGGCTGCTGCCGCCCCGGCGCAAAGTCCACCCCACTATTTGTTGACGACGCTGAGCATGCTGTTGCCCCATACCGCGCTGGGCGTCTCCCACTCCTGGGCCAATACGGCCGAGGTGCTGCGCACACGTTGAGACAACTCCCTGGCAATGTTGCGGGTGATCTTGAGCGCCGCTTGCGGGTGGTCGCGTACCAAGGCGGCGATGCCCTGGTTGTCCAACAGTACCGCCTGCACCGGCGTATCCGCCGTTACCGTTGCCGACCGGGTGTTGCCGTCAATCAAACCCATCTCACCGACAAACTGGCCCGGACCAAAGGTCGCCAGCCGCATGGAGCTGGCACCTGACCCCGCCAGAATGCTGACCTGCCCTGACTGCAGCATCCACACGCCGTTGGAAGGATCGTCCTTGCGAAACAGTGCCATGCCGGCTTCCACCTGGCGCTCCTCGGCAACCATCAGCACGGCAGTGATTTCTTCTTCATCCAGCCCCCGCAGCAAGCTGTTGCCTTCGACGACGCGCGCCGCCTGGGTTCTGGGCAGAGCGGTTGCGTTTTGCAACACCCATTCCTCGCAACGCTCCAGGCCGCGGTCCAGATCAATGCACTGATCCAGCACCGGAACACTGTCCAGTGCAGTCTGCAGACTGGGCACACGGCACTTGGGCAAGCCGGCTATCACCACCTGCAGGTTGCGCTCCTTGAGTGCACGCACCAGCCACAGCACTGCGTCACGACCACTGGGGTCCGCGTCCTGCACGGCGCTGACATCAATGACCGCGCAGATGCAGTCTTCGTCAAGCTCATCCGCCAGCTGGGTGATGCGCGCACTGTTGCCGAAAAACAGATGGCCAGTCATGCGCAGCACACCCACGTGGTGGGCCAGATGCGTCAGCGCATCCGATTCCGCAAGCGTCCGTATACGGCGGGAGCGCACGCCATCCAGATACACCCAACGCGCGGTCAGGTTGGCCGAAACACGGCGCAACACCACCAGACAGGACAGCCCCACACCTGCAAAAGTAGCCCAGATCAGATTGCCAAAGAAACCCACCAGCGAAATCACCACCGTGATCCAGAAGCCCAGGTCACTGGCTTGCGGCCTAGTCCAGCGGCGGGTATGCACAACCTGCGACAGGCTTTCCAGGAACGCCGGGCTCACCATCATGGTCGACTGCAGTATCAGCAACCCGGCCGCCAGACCGGCTGGCAACGCCATGAGCCAGGGGTTGAGGAACGCCAGTCCAATGCCGCTGACCGCAAAGCAGACAAAAGACGTCATACGCCCCCGTCCGCCCGAGAGCCTGGCCGCAACGCTGTACACCGGGCTACCGCTGCAGGGCAAGCTGCCCACCAAGGCGCCCACCATATTGGCCCCACCCAAGGCGATCAACTCGCGGTCTGCGCTGAATCTCGCACCGAACCGAATCTCCATGGTGCTGGCCGCGGTGAATGTCTCGAGCACCATCACCAGCGCCAGCGTAATGGTTGCCGGAATGCCCTGCTTGATCAGCACGCCAAGGTGCACGCCATGGAGTGACGGCCACAGCGCTGCGGACATCCATTGCACGGGATCCTGCCCGCCTGAAGCCGCTTCCGACTCCACGTGCAGCCCCCCTAGAAGCATCACACACAGCAATCCAGAGAACAGCACCATGACGACTGTGGGAAAGAATCGCAACAGGTGCAAACGCCGCTGAACCGGCGGCCAGGCCAGATGCACCGCCAACATGGTTGCCGCCGTCAGGCCTGCGGCCACTCCACCAGCGTCCACCTTGTGCGCAGCCAGCACGAGCAGGATCAGCGCGGTGCCATTGCTGATGCCGGAGGTCACCGGTGTAGGAATCATTTTGAACACCCGCCCCAGCCGCAGCAGGCCCGACAGCAGAATCAGGAAGCTGGCGATCAGGTACATCACGCTGGCCGCAGCCAGCCCCATGCGCAATTGAGAGAGTGTCAATACGGCGTTGCTGCGTACCGGGGCATCCGACGCGAGAAGAGCCATGTTCAGCACCAGTGCCGCGTACGTTGCAGTGGAGGCAATGCGTGGGCCAGCGATGACGGCGCTGGAGCCCCTGAACCACAACCGCAATACGGGAATGAACGTGATGGCCAGCAGGGTCCCCCACAGGCCGGCGCCCGCCGCCAGGGCCCCGAGAATACCCACAGATAGCAGGCTCGGGGTAAGCAGCATGGGTATGCCCTGGAGCGCGCTCTCGATACCGCTACGCAGCTCGTTGCGCCAAGCGTGAATTTTTGTAGTGGACACCCTTTTCCCCTTGCGCAGAAAGGATGCCGAACGTGTTACTCATTCCGGAAGCCTGACTTCCGGTTGTTCCTCGCCCATTCATTGCTCGACATCAATACGCCGGGCTATTTTGCTACGACACGGCCGTGCGAATTGGATTGGTCGAAGAATGATGGAGTCAGTAACGCCGAGCCATGCAACCCAGCGTCAGACGCTCCAGGGCGCTGATGGTGTGCTCAAACCGGGCGGATGCAATCAGGGAGCGCTCCACCAGACCAGCGCGTACCGACTTGGCGTACTGCTCGCGCGCCACGTCAAACGGCAGCGCAAGCATGTCACTGCCAAGACGCGTCATGCTCTTGAGCACTGCAGGCACAGCGGCGGCGCTCTCAATGACGGGAGTCATCAGTGGATCGCTCCACCCAAGGCCGGGCAGTTGAGACCCGATTGCTGACTGCGATGGTCGATTTCCCAGATGCGGCGCTCGACGTCATAGATGTCTACGGCCTGATTCAGATACTTCTCATCCAGCTCTTGTTGCGAGGGAATGTGAGGAACAAGAGCCTTGATGAGCTCAACAAAGTGGGACATGGTAAGTCCTTAATAAAGTGCGATGACTTAATTATAAGGGTTTACCCTAGTGTTTCAACCCCGATAGACTGAAACACCCAATCCGGTGCCGTTAGGCAACGGCCTTTGCAAAGCCTCAGTTCGGCCCGAGTCCGATCGGTGCCGGAGCCGTGGAAACAATGCGTGAGTACAAACGGTCATACACCGGGTCGCGCGCATATTTGCCGTTGAGCGGGTCGGTGTTTTGTTCAAACGCAGTATCCAGCTCCTTCCAGTCTGCTTCTGTCAAATGCTGTATGGCTTGCGGCAGGATGATGGATTCTTCGAGCCGCATGTGGTCCATGTAGGAGTCGATGTACTGCGTGCACCGCTCCTCGAAAACCTTCCTGCGGGTATCTCCCAGCAACTCCCAGGCCGACAGCAGGTGCTGCAGTGCACGCACGCCCGCCTCGCTGTGTTCGTGGTCCTGCTCCAGGCGGTCCAGGGTGTCCTTGACCTCGGGCGCAACCTTGAGCACTTTGGGAAACAGCAGCGCCGACTCCTTGGTGTGATGCAGCTTTTCCGGGAATTCGTCGATGTAGAACAGCATGGCCCGCAGCACGTCGAAGTATTGCTGGGCATCCTGACCGGGACCACGCTCCAGCATCATGCGCAAGGACTGCAACATGGCTGCCAGAGATGAATGTTCTTCGCGAATGATTTGCAGACTGCTGTGTTTCATGGTGACTCCTCAATTTATTGTTTCAAACTTCATACCCACTCTATAGCGGCAGGCCCACATAGTTTTCTGCCATCACGGTGGAGGCTGCCTTGGAGCCGATCAGGTACTCCAACTCGGCTTCCTGCAATTTCTGCCCGATGGCGCCATCATTGGGAAAACGATGCATCAGATTGGTAAACCACCACGAGAAACGCTCACCCTTCCAGATACGGCGCAGGCAGCGGTCAGAGTAATGGTTGATGCCGGCCTCACTACGCTCCTTGTAAAACTCGATGATGGATCCGCACAGGTACTTCACGTCCGAGGCCGCCAGATTCAGTCCCTTGGCACCGGTAGGTGGCACGATATGCGCCGCGTCACCCGCCAGGAACATGCGGCCAAAGCGCATGGGCTCGGCAACGAAACTGCGTAGCGGAGCAATGCTCTTTTCAAGCGATGGCCCCGTCACCAGCTTCTCGCGTGCAGGCGGGTCCAGACGCAGACGCAGCTCCTGCCAGAACGCTTCGTCCGACCAGTCTTCCACGCGGTCACTCAGCGGCACCTGGAGATAGTAGCGGCTGCGCGTCTGGCTGCGCATGGAGCACAGCGAAAAACCACGCGTACTATTGGCATAGATCAACTCTTCATGCACCGGCGGGGTATCGGACAACAAGCCCAGCCAACCGAAGGGATAGACCTTTTCGTATTCGGTTACGGCACCGCGTGGCACGCTGGCACGGCAGACGCCATGGAAACCGTCACACCCGGCAATGAAATCACATTCGATTTCATGCGTCTTGCCATCCTTCTCATAGCGCACACGCGGCTTCAGGGTGTCAAAGTCATGGACCGTTACGTTACCGGCCTCGTACACCGTGGGCAAATTGGCGGTCTTGCGCGCGTCCATGAGGTCGCGCGTCAATTCGGTCTGGCCGTACACCATCACCTGCTTGCCACCTGTGAGCCCGGTCATGTCGATGCGGTGACGCTCGCCGCCGAACAGCATGTCAAAGCCGTGGTGGGGAATGCCTTCCTTGTGCATGCGCGTGCCAACGCCTGCCTCATCCAACAAATCGATGGTGACCTGCTCCAGAATGCCCGCGCGGATGCGGCCCAATACATATTCACCGGTCTGCCGCTCCAGAATGATGGCGTCAATCCCCGCCTTGTGCAGCAACTGTCCGAGCAACAGGCCCGAGGGGCCAGCGCCTATGATGGCTACTTGTGTACGCATTTAAATGACTCCTGCTTTGACGAATTTCATGCTACGGCAATCATGGATCAGTTGGGGTGGAACCAGCCGCTAGCAGCTATCTAAAATCGTTATAGCTACCAGTATGAAATCGCGCTTGCCAATAGGTCGTTTTGCGAACACCATGCCACATAATTCGCTTTTTACAGGAGACAAAACGTGCAAAAACGCGTACTGATCGGCGCCATGTCCATGGCCATCGCCACTTTGTGGTCAGGTGCTGCCTTCGCTGATGGCAACACATTCAAGATCGGACTGATCCTGCCCATGACCGGACAGCAGGCCACCACGGGTCGCCAGATCGAAGCTGCAGCGCGCCTGTACATGGCGCAAAACGGTGACACGGTTGCCGGCAAGAAGATCGAGCTGATCGTCAAGGACGACACCAGCGTGCCCGACGTCACCAAGCGCATGGCACAGGAACTGGTCGTGAACGACAAGGTCAACGTACTGGCCGGCTTCGGCATCACCCCGTCCGCATTGGCCGTGGCCCCCATCGCCACCCAATCCAAGACACCGGAAGTGGTTATGGCAGCAGCCACCTCCAGCATCACTGAATCTTCGCCCTACATCATCCGCACCAGCTTCACGCTACCGCAGGCATCCGTGTCGCTAGCCGACTGGGCTCCCAAGAACGGCATCAAGAAGGTCGTCACCCTGGTGAGCGATTACGGCCCCGGCATCGATGCCGAAAAGTTCTTCAAGGAACGCCTGACCTTCAACGGCGGCCAGGTCATCGAATCCCTGCGCGTGCCCCTTCGTGGACCGGACTTTGCGCCCTTCCTGCAAAAAGTGCGTGACCTCAAGCCCGATGCGCTGTTTGTGTTTGTGCCCTCCGGTGCGGGCGCAGCGGTCATGAAGCAGTTCCTGGAACGCGGCATGGACAAAGCCGGCATCCGCCTGATCGGCACTGGTGACATCACCGATGACGATCAACTCAACGACATGGGCGATGGCGCTTTGGGCGTGGTGACATCCCACCACTACTCCACCTATCACCAGTCGCCTGCCAACAAGAAGTTTGTTGAGGCCTTCCAGAAAGCCAACAAGAACCTGCGCCCCAACTTCATGGCCGTGGGTGGCTATGACGGCATGCGCGTAATTTACGAAGCACTCAAGGCCACCAAGGGCAATGGCGGCGGTGACGCCCTGCTGGCCGCCATGAAGGGCCAGATCTTTGAGAGCCCACGCGGCCCGGTGTTCATCGATGCGCAGACCCGCGACATCGTGCAGAACATCTATCTGCGCAAGGTGGAACGCAAGGAAGGCCAACTCTACAACGTGGAATTCGACGTGATCAAGGACGTCAAAGACCCTGGCAAGAACCGTTAATCGCACTCGATGTTGACACTGTTATTTGACGGTATCGCCTATGGCATGCTGTTGTTCATTCTTGCTGTAGGACTGGCCGTCACCATGGGGTTGATGAACTTCATCAACCTCGCCCACGGTGCGTTTGCGATGGTGGGGGGATACATCACGGTGTTGCTGATGCAACGCGCCGGTGTGCCCTTCCTTCTGTGCCTGCCGCTGGCGTTTCTGGGTTCGGCGCTGCTCGGCGCCGTGCTGGAGCGCAGCCTGTACCGTCCGCTCTATAAAAAGCCGCACCTGGACCAGGTGCTGTTCTCCATCGGCCTGACCTTCATGGCGGTGGCCAGTGCCGACTACTTCATTGGCTCCACCCAGCAGATCATCCAGTTGCCCGAGTGGCTCAAGGGTCGCACCGAGCTGGGCGAAGGCGCGTGGATGCTGGGCATGGGGCATTACCGCCTGTTCATCATCGCCGTCTGTACCGCGCTCACCATTGCCCTGCAATATGTGCTGGCCAAGACCCGCTTTGGCAGCCGCCTGCGCGCCTCGGTGGATGACCAGCGCGTGGCCGCTGGACTGGGCATCAATGTGAATGTGGTGTTTCTGGCCACCTTTGCTGTGGGCTCGGGCCTGGCTGGACTCGGAGGCGCACTGGGCGCCGAGGTGCTGGGCCTGGACCCCACCTTTCCGCTGAAGTTCATGGTGTACTTTTTGATTGTGGTGGCTGTGGGCGGCACGTCCAGCATCACCGGCCCGCTGTTGGCAGCCCTGCTGCTGGGTGTGGCCGATGTGGCGGGCAAGTACTACATCCCCAAGCTGGGTGCTTTTATTGTGTATAGCCTGATGATTGCCATTCTGATCTGGCGTCCGCAGGGCCTGTTTGTGCGTCAAGGGGGCAAGTCATGAAAGTCCCCAAGAGCTGGGCCTGGTGGGAATATGTGTTGTGGATTTTGCTGCTGGCTTCTCCGCTGGCTTTGCCAGAGCGCGCACTCATCATCAATGAGATTGCCATCGTCGCGCTGTTTGCCGTGTCACTGGATTTGATCCTGGGCTTTACCGGCATCGTGTCGTTGGGCCATGCCGCCTTCTTTGGCATGGGTGCCTATGTGGCGGCCCTGTTTGCCAAGCTGGTCATGCCCGATCCATTGCTGGGTCTGGCTGCCGCCATCGTGGTGTCCACCGTATTGGGTGCCTTCTGCAGCATGACCATCATCCGTGGCAGTGACCTCACGCGCCTGATGGTGACACTGGGCGTCGGTCTGATCCTGGCAGAACTGGCCAACAAGCTGGACTGGCTCACCGGTGGCGCCGATGGCCTGCAGGGTGTGGTCATGGGGCCACTCCTGGGCACGTTCGAGTTTGACCTGTTTGGCAAGACGGCTGCTTGGTATTCCCTGACCGTGCTGCTCATCATGTTCGTGCTGGCACGCCATCTGGTGCAGTCGCCTTTCGGTGCCACGCTCAAGGCCATTCGGGACAACCGTCTGCGCGCCATGGCCATCGGTATCCCGGTGACACAGCGCATTGCCGTGGTCTACACCATTGCTGCCGGCATGGCCGGTGCGGCCGGCGGCCTGCTGGCGCAGACCAGCGGATTTGCCTCGCTGGACGTATTTGAGTTCCATCGTTCGGCCGACGTCATGCTGGTGCTGGTCGTGGGTGGTACAGGTTGGCTCTATGGCGGTGTGGGCGGTGCCTTGGTGTTCACCCTGCTGCAAAACGTCATCTCCGCCATCACGCCGCAGTACTGGACCTTCTGGATCGGTCTGTTCCTGGTGGTGCTGGTGCTGGTGGGCCGTGAGCGGTTGCTGCGCCCCTGGACCTGGTTTGGACGCGGAGGCAAGGCATGAGCGCGCAAGACAACATCGTGCTGAGCGCGCAAGGCCTGGTCAAGGTGTTTGGTGGCATCACCGCCACCAACAACGTGACGCTGAATCTGCGCAAGGGCGCACGCCATGCGCTCATCGGCCCCAACGGTGCAGGCAAGACCACGCTGATCAACCTGCTGACCGACGTGCTGACGCCCACCGAAGGACGCATCACGCTCGAAGGAAACGACATCAGCAACCTGCCGCCCTACCAACGGGTACGCCGGGGCATGGTGCGCACCTTCCAGATCAACCAGCTGTTTGACACCATGACGCCCATGGAAACGCTGGCCCTCACGGTGTCGCAACAGCAAGGGCTGGGTGGCAAGTGGTGGCAGGCGCTGGGCTCCAACAAGAACGTCACACGCCGCTGCGAAGAACTGCTGGAGCAATTCCACCTGACCAGCGTTGCGCACCAGACCACCAATGTGCTGGCCTACGGCAAGCGCCGCCTGCTGGAAATCGCCATCGCCCTGGCCTGCGAGCCGCGCGTGCTGCTGCTCGACGAGCCCGTAGCTGGTGTTCCTGCGGGCGAGCGTGAGGAGCTGCTGCAAACGGTAGCCGCGCTACCGGCGGATGTGTCCATCCTTTTGATTGAACATGACATGGATCTTGTCTTCAGCTTTGCCAACCGCATGACGGTGCTGGTCAACGGCACGGTGCTGACCGAAGGTTCGCCCGATGAAATCGCCAACGACCCACAGGTCAAAGAGGTGTATCTGGGCCACGGCGAAGGAGCACAGCATGGCTGATCTGCTGCGCGTGGAAAACCTCAGCGCGGGCTATGGCGAAGCGGTGGTGCTCAACGGCATCAACGTGTCATTGGCTGAAGGCCAGACCCTGGCGCTGCTGGGCCGCAACGGCACCGGCAAGACGACGCTCATCAACACCCTGGCTGGCGCCACGCGCCAGCACGGCGGCAGCATCACCCTGGGTGGTGTGGCCTTGCACAAGCTACCTTCGCACGAACGCGCCGCCGCTGGCATTGGCTGGGTTCCGCAGGAGCGCAACATCTTCAAATCGCTGACGGTGGATGAAAACCTCACGGCGGTGGCGCGCCCCTCGCGTGCCGGCAGCAAGAATCCGCAGTGGACGCCCAAGCGCGTGTACGAAATGTTCCCCCGTCTGGCCGAGCGCAAATACAACCTGGGCACCCAGCTCAGCGGCGGCGAGCAGCAGATGCTGGCCGTGGGCCGTGCCCTGGTGCTGAACCCCAGCATCCTGCTGCTGGACGAACCGCTGGAAGGCCTGGCACCCATCATCGTGCAGGAGCTGCTGCGAGCCATTCGCAGCATCACCCAGAGCGAAGGGCTGGCAGCCATCATCGTGGAGCAGCATCCACAGGCGATCCTGGCCATCTCCGACACCGCTGCGGTGCTGGACCGCGGCACGGTGGTACACACCGACAGCGCTGACAACCTGCTGGCACAACCCGAACTGCTGGACAAGTTGCTAGGCGTAGCGCGCTAAGCCGGGTCGGCCCCGACCCCAGGGGCTAGGCGATACCGACGACCTTGTGCGTTTGAATGCTCAAGCGCCATTGCGGGTGCGCAAGACAGTACGCAATGGCGGCTTGCGTGTTGCGCTTGGCCTCCAGGCCATCCATGGGTTGCAGGAAGAAGTGGGTGAAATCCAGGTGCGCAAAGCGTTCCGGCATGGCCAGAGCCTGAGGAAACACCAGCTTGAGTTCGCTGCCACGCGTGAGCACCAGCTCTGCGTCTGCCTTGGGGCTGACGCAGATCCAGTCCAGCCCCTCAGGCGCCGGCTGGGTTCCATTGGTCTCCACGGCGATTTCAAAACCCAGGCGGTGCATCGCGTCCACCAGTTCTTGGTCCAGTTGCAGCAGCGGTTCTCCGCCGGTAAACACCACCAACGGCTTGCCACCGGGGGCCAACGGCCAATGGTCCTGCACCGCCAGCGCCAAGGCGTCGGCTGACGCGAACTTGCCACCGCCCGGACCATCGGTACCGATGAAGTCGGTGTCACAGAACTGGCAGACGGCCTTGCTGCGGTCTTCTTCCCTTCCAGACCAAAGGTTGCATCCGGCAAAGCGGCAGAACACCGCCGCCCGCCCCGCCTGCCCGCCCTCGCCTTGCAGCGTGTAATACATTTCCTTGACGGTATAGGCCATGGCTTACACCGGCAGGGCCGGCGCCTCCAGATCGGTAGACACCACAGCGCCGCACCCCTGCGTCTCAAACAGGTCCACACGGTTGAGCTGCGGCAGATGCGCGCGCGCCTTGGCCAGAATCCAGGCAGCAATGCTGGCCGTATCGCAATCGGCCAGATCGGCTATTTCGTACAGCGGCCTATGGTCCAGTGCGTCGAAGACCGGCTTGAACACCTGCTTCACGTCACCAAAGTCCACCGTCCAGCCCATGACCTGATCCAGCGCAGCGGTCAGATGCAGGCGCAAGGTGTAGGTGTGACCATGGATGCGGCGCAGCGCGCTGCCGTCGGGCGCACGGCGCAATTGCAGGGCACTGTCCAGCGTGAAGTCCTTCCAGATGCGGTAGTGGCTGCCGTCGAAGTTGGCGCCGCAGGACGCGGTTTCAAACACGGTGATCCAGGACAACTCCGGCAGCAGCGGCAGCAGCCGCTGCCACAACCAACTGGAGAGCATTTCGCTGGTCGGATTACCCAGACCCGGCAGGTCGTTCAGGCAGGCGAAATCGAGCTGCTGCTGCATGGGCGCCCAGACCGCATCCAGCACGTCGGCATCCACAACGCGCCCATTGCTCTGCTCCTTGGCATGCAGAATGACTTCAAAACCATGGCCGTGCATGCGCCCGCATTTGTGCCCGACCGGTACGTTGGGCAAACGGTGTGCCGACTGGAACACATAGCGTCGCCAGACGTGTGCCTGACCGGTTTGGTCCAGCGTGGCACCGCTGGTGGACGTGCTTTGCAACCCCACCTGGGTGATGGATGGCAGTTGCAACTGCGATTGCAGCCAGCGCGCCAGATTGGCATCGGTCGGTTGCTGCAACTGCTCATTCAGCAGACGGTAGTCCAGCTTGGAAATGGCCTGGGTCAGCGTACTGCGCAGCCGGTCGACCTCCCCTCCGGGGAAATGGGCCCAACCTTCGGGCGGGGCACAACGCACCGAGGCCATAAAACTGTGGCCATGCAGGCGGCCCAGCCGATGCTGTGCAGCAAGGCCATCGAGCTGCCGTGCCGCTTCAAAACCGGCCGATGCGGTGAAGAGGGTCTTTACATTCATTCTCAGGGGGTTCCAGGTCAAACACGCTGCAAATCCGGGCCACTGCACTGACCGTTCCGACTGCACGTAAAAGGTGCATTATCCAACGCCCGGAGATTTCACCCCCGGGACCCGCCTCAGGACAGGGACTCGATGGCCGACTTCACCACATCGGCCACCAGCGCATGCACGCCCTTGTGGGTCTCGGTGCTGGGGCGGCGCGCTGAAGTCACCAGCATCAGTTCGCACGCCAGTTGCGGGCTGTGCAGTCGGTGGGTAGTAAAGCTGTGGGGCTTGGGAAAATTGCTCAAGGTGTAGTGGGGCAACACGGCAAAGCCCAGCCCCTCGCCGACCAGTTCCAGAATGGCGTTGAGGCCATCCACCTCCAGCACGATCTCGGGCTTGAGGCGCAGATGGTCCAGCTCGGTGTCAATCAGAATGCGAAAGGCGTTGGGCCGGCTCGGCAGTATCAGCGGCAGCGATGCCAGCGCCGACAGCGGCATGCGCGCCTTCAGGTTCAGCCCTGGCATGCGCTTGACGCTGGCCTCGGAGGCAATCAGCACCAGGGTTTCGCGATGCAGCAGCCTGGTTTCGATTTCAGGGGAATGGGCGGTGTTGTACAGCACTGCCATATCCAGCCGGCCAGAGCGCAGCCCCTCATGCATCACCACCGAAAACCCTTCAGTCAGCGTCAGATGGGCGTTGGGCAGGCGCTTGCGGAACTCCAGGGTCAGCGGCACGGTGATGAGTTTGGACAGACTGGGTGGCAGGCCTATGGACACATGACCGCCCAAGGCACCGCGTGTGGCCTCCAGGTCTTCGCGCGCCAGCGCCACCTGGTGCAGGATGCCGCGGCCATGTTCCAGTAGCACCAGGCCCGGCTCGGTCAGCGTCACACCGCGACCATTGCGCAGCAGAAAGGTCTGTCGCAACTCGACTTCGAGCTGGCGCACATGGCGACTGAGCAAGGGCTGGGGAATGCCCAGAGCGGCGGCGGCACGGGTGAAACTGCCCAGTTCGGCCACCCGGACAAAGGATTCAATCTGTTTGAGGTCCATCGTTTTGTCTCGGTATATCTGTGGAATAGCTATGCGAATTGTTTATAACAGCTAGTGGGCATCGTTACACCGCTGAATGGGGGAAGTCCCTAGAATTTCCTCATGCAAAGCCCAAGCTTCGTCACCAGCGCGCCCGCCCTCAAGGGCATATCGTCCATGGCCACGCGCCAGCTCCTGAACGAGCTGCTGGCGCTGTATGCCGCGCGCGGCGGCAGCACACTGCAACTCGAGTCGGTAGGCGGTGTGGACGCCGCCAAACGGGTGCAGGCGGACGAGCCTTTTGACATCGTCTTTCTGGCCAGTGACGCCATCGACAAGCTGGTGGCAGCCGGCAAGCTGGACGCGCAGAGCAAGGTGAATCTGGCCGACAGCGGTGTGGCATTGGCAGTACGTGCGGGTGCCGCGCAGCCCGACATCCGTTCAGCGGAAGCGGTGCGCCAGGCCGTACTGGCTGCCAGGAACATCAGCTACTCCACCGGCCCCAGCGGCGTGGCACTGGCAAAACTGTTTGATGTCTGGGGCATCACCGATCAATTGCAGGGCCGCATCGTCCAGGCGCCACCCGGCGTTCCGGTGGGCACCCTGGTGGCGCGTGGCGAGGTGGAGCTGGGCTTCCAGCAGCTGAGCGAACTCATCAATCTGGAAGGCATCACCCTGCTGGGCAATCTGCCTCCCGAGATCCAGATCACCACCACATTCTCCGCCGCCATCACATCCGCGTCCGCCCACAAGAAAGCGGCGCAGGAGTTTCTGCATTTCCTGGTGTCCGATGACGCAGCGGCCGCCAAGCGGCGCCAGGGCATGGAACCGGCTGCAGCCTAACCCGGGCAACCAATCCCACAACAAGCAAAGAGCCAACAAAGAGGAAACATATGAAAAAACCGCTCATCATTGACTGCCACGGCCACTACACCACGGCCCCCAAAGCGCTGGAGACCTGGCGCAATGCGCAGATCGCCGGCATCAAGGACCCGGCATCCGCTCCCAAGGCATCGGACCTGAAGATCAGTGACGACGAGCTGCGCGAAACCATCGAGCTCAACCAGTTGCGCCTGATGAAGGAGCGCGGCAGTGACATCACCTTGTTCAGCCCACGCGCCAGCTTCATGGCCCACCACATCGGTGACTTCCAGGTCTCCAGCACCTGGGCAGCCATCTGCAATGAGTTGTGCTTCCGTGTCAGCCAGCTTTTCCCCGACAACTTCGTGCCCGTGGCCATGCTGCCGCAATCCCCCGGTGTAGACCCCAAGACCTGCATCCCCGAGCTGGAGAAGTGCGTCAAGGAATACGGCAACGTCGGTATCAACCTGAACCCGGACCCGAGCGGCGGCCATTGGAACTCGCCGCCCTTGAGCGACAAGCACTGGTACCCAATCTACGAAAAGATGGTGGAGTACGACATCCCCGCCATGATCCACGTAAGCACCAGCTGCAACGCGTGCTTTCACACCACCGGCGCGCACTACCTGAACGCCGACACCACGGCCTTCATGCAGTGCCTCACCAGTGACCTGTTCAAGGACTTCCCCACCCTGCGTTTCCTGATTCCGCATGGCGGCGGTGCAGTGCCCTACCACTGGGGGCGCTTCCGCGGTCTGGCACAGGAGCTCAAGAAGCCGCTGCTGGAAGAGCACTTGCTCAACAACATCTTCTTTGACACCTGTGTCTACCACCAGCCCGGCATTGACCTGCTCAACACGGTGATCCCGGTGAAGAACGTGCTGTTTGCGTCCGAAATGATTGGTGCGGTACGCGGCATTGATCCGCAGACTGGCCACTACTACGATGACACCAAGCGCTATATCGAATCGTCCAAGATTTTGAGCGACGACGACCGTTTCCAGATTTACGAAGGCAATGTGCGCCGCGTGTTCCCACGTCTTAACGCATTGCTGCAAAAGAAAGGCAAATAAGTATGTACGAACTCGGAGTAGTCAAACGCAACATCACCCGCGCCGACAAGGCTGCGGTAGAGAAACTGAGCCGCTTCGGTGTGGCCACCATCCACGAGGCCATGGGTCGCGTGGGCCTGATGAAGACCTATATGCGTCCGGTCTACAAGGGCGCGCGCACCTGCGGTACCGCCGTGACCGTGCTGCTGCAACCCGGCGACAACTGGATGATGCATGTGGCCGCTGAACAGATTCAGCCCGGTGACGTGGTGGTAGCAGCCTGCACCACCGACAACACCGATGGCTTCTTCGGCGACCTGCTGGCGACCAGCTTCAAGGCACGCGGTGCGGCGGGCTTGGTGATCGACGGCGGAGTGCGTGACGCGGATGAATTGGAGAAGATGGGATTCCCCACCTTCAGCCGCGCCATCAGCGCAAAAGGCACCATCAAGGCCACACTGGGCTCCGTCAATATCCCGGTCGTCTGTGCCGGTGCGCAGGTGAATCCCGGTGACGTGGTGGTTGCCGACGTGGATGGCATCGTGGTCGTGCCCGCAGCCCGTGCACAGGAAGTGGCGGATGCCGCCGAGAAGCGCGAAAGCTTTGAAGGCGAAAAGCGTGAGAAGTTTGCCGCAGGCGTTCTGGGTCTGGACATGTACAAGATGCGCGAACCACTGGAAAAAGCCGGTCTGCGCTACATCGACTGAAAGCCGCACGCATGAGCAACGCTCCCAGCAAACCCACCACGGGTGACTTCACCAAGACCGCCGGATGGCTGGACTGGTACACCGGCCCGTCCAAGCCGCGCTTCCAGGTGCCCGCCGGCGCCGTGGACGCGCACTGCCATGTCTTCGGACCCGGTGCCGAATTCCCGTACGCGCCCGAACGCAAGTACACGCCTTGCGACGCCTCCAAGCACCAGCTCTACGCCTTGCGCGACCACCTGGGCTTTGCCCGCAACGTAGTGGTGCAGGCCACCTGCCACGGCGCCGACAACCGCGCCATGGTGGACGCGCTGCTGAACTCCGGTGGCAAGGCACGTGGCGTGGCCACCGTCAAACGCAGCGTGAGCGATGCCGAGATCCAGGCCATGCACGACGCCGGCGTGCGCGGCGTGCGCTTCAACTTCGTCAAGCGCCTGGTGGACTTCACCCCCAAGGACGAGCTGCTGGAAATCGCCGGCCGCATCGCCAAATGGGGCTGGCATGTGGTGATCTATTTCGAGGCAGTGGACTTGCCCGAGCTGTGGGACTTCTTCACCGCCCTGCCCACCACCGTGGTGGTGGACCACATGGGCCGCCCCGACGTGAGCAAGCCGATCGATGGTCCGGAGTTCGAGCTGTTTGTGAAGTTCATGCGCGAGCACAGCAATGTGTGGAGCAAGGTGAGCTGCCCCGAGCGCCTCTCGGTCACCGGACCCAAGGCCCTGGACGGTGAACAGAACGCATACCAGGATGTCATCCCCTTTGCCAAGCGCATCGTCGAGGAATTCCCCGACCGCGTGCTCTGGGGCACCGACTGGCCGCACCCCAACCTCAAGGACCATATGCCCGACGATGGCTTGTTGGTGGATTTCATTCCCCATATCGCCACAACGCCAGAGCTGCAGAAGAAGCTTCTGGTCGACAACCCCATGCGCCTGTACTGGCCCGAGGAAAATTGAATGTCATTAGATAAACCATACCTGGATGTGCCCGGCACCATCATTTTTGATGCCGAGCAGTCGCGCAAGGGCTATCACCTCAACCAGTTCTGCATGAGCCTGATGAAGGCCGAGAACCGTGCCCGCTTCAAGGCCAACGAACGCGCCTATCTGGACGAGTGGCCCATGACCGAAGAGCAGAAGCAGGGTGTGCTCACGCGCGACCTGAACCGCTGCATGGCTGCTGGCGGCAACATCTACTTCCTCGCCAAGATCGGTGCTACCGACGGCCTCTCATTCCAGCAGATGGCCGGCAGCATGACGGGCATGACCGAAGAGGAATACCGCAACATGATGATCAACGGCGGGCGCAGCGTCGAAGGCAACCGCTACATCGGTGAAGACGGTGACGCGCAGGCAAAGAACCAGCCCCAGGGCTCGGCCAACAAAAAAAGGGAAGCCTGAACATGGCACGCATAACCGCATCTGTATACACCTCGCACGTCCCCGCGATCGGTGCCGCACTCGACCTGGGCAAGGACAAGGAGCCCTATTGGGCCCCGCTGTTCAAAGGCTATGAGTACTCCAAACAGTGGATGAAGGACAACAAGCCCGACGTCATTTTTTTGGTCTACAACGACCACGCCACGGCCTTCAGCCTGGACATGATTCCCACCTTCGCCATCGGCACGGCAGACAAGTTCGAACCGGCCGACGAAGGCTACGGTGCGCGCCCCGTGCCCACCGTGATCGGCCATCCTGAGCTGGCTTCACACATTGCCCAGTCGGTGATCCAGCAGGACTTTGACCTCACCATCGTCAACAAGATGGACGTGGACCACGGCCTGACCGTGCCGCTGTCCCTGATGTGCGGCAACCCGCCCAAGGAAGATTTCCATTGGCCCTGCCCGGTGATTCCGTTTGCCGTGAATGTGGTGCAGTACCCCGTTCCCAGCGGCCAGCGCTGCTTCAACCTCGGCCAGGCCATCCGCAAGGCGGTGGAGAGCTATGACGAAGACCTGAACGTGCACATCTGGGGCACGGGCGGCATGAGCCACCAACTGCAAGGTCCACGCGCCGGCCTGATCAACAAGGAATTCGACAACGCCTTTCTGGACAAGCTGATTGCCGACCCCCGTGCCGCCGCCGCCATTCCACATATCGACTATGTGCGCGAAGCCGGCAGCGAAGGCATCGAGCTGGTGATGTGGCTGATTGCCCGCGGTGCCATGGATGATGTGGCCGGACGCGCCGATGGCGTGAACCTCAAGCACCGCTTCTTCCATGTGCCGGCGTCCAACACGGCCGTGGGCCATCTGATTCTGGAGAACAAATAATGACTATCAAAGTAGCACTCGCAGGCGCAGGCGCCTTCGGTATCAAGCACCTGGACGGCATCAAGAACATTGATGGCGTGGAAGTGATTTCCCTCATCAGCCGCGACCTGGAAAAAACCCGCGAAGTGGCCGGCAAGTACGGCATTGGCCACGTGACCACCGAGCTGGCCGATAGCCTGGCCATCCCCGAGCTGGACGCCGTCATCCTATGCACCCCCACGCAGATGCACGCCGAGCAGACCATGGCCTGCCTCAAGGCCGGCAAGCATGTGCAGGTGGAGATTCCGCTGGCCGACAGCCTCAAGGGCGCGCAGGACGTGGTGGCGCTGCAGAAGCAGACCGGGCTGGTGGCCATGTGCGGCCACACCCGCCGCTTCAACCCCAGCCACCAGTACGTGCACAAGAAGATCCAGGCCGGTGAATTCAACATCCAGCAAATGGATGTGCAGACCTACTTCTTCCGCCGCACCAACATGAATGCGCTGGGCCAGCCGCGCAGCTGGACCGACCACCTGCTGTGGCACCACGCCGCCCACACTGTGGACCTGTTCGCCTACCAGTGCGGCAGCCCCATCGTGGCAGCCAACGCGCTGCAAGGCCCCATCCACCCCACGCTGGGCATTGCCATGGACATGAGCATCCAGCTCAAGGCCGCCAACGGCGCCATCTGCACGCTGAGCCTGTCCTTCAACAACGACGGCCCGCTGGGCACCTTCTTCCGCTACATCGGCGACAGCGCCACCTACATTGCCCGCTACGACGACCTGTTCAACGGCAAGGAAGAGAAGATCGACGTCAGCAAGGTGGACGTGTCCATGAACGGCATCGAGCTGCAGGACCGCGAATTCTTCGCCGCCATCCGCGAAGGCCGCGAACCCAACAGCAGCGTGGCTGGCGTGCTGGCCTGCTATGAAGTGCTGCACAAGCTGGAGCAGCAGCTGCAGGGCTGATTTTTCTTTCTGTTCGCATCTGTGCGGGGCACACTCCATCCGGGGTGTGCCCTTTTTACTTATTGCTTGCCGCACAATCCGCACATGAGCAAAGCCAGCCCATCCGCCAAAACCACCGCTGCCCGCAAAACCGCCAAAGCCCCGACCGTCATGCCGGTGCACGATGAGCCGGGCCACCTGATCCGCCGCGCGCAGCAACTGGCCGTGGCACGCTTTCACGAAGTGCATGGCCGCAATGCCACGCCCATCCAGTACGCCATCCTGCGCACCCTGCAGGAGTCGCCGGGCATTGACCAGGTGACGTTGGCGCAGAAGATTGCGCTGGACACCTCCACCACCGCCGACATTGCCACCCGCCTGGAAGCCAAGGGCTGGATTGAGCGCAAGGTGATGCCGCGGCGCCAGCGCAGCCTGTCGCTGACGCCAACCGGGGCGGAAGTATTGCTGGAACTGCAACCGGGTATCGAGCTGGTGTACCAGGCCGTTTTGAGAAATCTGGAGCCGGCTGAACAGGACGAGTTCATGCGCCTGTTGCGCAAACTGGTCCAGATAGACAACTGAGAACCGCCCAAACCTAGGGTTAACACGGATCAAATTGTGCTGGTCAATGGGAAAGTCATTCCGTACAATGAATGTCATTCAGTACACGTATTCACTCCAAGGAGAATGTCCATGTATCCCAAGAACGCCTGGTATGTTGCTGCCACCCCCAATGAGATTGACGAGAAGCCCCTGGGCCGCACGATCTGCGGCGAGAAGATCGCGTTCTTCCGCGGCCCCGAAGGCGTGGTGGCCGCAGTGGAAAACTTCTGTCCGCACCGCGGCGCTCCCTTGTCGCTGGGCTATGTGAGCGAAGGCAAGCTGGTGTGCGGCTACCACGGCCTGCACATGGGCTGCAACGGCAAGACCGTGTCCATGCCCGGCCAACGTGTGCAAGGCTTCCCTGCCGTGCGCAGCTATCCGGTGGAAGAACGCTACGGCTTCATCTGGGTCTGGCCCGGTGATGCGGCCCTGGCTGACAAGGCCACCATTCCCCACCAGGAGTGGTATGACCATCCCGAGTGGGCCTTCGGTGGCGGCCTGTTCCACATCGCCTGCGACTACCGCCTGATGATCGACAACCTGATGGACCTCACGCACGAGACCTATGTGCACTCCACCAGCATCGGCCAGAAGGAAATCGACGAGACGCCCAGCAAGACCACCGTGGACGGCACCACCGTCACCACCGCGCGCTATATGGACAACGTGACGCCACCGCCCTTCTGGAAGCTGGCCCTGCGCGGCAACAACCTGGCCGACGACGTGCCAGTGGACCGCTGGCAGATCTGCCGCTTCACACCGCCCAGCAACGTGATCATCGAAGTGGGCGTGGCGCACCGCGGCCACGGCGGCTACGACGCACCCAACGAGTTCAAGGCCTACAGCAAGGTGATCGACTTCATCACCCCCGAGACCGAGACCTCCATCCACTATTTCTGGGGCATGGCGCGCAAGTTCAACCCTGCCGACAAGGCGCTCACCGCCACCATCCGCGAAGGCCAGGGCAAGATCTTCAGCGAAGATTTGGAGATGCTGGAGCTGCAGCAGAAGAACCTGCTGGCCTATCCCGACCGCAAGCTGCTGATGCTCAACATCGATTCGGGTGGCGTGCAGGCACGCAAGATCATCGACCGCATGCTGGCCGAAGAGCAGGCCGCTGCAACGGCCAAGGCTTGAGGCATGACGATGCATACCAGTCCCATACTGTCCGTACGTGTCGCGCGCAAGGTAGCGGAGGCGCTGGACATCAGCAGCTTCGAGCTGGTCTCCGTTGACGGCTCTGCCCTGCCCGCCTTCACGGCCGGATCGCATGTGGACGTGCATTTGCCCAACGGATTGATACGGCAATATTCCTTGTGCAATGACCCGCGCGAAAGTGGTCGTTACCTGATTGGTGTGCTGCGTGACGCGTCCTCCCGTGGCGGTTCGCGCGCCATGCACGACGAGATTCAGGAAGGGCAAACGCTGCAGATCAGCGCGCCCCGTAACCATTTTGCGTTGGCGCCTGAGGCCAAGCGCAACCTGCTGCTAGCAGGCGGCATCGGTGTCACACCCATCCTGTGCATGGCCGAGCACCTGAACGCTACGGGCGCAGACTTCGAGATGCACTACGCCAGCCGCACGCTGGAGCGCACGGCGTTTTACCAGCGCATCAGCGACTCCGCGTTTGCCAAGCAGGTGCAATTCCACTTTGACGATGGCGCTGCCGAACAGAAGCTGGACCTGCCCGCCCTGTTGGCAAAACCCCAAGCAGGCACCCATCTGTATGTCTGCGGCCCCAAGGGCTTCATGGATGCGGTACTCGCCAATGCACGCGCGCAGGGTTGGCCGGAAGAGCAGCTGCACTATGAGTTCTTCACGGCCGAAGTCGTCCACTCCGACAGCGATGCCAGCTTCGACGTCAAACTCGCCAGCAACGGACGCATCGTGCGCATCCCGAAGGACAAGACCGTGGCCCAGGCACTGGCCGATGCGGGAGTGGAAATCATGCTGTCCTGCGAGCAGGGCGTATGCGGAACCTGCCTGACGCGGGTGCTCGAAGGCACGCCAGACCACCGGGACAGCTACCTGCTGCCAGAGGAACAGGCCGCCAACGACCAGTTCACACCCTGCTGCTCGCGCTCCAAGAGCGCCATGCTGGTACTGGACCTATAAAGGGCGCGGGTCGCGGCTGGCGACCCAGCGGGACACCGCCGGGCCTGCCAGCAGCACCATGATGAAACGGGCCATCTGCATGGCCATCACAAAGCCCGCATCTACGGCGCTGGTGGCGGCAATCACTGTCACCGAGTCGGCACCACCCGGGCTGGTGGCCAGGTACGCGGTGAGCGCATCAAAACCCATCCAGTGGCTGAGCAGCAGCGCATGCAGGCCGCCCACCACCACCAGCGCCAGAATGGCGCCCAGCACGACAGGCAACACCCTCCAGGCATACAGCAGGCTGGCCCGGTTGAACCGCAGGCCGATGCTCCAGCCGATCAGCGCATACGCCAGCCCCAACAGCAAGGACGGAAGCTCCACCTGAAACAAGCCCAACGCAGGCAAAACGATCGCCAGCAACATGGGAAGCCACATGCCTCCACCCGGAATCTCAAAGCGCCGGGCCAGGGCGGCGCCACCGCCGGCCAGCAACAGGGTGGCGCCTGCATTCAACGGGCTCTTCAGCGTCCACCAATCCACCTCGGCTACCGGCAGGACGGCATGATGGCTTCCAAAGTGCGCGACCAGTGAGGCCAGTGCCGTCACAACCACCACCCGCGAATACTGCATGAAGGCCACCAGACGCACGTCGGCACCAAAGTCTTCCGACATCAGCACCATGGCAGAAGCGGCGCCCGGCGCCAGGCCCCACACCGCCGTACTGCCCGGCAAGATGCGCATGCGCATCAAAAACCAGCCCAGCACCGCGCTGGCGGCGATCACCGAAAAGGTAATACCCAGGAAGAAAGGCCAGTCGCTGGCCAGCCGTTCCAGCATGGGCCATTGCAGGCTTCGGGCAATCAGGCAACCCACAATCCCCTGTGCCAGCGCAAACAGGTTGCGAGATGGAGCCAGAACATATCCCCGGTGCCCCATCCAGATGCCTGCCAACATACAGCCCAGCAACATACTGGCAGGGAGCTGCAGCAAATGGAGCAGGCCCACCAGCGCGGCGCTCAGCAGCAACAGCAACGGCCAGCGCATTCGGTCAGGGATCATGCAATACGGGTTCGTGAAACAGGTGTGAAACCATTATCGCGAATGCACATGACGGCACTTTTGGCCCACATCGCCGGCTTGACTGACGTCATGTTTCTGACCCCGTTTTAAAAAATCATCTTGTAAGTTTCGAGTCAGAATCGAATCCTATGCTGCGACGCACCATGAACGCCTCCCTCAGCATTCGCCTCGGCCTTGAAGACCTGCTTGCAGATCTGCGCCATGCCCGCCGACATGCGGAACTGGGGCGACTGGCGCTGCTCGCGTACTGCGAGGTGCGTGGCTGGGCCCGTCAAGCCGGGGAGATCGGCATCGCCAGCCAATCCACCAAGATGTTTACCGAAAACCCCTACGTGAACAAGGAAGACTTCCTGGTGAAAGTGGATTCGCTGATCCATTCACTTGAGCGGCTTCAGTCCGGCTCACCCATATCCCAACATGCCTTCATGTCGGCGCAAGGTGCCGACATGCCCTGCGCACCTTCGCGCTGAAACCGCTGCCGCTTGCTATGCTGCACGGTAGCGTGGCGCGCTATTTGCGTCATGCGCTCCACTGATATGAACCAGGCACTGCGCATCGTTGTTGTTTCCACCGATCTGGATATCCTGGATCCACAGGATGAGCACGCCCAGCAACAGGCCGAGCGCTCACGCAGCCTGCGCATTGGTTTGCTGGAAAGCGGTTTCAATCTGGTGGCCTCGTTGCCAGGAGATGTGTTTCTGACAGAGCGGCTGGCCCAGTTGCGGCCCGATCTGATCATCGTGGACGCCGAAAGTGACGCCCGGGATGCGCTGGAGCATGTGGTGATGGCCACGCGCGACGAGCGCCGCCCCATCGTGATGTTCACCAACGACCAGGACAGCGGCAATGCGCGTGCCGCAGTGGCCGCCGGGGTGACGGCCTACATCGTGGCCGGTCTGCAGCCCGAGCGCATACGCCCCATTCTGGATGTGGCCATGGCCCGCTTCCAGCACGAGCAGGCACTGCGCAAGGAACTGGCCGACGCCCGCTCCGAACTCAACGAACTCAGCGCCACGCTGCAGGAACGCAAAGTCATAGACCGCGCCAAGGCGCTTCTGATGGAGCGTCAGAAGCTCAGCGAGAGTGAGGCCTACGCCAGACTGCGCAAGGCCGCCATGGACAAGAACATGAAGATCGTGGAAGTGGCCCAGCGCATGCTGGACGTGGCCGATCTGATGGGCTGAAACCGCCACTCTTGGTGCGTTGCACAAAAGAAGTGCGAGCCCTGCAATTCGTAGACTCCATTACAAACAAGCTTGTAGACCAATACCAGAAAGCATTTGACGCTATAACTTCTATAGCTGCCAAACATGGCACGCAGTTTGCGTAGAAAAACACAAGACCAGTGATGGTCAACTGATGTGCACCATCCAACGGCGGGCGGTGCAGATCACACCGGACAAAGGCGTCCCCACGCGTTCAGCGCTACCAGCGACTGAGCGCCGTGCGGACGCCTTTTTGTTTTTGTTTTTCTAACCTGGAGTGTTGCCTTGACCGATCTGCTCAAACACAAACTCACCCGTCGCGCGGTACTGCAAACCGCAGCTGTTGGCGCCTTTGGCGTGGACCCCGCACTGCGTGCCGCGGTGTACGCCGCCGGCTCCGATGCACCGGAAAAGACGGAGGTCAAGATCGGCTTCATTCCACTGACCGACTGTGCCAGCGTGGTGATGGCATCGGTGCTGGGCATAGACCAGAAGTACGGCGTCAAGATCATCCCCAGCAAGGAAGCCAGTTGGGCCGGCGTGCGCGACAAGCTGGTCACCGGTGAACTGGACTTTGCCCACGTGCTCTATGGTCTGGTGTATGGCGTGCATCTGGGAATCGGCGGCCCCAAGAAGGACATGGCCGTGCTGATGACGCTCAACAACAACGGCCAGGCCATCACCCTGTCCAAGAAGCTAGCGGACAAAGGTGCGGTGGACGGCGCCGGCCTGGCCAAGCTGATGGCATCGGACAAGCGCGAGTACACCTTTGCGCAGACCTTCCCCACTGGCACCCATGCCATGTGGCTGTACTACTGGATGGCGGCCAATGGCATCAACCCCCTGAACGACGCCAAGGTCATCACCGTGCCACCTCCCCAGATGGTGGCAAATATGCGCGTGGGAAATATGGACGGCTACTGCGTGGGCGAGCCCTGGAACCACCGCGCCATCATTGACGGCATCGGCATCACTGCGGCCACCACCCAGGACATCTGGAAAGACCACCCGGAAAAAGTGCTGGGCACTACCGGTGACTTCGTCAAGAAGTACCCCAACACCGCACGCGCCGTGACGGCCGCCATCCTGGAAGCCGGCAAGTGGATCGATGCCGGCCTGCAGAACAAGAACAAGATGGCCGAAACCATTGCCGACAAGAGCTACGTCAATACCAGCGTGGACGCGATCAACCAGCGCATTCTGGGTCGCTACCAGAACGGCCTGGGCAAGACCTGGGACGACCCCAACTTCATGAAGTTCTACAACGACGGCGCGGTGAACTTCCCCTACCTGTCGGACGGCATGTGGTTCCTCACACAGCACAAGCGTTGGGGCCTGCTCAAGGAGCATCCCGACTACCTGGCTGTGGCCAAACAGATCAACCAGATCGACATCTACAAGCAGGCTGCCACTGCCACCAAGACGCCCATTCCAAAGGACGTGCTGCGCACCTCCAAGCTGATGGACGGCGTGGTCTGGGACGGCAAGGACCCTAAGAAATACGCCGACGCCTTCAAGGTCAAGGCCTGAGTATCCGTGCCGAACTCTCACGCAAAGGAGCCCACCATGGTCAGTGCTGTTTTTCACTCCCCCTTGGCCACTGCAGCCGAAGACGTGGCCGTCATGCACGTGCCAGCCAAGCCGGCACCGGTGGTGGTGCCAACCGCCCCCACCGAAGCCCGGTCGGGCTACGACTGGAACGCGTTGCTGATGGCCGTCCTGCCGCCGGTGCTCGGTCTGGCCCTGCTGGTGCTGATCTGGGCTGGCATCAGCATGGGAACGGGTGGCAGCATCCCTACGCCCACCGAAACGGCCAAGCAGGCAGTGGCAATCTTCAGTGATCCATTCTACCGCAAAGGCCCCAACGACCAGGGCGTGGGCTGGAATGTGCTGATGTCGCTGGAGCGTGTGGCCATGGGCTTCGGACTGGCGGCGGTGGTGGGCATACCAGCAGGCTTTCTGATCGGGCGCTTCGACTTCCTCAGCCGCATGTTCAACCCGCTGATCAGCCTGATGCGTCCGGTCTCGCCGCTGGCCTGGCTGCCCATCGGCCTGCTGGTCTTCAAGGGCGCCAACCCGGCGGCCATCTGGACCATCTTCATCTGCTCCATCTGGCCCATGATCATCAACACCGCCGTCGGCGTGCAACGCGTGCCACAGGACTACATGAACGTGGCGCGCGTGCTGAATCTCTCCGAGTGGAAGATCATCACCAAGATTTTGTTCCCCTCGGTGCTGCCCTACATGCTGACGGGTGTGCGTCTGGCCGTGGGCACTGCCTGGCTGGTGATTGTGGCCGCCGAGATGCTGACAGGCGGCGTGGGCATCGGATTCTGGGTATGGGACGAGTGGAACAACCTCAACGTGGCCCACATCATCATCGCAATCTTTGTCATTGGCATCGTCGGGCTGGTTCTCGAATACGCATTGATCAAGGTCGCAACCGCATTCACATTCGAAGAGGTGAAGTCATGAGCACAGAGTCCATGGTCAGCAAGTTCATTGAAATCCAGAGCGTGGCGCAGACGTTCAAGACCCGAAAGGGCTCTTTCCCCGCGCTACGCGACATCAACCTCACGGTGGCCAAGGGCGAATTCGTGGCGCTGATCGGTCACAGCGGCTGCGGCAAGTCCACGTTGCTCAACCTGATCGCCGGGCTCACGCTGCCCACCGCCGGCACCCTGCTGTGCGCCAACCGCGAGATCGCCGGCCCCGGCCCCGAGCGCGCCGTGGTGTTCCAGAACCACTCGCTGTTGCCTTGGCTCACCTGCTTCGAGAATGTGTACCTGGGCGTGGAGCGCGTCTTTGGTGCAGCCTCCAAAAGCACCGGCGCGCCTTCTGAAAACAAGGCACAGCTCACCGCACGCACCGAGGCCGCACTGGCCCTGGTCGGCCTGACCGCCGCCGCACAGAAACGTCCTGGTGAAATCTCCGGCGGCATGAAACAACGCGTGGGCATTGCCCGCGCCCTGGCGATGGAACCCAAGGTGCTGCTGATGGACGAGCCCTTTGGCGCACTGGACGCGCTCACCCGTGCCAAGCTGCAGGACGAGCTGCTGGAGATCGTGGCCCGCACCCAGAGCACCGTGGTGATGGTGACCCATGACGTGGACGAAGCGGTGCTGCTGTCCGACAAGATCGTGATGATGACCAATGGCCCCGCCGCCACGATTGGCGAGGTCTTGCATGTGGACCTGCCGCGGCCACGCTCCCGCGTCGAACTGGCCGACAGCCCGCAGTACCTGGGCTATCGCAAGGCCGTGATCGACTTCCTCTACACCCGGCAAGCCCACGTGGAAAAGGCAGCCTGAACAAACCCCGTTCACCGGAGACTCCT
>NZ_JBXAMW010000014.1:0-120434 GCF_058801025.1 Rhodoferax sp. GW822-FHT04A08
CTAAGGCTGATTCGCGTACACCTCCCGGATGCCCCGGTACTGCTCATCGCTGACGTGCGCAAAGCCTTCGCCATTCATGCCGCGAAACATATCTTGCAACGAGGCGCTATTCTGGAAAAAGGCCTGTTTGATCTTGTCTATCACTGGCTGGCAGAGTTGGCCGCGATAGACAAAGGGGTCGTAGGGTATGGGGGATGACTTCCAGAGCACCTGCAATTCGTCTGCCCGCAAGCTGCCGTTGCGCACGGCCTCGTCCAGGCGGCTGCTGGAAACAAAGGCGGCATCAACCAGGCCTTTCTGCACGGCCTGTATGGCGCGGTCATGGGAGCCTGCGAAGGTGATGCGACCGAAGTAGTGCTCCAGCGCCACGCCGGTCAGCTTGGCGATGGCCTGCCGCGGTATCAATGCGCCCGAAGTGCTGGCCGGGTCAATCAGGCTGATGTTGCTGCCACGCAAATCAGGCAATCCATGGAACTTCTTGTCGCGCCGCACCACCAGCAGTGAGCGGTAGCTGTCGCCCGCTTCGGTATGGGGGCCCACGCGCTGGATCATCGATGCAAAGGCCGTGATGCGATTGTCCCGCGCCTTGGCTTGTGCGTAGGACGCCGGCCCCAGTTCAGCCAGGTCCACGGTGCCTGCCAGCAGACCTTCCACCACCGCTCCGTAGGAAGAGGCCATGACGATCTCCACCGGCTGTCGCACCGCAGCTTCCAGCACCTTGACCAGGGGTTGGTACTCCGCGCCCAGGGCATCGGATGACTTCTTGGGGATCAGCGAGACACGAATGATCTTCGGGCTTTCGCAAGTCTGGCCCTGGGCCAGGCAGGCACAACCTGCCATGAGCAGGCCCAGCAAATGGATCGCGATGGTGCGGGTCATTTAGGCGGTGTCAGTATGGATTGGCGAATGAGTTGGCCCGCCGCTCCTGCATCCACCGGGCGGCTCATGTAGTACCCCTGGACCTGGTCGCAGTTGATGGACTTGAGGTGCAGCAGTTGGTCCTGTAGCTCGACGCCTTCAGCCACCACCTGCATCTGCAGCTTGTGTGCCATGGTCACTATGGTTTCCACAATGGTGGCATCCTGCGGGTTGTTGCGGATGTCCTTGATGAAGGCACGGTCGATCTTGATGGCGTGAATCGGCAGGGTGCGGATGTAGGAGAGGCTGGAATAGCCGTTGCCGAAGTCGTCCAAGGCAATGCGCACGCCAATCTGTTGCAGCTCGGTCAATACTTTGGTGGCGATTTCTATGGACTCGACCAGGCTGCTTTCGGTGATCTCGACTTCCAGCAGATGCGTTGCAATGCCGAACGATGCCAGCATGGACGCAACCCGCTGCGGAAACTCCAGGTCGCGCAGCTGGCGTGCCGAGACGTTGATGGCAACCGGCACTGGCTCCAAGCCCATTTCCTTCCATTGGGCCAGTTGCATGCACGCGCTTTGCGCTACCCAGTCGCCCAGCGCCACGTCCATGCCCGAGAGCTCCGCCATCGGTACAAATTCGCCGGGGTAGATCAGCCCATGCTCCGGGTGCTGCCAGCGCACCAGCGCCTCCAAGCCCACGATCTTGAAGTCGCTCAACCGCACCTTGGGCTGAAAGTGCAGCACCAGCTCATCTTCGGCAATGGCTGTCGGCAAGCGCTGCTCCAGGCTGAACTGGCGGTCGCTGGCGGGGTTGAGTGCGGGGTCGTAGAAGGTATAGCGCCCCCGTCCGGCACGCTTGGACTGGTACATGGCTGCGTCCGCGTGCTGGCACAGCGTCTCCACGTTATGCCCGTCCTGCGGGAACACGGCGATGCCAATGCTGGGACTGACCTGGATGTCATTGCCATCCAGATTGGTGCAGGGGCGGCTGATGAGCTCGATGATCTTGGTTGCCACGCTCACGATGTCCGCCACGCTGTCGAGCTCATTGAGCATCACCGTGAACTCGTCGCCACCCATGCGGGCAATGACGTCGGATTCGCGCAAGGCGGACTGCAGACGACTGGCCACGGTTTGCAGCAGCAGGTCACCCACATGGTGGCCCAGCGTGTCGTTGATGCTCTTGAAGCGATCCAGGTCCACATACAACATGCCGAAATGTTTGCGGCTGCGTTTGGCACGGGTCAGGTGCGTGTGGCTCATCTCCAGGAACAGGCGGCGGTTGGGCAGGCCGGTCAGGGCGTCGTGCGAAGCCAGCTCGTAGGCCTGGTGCTTCTGGTCTTCCAGTTCCAGGATCAGCTTGCGGTTTTCCAGGTCTGCCTTGCGCAGCGCGTCGAACAGTTTTTCGCGGGCCCGCAGCGAGCGCCCGATCCAGAAGGTGGCCAGCAGAATGATGACGGTGAACAGACACAAGACGCCCAGACCGCGAGCGCGACTGGCGCCGTATTCCACCTGCAGTTCGGCCACGTCGCGGCTGACCACCACCATGAAGGGGTATTTGGCCAGGTGCTTGTAGCTGGTCAGGTATTCGTGTTCGTCGCCAAAGTAGTTTGCGACCACCGATCCCTGCTCGCTGTGCAGTGGCTGGAAGAGGGCGGTCTGCCAGGTTCCCTGGGTGTATTCCAGCCCGCCCATGCGTGCCCTAGCCACTTCCTTGCCGTCGTTCAGCAGGACTTGTATGGCGCCGGTGCGGCCTATGTCGACGTCGCGGTAGAGCCCCAATACATAGCCCAGATCCAGCACCACCAACAGGATGCCGCGGCTCTTGTTGTCCTTTCCAAGCACCGGAAGCAGCATTTGTACTTGCCAGGCCCGCGTCATGGAGTCCACGGGAGGGACCAGCTGCAGCCCCGACATGTCCGCGGGATTGGCCAGCCGATCATGGATGGCCTGCGTCAAAGCACTGGTGTCTGTATCCGGCGAGGATGCGTACACCTGCCGCGCCGTATCGTCGTAGAGCGCAATGCGCAAAAAGAGCTGGTTGGCCGAGCACATGGCCGAGAGGCGCTTGGCGGCATCCTGCGGGTTGCCGTCAAACCACTCGGATGACGCCATCGAGAAAATCCGGGCCTGGTCCATGGCCCGGTTGAAGTTCTCGGAAATGATGATGGCCAGGCTTTCCTGCCGCGCCTGGGAGTTCTTGAGCATCAAAACCTGCTCGTTGCCCAGCCATTGCCAGGTTACGGACCAGGTGGTGGCCAGAAGGATCAGTGACAGTGCGATGACGCCATGCAGCGGACGTCGCAGGTCTCTTGCCTTGGGTGCGTACAGCTTTTGCCAGAAACGTGGAAGGATGGTGTCGGTCACTCGGAGGTACTGGACAGGGCCAAAAGGCCAGAGTGTGTTTCCATCATGTGACAGTTATGTGACGAATTTGTCAGAAATGCCGCAATTGCCGGTATTTCGCAATTTGGTCGGAAATTGCCGATGAGACCAGATGCTGTTTGAACTGAATCGCATGAACCGTGTGACGCATCCCCCCAGAATTGATTTGCATCAACGCAGAAGTTGTCCGACTATCCGAACATGCGCTCTTGAAAAATTCGGGAGTCCAAAATGAATGTTTCCAATCTGAAGATATCTGCCCGCCTGGCCTTGGCATTTGGCGCCGTCCTAGTGGTGTCGCTGGTTGCGGCAGCGCTGTCGCTGTTCAAGCTTGCCAGCATTCAGGAGAATCTGAGCGACATCGTGCTCGACAACAACGTGCGCATCGAGTTGAGCAACTCCATGGGCGACGCCATCCACATCGTCACCCGTGTCATGCGCAGCGTCGTGATTCTTAGCGACAAGTCGGCCAAGGATGCCGAAATGACCAAGATCACCAAGGCCCGCGAGGCCTATGACAAGGCCTGGACAGAGCTGCAGAAGATGCCGGCCAGCGAGGCAGGCAAGGCGATACGCGAAAAAATTACCGCAGCCCGCGACTTTGCCAGGCCTCTCAACAACAAGGTGATCGAACTGGGGCTGGCTGGCAATGTGGATGAGGCCAACAAGCTGCTGGTCCAGGAGGCCGGCCCGGCGACCCAGAAGTGGCAGGACTTGCTGGAGGAGAACATTGCGTTCCAGAAGAACATCACCCAGCAGAAGTACCAGCAGGCTACGGAGGACTATGCCCAGGCTCGCAGTCTCTTGATCATTGCCAATTGCATCTGTATCGCCCTGTCGGCCTTGCTGGGCTGGCTGGTAACGCGTTCCATCACGGTGCAGCTTGGCGCCGAACCTGCCGAGGTCACTCGGTTGGCGCACGCCGTTGCGCACGGAGATCTAAGCCTGCCCATTGCGTTGCGTGAAGGCGACCAGCACAGCATGATGGCGCAGCTCAAGGAGATGCAAAGCAGCCTGGTGCGCATCGTGGCCAGTGTGCGCGCGGGCGCCGAGTCCATGGCTACCGCCACGGGTCAGATCGCTGCAGGCAATGTGGACCTTTCTTCGCGCACCGAGGAGCAGGCCAGTGCACTGGAGGAAACAACGGCCTCCATGCAGGAGTTGGCTTCCACGGTGAAACAGAATTTTGAGAGCGGCAGGCACGCCAACCAGTTGGCCACTTCAGCTTCCCATGTGGCCGTAAAGGGGGGGGAAGTGGTGACGCAGGTGGTGCATACCATGGAGGCCATCAATGTCTCTTCGCGCAAGATTGCCGACATCATTGGTGTGATTGACTCCATTGCGTTCCAGACCAACATCCTGGCGCTCAATGCTGCAGTGGAAGCGGCGCGAGCCGGCGAGGAGGGTCGTGGCTTTGCCGTGGTGGCCAGCGAAGTGCGCAATCTGGCCGGTCGCTCTGCCACGGCGGCCAAGGAGATCAAGGCGCTGATTGAAGCCTCAGTGACTAACGTGGCCGACGGCTGCAAACTGGTGGAGCAGGCCGGTAGTACCATGGACGAGATCGTGGTGAGCGTGCGGCGGGTTTCCGACATCATGGGCGAGATTTCCGCCGCCAGCCAGGACCAGAATGCCGGTATCGACCAGATCAACCAGGCTATGGGTCAGATGGATCAGGTCACGCAGCAAAATGCGGCCTTGGTGGAGGAGGCCGCAGCGGCGGCCCAATCGCTGGAGCAACAGGCGCGTCAGATGGTGGATGTTGTCAGCGTGTTCAAGCTTCAGGGTGGCGGCCACTCCATGCGCTTGTTGGCAGCATGAAGAGGTCCGATTCGTGCACGTGATGACATAAAGGCAGAGTGATTCGTATGGCGTATTTCGAATGGGCAAAAGACATGGAGATCGATGGCGGGGCCATCGATGCGGACCATCGCCGGCTGGTGGACCTGGTCAATGATCTGCACACGGCAACCAGCGTGGGAGAGGGGCAGGCGGTGGTGGCAGACATACTAGCTTCACTGATCAAGTACACCAAGACCCACCTGAAGACCGAAGAAGAGCTGATGGCCCGCATGCATTTCCCCCATATGGAGGGACATCAGCGCGGACATGAGAAGTTCATCGAGGACCTCCTGAGTCTGGAGAAGAAGTACCAGAACGGCAGCATCACGGTGGCGTCCCAGTTGTCGACTGTGTTGCGGGACTGGCTGTCCTTGCATATCAGGCGCAACGACAAAGAGCTGCACCAGTATTTCAAACGTGGTTAGATGACACACAAGCGCGCAGGATCAGACAAGCCGCCCGCAGAGCGGGATTCAGCGCTTGCTCCGCCACAGGATTCACAAGAGTCCGCGCACAGTCTGCGCAGACTCGTTCTCAGCGAGGAGATGTACCGCAAGGCCTTCTTCCTAACCCCGGATGCGATGAATATCACCCGTCTTGAAGACGGGATGTATGTTTCGGTCAACCATGGCTTCACCCAGATCACGGGCTATGAGGAGTCGGATGTCATAGGCAAAACGTCTCTTGAAGTGGACATCTGGGTCCATGCCGAAGACAGGGCCCGCCTGGTGCAGGGGCTCAAGACCGATGGGATGGTCATCAATCTGGACGCACAGTTCCGGACCAAGCGCGGCTTCATCATCGATGGGCTCATGTCGGCTGCCGTGATCCGGCTGGGGGAAGTGCCGCACATCATCAGTGTCACATCGGACATCACCGACAGAAAGAACGCAGAGACCCAGTTGCAGAGAAGCGAGGAAAAGTACCGTCAGCTGGCAAACGACTTGCCGGCGTTCATCGTGACCTACTTGCCGGGCGGTGTTCTGACCTTCGCGAACCAGGCCATTGCAAAATTGGTCGGCATGGAGCCGCATCAGCTGGTAGGGTTGAATTTCCTGAGCTTCCTCAATGAGTTCGACCGACAGGTGGTGCAGAAACGCTTGTCGCAGCTGACGCCGCAGCAGCCTGTGGAAGCCCATGAGCAGACCTATGTTGGCCCGGCGGGTGAAGTGGGATACCACCAATGGACCAACCGGGCCTTTTTCGATGCCGGTGGCGTTGTGACGCACTTTCAGGCCGTGGGAGAAGACATTACCGAACGCAAGCTGGCCGCGGAGGAGATGAAGATTGCCGCGACCGCATTCGAGTCGCGTGTGGGTATTGCAATCACCAATGCCAAACTGGCCATTCTGAAAACCAACAAGGCGTTTACCGACATCACGGGCTACTCAGCGCAAGAGGTTGTCGGCAAGACGCCGAAGTTGCTGAGTTCGGGGCGGCACGGGCCGGAGTTCTATGCCGAGATGTGGCAATCCATCACGCAGAGGGGAACCTGGGAAGGCGAAATCTGGAACCGCCGTAAAGGCGGTGAGGTCTTCCCCGAATGGTTGACCATCACCGCCGTGCGGGACGGCGCAGGCGTTGCCACCCACTACGTTGGAACCTTCACGGACAACACCTTGCGCAAGGTGGCGGAAGACCAGATCAAGACCCTGGCTTTCTACGATCCGCTGACCCAGCTGCCCAACAGAAGGCTGCTGATGGATCGGCTGGCCATGGCGCAGACCAACAGCTCCAGGCGGCAGCACCGGTGCGCCCTGCTGTTTGTTGACCTAGACAATTTCAAGACCATCAACGACACCGTGGGACATCAAGTGGGGGACAGGCTGCTGGAGGAAGTGGCCAGGCGCCTGTCACATTGCGTGCGCGAAGGGGATACGGTGGCGCGTCTAGGTGGCGATGAGTTCGTTGTGATGCTTGAAGACCTGAGTCTGCATGAATTGGATGCGGCCACACAGGCCGAAGCCATTGGCGAAAAAATTCTCAGAGCGCTCGATCAGGTCTACGAAATTTCCGGGCATCGCCACTACAGCACGGCAAGCATCGGCGTAACCTTGTTTGGAAGCGTCAAGAACGAAAGCATCGACGAGCCGCTCAAGCGCGCAGACATGGCTATGTACCAGGCCAAGGCTGCAGGGCGCAACGCCTTGCGTTTCTTCGATCCCAATATGCAAGCCGTGGTGGCGGCCCGTGCGGAGCTCGAGGCTGGCCTGCGCAAGGCGCTGGACCAGCATCAACTGGTGTTGCATTACCAACCCCAGGTATCCAAGGATCACCGCGTGCTGGGTGTTGAGGCTTTGGTGCGCTGGAAGCATCCGCAGCGGGGCATTGTTTCTCCGTCGGAATTCATCCCGTTGGCTGAAGAGACGGGGCTGATTCTGCCGCTAGGCGACTGGGTGCTGCGTGCGGCCTGTGCGCAATTGGTCGCGTGGTCTTCCAATCCCGATACCAGCCATTTGACCGTCGCCGTCAATGTGAGCGCGCGCCAGTTCCACCAGGAAAAGTTTGCTGAGCAGGTACTTGCCGTACTGGATCAAACCGGTGCCGATCCGCGCTTGCTCAAGCTGGAGTTGACCGAAAGCCTGCTGGTCACCAATGTGGAAGGCGTCATCGCCAAGATGAACAAGCTCAAAAGCCATGGCGTTTGCTTTTCGCTGGATGACTTTGGCACCGGCTATTCATCGTTGTCCTACCTGAAGCGGTTGCCGCTGGACCAGCTCAAGATCGATCAGGGGTTCGTCAGAAACATCCTGTCCGACCCCAATGATGCCGCCATTTCGAAGATGGTCATTCTGCTGGCCGAAAGCCTGGGACTTGACGTCATTGCGGAGGGTGTGGAAACGCAAGCCCAGGAACAGTTTCTTCATAGCCAGGGTTGCAGGTCCTGCCAGGGCTATCTGTTCAGCCAACCCTTGCAAGCCAGGGACCTGGAGGCTTATCTGCATCGATTTGCGTCGAAGTCGTAATATTTTTCCTGTAGCATGCTGTCAAAACATTGCAACAGCACAGGGAGTAAACATGCGGAATGCAACGATTGCATTGGCGGCACTTGTCGCCAGTTTGGGTGTCCATGCGCAGGAGTCACACTGGCGCTTCATGGCTGGACTTGGCTACGCAGATGGAGGCGAGAAGATCGCATCCGGCACCATCACCACCATCGGCACCAATACCGTGCGGCCCTTCGATATCCAGTCTGGCAATGGCTTCCAGTTCCGGGTGGGGGGCGAATACCGTTTGAGCGACCGGGTTGCACTGCAGGGCTCACTGGGCCATTCATCGAGCGAAGCCATGGGTATCAACGGCAGCTATGACTTCACCGTCATACCTTTCGAGTTGATGGGTTTTGTGGATATCGCAGCGGGGTGGCGTGTTGGCATTGGTGCACGCCAGTCGTCTGCGGAGCTGCGCGGTACCGGCGTGGCCGCTAATTCACCTGTCAACGGCACTTTTGTCAGCAGCCAAGGTGCGGTTCTGGAGGTGCAATATCTCTTTCAAAACGAGTCGGGGGCCCGGGGCAAGTCCGTTCCCCAGTTCGGCTTAAGTTTGCGCGGTGTGAACGAGACCTTTACCCAGACCTTGGGCACAATCAACGGCAACCATGTAGAGATTGGCGCGGTCATCTATTACTAAGTAGGTTGCCCGACCCGAGCTCTGAGGCCGTCAGGAGAATGTCTGGGGGCTCCATTGCAAGTGTCACAATGGCGCATCCATTCGATGTGTCAAAAAAATGAGCTTGCCAACCACCCGCACTGAGCCATCCATCTCTGCCGATTTCGAGCAGATGTTTCATTCGGCACCCATATCGCTGTGGCTTGAGGATTACAGTGCACTCAAGACCCTGTTTGATGCCTGGCGCGCACAGGGTGTGACGGACATCGCATCGCATCTGCGGCAGTTCCCTGCATTGATCACCCAGTGCTCCAGCAGCCTGAAGGTGCTGAAGGTCAACCAGCAGACATTGCGCCTGTTTGCCGCACGCGACCAGCAAGATCTGGTCAGCCGGTTGCACGAGGTATTCCGGGATGACACCTTGGACCAGATGCTCTCCGAGCTGGTGCATCTGTGGTCCGGCAACTTGAGCTTTTCCAACCAGACCGTGAACTACGCGCTGGATGGCCGCCGCATGGATGTGCAGATCAACGTCAGCGTTCTTCAGGGGCACGAGTCCACCTGGGACCGCGTCATGGTGTCGCTGGAAGATGTGACCGACAAAGTGAAGGCGCGCGCCGATCTGATTGCCAGTGAGCGCTATGCCCGCAATCTGTTTGACTATTCGCCGGTGTCGCTCTGGGTGGAAGACTTCAGCGGTGTGAAGCAACTGCTGGACGAGGCGCGCGCACAGGGCATAGAGGATTTCCGCACGTTCGTGAGCGTGCACCCGGACTTCGTCGTGCGCTGTGCGGAAAAGATCAAGGTGTTGGACGTGAACCGGCAAACGCTGCAGATGTTTGCTGCCAGAACCAAGGAAGAGTTGCTGACCCGGCTGGATGTGGTGTTTCGCGACGAAATGCATGTGTCATTCACCGAGCAGCTGGCCGACCTGTGGAACGGCAGTACCAACCAGATGCGCGAAGTGGTGAACTACTCGCTGGCCGGCTCGCTGATTAACATCCACATGCAGTTTTCCGTCCTGAGCGGGCACGAAGACACGTGGGACCTGGTGCTGGTGTCTCTGGTGGACATCACCGCACGCAAGAAGGCCGAAGCCTATCTGGAATTCCTGGGCAAGCACGACTCGCTGACCAAGCTGCACAACCGCGCCTTCTACACGGAGGAGCTCAACCGTATTTCGCGCCGCGGCCCGTGGCCGCTGAGCATTCTGGCGATGGATCTCAACGGGCTGAAGTCCGTTAACGATGTGGAAGGCCATGCGGCAGGCGACGGTATGCTGCGCCGCGTGGGCGAGGTGCTCAGCAGCGCTTCGGCCGGCACCAACTATTGCGTGGCACGGGTGGGAGGCGACGAGTTCATTGCACTGCTGCCAGGCTGTGACGAACGCGTGGCCCAGGCCTTCAAGGAGCGCGTGGAGTCCTTGCTGGAAATCAACAACCAGTACTACACCGGGCGCAAACTCAGCCTGGCCATCGGCATCGCCACGGCACAATCCGCAACCCACGTAGATGCACTCAGCCATGAGGCGGACAAGGCCATGTTCGCTGCCAAGACGCGCTTTTACGAAGACACCAAGATGGAGCGCAGGCGCTAGTCAGTGTGAGTTCGCTGGCGGCTTATATCCGTCGGTGAGCGTGCGCAGGAACGCGACCACGTCGCGGATCTCGGCGGCATTGAGCGCAGGCTTGTCACCACGCTTGCCACCAAATGGGGCGTCGGTGTTGATGGCGATTTGCAGGTCGTTGGGTAGGTCGTCGAAACGCTGCACTTCGCCTTTGCTGTTGCGTGGGTAGTATTTCTCGGGGCGGGTGTCACGTTCAACGTAAAAGGCCACGGCCTCCTCCAATGTGTGGAATACGCCGTTGTGGAAGAAGCTCTTGCGTATTGCCACATTGCGCAACGACGGTGTCTTGAACCTGCCGCAGTAATCCTTGTGATCCGTCAGATCCGTGCGTATGGGGCCGCACAACCCCATGTCATACCAGTCTTTGTTTGCGTTGGCGGCAATCCTGTTGTTGCGCGGCACGCCCAGGGCAATGAGGCCGAAGTCAGTGAAGTCCGGGAATGCGCCGCGTTTGACAGCGCTCACATGGCAGGATGCGCAGTTTCCTTTCTCCGGATCGTTGAAGGCACGCATACCGCGTAGCTCCTGTTGGCTGAGTTGGGTTTGGCCCCGCAAAAAGGCATCGTACTTGCTGTTGTAGGGATAGAAGTCTTCAGGATTCTGTTGAAACACCTCCAGCGCCCACAACAAGCCGTTCCAGGCCTTGTCGGGCGTGTCCAGTACGTGGGGGCCGAAAGTTTCGCGCATGCGCTGCGCGCTGGCAGATTGCTGCAACTGCCGAACCACACTGGCCGAGTCTGCATTGGCCATTTCCAGCGGCGACAGCAGGGGGAGCTGGGCTTGCTCATGAACACTGCTGACACGGCCATCCCAGGTGCTTCCGCCGGTAGGGCCTTGGTCCTCACTGTCGTTGCCATCGTTATCACTGAAGTGCTCGTTGAACGGTGGTGTTTGCTGGCGATAGGTCAGCGATGGCACCGCGCGCAGTCCGGGCGTGCGCAGGGCCGGGCCACCCAGTTGCACAGGTAGTGCATTGGGTGGGCCGTAGGCATGTTGCGGACTATGGCAGGACGCGCACGACATCTTGCCGGACGCCGACAGAGCCGTGTCAAAGAACAGGGCCTTGCCCAACTCTGCGAGTTCTTTTGCACTGGGGCGGCGCTCGAATGCCGTCTCATAGAAAGAGCGTTGTGGTGCTGGGGCTGAGGCCGCATGTGCCGGTGCAGATAGGGCAGGCGTTGCCGGATTGCAAGCGGTCAGCCAAACGGAGCACAACAAGGCAATGGGAAGAGTGGGCGTGACGACGCGCGCCGCTGAGCACCTCAGAAAGCGGCAAAGAACGTGAACTTGCATGCATTCAGCTTACTTTTGCCGTATGACGGTTGGGTGACAAGACCTTCCACCTTCATGAAGTTGTCTTAATGCGTCGATACATTGGGCCTTTCGACAAACAAATTTTGGTAGCGCTCATGAAGAATTCGCCGATGAAAGCATGGTTCCCACTCACAGCAGTAGCCGCTCTGGCACTTACCGCCTGCGGCAGCGGAGACACTGATCCGACCAAGGTTTTGCAATCCAGAATCAAGAACGTTGTGGTGATATACGCAGAGAACCGTTCTTTCGACAGCCTGTACGGCAAGTTCCCAGGGGCCAACGGACTCAATGCTGTGCTGGATGCCAATGGCAACCCGACTTCCGCCTATATTCCTCAAAAGGACCGTGATGGCACTACAGTGCTGGCCACGCTGCCGCAAACCTGGGGCGGTGTTACGGCTGGTGGTGTTACGCCGGTTGTGACGCAGGCGCAAAGTGCTAATTTGCCGAATGCACCTTTCTCAGTGGAAACGGCTTTTTTCGCGGCTTCTGGCTCCAAGTTGACCACCAGCACAGTGACACGTGACCTTTTCCACCGCTTCTTTGAAAACCAGATGCAAATCAACGGTGGCAAGAACGACATGTTTGCTGCGTGGGCCGATGGTGGTGGTCTCACTATGGGAGGCTTTGACTACAGTGCGTCGCCCATGTTCAAGTTGGCCAAGCAGTACGTGCTGGCAGACAACTTCTTCCAGGCGGCGTATGGTGGCTCTTTTCTGAACCACCAGTACCTGGTGTGTGCTTGTGCGCCGGAATATCCCAACGCAGATACGGCGACCGCAGCGCCTACCATTGCGAAACTCGATACCGATGCGTCGGGCAATTACCTTCCCAAACTGACCGTCAAAGGCACCAGCCCGGCCTCGGCAATGACAGGTCCAGCCGCTTTCCTGCTGAGCGGCAACATCACACCCGCCAACTATTTTGGTGATGGCAAGTTCTACGCCGTCAACACCATGCAGGCGCCTTACCAGCCCAGCGGCAATCCGCCCGCCAACGTGACTGGCAACAATGCTTTGTATGCCGACACCACCAAGGCCACCACATTGCCCCCGCAAACCGCCACCACCATCGGTGATTTGCTGGATGCCAAGAAGGTGAGCTGGAAGTGGTATTCGGGCTCCTGGAACAACGCGGTGACAGACGGCATGCAGGCACCGACGGCCACCCGCAATGTGATCTACAACGGCAACACCTTTGGCGTTGCAACGACCGCCAACCTGGACTTTCAGCCGCATCACCAACCGTTCAATTACTACGCCAAGTTTGATCCGGTGGCCAATACCGCCAACCGCACGGCACATCTGAAGGACTACACCGATCTGGTCGCCGATGCCGCCGCAGGTACATTGCCCGCCGTGACTTTCTACAAACCGGAGGGGCTCTACAACCAACATCCCGGCTACGCCAACATCTCCGATGGCGATGCCCGGATTGCAGACCTGATCGCCAAGTTGCAGGCCAGCCCGCAGTGGAACAACATGGCAATCGTGGTGACCTACGACGAGTTCGGTGGTCAGTGGGACCATGTGGCACCACCCAAGGGTGACAAGATTGGCCCTGGCACGCGCATTCCCGCATTGGTGATTTCGCCCTGGGCCAAATCCGGTACCGTGGACCATACCCAATACGACACGGGCTCGGTCTTGCGCCTCATTACAAGAACCTTTGGTCTGGACACCTTGCCCGGCCTTGCCGCGCGTGACGCCGCATTGAAGGCCAATGGTGCATCGCCCATGGGTGACATGACCAACGCGCTGATTCTGAATTAATTGTTCCATCCGCCCGTCCGCTGTGGCGGGCGTTTGCAAGACGCACGTGTTGCAAACACGGTAAGCGCCTGACCGGAACGCCGGGCAGGCGCTTTCTCTTTGGGCCATTCGGGGACCCGTTTCTGAGCACCTGAGCACAGAACATACAATATGCCCGTGCTCGCTGGAGCACATTCGCTAGGGGTGTTGGTCCGCGCAATCGGACTGACTGAGAAAGTCCCTTTGAACCTGATTGAGGTAATCCTCGCGCAGGGAAGCAGTTTCAGACGGCACCGAGCCGTAGTCTCCCGCTTACCTGCCAACACTTTTGCATGGAGCAACAGGATGGCAACGACAACTACCGGCACTTCGTCCGGATCTACCAATTACGCATTGGGCAGCCTGCCCGCCAGTGAGCGCGTCTTCAGCTGGCATGAGCATGCTTCGCTCTGGTTCAGCCTGGGGGTGGGCCTGCTGGTGATGCAAATGGGCGCCTATCTGGTGCCCGCTGTAGGCACGCGTGATGCGGCTATTGCCATCTTGCTGGGTACCGCAGTGGGTGCGGGCCTGCTGGCCTGGACTGCCAAGCTGGGCGCGGACAGCGGCCTCACCAGCGCGGGCCTGATGCACAAGACCTACGGTCACTGGTTTGCCCGGCTGCCGGTGTTTCTCAATATCGCGCAACTGATCGGCTGGACCACGTTCGAGCTGGTCATCATGCGCGATGGCACCTTGGCCATTCTCAAACAATCCCTGGGCCTGCCGCTCGAAGGCTGGGTGGGCAACGCGGCGACCACGCTGTTGTGGGGCGCGGTGCTGACGCTGCTGCTGGCCGGGTCCATGACCCAGCTGGTGCGCAAGATCATCGGCCGCTATGGCCTGCCGCTGGTGCTGCTGTCGCTGCTGTGGCTGAGCTGGCAGTTTGGTGGCAAGGTGCAGTCACACGGATTCGCTGCCTTCATGGACCGCGCGGGTGACGGCAGCATGGGTCTGCTTGCTGCCATGGATCTGGTCATTGCCATGCCGGTGTCGTGGTTGCCGCTGGTGGCGGACTATGCACGCTTTGGCAAGAGCGGACGCGGTGCCTTCTCGGGTACCTGGGTCGGCTACGCGGTGGCCAATGTCTGGTGCTACGCGCTGGGTGTGATGGTGGCCAGTGTGTCGGCCCCCGACGCCGATCTGGTGGGCACCTTGCTGCTGGCGCAAGGCGGCCTGATTGCGCTGAGCCTGATCCTGGTCGACGAAATCGACAACGCCTATGGCGATGTGTATTCCGGCGCGGTTTCCACCCACAGCCTATTACCCAAGTGGTCCATCCGCACCTGGGGCATGCTGCTGGCGGTGCTGTGCACCGTGCTGGCACTGGTGCTGCCCATGCACGACCTGGAGCCTTTCCTGCTGATGCTCAGCTCCGTGTTCGTGCCACTGTATGGCGTGATCCTGGGGCGCCTGGGCTTTGCAGAAACCCGGGGTAGCTCGGGCGTGAAGGTGGATTTTGTCGCCGCCGGCATCTGGATCGCAGGCATTGTCGTGTTCCAGGTGTTGACGAATTTGGCGCCGCAGTGGGGTGCCACCTTGCCCACCCTGCTGCTGACCGGCGTGCTGGCGGTCGTGACCCGCAAACCCTGAGCGTTTCAGCGCGGCAAGCGCACCATGGCCTGGGGTGCGTAGCCGTGGTTGAGTGGTCCGCTGCCTTTGCCGGTGCGCACCTGCGCACCGTGCAGCAGGGCACCCCGTATGTAGTTGCGGGCAGATTGCACCGCCTCTGCCAGGGGTTGGCCCAGCGCCAGATGGGCGGCGATGGCCGAAGACAGAGTGCATCCGGTGCCATGCGTGTTGGGCGTGTGGATGCGGCTGTCGCGCATCCAGACCTTCTCGCCGGTCGCCAGCGCCAGCAGGTCACTCACTGCCTCCCCCTGCAAGTGCCCGCCCTTGACCAGCACCGCGTTGGCGCCCATGGCTAGCAGGGCGTTGGCTGCGGCTTCCATGTCGGCTTCATTCTGAAGCTTGCGCTTCACCAGCAGCTCCGCTTCGTCGAGGTTGGGCGTGATCACAGCCGTGCGCGCAAACAGCTCACGCACCAGGACGTCTATGGCCTCATTGTCGATGAGCACGGCGCCGCTGGTGGCGACCATCACCGGATCGAACACCACTTTCTGCAGCGCGTGACGGTCAATGGCCTGGGCCACGGTGCGCACGATCTCGGGGGAATGCAGCATGCCGATCTTGACGGCATCCACGCCAATGTCCTCCACCACCGCATCGATCTGATCGGTCAGCATCTGCGCCGGCACGCCATGGATGGCGCGCACGCCCTGGGTGTTTTGCGCGGTGAGGGCGGTGATGGCCGTCATGCCAAAGCAGCCCAGCGCGCTGAAGGTCTTCAGGTCGGCCTGAATGCCGGCGCCACCGCCGCTGTCGGAGCCGGCAATGGACAGTACACGGGGGTAGGTGAATGGCAAATCAATGGGCATCGATCAGGTCTCTCAAGTGTTGGCTGGCGCTGCGCGGGTCATCGGCCGAGCAGATGGCACTGACCACGGCCAGGCTGTCGGCCCCGGCCTGCAACACGGCAGCAGCGTTGTGGGCATGGATGCCGCCAATGGCCACCAGCGGCAGCGGCGTTGCGGCGCGTGCGCGCTGCAGACCATCCAGTCCCCAGGGCGTGGCGGTATCGGTCTTGGTGGGAGTGGCATAGACCGGGCTCACGCCTAGATAGTCCACCGGCAGGCTCGCGCTTTGCATCACTTCGTCCAGTGTCTCCACCGACCAGCCGATGAAGACCCCCGGCGGGAGCAAGGCGCGTGCCGCTGCCACCGGCAGATCGCTTTGCCCCAGATGCACACCCTGTGCGCCACACGCCAGGGCAATGTCCAGCCTGTCGTTGATGATGAGCGGAATCTGCAAGGGCTGCAGCAGGTCCATCAGGGCCATGGCCAGCGCGTGGAAGTCGCGGCTGTTTGCGTGCTTCTCGCGCAGTTGCACGCAGGTCACGCCGCCCTGAACTGCGGCTTGCACCACATCGGTCAAGGTGCGACCTTTCAGGCTGGGTTGGTCGGTGACCAGATACAGGCGCAGAGCTTCGCGCAGCCGCTCGCGGCTCCAGGGTGTGGCCTGAGCGTGAGTTACCAAGGCTTGAATTCCATCTTCAGGCGCTGCTCAAACGTGGCCTGGTCCAGCAACTGCAATTCGTCGAGCATGATCACCTGCATGCTGCCCACGCCCTGGCGGCGTACCACGGCCTTTTCGGCAGCCACTTCACCGACCACGCCCATCAACGCCATGGCAGAGACTGTGGCGCGCCAGGCGTCGGGCTGCACGGCGCAGAAGGCGCCGATCAGGGCCGTAGCCGAGCAGCCCACGCCGGTGATGCGGGTCATCCATTCATGGCCGTTGCTCAGCAGCGCCCAGCGCTTGCCGTCCACGATATGGTCGGTCGGGCCGCTCACGCACACCACGCCGCCGGTGCGCGCCACCAGGGCGCGCGCCGCACCCAGCGCATCGTTGGATGCGGCGCTGCTGTCCACGCCCTTGGTCTGCACGTTGGAGCCGGCCACGCTCATGATCTCCGAGCCATTGCCGCGGATGACGGTGGGCGAGGCGGTGCCCAGCAGCAGCTCGATGCTCTCGTTGCGGTAGGCCGTGGCACCGGCACCCACCGGGTCCAGCACCGTGGGAATACCGCGCTGCGTGGCGGTCTGCAAGGCCAGGCGCATGCTCTCGATCCAATAGGGCTCCAGCGTGCCGATGTTGAGCACCAGCGACTGCGCGATGCTGGCCATGGCCTGCACCTCTTCGCGGGCATGGGCCATCACGGGCGAAGCACCGGCGGCCAGTAGTACATTGGCGTTGAGGTTCATCACGACGAAGTTGGTGATGCTGTGCACCAGGGGAGCACGCTCACGCACAGCGGTGACGTCGGCCCAGATATCGGCGGGGGAGAGCAGGTCGGTCATGGTCTTCCTAGTGTGGTCAGGGACCGGGACCATGCAGGTGGCAGTGAAGCGAGCTTCCCTACGCTGGCATGACCCAGATCAGGTTCAAAGAGTATTTCTCAGCCGCCGACGGCGGCACCTCTAGCAGGGGGGATTATCGGCGATGTTGCATTGCCAGCAACAAAGGTCTCACTTCATTTTGGAGGCCAGTTTGATGGTTTCTCCCGCAATGGCAAACAGGCCGTGCCCGCGGTGGTGCAGCGTGGCCGGTTTCTTGAGAGACGCGTCCACCCAGGCCTGCACCACTTCCAACACAAAGAAGCCATAGCGATTGACCATGCGTGTATCAAACACCCGGCACTCCAGACTGGCATAGCACTCTGCCACCAGGGGAGGGGCCACTTGAGAAGCTGCCACGCGGGTCAGGTCGAAGGCCTGGAACTTGTCCAAGTCTCGGCCCGTGCTGTTGCCGCATTGCACGACCTTCTTGGCCAGGTTGGCGGTGGGAATGTTGAGCACGCATTCGCGCGTGGCCTTGAGCGCGGTATAGCTGAAGTCACCAGTGCTCACCACGCATCCCACCAGCGGTGGCTCAAACTCCAACATGGTGTGCCACGACAGGGCCATGACGTTGGAGTGGCCTTTGTGTGCAGTCGTCAGCAGCAACACCGGGCCAGGCTCCAGCAGTCCATACACCTTGGCAAGGGGAAATGATCGCTTGGACATGTACGCAGACTCCTGATGCGCGGGGCTTGGCAGCGGGTCCGGTTCACTGTACTCCTGCACGCAATCGTTTCAAGAGGTGCAATGGTGCGAATCTGTTTTAGATCAAGAGTTGGGGCCATCCCTGGCATAGAATGGCCCGAAAGCTATAAGCCCGCGACAGAGTGAGACCGTGTGGCTCTGGGAGGGGCCGCAATGTTTTTCTTCTTCCCTGCAAACTAGGATCAGCCAGGCCTGATCGGTTCTTCGTACCCAAGAAGTCCGCTTCCCGTCAAAGGGGGGCGATTTAATTCTGGCTCCTTGTCGAGCCACGGCGGATGAACCTGTGCAGTGCAAACCGCATGGCCACCTGCCAAACCCCAGGAGGTGCGATATGGATATTGGAACGGACGGGGATAGTTCTGCAGCACCACCAGAGCCCGACCTGAATGCACTCCATGTGCGGCAAGCAGACCGGCAGGAGCGCCGTGCGGTCATCAGCCAGTTGACCTCCAGGCAGTTGGTTCACGAATTGCGTGTGCACCAGATCGAGCTGGAGTTGCAAAACGAGGAGCTTAGGCGCATGCAGAATGAGCTGGCCGATGCCCGCAGCCGGTACTTCGATTTATATGACCTTGCACCCGTGGGCTACTGTACTGTCAGCGAAGGCGAAATCATCCTGGAGGCCAACCTCACTGCCGGCAGCCTGCTGGGTTTGCCGCGTGACGCCATGGTGGGGAAGCGGGTACAGAATTTCATATTGGCTGCTGACCAGGACGTCTACTATCTGCATCGCATGCGGCTTTTTGATACCGGACTGCCGCAGTCCTGTGAGGTGCGGCTGCTGCGCGCCGATGGCAGCACGTTCTGGGGTCTGCTGCGCTCCACATTTGACTCGGGCACAAGTGCCAATGCCTTGCACCGTCTGGTGCTGACCGATGTCGACGAACGCAAGCTGGTACAGGACCACATACGCATCAGCGACATTGCGCTCAAGGCTGTGTCTCAAGGCGTATTGATTGCCAGCCCCGACTTGCGCGTGGTCTCTGCGAACCAGGCCTTCCTGTCGATGACGGGCTACAAAGAGTCCGAGCTTACGGGCGTTTCGTGCAGCGTATTCAATGGGCCACAGACCAATGCGGACACGCTCGCCGCGTTCATGCTGGCCGTCAAGGAGCAGCGCGATTTCAGCGGCGAATTCGTCAACTATCGCAAGGACGGAAGCCATTTCTGGAATTTGCTGACCATGTCTCCTGTGCGCGACGATCAAGGGCGGCTGACGCATTTCATCAGCATCAATACCGACGTCAGTGTGCGCAAAGAGCTCGATCGCGTTCTGCTGGAGAAGAACCTGGAGCTCCAGCGCACCACGGCGCTGGCTGAGCGAGCCAATCAGGCCAAGTCCGACTTTCTCTCCAGCATGAGTCATGAATTGCGCACGCCTCTCAATTCCATCCTGGGGTTTGCGCAGTTGCTGGAGTCGGGTACCCCGGAGTTGACCACGCTGCAGCAAAGAAATATCCAGATGGTCCTGCGCGGGGGCTGGTATCTGCTGGCGCTGATCAACGAGATACTGGATCTGTCGTCCATTGAGTCCGGAAAACTCGCGCTGTCACTGGAACCGGTTGCCATATCGCAAGTGCTGGCTGATTGCCAAAGCCTGATTGCCCCCCAAGCGGAACGCAGCGGCATCCAGGTGAATTTTCCGGTGCTCAGCGATTCGCTGGTGGCCACAGCCGATCCCTTGCGGCTCAAGCAGGTCATCGTGAATCTGCTGTCCAACGCCATCAAGTACAACCGCGTCAATGGCGTGGTGGATGTGACGGTGAGCAGCGACGCGCAGCAGACGCTATGCATCCGCGTGCAGGACATGGGTGAGGGCTTGTCCGAGGAGAATATGTCGCAGCTGTTCCAACCCTTCAACCGGCTCGGGCAGGAGTCCAAGGGAACGGAAGGGACAGGCATTGGCCTGGTCCTGACCCGGCGCCTGACCGAGTTGATGGGAGGCCGCGTCGGAGTGCAAAGCACCATGGGGGTAGGCAGTGTCTTCTGGATCGAACTCTGCGTGCCGCAAGGATGAAGGTATGACAAACAAGAAAAACGCCACACGCAGCACGGATGATCGTGCAGTGGCTGCTGTGGATTCCGGTGCAGTGTCTTTCCCTATTGTCGGAATCGGCGCCTCTGCCGGTGGTCTGGCTGCGTTTGAGGCCTTCTTCGCCGGCATGCCTGCGGACCGCGACACCGGCATGGCCTTTGTGCTAGTACAGCACTTGGCGCCCGACCACAAGAGCATTCTCAGCGACCTGATTCGAGGCTACACCCGCATGCAGGTCTTTGTGGTGACAGAAGGCATGGTGGTTCAACCTGACTGCGCTTACATCATTCCGCCGAGCTTTGACATGGCACTGGTGCACGGCGTGCTGCATCTGGTCGAGCCGCTGGCGCCGCGTGGGCAGCGTCTGGCGATTGACTATTTCTTCCAGTCGCTTGCGGAGGACCAGCAGGAGCGCGCCATTGGCATTGTGCTGTCGGGTACGGGTAGTGATGGCACGCTGGGCGTGCGTGCCATCAAGGGCGTAGGCGGCATGGTGATGGCGCAAAGCACGGCGTCCAGCGAGTTCGATGGCATGCCGCGCAGCGCCATCGCCACCGGTCTGGTGGATTACCAGCTGCCGCCAGCGGATATGGCGGCACAGCTCATGGCCTATGTTGCCCATGGCATGGGCAAGCTGTCGCGTACCGTCCATTCAGCCATGCCCATGAGCGAAAGCGCGCTCAAGGAAATATTTGTATTTCTGCGCACCCAGACCGGGCACGACTTCTCGCAATACAAGCCCAGCACCATCTGCCGCCGCATCGAGCGACGCATCACCTTGCATCAGCTGGACTCGCTGGAGACGTACGTCACCTTCCTGTTGCAAACTCCGACCGAGGCACAGGAGCTGTTTCGTGACCTGCTGATCGGTGTGACCAATTTCTTTCGTGACCCGCAGGCATTCCAGGTGCTGGCTGATGAAGTCATTCCCTCGCTGTTTGAAGGCAAGCCTTCTGGCGCCACGGTGCGTGTGTGGTCGGCCGGCTGCTCCACCGGCGAGGAGGCGTATTCGCTGGCGATTCTGCTGGTGGAGCAGATGCAATTGCGCAAGCAAAGTTATACGGTGCAGGTGTTTGCCACCGATATCGACGCCCGCGCTATCGCCGTGGCACGGGCCGGGCTCTACCCGGCTGGTATTGCCGCTGACATCAGCCCAGAGCGGCTGGCCCGTTACTTTGTGCAGGAGCCCGATGGCGCGGGCTATCGCATCCACAAAAGCATCCGTGATCTGCTGGTGTTTTCCGAACAGGACCTGATCAAGGACCCGCCTTTCTCCAGGCTGGACCTCATCAGCTGCCGCAATCTGATGATTTACCTGGACGCCAATTTGCAGAAGCGGCTGATCCCGTTGTTTCACTACGCGCTGCGGCCCGGCGGAACGCTGTTCCTGGGCAGCTCTGAAGGCATTGGTGAATACGACGCCCTGTTTGCTGTGCTGGATCGCAAGTCCAAGCTGTATCTGCGCAGCGGCGAAAAGTCGGCTGGACAGCCCAACCTGGGTTTCCTGCTTGCACCGCTGCCAACGGATGAGTCCCCAGCGCGCCAGGGGCGGCCTACCAAGGCAGCGTATTCCTTCAAGCCGCCCTTGCGTGAGCTGATGGAGCAGGAACTGATCAAGCGCGTGGCCCCGGCCGCGGCCCTGGTCAATGCCAAGGGTGACATCGCCTATCTGCATGGACGCACCGGGATGTACCTGGAGCCCAGTGCGGGGGAGGTTGGGGTGCAGAACATTCTCAGGATGGCGCGCGACGGGTTGCGTCCCGGTCTGAGTACGGCCCTGCGTACTGCTGCAGCCACGCAGAAATCAGGTGAAGCCCTCAACCTCATGGTCAAGACCAACGGGCACTACACGCAGGTCCATGTGCTGGTCCATCAGGTGGGCGCCAGCGGCGCGGGTGTACCGGAGGAACCGGTGTTTCTGGTCATCCTGCAGGATGCGCCCCACGCTGCGCCGCTCGCAGCGGCAAACGGCAGCGCCGACGTGACTGCATCTGACAGCCGCGCACGCATCGAGGCGTTGATGCAGGAGTTGCGGGCCAAGGATGAGTACCTGCAGAACACCCACGAAGAACTGGAGAGCTCCAACGAAGAGCTCAAGTCCAGCAACGAAGAAATGCAGTCCGTCAACGAAGAACTGCAAAGCACCAATGAAGAGTTGGAGACATCCAAGGAAGAGCTGCAATCCGTCAACGAAGAGCTGGCTACGGTCAATGCCGAGCTGCAAAACAAGGTCACCGACCTCTCGCATGTCAACAACGACATGAACAACCTGCTGGCGGGCACCGGCATCGGCACGGTGTTCGTGGACTTCAAGTTGTGCATCCTGCGCTTCACCCCGGCAATCAGCAGCATCATCCATCTGATCCCTTCCGATGTGGGGCGCCCGGTGGCGCACATTGTTTCCAATCTGGTGGGCTACAGCAGCCTGGTGGCCGATATCAAGAAAGTCCTTGCAGATCTGGCGCCCCTGGAGCGCGAAGTGCAAACCCCCGAGGGACAGTGGTACACCTTGCGTATCCAGCCGTATCGCACCTTGGACAACGTCATCGAAGGTGCGGTGATTTCATTTGTCGATATCTCCGAAATCGTGCGCGTGCGCACTGCGCTGGCCACCACGCGTGCGCTGATGGAGCGCATCGGTGAATTGGCCAAGGTCGGCGGCTGGGAGTTCGAGGTGCAGAGCCGCGCACTGTACTGGTCTCCGGAGACTTGCAGAATTCACGAGGTGGACCCACCGCTTGCACCCACACAAGAGGCCTCGATCCAGTTCTATGCGCCGCAGGCCAGAACAGCAATTCAGACGGCTTTTCAGGCGGGCATGGAGCATGGGACCGCTTGGGATCTGGAGTTGCCGCTACAGACGGCCAGGGGTCGCGCCATCTGGGTGCGCTCACAAGGTATGGCCGTGATGGAGGCCGGCAGGGTGATACGACTGTTGGGCGCCATTCAGGACATTACCGAGCGCAAGCAGATTGAAGAGGCACTGCGGGAAGCGAACCACCGACTGCTGGCCCAGGCACAGGACCGGAACTGACTCGCTAAGCCCGCCTACTTTTCAAAAGGCGGCAGGCTTGTGGCACTGTGACACGGGCTTGTCATATTATTCTATTATCATCGAACTATGGAATCCAACGAAGTAGTCAAAGCCCTCGCGGCGCTTGCCCAGTCGTCCCGGCTGGAGGTGTTCAGGATGCTGGTTGTCGCCGGTGCGCCCGGACTGACCCCAGGTGCCCTGGCAGAAAAGGTGGACGTGGCGGCCAATACGCTGTCGTTTCACCTCAAGGAGCTCCTGCACGCCGACCTGATCACCCAGGAGCGCTCCGGGCGCAACCTGATCTACCGCGCCCGCTTTGACCAGATGAATGCCTTGCTGGCCTACCTGACCCAGAACTGCTGCCAGGGCCAGGCCTGCCTGGCAGAAACCTCCACGCAATGTGATTGCTGAAACCCGAAAGACCACCCGTGACAACGACAACCCCACCTCTGAATGTGCTGTTTCTGTGCACCCACAACTCGGCGCGCAGCATCCTGGCCGAAGCCCTGCTCAACAGCATGGGCAAGGACCGCTTCAAGGCCTATTCCGCTGGTAGCAGCCCGCGCGAAAACCAGCAGCCCAATCCCTTGGGTCTGCAGGTTTTGCAAAAGGCAGGCATTTCCACCGAGGGCTTGCGCAGCAAGAGTTGGGACGAGTTTGCAATCCCCGGCGCGCCGCAGATGAACCTCATCATCACTGTCTGCGACAACGCCGCCGGCGAGGTCTGCCCGATCTGGCCTGGACACCCTGCGACTGCCCACTGGGGCTATCCAGACCCTTCCGAGGGCGACGGCACGGATGCGGAAAAGCTGGAAGCATTTCGCAAGACCCTGCACGCCATGAAACGTCGTCTGGAGCTGCTGGTCAGCTTGCCGTCTGCCAAGCTGGATCAAGGTGTGCTGCAAACCAGCGCGCGCGAACTTTCCAAGGCCTGAGCCCTCAATGCGTACACAAACCATGAGCGTGTTCGAGCGCTACCTGACGGTATGGGTCTTTTTGTGCATCGTGATCGGCATCGCCTGCGGGCAGTTCCTGCCGGATGTGTTCCAGGCCATTGGCCGCATGGAGATTGCCAAGGTCAATCTGCCGGTGGGGTTGCTGATCTGGGTCATGATCATCCCCATGTTGGTGAAGGTGGACTTCGCCGCTTTGGGTGAGGTGCGCAAGCACATCAAGGGCATTGGCGTCACGCTGTTTGTGAACTGGCTGGTCAAGCCATTCTCCATGGCGTTTCTGGGCTGGCTGTTCATCCGCCACTGGTTTGCGCCACTGCTGCCGCCGGACCAGCTCGACAGCTACATCGCCGGCCTGATCCTGCTGGCTGCCGCGCCCTGCACGGCAATGGTGTTTGTGTGGAGCAGGCTCACCGGCGGTGACCCGCTGTTCACCCTGTCGCAGGTGGCGCTCAACGACAGCATCATGGTGGTGGCATTTGCGCCGCTGGTGGCCTTTCTGCTGGGGCTCTCTGCCATTACCGTGCCGTGGGATACCTTACTGACCTCGGTGGTGCTCTACATCGTGATTCCGGTCGTCCTGGCGCAGTGGCTGCGCAGGTCCTTGTTGTCCAGGGGTGTTGCGGCTTTCGATGCGGCCATGGCCCGCATCGGCCCCTGGTCCATCACTGCGTTGCTGGCAACCCTGGTGCTGTTGTTCGCTTTCCAGGGCGAAGCCATCCTGCAGCAACCGCTGGTGATCGGTCTGCTGGCGGTACCTATCCTGATCCAGGTGTTTTTCAACTCGGCACTGGCCTACTGGCTCAACCGTGCGGTTGGCGAGAAGCACAACATTGCCTGCCCCTCAGCGCTGATTGGCGCCTCCAACTTCTTTGAACTGGCGGTGGCCGCAGCCATCAGTCTCTTTGGATTCCATTCGGGAGCCGCATTGGCAACCGTGGTGGGCGTGTTGATTGAGGTGCCGGTCATGCTGCTGGTGGTCGCCATTGTCAACCATTCCAAGGGGTGGTACGAGCGCAGTGAAGCGGCCTGAATTACCACTAGGTTCAAGAGGTTACTCCTTAGTCATACAGTCGTTGCATCCCCACGCGGGCATGGCAACTTCCAAGGAGCATTCATGAACTACCGGTCAAAACTACTTTCCACATCTCTGGTTGGAGCGCTGCTGGCATTCAGCGGCGCGTGTATGGCAGATACCATGCGTATCAAGGCTTCACTGTCCGGTGCCAGCGAAGTTCCTGCTACAACGAGTGCAGGCGTAGGCATGGTGGACGGAACGTTTGACACACAGACCAATCAACTTAGCTGGACGCTTACCTATTCGGGTTTGACGGGACCGGCAAAGGCCGGGCATTTTCATGGCCCGGCTGATGTGGGAAAGAATGCGGGCGTTGCCCTGGGCTTCACCGGGTCGGTGGAGAGTCCGATCAAGGGTACGGCCACACTGACTCCGGCCCAGGCACAAGATCTGTTGGCCGGCAAGTGGTATGCCAATCTGCATACGGCGGCCAACCCCGGCGGTGAAATCCGTGGCCAGGTGACAGCCGCGCCGTAAGCCAAGTCAGGGACATCCAATGGAGCGATACGCAGGCGGCAGATGGTTTCGCTCGTGGTTCCAGTGGCGCGCGCTTGCGCTCCTGGGTTTGATATGCACGTCGATGGCAGCCATGGCACAAACCAAACCAGCAACTCCCACAGCATGCCCTGCGCTGCTGCAGTACCAGTTCCCGCGTCTGCAGGACGACAGTCCCCAGAATCTGTGCCAGTACGCTGGCAAAGTGCTGCTGGTGGTCAATACGGCGAGCTACTGTGGCTACACCCGACAGTACGAGGGGCTGGAGGCCTTGTATGCCAAATACGGCAAAGATGGTTTGGTGGTGCTGGGCTTTCCGTCCAATGATTTCGGCAAACAGGAGCCCGGCAACTCCAAGGAAATTGCCGACTTCTGTTTCAACACCTACGGCGTGAAGTTCCCCATGTTCGCCAAGAGCGTTGTCTCAGGGCCGGGCAAAAATGCCTTTTATGGGGCGTTGACCCAGGCAACCGGCGCCACACCGCAGTGGAATTTCCACAAATACCTGATAGACCGCAGCGGCAAAGTGCTTGGCCATTACCCCAGCGACGTGGAGCCACAAAGTCCCAAGCTGGTGGCGGCCATAGAGCAGGCATTGCGCTGAACGGCGCCTGCTCTAGCTGGTGCTGGCTTCTGCCACCAGCCAATCCTTGAGGTATGCCACATCGGTGCGCAGGGCCTTGCCCTGAGGGGCCGTGATGTAGAGGGGGTGATCGGTCGTCACGCTGGCGTCAATGGGGCGCACCAGCAGGCCCTGCGCGATCAGCGGTTGCACGATATGCCGCCAGCCCTGCGCCACGCCTTGTCCCTCGATGGCCGCCTGCAGCACGATGGAATAGTCGTTGAAGCGAAACAGCCGGGGCTGGCGTGGCAGGCTGATGCCAAAGCGGGCCAGCCACTCCTTCCAGGCCATGCGCGGACGGTAACGCTCTTCCAGCAGCAGCAGAGGGCTGCTGGCTAGGGCTTTCAGGTCGGGCAGCGGGTTGTTCTTCAGAAACTTCGGGCTGCAGACCGGGAAAATCTCCTCGTCCACAAAATGCCAACGCTGGTAGTGGGCAAAGTCGTCTGCACCCAGGGTGACAGCCAGGTCTATGCGCTCGCGCGCCAGGTCCAGGTCGGTGTCGGTGGTGATGACGCGCAGCTCGATATCCGGATGCATCTGCTTGAAGCGCGCAATGCGGGGCAGCAGCCACCAAGTGGCGGTCGCGGTGGAGACGGCCAGCGTCACTTGGTGCGCCTGCATGCCGCGCACTTCGCGCAGTGCCTGGTCGATCAGGGATAGGCCCATGCCGACCTGCTCCAACAGGTACTTGCCAGCCTCGGTGGTTTGCACGCCCTTGTGCTGGCGCTCGAACAGCGCCACACCCAGGTCTGCTTCCAGCAGGCGCATGGCGTGACTGACTGCAGGCTGGCTTATCCCCAAGTCTTCCGCAGCGCGGGTAAAGCTGCCCCGGCGCGCGGCGGATTCAAACACCAACAGGTTGTTCAGACTTTGGTTGGTTTTGGTGTCGGTCATAAGCTGAGTTTATGACAGACATGAGTGCGTTTGCCATTCACAGACACGGACGTTTGGCATAAGCTGGGCTCACGGCTGGCTCAGGGTCAGTCGCTGGTGCAGCTCTCTGCGCCAGTCCACCAACAACAAGGCAGAAACGATGACCGAAGCAGTAGCCTCCACCTCAGACGCCGAACTCCCACCAGTGGCTGCGGGTACCGACCACAAGAAGCACCGTCGTGCCGGCGGACGCGAGCGCCGCGACCCCAAGGCCAAGATCAATGGCCCGGCCTACATCCAGCGCAACATCCCGACCTACGACGTGATGGGCGAGGAAAACCTGCAGAAGATCGAAGCGACTGCGGAGCGCATCCTGGCCGAGGTGGGGTTGGACATCCGCGATGACGAAGAATGCCTGGACCTGTTCCGCAAGGCCGGCGCCAAGGTCAACGGTATGCGTGTCACCTTCGAGCCGGGCCATGTGCGCGAGATCCTGAAGACGGCGCCCAGGGAGTTCACCCAGCACGCGCGCAACCCGCAGCGCAGTGTGCAAATCGGCGGCAAGAACGTGGTGTTCTCTCCGGCTTACGGGTCGCCCTTCGTGATGGACCTGGACCGGGGCCGCCGCTACGGCACGCTGGAGGACTTCCAGAACTTCATCAAGCTGGCTTATGCCTGCCCTTGGCTGCACCACAGCGGCGGCACCGTGTGCGAGCCTACCGACGTGCCGGTCAACAAGCGCCACCTGGACATGGTGTATTCGCACATGCGTTACTCCGACAAGGCCTACATGGGCTCCATCACCTCGGAAGAGCGTGCCGAGGATTCCATCGAAATGTCGCGCATCCTGTTTGGCCGTGAGTTTGTCGACCAGAACTGCGTGATCCTGGGCAACGTCAACGTCAACTCACCGCTGCTGTGGGATGGCACCATGACCAAGTCGGCACGGGCCTACGCGCGCGCCAATCAGGCGGCGGTCATCGTGCCCTTCATCCTGGGTGGCGCCATGGGCCCGGTCACCAATGCCGGCGCCATCGCCCAGGCCCATGCCGAGACCATGGTGGGTTGCGCCATCACGCAACTGGAGCGGCCCGGTGCGCCGGTGATCTATGGCAACTTTTTGTCCAGCATGTCGCTGCGCTCGGGCTCGCCCACCTTTGGCACGCCCGAACCTGCCATCGGCTCCATGGTGATTGGCCAGCTGGCGCGCCGCCTGAATCTGCCGTTGCGTTGCGCGGGCTCCTTCACCACCTCCAAGCTGCCCGACGGACAGGCCATGCAGGAGAGCGTCATGTCCATGCTCTCGGCCATCCATTGCGGCGCCAACTTCATCCTGCATTCGGCTGGCTTCCTCGATGGTCTGCTGTCCATGAGCTACGAGAAGTTCATGATGGATGCCGACTTCTGCGGCGCCTTGCACAGCTACCTGGGCGGCGTGGTGGTGGACGACAACACACTGGCCATGGACGCCTTCAAGGAAGTCACGCCCGGCGGCCATTACCTGGGCAGTGCCCACACCATGGCCAACTACACCACCGCCTTTTTCGACTCCACCATCTCCGACAACACGCCGTTTGAATCCTGGGTCGAGGCCGGCAAGACCGATAGCGCCACGCGTGCCAACATACGCTGGAAGACCGCACTGGCCGACTACGAGGCGCCCGTCATGGACGTGGCCGTCGATGAGGCCCTGAAAGACTTTGTGGCCCGCAAGAAGGCCGCCACCACCGATCAGTGGTACTGAACGCAATTCCATCCGAAAGACTCTCCATGGCTCCCGAGAACGATCCCCTGTTGCAACCCTTCCAACTCAAACATCTGCGGCTCAAGAACCGGTTGATGCTCACCTCCCACGAGCCGGCCTACCCCGAAGAGGGCATGCCCAAGGCCAAGTACCGCGCCTACCATGTGGAGCGCGCCAAGGCCGGCATTGCACTGACCATGACGGCTGGCTCGGCAGCCGTGTCGCGTGACAGCCCGCCCGTGTTCAACAACATCCTGGCCTACAAGGATGAAGTGGTGCCGTGGATGAAAGACCTCACCGACGCCTGCCATGAGCACGGCGCGGCGGTGATGATCCAGATCACCCACCTGGGACGGCGCACTAGCTGGTCCAAGGCCGACTGGCTGCCGGTGGTGTCGCCTTCGCATGAGCGCGAGGCATCGCACCGGGCCTTCCCCAAGAAGATGGAAGACTGGGACATTGCACGCATCATCAAGGACTATGCCGATGCCGCTGAGCGCATGCATGCTGCCGGTGTGGACGGTTTGGAGTTGGAGGCCTATGGGCATTTGATGGACCAGTTCTGGTCGCCTGTGACCAATACGCTGGAGTCGCCCTACGGCGGCTCGCTGGAAAACCGGGTACGCTTCACGCTGGAGGTGCTCAAGGCCATCCGTGCGCGCGTGGGGCCGGACTTCATCATCGGAGTGCGTGGCGTGGCCGACGAGGCGCAGCCGGGTGGTTTGACGGCAGAGGAGGGCCTGGGCATTGCGCGCTATCTGGCCAAGTCGGGCATGGTGGACTTCCTCAACATCATCCGGGGCCATATCGATACCGACGCCGGTCTGACCGACGTCATCCCGGTGCAGGGCATGCGCAGCGCGCCGCACCTGGAGTTTGCGGGTGGCTTGCGCGCGCAACTGGGTGGCATTCCCATCTTCCACGGCGCCAAAATCCAGGATGTGACCACCGCCCGCTTTGCCATTGAGAGCGGCAAGCTCGACATGGTGGGCATGACCCGTGCGCACATGGCCGACCCGCACATCGTGCGCAAGATCATGCTGGGCCGCGAAGACACCATACGCCCCTGCGTGGGCGCCAACTACTGCCTGGACCGCATCTACCAGGGTGGCGATGCCTATTGCCTGCACAACCCGGCCACCGGTCGCGAGCTGACCATGCCGCACACACTGGCCAGGGCGGAGAAACCGCGCAAGGTTGTGGTGGTGGGCGCGGGGCCTGCCGGGCTGGAGGCCGCGCGTGTGGCCTCCGAGCGCGGTCACCAGGTGGTGGTGCTGGAAGCGGCAGACAAGCCGGGCGGCCAGATCCGCCTGACCGCACAGAGCCAGCGCCGCCGCGAGATGATTGGCATCATCGACTGGCGCGTGGCGCGTTGCGAAGAGGCCGGCGTGCAGTTCCACTACAACACGTTGGCCGACAGCACGCGCGTGCTGGCCGAGCGGCCGGATGTGGTCATCATCGCCACCGGAGGCCTGCCGCACACCGAAGTGCTCAGTCGTCCGCCGGGCCTCCCCAAGGATGACTGCACCCCCTCGGGGGGCCAGGCGCAGCCTGGGCTGGGGGCCATGTCGGCAGGCAATGAGCTGGTGGAATCCACCTGGGACATCATCAGCGGAGCGGTCAAGCCAGGCAAGAATGTGCTGCTGTTTGACGACGCCGGTGACCACGCCGCGCTACAGGCCGCCGAGGTAATTGGTGCCAGTGGCGCGCATCTGGAAGTCATGACACCCGACCGCAGCTTTGCGCCCGAGGTCATGGCTATGAACCTGGTGCCCTACATGCGCAGCCTGCAGAAGCTGGACGTCGTCTTCACTGTGACCTACCGGCTGCTGTCGGTGGAGCGCGGTCCGCAGGGACTGATTGCCCACGTGGGCAGCGACTACGGTGGCGTGCGAAAGCAGCGCGTGGTGGACCAGGTCATCATCAACCACGGCACGCGTCCGCTGGATGATTTGTACTTTGAACTCAAGGCAGATTCCCTCAACCAGGGCGCCGTGGACCATGCTGCATTGATTGCCGGCGTGCCACAGCCGCACAGCGCCGCCACAGGGCAGGGCTATCAGTTGTTCCGCATTGGTGATGCGGTATCCGCGCGCAACACCCATGCGGCCATTTACGACGCATTGCGTTTGGTGAAGGATTTGTAAAGTATCCCCATACGCGTCGGGTTGCGCTACCCCGATATGTACGGGGAGCAGTATGTGCAAGAATCGTCCTATTCGGGATTTCGCTACATACAACAATGATTCGGTGGTTTGCTTTACTTGTTGGCCTGCTCATGGCAGTGCCTTCCTTTGCGCTGACAGTGGCATTCATCAATCCCGGAAAGTCGGATGAGGCCTACTGGGTTGCCGTGGCCGAGTCCATGAAAGCGGCGGCGGACAGCCTGGGCATTACGCTGGAAATGCGCTTCGTGGAACGTGACCATCCACGTGCCTTGGCCGTAGCAAAGGAAATTGCCAGCCGCCCCAAGGCCGAGCGGCCCGACTACCTGATACTGACCAATGACTACGACCTGGGGCCCAAGCAGCTGAGCCTGCTGGAGGGTAGCGGCATACGCTGCTTCTTTGCTTTCAGTCCGCCCAGCGTGGCGGCCCGCAAGGAGATTGGGGCTCCGCGCCAGCGTTACCCATTCTGGATAGGGTCGTTGCAGCCGCATGCCTCCGATGCTGGTTACCTCACCGCCAGAAGCCTGATAGCCAAGGGCCGCGCTGAAAAAGCCCAGGCCCCCGATGGTAAGCTGCACATGCTGGCGATCGCGGGCGACCGTTCCACACCCGCCTCCATAGAGCGCAACGAGGGCATGCGCCACGCGGTCTTGGATGCCGGCGATGTCGTGCTGGACCAGGAAGTCTTTGCCGACTGGAGCCGTGACAAAGCCGCTGAACAAAGTGCGGTGCTGTATGGCCGCTATCCGGGTACGCGCCTGGTATGGGCTGGTAGCGACCAGATGGCCTTTGGTGCCATGCAGACCTGGGAAAAGCGCGGGGGAAAGCCGGGGCAGGACGCCTGGTTCAGTGGCGTCAACACGTCGCAGGAAGCCCTGGAGGCGGTGCAGTCCGGTCGCCTGACGGCTCTGGCCGGCGGGCATTTCATCGCCGGTGCCTGGGCGCTGGTCATGATTTACGACTACGCCCACGGCCGTGACTTTGCCGACGAAGGTCTGGAACTGGATCGTCCGATGTTCACCTTGTTCGATGCGGAGAGCGCAGAGCGATTTCGTGCGCGCTATGCCAGCGGCTACAGCAGGATCGACTTTCGCAAATACAGCAAGGTACTCAATCCGCAAGTCAAGCACTACAACTTTTCTTTTGAGCAGCTCATACGCTGAGGGCAGGGTCCCGCCATGCCAAGCCGTCCCTTCCGACCCATTGCCAACGTACTGATCCAACGGGTCGTTGCGCTAGCGGCGCTGTGCTTTGTCGTGCTCGGGTCACTGCATGCCCTGATTGAGTACCGCTCTGGGAAGGTCGCCTTTCAGACCACCATACGCGACATATCCGTAGCCAGTGCTCCGCAACTTTCCGTCAGTCTGTGGGACATTGAGCTGGAGGCGGTGCGCAAGCAGCTCACCCTGATTGCGCAGCGCCCAGAAGTGGCCTATGTGGAGCTGTGGACCCTGACCGGAGAACGTTACGTGGCAGGCGACACCACGCTCACCGACGGTGAGGTCAAGAGTCGCATTGAAGTTCCGTCCCCCGGCGGCAGCGGCGCACTGGGCACTTTGCAGGTGACCGGCAAGGATGCGTACCGGCATGCCAAGATCAAGCGTGAGATCGCCCAGTTGCTGCTGGGCTATTTTGTATTTGTGACGGCCATCTGCCTGGCCATCACGGTGCTGTTGCGCCAGAAGCTGGAACGCCCGCTGTCCACGCTGGCACGGTTCGCGCGGGAGCTCGTGCCGGGCGCTGCTCCGGCACCCGTTGTGTATGACAAGGGCTCCAAGCGCTATGCGGACGAAGTGGATGTATTGGCCGAAGGATTTCAGACCTTGCAGAGTGCCGTCTACTCACACGTGTCAAACCTCGATCAGCTGGTGGCCGCGCGCACGGGTGAACTGGCTTTGCACAACCAGATACTGGATCAAATCAGCCGTGATGTCCCCCTGCGCAATCTGCTGGACGCGCTGACCCGGCAGGTGGAGCAGCTGCACCCGGATATGTTCAGCTCGATCCTGCTGCTGGACAAGGAAGGCAAGCACCTGCGGCATGGCGCTGCGCCTGGTCTGCCGCAGTTTTTCGTGGACGCCATTGACGGCGTGGCCATAGGCGAAGGGGTTGGTTCATGCGGCACAGCGGCTTTCCGTGGCGAACGGGTCATCGTTGAAAACATCCAGCAGCATCCCTACTGGGCGTCGTACCGAGATATTGCTGGCCAAGCGGGCTTGCAGGCGTGTTGGTCAGAGCCCATTATTGGAACCGAAGGGCAGGTGCTTGGCACCTTTGCGCTGTACCACCGCAAGGCAGCAAAACCGTCAGGCGTCGAAATTGAGCTGATCGAGCGCTATGCCAGACTGGCTGCTCTGGCCATTGAGCGCAAGCGCGCGGGCGAGCGCCTCAATACCCTGTCACGCGCCATTGCGCAAAGCCCGGTTTCCATCCTGATAACCGACCCCTTGGGCGTCATTGAATATGTGAATCCCAAGTTCGAGGAGGTCACCGGCTACCGCAGTGCAGAAGCCATAGGCAAGACCCCGGGGATTCTGAGCAGCGGTGAAAAGTCGCGCGAAGAGAACGACAAGATCTGGCGGACCATCCGGTCCGGTCATACCTGGAGCGGGGACTTCCATAACCGCCGCAAAGACGGTTCCCTGTTCTGGGTGCACGCTTCCATTTCCCCGATTCTGGATGAGCAAGGTGCACTGCTTCACTTCGTGGCGGTCAAGGAGGACATCACGCAACGCAGGGAGCATCAGCGGCAGCTGGAGCATATTGCGCACTATGACGTGCTGACCAATCTGCCCAACCGTGCCTTGCTGGCAGACCGCCTGGTTCAGGGCATGGCGTTGGCGCATCGACGCGGACACAAACTGGCCGTGGTGTACCTGGATCTTGACGGCTTCAAGGCCATCAACGACCAGCACGGGCATGCAGCCGGCGACCAGATGCTGATTGCCGTGGCCAGTCGCATGAAACATGCACTGCGTGAGGTGGACACACTGGCCCGCATTGGCGGCGATGAGTTCGTGGTAGTGCTGGTTGATCTTCCGGATGCGCAGGACAGCCATCCCATGCTCAACCGCTTGCTGGTTGCGGCATCGCAGTCCGTACAGGTGGGTGAGCTCACACTACGGGTTTCGGCCAGCCTGGGCGTGACGTTCTACCCGCAGGCTCAGGAAGCGGAAGCGGACCAATTGCTGCGCCAGGCGGATCACGCCATGTACCAGGCCAAGGTGAGCGGCAAGAATCGGTACCACGTCTTCGACGCCGAGCACGACAACAGCATTCGCGATCACCACGAGAGTCTGGAAAACATCCGACTGGCCTTGCTCAATGACGAATTCGTCCTGCATTACCAGCCCAAAGTCAATATGCGTACCGGCGCCGTCATCGGGGCCGAGGCACTGATTCGCTGGCAGCACCCGACCAAGGGTCTGCTGCCCCCAGCCAGCTTCTTGCCGATCATCGAGGACCATCCGCTGGCGGTCGATTTCGGGGAGTGGGTGATTCACCGGGCACTGAGTCAGATGGGCGCCTGGCAGGCGGGCGGGCTCGATATCTCGGTAAGCGTCAACATTGGCGCCCGTCAGTTGCAGCAGACGGATTTCGTCGAGCGTCTGCGCGATCTGATGACAGCGCATCCCGGGGTCAAGCCCGGAGACCTCGAACTGGAGGTGCTCGAGACCAGTGCGCTGGAGGACCTGGAGCACGTTTCCAGCGTCATGGAAGCCTGCCGGGCCATGGGGGTTGAATTTGCGCTGGACGACTTCGGAACGGGCTATTCATCGCTGACCTACCTCAAGCGTCTGCCCGTGACCATGCTCAAGATCGACCAGAGCTTTGTGCGTGAAATGCTGGATGACCCAGATGACCGGGCCATCCTGCAAGGCGTGATCGGCCTGGCCGCGGCTTTCAGACGCAAGGTCATTGCAGAAGGGGTGGAGTCCGTGGCGCACGGCACCGTGTTGCTGCAGTTGGGTTGTGAGCTGGCGCAGGGCTATGGCATTGCACGCCCCATGGCCGCCGACCAGTTGCCGACCTGGGCAGCGACCTGGCAACCCCACAGCCGTTGGAGTGCGTAGCCTTTTTGGTGCGTGGAATAGGTTGTCCAGGGCATTTGGCATACCTTTAATCCCGAAAATGCACTGAAACAAGACGTCTTTAAAGATCTTTGCGCCGTTGTGGCGCATTTATTGCTTACAAATGGTGCGACAGTGGGCGTGTGCAATTTTCCGCACCGTCTGAATGCATTATTTCCAAGAGGTTGTTTATGAATGCACTACAACAGGGCGCCAATGCCCTGTTTATTTTGTTGGGCGCAATCATGGTGCTTGCCATGCATGCGGGTTTCGCTTTTCTGGAGTTGGGTACGGTTCGCCGCAAGAACCAAGTCAATGCGTTGGTCAAGATCCTGGTGGACTTTTCCGTTTCCACGGTTGTGTACTTTGTGCTGGGTTATGCCGTGGCTTATGGCACCAGCTTCTTTGTCGGTGCGCAAGACCTGGCGGCCAAGAATGGCTATGAGTTGGTGAAGTTCTTCTTTCTGCTGACCTTTGCTGCGGCCATTCCGGCCATCATTTCCGGAGGCATTGCGGAGCGCGCCAAGTTCTGGCCCCAGCTCATGGCCACGGCCATGATCGTGGGCGTTGTCTACCCCTTCTTTGAAGGCATAGCCTGGAACCAGCACTTTGGTGTGCAGGCCTGGCTGCTGGCAAACACCGGAGCCGAATTCCACGATTTCGCCGGCAGTGTGGTGGTCCATGCGCTGGGAGGCTGGATTGCGCTGGGTGCGGTCATGTTGTTGGGTGCGCGCAGCAACCGCTATCGCAAGGACGGCGCCATATCGGCACATCCGCCCAGCAGCATTCCATTCCTGGCGCTGGGCGCCTGGATTCTGACGGTGGGCTGGTTTGGCTTCAATGTGATGAGCGCGCAGACCCTGGACAAAATTTCCGGCCTGGTGGCCGTGAACTCGCTCATGGCCATGGTGGGCGGTACCCTGACGGCCCTGCTTCTGGGCAAGAACGACCCCGGCTTCGTGCACAACGGCCCGCTGGCGGGCCTGGTGGCCGTGTGCGCTGGCTCCGACCTGATGCATCCGCTGGGCGCCTTGGTGGTAGGGGCCGTTGCCGGTGCAATCTTTGTATCGATGTTCACTCTGACGCAAAACAAATGGAAGATCGACGATGTGCTGGGTGTCTGGCCCTTGCATGGGCTGTGCGGGACGTGGGGCGGGGTGGCCGCTGGCATCTTTGGCAGCAAGGCCCTGGGCGGTCTGGGCGGGGTCAGCATGGGGGCTCAGGTGCTGGGCACCGGCCTGGGTGTCGTCTGGGCACTGGTCAGTGGTTTTGCCGTCTACGGTCTGCTCAAAGCCCTGCTGGGGTTGCGTTTGAGCCAGGAAGAAGAGTACGACGGTGCCGACTTGTCCATTCATAAAATCAGTGCGAGCCCGGAGCGGGAGGCCAATTGGTAGCCTCCTGAATCGTTCTGTAACAATTTAATGCCCTTTTTGCCCGGTAACAGACAGAAGTTTTGACACAATGCCCAGCATTCATGGTGGACTCACACTGCGATCTTTATGAGAACAGGTAGCTATTAATGGGACGTTGGGAAAATGGTGCAGAGCGCTGGCTGCCTGCACTTTTAAATAAAGTGTTTCGTGCCAGCGATGACCGCGCATGCGAAGAGGCCCTCAAAAGCCTTCCGCCCATTCGCTTCAGTCACACCCCTTTTGGCGTGCGTTCCTACATCACCGCGGGAACGGGTGCCTACACCGTGGTTTTCGAGTCCGGCCTGGGCCAAGGCAAGGAGGTCTGGGCACCTGTTTTCAATGCCCTGAGTGCGGTGACCCGTGTCGTTGCCTATGACCGCGCCGGCTATGGACAGAGTGATCCCTCCGGGCTGACGCGCGACGGCGGACAAATCGTCGAAGAGCTGCGCGCCATGCTGCAAGCTGAAAACATTCCACCGCCCTACGTTCTGGTTGGACATTCCCTGGGTGGCACGATCATGAAGCTCTTTGCCCGCACCTACCCCGAGGAAGTGGCGGGCGTGGTGCTGGTCGATGCCAGAGATGCCGACTTCGTACAACGCTGCAAAGGGCGTGGCCTGCTGCGCCTGCTGTACGAGCCGCCAATTGGTCTCTTCATGCTGGGCCGCTCGGAAGTGCGCCGTGAGCTCGAGGCGGCGGCCATTACGCACCAGCAGGCCCGCATTACCGGGGACTTCCCCAACATTCCATTGAGCGTGCTGACCCACCATCGCCGGATCCTGCACTGGCCCGACAGCATCGCGCGGGCGTGGGCAGAGGGGCAAAGGCGTATGGCAAGCATGTCTGCCAAGGGCTATTTGCGGGTGTGTGACCGCAGTGGACACCACATCCACCGTGATCGCCCCGATCTGGTGGTGCAAGCCATCCACAGGGTTTTGCAGGCGATAGCGCCCGCCCACATGCTTAGCCACGTTACGATGTAGGCATGGCACCTCGACGAAGTGGCGCGCTGCCGAATGCAGAAAAGTGAAAAGGTGAAGAACGTTGAGTACTGAACACCCGGGCCTTGATCGCATACCTGTTTCCGTACTGATGCACGACGGCATGCGCGTCAGGGGCTATGTCTATCTTCCGAGTGATCAGCGCCTTCAGGACTTGATGAACGACGTACGGGGATTCATACCCATTGACCAATCCAATGCGGACGGAACCATGACCATGCTTGCGAAGCGTTACATGGTTTCCATCGAAGAACTTGACGAGAGCATGACTGAATCGGTGTTGGGGCCGCTGCGACTGGTCTGAAACATTTCAGTAGCTAGACCTTACTGCGGTCCCAGTTCAGCTGGCGTGGTACGCGGGGTGTCAGGGTCTATCTCCCAGTCGTCCTGATCTGCTACCTTGTAGCCCGCCCGTCCCGCCATCTTTGCCCGGTACATAGCCGCATCGGCGGCGTTCACAAAGGTGCCAGGCAATAGGCCGAAAATGGAAGACGTATTGGCAACACCGATGCTGAAAGTCAAAGTGGACATGCCTGAGCCCTTGTGCTCAATGGCCCGCTGGCGCAACAACGTGATGCAGGTCTGAGCAATTTCGACGGCATGGTTCAAGTCGGACCCTGGCAGGAGCACCACGAATTCCTCTCCTCCGTAACGTGCCACGGTTTCACCTGCCCGCCGCACACAGCGCCGCAGTACGTCAGCAACTGCACGAAGACATTCATCACCAGCCACGTGACCATAGTGGTCGTTGTACTTCTTGAAGTGATCGATGTCGATCATCAGCAGGCTGATCGGAGTGCCACTGCGTTCGGATCTGGACAGTTCAATGGCCAGTACTTCATCCAAACGGCGTCGGTTGATCAGACCGGTAAGCGGATCCATGCTGTTCAATTGTTGCAGCAGTGCATTGCGATCCTGCAGCTCCCGCTCCTTGCGTACCAGATCCGTCACGTCGACCCAGGAAGTCACCAGATAGCCTTCTGCGGTTCGCTGATCGTGGGTTCTAAACCACTGATCACCCGTGTATTCCTTCAGCTGTGGATCCGTCTTCCTGCCCCGCATCTGCATACGGGTTGCCAGCCATTCCTCTTCGCGTCCAATAGCCACCACAATTTGCCGCTGCTGCAACTTCGCGCGAGTCAGCTCTTCAAAGGTCTTGCCAATGTCTCCGGGGGTCCTGAAGTCAATGCGCAAGCGATTGATTTGCTTGTTGTAGTGCAAGAGCCGGTCGTCGGCGTCCCAGATTTCGAGCCCCACATCTAGCGTATTCAGCACCGAAACCAGAAGTTTTCTGGAAGCCTCCGCCCTGCGCGCCAGTTGATAGGCCCTGTACCAGGTTGCCATCACGAACCCGAACACACTGAGCAGTCCCAGCCACAGCGGCAGCGCCTGTAATTTCGGCTGATCGTCGCGCCACCAGGCGAACACCTCGAATCCCAGGCCTACCATTGCCAGAGGCACAAGAGCCCAGAACCACCCAATGTGTTTCGCGATTTTCACTGTGGTTGCAATATTTCATCTGCCCCCAGCCTTGTCAACGCACTTCCCGCATGGGGTAACAATTCGACACAAATTAGATTGCCCCGGTCAAGAGGGCTCTATGGCCATGCGTGTCACCTTAGCCTGTTTCAACAACCAGGCATTGAAGGCCTGAATTTCTGGGCGAGAGCCACTTCGGGGGCCTTTGATCAGGAAGGTGGCATACGGTGTTTCCAGGCGTTTTCCAGGAAAGATCTCGACCAAATCACCATTGGCCAGACTGTCGGCAACCATGGGGGTTCTGGCCAAGGCTACACCTTGGCCAGTGAGCGTCGCCTGCAGGATCTGGTGCGCGTAATTGAGGTACAGCCAGCGCTTTGGCTCCAGCTTGGCGTGGCCATTGGCATCCAGCCAACGACGCCAGGTCAACCATTGCAGATGCTTGGCCTGGTGGCTGTTGGTAGCCTCGATGAGCGCATGGCGCGCCAGATCCGCTCCATGGCGCAAGGGGCCGTTGCGTTCAAGTAGCCAAGGGCTTGCAACCGGCGTCAGTTGCTCGCCAAACAACCGGATCGCGTCCGGCCCGACTTTCTCCGGGCGGGTGTAACGCAAAGCCAGGTCTGCGTCACTGGTCTCCAGATCGACGGGCATGTCGGTCGCATCGATGCGGATGTCTATATCGGGATATTCCGATTGGAACGCCTCCAGTCGCGGGATCAGCCAGATGGAGGCAAACGAAGCCCAGGTATTCAATGTCACCGTCTTGCGACCTGCGGAATGGCGAATCGTGCGCACTGCACTGTCAATCCGGTCCACGGACGGTGATGTTGCACGCAATAGTTCGGCCCCGGCGCCGGTCAGCTCAACCGACCGGGTATGGCGCAAGAACAAGGGGACACCCACTTCATCTTCCAGTGCCTGGATTTGACGGCTGACTGCACTCTGTGTCAGCGCCAGTTCATCGGCCGCAAGGCGGAAATTCAAATGCCGAGCGACCGCTTCCAAGGTGCGCAAGTGGCCCATGGATATAGGCCGACTGGGCATGCGACTTTCTGACGGGGATGATTTGGAAGTGCCCATACTTTCGTTTGATTGATGCGAAGCGGGAATGAATAGCATATCCCGATTTCATTGGACCCGTGCCGCCCCTGCGGCCAGGATGGCATACCATCCCACAACAAGGAATTGGATAAGGAACCCCGATGAAACTCATAGGTATGCTGGATTCTCCCTATGTCCGCCGTGCGGTCATTTCGCTTCGCATGCTGGGTCTGAAGTTTGAACACCAGTCATTGTCGGTCTTCAGTACCTACACCGAATTTCAGCGCATCAACCCCGTAGTCAAGGCACCAACACTGGTATGCGACGATGGTACGTACATCATGGACTCGACGCTGATCATTGAATATGCTGAGGCGCTGGCACAGCCACGCAGCCTGATGTCACCCAATATCCGTGACAAGCAGTACGAATTTCACGTGGTGGGGCTGGCGCTCGCGGCATGTGAAAAAAGCGTGCAGATCGTCTATGAACGGAACCTGCGCCCCAGCGAGAAGCAGCATCAGCCGTGGGTCGCACGGGTGACCGAGCAGCTGCTTGCAGCCTACGGCGCCTTGGAAGAGGCAATCACGCAGCGACCACTTGCTTCCCCCGGTGCAGCCATGGGGCAGGCAGGTATATCGACTGCGGTGGCATGGTATTTCACGCAGAAGATGTTGCCTGAAATCGTGCGCGCGTCAGACTTTCCCAACCTGGTGGCGTACTCGAAGGCGGCTGAAGCGCTGCCCGTTTTCCTGGCGGCTCCGCATGGCGATTGATTCATCAGTTTGCAAATGCAAAGGTGCGCTCCATTCAGTGCGTCCATATTGGCTTGCCTTGGTTGGAATGATGGCCGTTGCTTCAGGCGCAGCCCAAGCTGAAACCGAAAACTATGCCATCGATCCCAGCCATACCTTCGTCACTTTTGAAATAGGGCACTTTGGTGCATCGACCAACCGCGGTCGCTTTGACCGGAAGGAAGGTTCCGTTCAGCTGGACCGCACTGCCAAAGTGGGCAAGGTGGAAATATCCATCGATATGACTTCTGTCAGCACGGGAACCGAAGCCTTCAACAAATTCCTGCAGGGTTTTGAGATATTTGATTCGGCCACCTATCCGACAGCCAAGTTTATGGGCGACAATTTCAGCTTCAGCTCAGACAACGTGAGCGAGGTCGCAGGAACCCTGACTCTGCTGGGTAAGACCAATCCGGTGGTGCTCAAAGCCAATCAGTTCAGGTGTTACCGAAGTCCCGTTTACTTGCGTGAGGTTTGCGGCGGAGACTTTGAAGCCACCATCGACCGTGTCGATTGGGGGATGAACTATGGACTCATCTTTGGCTTTCCCAGAACGGTTCACCTAGTCATACAAGTGGAAGCGATCAAGCAGTAAACGCCCACGGCCCTGCCGAAAGTAGGAGGGTGCATAGAATTGTGTCCGTGACACTGCCATTTGAATACCAGAATCCCACGCTGCAGTTCGAGCGCTTCATGGTGGATGCCCGCGATAGCGCAGGTCTGCCCACCACAAATATGGCATGGAACATGGTGGTGGGTGTCTTGCATGCGTTCCGATGGCGCCTGTCAGTGAGCCAGGCACTTTCTTTCGCCGCTGTTCTCCCGCCGGTGGTTCGCGCACTGTTCATTGAAGACTGGGAGCCTGAGCGACCCGTCCTGCCATTTGGCGAGCCGGCCGATTGGTTGGCAGACGTTCGCAGTGTCCGCTCTCGGCACAATTTTTCCCCACCTGATGCGGTGGCCTCGGTGGCTACCGCGCTTCGCAAGCATGTGGATGCGGAGGCCTTGGACCGTGTGCTGTCGCAATTGCCAGTCGAGGCACGCCGCTACTGGCAGCCAAAGCTGCCTGCAATGACTTGATATGCCCAAAAACCAGTCCACGCAATCAAGGCCCTATCGGTCACAGGTGCCGCTCAATAGCGTCATCAGCACGTATCTGCCTGGAGCGTATTTTTATGATGCTACCTCCATATCGGTAGAAGACACCGAGGCAACGGCCTTGGACTATTTCCTCAAAGCCTTGCGGGAAACGCCAACTTGGGTCGATCTGCTGATGTCGGCCCGCAATCGGGTCGTATCGCTGTTTGGGCTCAAGGACCTGGGCAGACTGTCACGATTGGACCCCGGCAAACCTGCTTCTGAGTACCTTGCCGGAGATCGGGTTGGCATATTTACCCTCATCATGAACAGCCCCAGCGAAGTACTGCTGGGTGACAAGGACAGACACCTGGATGTCAGCTTGTCGGTCCACAAATCTCATGATGCGGGCCATGTACATGCCACGATCACGGTGACGACCGTGGTGCACGTTCATAACTGGCTCGGTCGCCTCTACATGCTTCCCGTGACTCCCATGCACCGCATGATCGGGCCTGCCGTTCTCGGTGCAATTGGATAGCGTCTGCGATCAGGCCCGGTTGCCTGCGGCCAATGGGCTGCCGTCAAATTGCGTTACATATGCCGCAAACGCGTCCTGCGTCAGTGGTTTGCTGAACCAGTAGCCTTGGTAGGCTTGGCATCCCAGTCGTGCCAGGGCGTCACGGTGCTCTTCCGTTTCGACACCTTCTGCGATGGAGGTCAATCCGAGGCTTTGTGCCAAGGCGATGACCGTGCGGCAGATAGCCGCGTCATTGGGGTCGGTAAGGATGTCACGCACAAAGGATTGGTCGATCTTCAATTGCGAAAGAGGCAGGCGCTTGAGGTATGCAAGAGAGGAGTAGCCAGTGCCGAAATCGTCCAAGGAGAAGGTCACGCCTATCGCTCTGAGCGCGTTCATTTTCTCGATAGTCTCTTCCACCCCATCGACCATCAGGCTTTCCGTCAGCTCCATCTTCAGTTTGTGCGGGTTGGCTCCGCTGTTGCCGAGTGCGTTCATGACTTCGGAGACAAAATTCTTGTTCCGGATCTGACGGGCGCTTACATTGACCGCAATGCTCAGGTGCGCCATATCTGGCCTGTTGGCCCAATCTGCCAGTTGGGCGCATGCGGTATCCAGAACCCACGTTCCCAGCGGCAGGATCAATCCCGTTTCTTCGGCCAAAGGGATGAATTCGGCGGGTGACACCATGCCGCGCACCGGGTGGCGCCAGCGTACCAACGCCTCAGCTCCCACAATGCGCCCCTCGCTATCAACCTGTGCCTGGTAGTACAGCACAAATTGCTGTTGGCTCACTGCCTCACGCAATTCGATCTCAAGGGCTGCGCGTGAGGTCACTACGGCTTGCATGACTGGGTCAAAAAAGCGCAGCGTGTTGCGCCCGGCGGCCTTGGACTGGTACATGGCCAAATCGGCTCTTTTCAACAACTCTTCTGCGGAGACTTGCTGTCCGTTAAACACGGCAACTCCAACGCTCGGTGTGCTGCGGATTTGCGTGTTGGCCAGCGTGTAAGGCTGATTGAGTGCAACCAGTATTTTTTCACCCAGGATATCAACCTGGCTGGCGGCTCCTTCCGTGTATTCGGACAGTCCTTCCAGCATCACGACGAATTCGTCGCCACCAAGGCGAGCCACCGTATCGCTCTCGCGCACGCAGGATGTCAGGCGCTGTGCCACTTGCTGCAGCAGCAGGTCACCTTTGTCATGGCCCAGGGTATCGTTGAGGGTTTTGAAGTCATCCAGGTCAATCAACAGCACGGCACCGCAACGGCCAATGCGTGCGCTGGTAGTCAATGCCTGATGCAGTCGGTCCATCAGCAGCCGGCGATTTGGCAGGTCCGTGAGCGAATCGGAAAAGGCCAGATGCTCAATGCGGTCCTGCGCTACCTTGTGTTCTGTTATGTCGGAGAAGACGCCCACATAGTTGGTAGTTGCTCCCTTTTCGTCCAGCACGGCAGTAATGGCGAGCCACAGAGGAAATACCTCTCCATTCTTGCGTCTGCACCACATTTCACCTTGCCAGTATTTGTCGCGATTGACACGACCCCACATGGCCCGGAAATAACTATCACTGTGACGCTCTGATCGGAGCATTTGCGGCGTATTTCCAACGACTTCACTCGGTTCGTAACCCGTGATATGGGTAAACGCTTTGTTGACCTTGAGAATGATCTGATCGGCATCGGTGACGATCATGCTCTCCAGCGATTCAAAGGCGGTTGCAGCCACGCGCAATTCGGCCTGCGCTTGTTTGTGGGAGCTGATGTCAGAGGCGGTACAAATAAGCAATCGCCTGTCATTGAGCAAGGTTTCATAAACCCGCAGCTCCAGGTCAAACCCGGAGCCATCCTTGCGTCGTCCCATTGCCTCACAAGGAGAACCGATGGCCTTTCTTACGCAGGAATAAAGGTCGCTGTCGGGTGCGGATTCATTTACGTATTGGCTGGGATCCTGCATCAACATCAAGATGCTTCTTCCCAACACTTCTGTCTCGCCGTAGCCGAACATGTGCTCGGCCGACTGATTGAATGATTCGATGATTCCATTTTCGGACATGGATATCACGCCACTCTGAACACCCTCCAGAATCACGCGCTGGCGCTTCTTTATGTCCCTGAGTTGAATATTGCGCCTGAAACCAATATTGATCAACACCAGAACATATCCGACCACGCCCAGTATGCAAATCACCACGGCTGGCCACTCAGTGTGCAGCGAAATCTGCAGACCATAGATGCTGGTCCAAACAAGAATACCCGCCAACAAACCCAGAACCGATTGTGGAACTCCCCACCATCCCTTATTGGCCACACTGTTGATCAGGTTTGCCAATATGGCAGCGAAACTGAGCCAGAGTGAAAACTGGATGGCTGCAACATACAAACCGAGTAGCACAGAGTCGACCGACAAGTTGCGCAGTTCCGATCGAACCGGGTTTGGAGAAGCGCAGGCTCGCCAATATTGAAAATGGGGATATACAAGAAACAGAAGCGCAAGAGCAGTCCACGCAATGGAGTCAAACTCTTTGCCGTATATTTGAAAACCAGTGGCTACAAAAGCCAAGGCAAATGTAACTGCACGTGCACGGTAGTGCACTTGGACCAACCAGGACCTCATGGCTCGGCGAGCTGTCAAAACTGTGCACTCACCTGAACAGGCAGCCTTTGCAAGGTAATGAGTACCAAGTTCACAGAATCCAAATTGCTCATGAAACAAATCCCTTTCAGAACTACCGGACGCGCTGGCAGACAAAGGGCGGAATACCTAGGTTGAAAACCTGAGAGCAACTCAGCCACCCATCCATTGATCAATGGGTTCGGGTCTGTAGCTTTGCGTCCGCACCTTTCGATGCGTTTGCCAAAATCGTGGCCGATCTTACTTCGAAATATGTGCAACGAATGTCTCGGGCGTGGCCTTTACTGGTTTAGAAGTAAAACATCTTCGATCTATTGCATATATTGTATTTTTATTGATACAAAATGCGACTCCCGCGCTGCGCTTCACGAAAATATGTATCTCGGTTCATAAGGGTTGTGTGGGATGCAATTAGAGGGATTTTTGATATGGATTTGCATATGACATGGAAGATATTCACATTTCATGAAATATCTTTGCATCCCGGCTTTTACGCAAAGCGCGCCACACGCTCTTGAATATATAGAGGCTGAAGAGGGATCAGGAAAGTCGTGGCGCCTGCTATGTATAGATCCATGCGATGCGTAATCACACCGCCTAAGCCGATCTGCCTCTCAGTTATTGCAAAAAGCCCATGCTTGCCTTCTTGCCACCAGCTCTTGGCACGTCGATTGCGCGCACGGTGTCGCTGCGGTCCAGGCGGGCATTGCCAAAGCCAGTCATCCAGGCGCGGCGCATGTCACGTGGGGCGCACTCGCTCAGGATGTCGAGTACATCGTCCAAAGGCTCGGGCGCAAAGTGCTCGCCCCAGCCGTGTTCACTGCGAATGGACTTGTACAGATTGCGGGCAATCTGCCTTGCTGCTTCCGGCGATGGCGGTAGCACTTCGAACACATTCATGCGATTGAGAATGGGCTCGGGGATGCAGCGTTCGTCATTGGCAGTGGTGATCCAGATCACCTGGCTGGCGTCTACCGCCACCTCGGCAAATTCATCGGTGAAGGCTTTGGCGGTGTCATGCTCGAGCAGGCTGTAGAGCGCACCCAGGGGATCGTATTGCGCGTCTGCCGCCGCCTTGTCAATCTCGTCCACCACGATCACCGGATTGGCGTATTCGCCGTCCACCAGTGCCTCGAATACCTTGCCCGGCTTGGCTCCCTTCCATTGCGAGGATGCACCCGAGAGCAGCCAGCCTGCGGTCATTGAGCTCATGGGCACCAGAGTCATGCCGGTGCCCAGCAGGTCCGCCAGCTTCTTGGCGAAGTGCGTCTTGCCGATGCCGGGCTGACCCAGCAGCAGAATGGGCGTCACCTCAATGCCATCCGTGCAATCCTGGGCCAGCGCCACGTGGCGCTTCACGTCGTCCAGCACTTCCGTGAAATTCGGCAGTGACTGGTACAGCTCACTCATATCCGGAACGCCCGAGGGCTTGACCTGGAAGCGCTCCGGTCCGCGCTCCAGCATACGCTGATAGGTGGTGCGCAGGTTGTCGTGCTCGTTGCCCTGCAGCTTGGCGAGTTTGCGTTCAACCTCCTGCGTCTGGAACACCTGACGCATTTGCGCCACGGGTAAACGGAACGGTGGTGATTGCGGGACCAGACTGCCAGATGCCATGGAGACCTCCTGTGCAAAATTCCTTTAAACAATGCGCTGATTTCTATTCAAGCACAGGCACAGGCGCTGCACGCGCCATACGGGAATTTTTTTAAACGATGTTGACAATTTGCCACTGCCCGCGGGAGGTGGCGCGTGGCGTCAGAAGTTCACCGCGGGGCGCATCTCGGTGGGGCGCACATATTGCCAACGGCCCAGGCAGCAGGCGCACACCAGTGCGCCCAGACAAGTCAGCCCCATCACGGTAAGCGGATGCTGCCAGGCTCCTTCATAGGCGCCGAACAGACAGATCTTCATGGCGCGTACCACCCAGGTCAGAGGTAGCCAGGGACTGATCTCGCTGAACAACGTGCCACTGAGTTCCACTGGCAGGATGCCGCCCGAGCTGGAGAGCTGCACAGCCAGGAAAATCATCGACAGGGCCTTGCCCGCGTCCCCCATGGCACGGGTGAGCGCCATGACGATGCACAGAAAGGTAATGGCCGAGAGCGCCAGCGTGATCGTGAAGAGCGCTGGCATGGCCACGGGTATGCGCAGGCCAAACACCACCAGCGCATACAGCAAGGCGGCTTGCAGCAGCACGATCACCAGCGGAACCGTGATCTTGCCCAGGAGTTTGGCCGAGCCGGAGAAGTGTTGCGCCCGCACCGGCAGCAACCGCACATGGATGAGAAAGGCGGCCACGCCCGCACCCAGCCACAGGGACGCAGGGATGATGTTGGGCGCAAAGCCGCTGCCGCTGTTGGGTACGGGCGCCTCCACTTCCACCACCGGGCTGACGGAGTTGGCCAGCCCTTGGGCACTGCCGTCCGGTTTTTCCACCGCAGGAGGCAGCGAGGAGGCCAGCAACTCCAGCCCGGCGCTCAGGCGTGCGGCGCCTTGTTGCGCCGTGACGGCGCCGCTTGCCAGTGCGGTGTTGGCCGCCTGCAGCGTATCGGTGCCCTTGTCCAGCTCGTCCAGCAGGCTGTCCTCCGGCAGTTTGGTCACCATGGTGCGCAGGCCCTGGTTCATGGCGCGCACGCCAGTGGTCAGGGCACCGACGCCGCTACTGAGTGCGTCGGCGCCTTCGGCCAACTTGCCCTGCGCCTCCAGCGCGGTCTGCAATCCTGCATCGAGTTGGGTCACGCCGCTGTGCAACTGGTCCAGGCTCTCTGCCACCTTGCTCGGCACCAGAATGCTGTCGTGTGCCTGGTCGCGAAACGCGGCCACGCTGGTGCGTATGGCCTGGCTGCCGGTCTTGAGTTCGACCATGCCTTTGGACAACTCGACGTGGCCTGCGGCCATCTGCTCGGCGCCGCTCCTGAGACGGTCCAGATCGGAGCCGCGCGGATGCTTGGCATCCATGGTGCGCAGGCCGTTGGCCAGTTGGCGCACACCGCTGCTGAGCTGGTCTACACCGTTGTTGATCCGCTGAGAACCCGTGGCAGCCTGCTGCGCACCGTTTACCAGCGGGCCCATACCCTTGCTCAATTCGTGGGCTCCGGCACGCAGTTGGTCGACACCATCGCGCAGCCGTTCCACACTGCGTTGCGAACCCGCTGCGTTGAGCAATACCAGTCGCCAGCGCCGCTCGTTCAGGCTTTCATTCACGTCGTGGCCGAGCTCACGCGCAAAGCTGCGGGCCAACTGCGCACTCTCGTAGTTGTTGCCGGCTGATGTGTACACCACCAGCTTGCCCGCACCGGCCTCGTGGCCTGGTAGCGCGTTGGAGCTGAAGTCCTTGGGAATCACCAGCGCAAAGGCCAGCGCACCCTTGCGCACCTGTTCGCGCGCCTGGTCTTCCCGTTCAAAGTCCTGAAAGCCAAAGGTCTGCTTCTTGCGCAAGGTGGCGGCCACTTCCCAACCCACGTTGAATACCTGGCCACGGTATTCCACGCCCTGGTCCAGGTTCACCAGGCCTACCGGCAAGGCAATGGCACGCGCAGCCGGGTCCCACACACTGGAGAGGTAGATAAAGCAGTAGAACGCAGGGATGCAGGCCACCAGAAACGTGGCCGCAATCAGGCGCGGGTAGCGGATGAAAGACTGCACTTCCAGGCGCAGGATCAGAAGAATTTGTGACAGCCAAGGCATGGCCCATTGTGACGCAGCCCGGCCTGATCTGCTCAGGCCGCAGTGTTGACCCCATGCCCGATGCACCCCATACTTTGCACCGCTGTCGCCCGTCCAACCAACTACCCGATTGCCTATGTCTACCTTGAACGAAGAGCAGGCCCGCGCCTACATGCACAAACTCCTGGCCGCCATGAGCCAGGCCGGTGGGTCGGATCTGTTCATTGCCAACGACTTTCCCCCCAGCATGAAGGCCCACGGCAGCATGCAGCCGCTGACCAACCAGAAGCTCAACGGTGAGATGACCAAGATGTTCGCCCACTCCCTGATGAACGAGAAGCAGCGCGCCGAGTTCGCCAAGGAGATGGAATGCAACTTTGCCATCAGCATTCCCGGCGTGTCGCGTTTTCGCGTCAACGTCTATGTGCAGCAGCAGAACGTGGCCATGGTGGTGCGCACCATTGCCTCCGAGATTCCCAATTTCGAGAAGCTCTCGCTGCCGCCCGTGCTCAAGGACGTCATCATGAACAAGCGCGGGCTGGTGCTGGTGGTCGGCGGCACCGGCTCAGGCAAATCCACCTCGCTGGCCGCCATGATCGACTACCGCAACCACACCTCGGCCGGGCACATCATCACGGTGGAAGACCCGGTGGAATACGTGCATGTCTCCAAGAAGTCGCTGGTGAGCCACCGCGAAGTGGGCGTGGACACCCACAGCTGGCACCATGCGCTGAAGAACACCTTGCGCCAGGCGCCGGACGTGATCCTGATCGGCGAGATCCGCGACCCCGAGACCATGGAGCACGCCATCGCCTTTGCCGAGACCGGCCACCTGTGCCTGGGTACCTTGCACGCCAACAGCGCCAACCAGGCCATAGACCGCATCATCAACTTCTTCCCCGAAGACCGGCGCAACCAGTTGCTAATGGACCTGTCGGCCAATCTGCGCGCCATCATCTCGCAGCGGCTGGTGCGCACCGAAGACGGCAAGGGGCGCAAGGCAGCCATCGAAATCCTGCTCAACACGCCCACGATTGCCGAGCGCATTTTCAAAGGCCAGTTCGGCGACATCAAGACCATCATGGAACGATCGCGCGAACTGGGCATGCGCACCTTTGACTGGGCCCTGTACGAACTGTATGACGAGGGCCACATCAGCTTCGAGGAAGCCATCCGCAATGCCGACTCCGCCAACGAGCTGCGCCTGGCCATCAAGCTCAAGAGCCGCCGTGGCGAGCCGCCCGGCGCGGACGGCCCAACCCTGTCTTTCGACAAGGAACCCACGCCCGAAGAGCTCGAAGCCATGCGCCAGGAGGAGCAGCGCAAACAGGCCGAGCGCAAGCGTCAGCTGGAGAACGATGAACTGGAGCGCAAGCTCAAGGAAAAGGGCCTGGACAGCCGTTTCACCGACAGCCGCATCAGCACCCAATAGCACGTGTTAACCCTATTGACCACCCGCGTCGCAGGGTGTACGCGCGACGTCGCTTTCGCATAGGTCCATTTGAATCTCCCTGTGGTCTCATTCACCACGTTCTAGGTGCCTGGCGGAAATTCTCCATCGGGATAATTGGGAAGCCGGTGTGATACCGGCGCTGCCCCCGCAACGGTAACGATGCCTCCAGTCCCGACAGGATGGCATCGAAGCCCGGAAACCAGCCTGGAAACACTGGATTTCGGCTGATCGCGGCGGGCGGTCAAGAGGCTGAGCACACGGGGCGTGTCAGACTACGTCACCTTCCGTGTTGTCCTCTTGCATCACCATGCGTTCAGTCCTCTTGTTTTTTTAAGGACTCACATGGACACACGCACCAAGATGCTCCATCTGCTTCGCAGCAGACGGGACGGTTTCACTCTGGAACAGCCCTTTTACATCGACCCCGACTTCTACAAGCAGGACCTGGACCTGATCTGGTACCGCGACTGGCTTTTTGTCGGGCACAACTGCGAGGTCACCAAGCCGGGTAGCTACTTCACGGTTCAGGTGGGCGACTACCCCATTGTGGTGGTGCGTGGACGGGACGGGCAAATCAGAGCTTTTCACAACTCCTGCCGCCACCGCGGCAGCCGGGTCTGCGCATCGCACCGTGGCACGGCGGCCCGTCTGGTCTGCCCTTACCACCAATGGACCTACGACCTGGATGGCTCACTCGTCTTTGCGCGGCAGATGCCTGAGGACTTTGACAAGGCGGAGTTCGGTCTGAAACCCGTTGCTTGCGAAGATGTGGGTGGCTACATCTTCATCTGTCTGGCGCAAACCCCGATGGACTTCGAGCCGTTCCGGCAAATGGTGGAGCCGTATTTCGCACCGCACCGCCTGACCGATGCAAAGATCGCTTTCGAGTCGACCATCATCGAGAAGGGCAACTGGAAGCTCGTGTGGGAAAACAACCGCGAGTGCTACCACTGCGCGGCAAACCATCCGGCGCTGTGCAAGACCTTCCCCGAGGCGCCGACCGTCACCGGCGTGGAGGGCGCGGAAAACGATCCGGAGATGTTGGCGCATTGGGACCGCTGCGAGGCGGCAGGTCTGCCTTCGCGTTTTCGCATAGACCAGGCCGGACAGTACCGCACAAGCCGCGCGCCGTTGTTGGGTGACAGTGTCAGCTACACCATGAGTGGCCAGCGTGCGGTACGCAACAATCTGTCTGACGGTGTCTCTACGGACCGCATTGGAACGCTGCTGCTGTTCCACTATCCCACCACATGGAACCATGTGCTGGGCGACCATGCGGTCACCTTCCGGGTAATGCCCATCAGTGCCACGGAGACGGCGGTCACCACCAAATGGCTGGTGCACAAGGACGCGGTCGAAGGGGTCGACTACGACCTCAAGGAACTGACCAAGGTCTGGATCGAGACCAATGACGAAGACCGGCGCATCGTCGAAGAGAACGCGTTTGGCATCAAGTCGCCAGCCTATGAGCCGGGCCCCTATTCCGAGATGCACGAAGGCGGCGTGGTCCAGTTTGTGGACTGGTACGCCGGCTTCATGGCGCAACGTCTGGCCGAAATCGAAAAGCCCAAGCTGGGTAAGGTAGTTTGAGGAGCATGAGATGAACGCTGTGACGCATGCAGGCAATTTCCGGACACTTGATGAGATGGAGCCCTGGAACGACAGTCAGCAAGGGCTGGAGGTGATCTCCGTCGTCGACGAGGCGCCGGGGGTGAAGACCTTCACGTTCCGTTCCGACACGCTTAGTTGGTTTCGTTACAAGCCCGGGCAATTCATTACGCTGCAGCTGCCGGCGCAGGACGGCGTTCTGAACCGGACCTACACCCTGTCGTCCAGTCCGTCGCGGCCCCATGCCATAGCGGTGACAGTGAAGGCACAGCCCGGTAGCGTAGGAACGCAATGGATGTTCGACAACGTGAAGTCAGGTTCCCGGCTCAAGGCCATGGGGCCGTACGGCGACTTCACGCTGCACAAGCATCCGGCGGCAAAGTACCTGTTCATCTCGGCGGGCTCGGGCATCACGCCCATGATGTCGATGCTGCGCTGGCTGTACGACTGCGCGCCCGGCGCCGATGTGGTGTTCGTGAACTGCGCTCGCGCGCCGGAAGAGATTGTCTTCCGACGGGAACTGGAGTTGCTGGGCAGTCAGATGCCGGGCCTGTCGCTGCGCTTCCTGGTGGAGCAAAGGTCGTTGCGGGAAAGCTGGCCGGGCTTTGTCGGGCGCATTGATGCGCTGCCACTCACACAGATGGCGCACGATATCCAGCAACGTGAGGTGTTCTGCTGCGGCCCCGATCCCTTCATGCGCACCGTGCAAGGCATGCTGAAGTCTGCGCAATTTGATATGTCGCGCTACCACCAGGAGAGTTTTGGTGCAGCCGAAGCCGAAGTGCTTGGCACGCACGCCGCCGCGGGTGAAGCCCAGCAAGCGGCACCGGCGACATTGCCCATTCGCTTCATGGACTCCAACCTGCAGGGGGAGTGCCTGCCCGGGAAAACGGTTCTGCAAACGGCGCGTGCCAGTGGCGTTCGCATTTCTGCAGCTTGCGAATCGGGCATTTGCGGCACCTGCCGGGTGCGCAAGATATCCGGCGAGGTCTCCATGAGCCACAACGGCGGCATTCTGGACGAAGACATCGCGGAGGGCTACATCCTGGCCTGCTGTGCAAGACCCACAACCGCGCTGGAAATAGAGGCCTGAGTCCCGTTTGCGTACACTACGGGCCGCAATCGCAGGCCGTGAGAGCATGGCCTGCGACCATCCCGTATCTGTATGAAAGAGTTGATGCAAACCTCCACGCCTTCGCGCTACACCCGCGCCCAGCAGCTGCCCGAGATTCTGGACCAGCGGATCATGATTCTGGACGGCGCCATGGGCACCATGATCCAGCGTTTCAAGCTGAGCGAAGCACAGTACCGGGGCCAGCGCTTCAAGGATTTCCACAAGGACGTGAAGGGCAACAACGAGTTGCTGAGCCTGACCCGCCCCGACATCATTTCCGATATCCATGAAGGCTATCTGGCAGCCGGCGCCGATCTGATTGAAACCAATACCTTCGGGGCCACGACGATTGCGCAGGCCGACTACGATATGGCGGACCTGGCCGTTGAAATGAATGCGGCATCGGCCCGCCTGGCCCGCGCAGCATGCGACAAGTTTTCCACGCCGGACAAGCCGCGCTTTGTGGTGGGCGCACTGGGCCCCACACCCAAGACCGCCAGCATCAGCCCGGATGTGAATGATCCGGGTGCACGCAATATCGACTTTGAACAGCTCAACGTGGCCTACTACGAGCAGACCCGTGCGCTGGTTGAGGGCGGGGCCGATGTGCTGCTGGTCGAAACCATCTTCGATACCTTGAATGCCAAAGCGGCCCTGTTTGCCATTGACCGCTATTTCGAGGACTCAGGCGAGCGCCTGCCCATCATCATCAGCGGCACGGTGACGGATGCGTCGGGGCGCATTCTGAGCGGCCAGACCGTCACCGCCTTCTGGCACAGCGTACGCCATGCACAGCCCCTGGCGGTCGGACTGAATTGCGCGCTGGGTGCGGCGCTGATGCGCCCTTACATCCAGGAACTGCACCGGGCGGCACCCGACACCTTCATCAGTTGCTACCCCAATGCAGGTCTGCCCAACCCCATGGCGGAGACCGGATTCGACGAGACACCGGAAGTCACCAGCCGGCTGCTGCACGAATTTGCGCAGGAGGGCTTGGTCAACATCGTGGGCGGCTGTTGCGGCACCACGCCCCAGCACATCAGCGCGATTGCCCGGGAAGTCAGCCCGTTTTCTCCGCGCACGCTGCACCAGGCGGCTTTCTACCGTTAGAATCGCCGCTCATCCAAGGAGCGTTGCAGTGCGGGCGAGGGCCCCACCAGGCTTGGATCTGCACTTTCATTGCAACGACGCTCACCTGATATTCCTACATCGGTGAGTCACATGCTTCGTTCTCAATACCTCGCACCCATGATGCTGTCCGGCCTGGAGCCGGTTGTCATCAACGCGGATACCCTGTTTGTCAACATTGGTGAGCGCACCAATGTGACGGGCTCCAAGGCCTTTGCCCGCATGATTCTCAACGGCGAGTTCGAGCAGGCCCTGGCCGTGGCACGCCAGCAGGTCGAAAACGGCGCACAGATCATCGACATCAACATGGACGAGGCCATGCTCGACAGCCAGGCTGCCATGGTGCGGTTTCTGCAGCTGATCGCCAGCGAGCCCGACATTTCGCGCGTGCCCATCATGATTGACTCCAGCAAATGGAGCGTGATCGAAGCCGGCCTGCGTTGTGTGCAGGGCAAATCCATCGTCAACTCCATCAGCATGAAAGAGGGCGAGCAGGCATTCAAGCAGCAGGCCAAGCTGGTGCGGCGCTACGGTGCGGCGGCGGTGGTGATGGCTTTTGACGAGCAGGGCCAGGCCGACACCTACCAGCGCAAGATCGACATCTGTGCGCGTGCCTATCGCATCCTGGTCGATGAGGTGGGTTTCCCACCCGAAGACATTATTTTTGATCCCAACATCTTTGCCATTGCCACCGGCATCGAGGAGCACAACAACTACGCGGTGGACTTCATCGAAGCCACCCGCTGGATCAAGCAGAACCTGCCGGGCGCCAAGGTGTCGGGCGGCGTGTCCAACGTCAGCTTTTCCTTTCGCGGCAATGACCCGGTGCGCGAGGCAATCCATACGGTGTTTCTGTACCACGCCATCCAGGCGGGAATGGACATGGGCATCGTCAATGCCGGCATGGTGGGTGTGTATGACGAACTGGCACCCGAGCTGCGCGAGCGCGTCGAGGACGTGGTGCTCAACCGCCGTGCCGATGCCGGTGAGCGCCTGGTGGAAATTGCCGAGAGCACACGTGGTGCCGCGCGCGACGAGAGCCGCAGGCTGGACTGGCGCGGAACGCCGGACGCACCCGTGTCGGTCGGGCAGCGGCTCAGCCATGCGCTGGTGCATGGCATCACCGATTTCATCACCGAAGATACCGAGGAGGCCTATCGCGACTTGCTGGCCCAGGGCGGGAGACCGCTGCATGTCATCGAAGGCCCGCTCATGGACGGCATGAATGTGGTGGGTGACCTGTTTGGCCAGGGCAAGATGTTCCTGCCTCAGGTGGTCAAGAGCGCACGCGTCATGAAGCAGGCCGTGGCGCACCTGTTGCCCTACATCGAGGCCGAAAAGGCCGCGATGGTGGAAGCGGGCGGGGAAGCCAAGGCCAAGGGCAAGATCGTCATTGCCACCGTCAAGGGTGATGTGCATGACATCGGCAAGAACATCGTGACCGTGGTGCTCCAGTGCAACAACTTCGAAGTGGTCAACATGGGCGTGATGGTGCCCTGCCACGAAATCCTGGCCCGCGCCAAGGTGGAGGGTGCCGACATGATCGGCCTGTCCGGGCTGATCACTCCCAGTCTGGAAGAGATGGCCTATGTGGCTGGCGAGATGCAGAAGGATGACTACTTCCGCATCCGCAAGATTCCGCTGCTCATTGGTGGCGCCACCACCAGTCGGGTGCATACAGCGGTCAAGATTGCGCCGCATTACGAGGGACCGGTTGTCTATGTGCCGGACGCCTCGCGCAGCGTGGGCGTGGCGCAAAGCCTGCTGGGCGAGCAGGCGGCCAGCTACCTGGAGACGCTGGCTGCGGACAACGACAAGGTCCGCGAACAGCACGCCAACAAAAAGCAGGTTGTGTTGTGGTCGTTGGAGCGCGCGCGCGCCAACAAGATGCCGCTGGACTGGACGGCCTTCCAGCCCACCCGCCCCAAGTTCATTGGCCGACGCGTGTTTCGCAACTTTGACCTGAGCGAGCTGGCACGCTTCATCGACTGGGGGCCGTTCTTCCAGACCTGGGATCTGGCGGGTCCGTACCCCGCCATCCTGCAGGATGAGGTGGTGGGCGTGCAGGCGCAGCAGGTGTTGCGCGACGGGCAGGCATTGCTCAAGCGGGCCATTGATGGCCGCTGGCTGACGGCGAATGCGGTGCTTGGGCTGTACCCGGCCAACACGGTGCATGACGACGACATAGAGCTCTACACCGATGAGTCGCGCAGCCAGGTGGCCATGACCTGGTACGGCTTGCGCCAGCAGTCGCCCAAGCAGGAAATCGATGGCGTCATGCGACCCAGCCGCTGCCTGGCGGACTTTGTCGCACCCAAAGGTGTTGCGCCGGACTATGTGGGCGTGTTTGCCGTGACGGCCGGTATTGGCGCTGAGAAACGCGAGCAGATCTTCATGGACGCACACGACGACTACAGCGCCATCATGTTCAAGGCCATTGCGGACCGTCTGGCAGAGGCCCTTGCCGAATGCCTGCACCACCGGGTACGCACCGACTGGTGGGGCTATGCGCCAGATGAAAACCTGGATATGGAGGCCATGATCAGCGAGCGCTACCGTGGCATACGTCCGGCGCCGGGCTACCCGGCCTGCCCGGACCACAGCGCCAAGAAGGACATGTTTGACCTGCTGCAGTGCGCAGACATCGGCATGGAGCTGACCGAAAGCCTGGCCATGCATCCTGCCGCCAGTGTCAGCGGCTTCTACCTGGGACACCCGCAGGCCAGTTATTTCAACGTCGGCAAAATCGGTGACGACCAGTTGCAGGAGCTGTGCCAGCGCCGCCAGATGCAGCCGGCTGAGCTCTCGCGGTTGCTGGCGCCCAATCTGTGAGCGAAAGGCCGGTTGCAGCCAGAGTCAAGGGGCCGAATGTCTCGTCAGGAACGGTAATGCGTGTTGAAGCACTTCGTCGGGTGCCTCTTCTGCCATCAAGTGCCCACAATCAATCGTGGCCCCTTCGACCTGATTGGCCCAGGTTCTCCAGATTTCTTCCGGGGTGGGGCTGGTGGTAACTGATTTGTTCCACAAGATCTGAACGGGGCAAGCTACTTTGTGGCCGTTGGCCAAATCCACTTTGTCATGCTCGAGGTCAATGGAAGCGGCGGCTCGACAATCTTCCATCATGGCGTGCCGCACGGACTCCCTTGCAAATGCGCGGTGGTACTCGGCACGGCACTCGGAATGGATGGCTGACTCTTCCATCACCATGTTGCGCAAAGTCCAGTCCAGAAAATAGGAGGGGTCCGAGCGCAACAGGCGCTCTGGCAGATCAAAGGGCTGGGCAAAGAGATACCAATGAAATGCCTTCATCCCAAATGCCATGTTGGCCCGGCTCCACATTTCCGCAGTGGGGACCACGGTCAGGGAGGTAAAGCAATTGACCGCTTGCGGGGCATCAAGACACATTCGGTAGCCGACCCGTGCACCACGGTCATGGCCCATCACCGCGAAGCGTGAAAACCCGAGCGACTGCATCAGGGCCAAGTTGTCCAGGGCCATGGTTCTCTTGCTGTATTGCGTATGCAGTGCGTCACCCGGAGGCCCCACGCTGTCGCCGTAACCCCTCAGGTCCGGAGCGATCACGGTGAAGTGCTTTGCCAGCGATGGCACTATTCGATGCCACGCCACATGGGTTTGCGGGTATCCATGCAAAAGCAGCAGAGGTGGCCCACTGCCACCCACTTCAGCGTGAATCACAGCCTGCCCGTGAGGAAATTGATGGACTTTGAAGTGGTGAAAGAAGGGGTTTGGAAGGGACATCTCGCCCATCGTAGAGCAAAGCGAATGGGCGTGCTTCTTTCGTGTCGATTACAGATTGGGTTGATGCATTGCCCGTCGTTACCAGCGCAGCCCCAAGCGCTCAAACAACCGACTCAGCACAAACAGCGGGCCTACCCAGAGATACTGCACGTCTTCCAGGAACGAAGGCTTCTTGCCCTCGATGCGGTGGCCTATGAACTGGAAGATCCAGGCCATCACAAATACCGTGACGCACACCGGCAGCAGAATCCCTTTGGCGTTCAGGCCCGCAAGGATGGCCAGCATGACTACGGTGATGGCCATCATGGTGACCAGGAATATCTTCGACAGGCGCCAGTAGTACACCAGGCTGGCCGCCAGAAACAGCAGCGCGGCCAACGGGCTGAGTGCATACAGCAGGCCCACCAGGCTGAGCATGATGCAGGGTATGGCCACGAAGTGGATGCGCTCGTTGCGTGGGTTGCGGTGGCTGCTGGCGTAGTGCGCCAGCAACTGGTCCACGCGGCGGGTGGCCGTGCTTGCGGTGTCGGGTTCCAGTGTGGTGGTCATGCAGTCTCCCTAAAGCGCCGCACAAAGCGGCGGTCAATCCAGTCCTTGAGTCGCCAGACCCAGTAACCCTGCGCACTGTACTGCCCCCAGCTGGCAATGGCAAAGCCGGCGCCGCAGGAAATCAGGTTGAGCGTGTGCTCGGGTGGCTGGTGCTCCACCAGGGGCTGACCCTGTAGCGCCGCCTGCAGGTTGGTGGCCAGCGCCGGGCCGCTGCGCACCGCATAGACACCGCTGCGGGGCAGTGTGCGGTCGGTGCGGCTGCTGACATCGCCAGCGGCAAACACCATGGTGTGGCTGGTGGAGCGCTGGCAGGCGTCCACCGCCACAAAGCCGTGCGCGTCCAGCGCCAGCCCGCTGTTTGCCAGCCATGCTGGCGCCTGCGCACCGGTGGCGATGATGGGCACGTCGCAGGCCAGGGTGGCACCGCTGGCCAGCGCAACTTCCCCTGCGCGCACACCACATGCACTGTCGCGCAGGATGGTGATGCGGCGCTTTTGCAATGCCGCGTGGATGCGGGTCTGCACCTTGGGCGGATAGCCAGCGCCCGGCACGGCATCTCCGCACAGCAGGGTGAGCGCTGCGTCCGGCAAGCGCTGGCGAATCGCCATCACCAGCTCGACACCGGCGGCTCCGGCACCGATCACGGCAATGCGTAGCGGCCGCGCCTCGCCCATGGCCGCGACCTTGGGCCAGAGCACGCCAAAGGCTTCGATGGGGCGCACGAACAGGGCATGTTCGCGCGCGCCCGGCATGGCTGCTTCCAGCAGTGCGCGGTTGTGTACTGGCCCGGTGTTGATGGAGACCCAGTCGTAGTGCAGCACGCTGCCGTCGTCCAGGGTCACGGTCTGGGCAGATGCGTCCAGGCCGCGCACACTGCGCTGAATCCAGCGGATGCCGCTGCGGCGCACCAGGGGCTCCAGCGGGATCACGCAGTCCTCCAGCGCGTAGCGTCCGGCCACAAAGCCCGGCACCATGCCCGAATACAGCTGCCGGTCATACGGCGCAACCAGCGTGACCTGGGCGCCGGACCAGGGTGTGCGGGCCATCTGCGCCAGTACCTGCACGTGGGCATGGCCGGCACCCAGCAGCAGCAACTGGCGCGCCGGACTCAACCGCGCCTCCAGGCATGGAAGCGTTCCACCCACTGCAGCAGTCTTTGCGGCTGGTGCGTGCGCCGCCATTGGCCCGCTGCATATTTGTTGGCCTCGGCCATGGTGGGGTAGGTGTGCACCGTGCCCAGTATCTTGTTGAGCCCCAGGCCGTGCTGCATGGCCAGCACGTATTCGGCCAGCAGCTCGGCAGCCTGCGCGCCCACGATGGTGGCGCCCAGGATGCGGTCCTTGCCTGGCGCAGTGAGCACTTTGACAAACCCGCGCGCCTCGCCGTCGGCAATGGCGCGGTCCAGGTCATCCAATGCATAGCGGGTGACTTCATAGGCAATGCCCTGTGCAGTCGCTTCCTGCTCGTTCAGGCCCACGCGGGCAAGCTCGGGGTCGGTGAATGTGGCTTGCGGAATGGCCTGGTAGTTGACGCGAAAGCGCTTGAAGTCCCCAAACAACGCGTTGACCGCGGCATACCAAGCCTGGTGCGAGGCCACATGGGTGAACTGGTAGGGCCCGGCCACATCGCCTGCCGCATAGATGTTGGGGTAGACGGTTTGCAATGTGTCGTCGGTGATGATGGTCTTGTCGGTGGCAATGCCCAGCGCTTCCAGCCCATAGCCGGTAAGGCGCGCCTTGCGGCCTACTGCACAGAGCAGTTGGTCAAACGGCATGCGTACCTCCTGCCCGTGGTGGGACAGCACCAGTACCTTGGCGTCTCCCAAGCGTTCGCAGCGCAGCGCCTGGTGGCTGGTGAGCACCTGCACGCCGTCGGCTTCCAGGCTGGCTTGCACCATGGCGCTTACTTCTTCGTCCTCGCGCAGCAGCAGGCGCGGCGCCATTTCCACCTGGATCACATCGGCGCCCAGGCGCGCAAAGGCCTGCGACAGCTCGCAGCCAATCGGCCCGCCGCCCAGCACCACCCAGCGCTTGGGCAGCGCGTCCAACGTGGCCAAATGCTCCCACAGCGTGTCGCTGGTGAGGTAGCCCACTTCCTCCAGCCCCGGCAGGGCGGGCACCACGGGTTGTGCGCCTGCGGCAATCACGATGCTGCGGGTGCTCAAGGTCTGCAGGCTGCCGTCCGCGTGCTGAATTTCCACCGTCCAGGGATTGGTGATGCGGGCATAGCCTTGCACCACGTCCACACCCAGATCGGTGTAGCGCGCCACGCTGTCATGCGGCGCAATGTCGGCAATCACCTGGCGCACCCGCTGCATCACGGCCTTGAAGTCCACCACCGGCGTGGCAGAAAGTCCGTAGTCGCGGGCACGGCGCATCTGGTGCGCGGCCTTGGCACTGCGTATCAGCGCCTTGCTGGGCACGCAGCCGTAGTTGAGGCAGTCGCCACCCATGACCTTGGCTTCCACCAGCGTGACCTTGGCCTTGACTGCGGCGGCTATATAGGCCGCCACCAGTCCGCCCGAGCCCGCACCGATTACCACCAGGTTGCGGTCAAAGCGGGCAGGGCGCACGCTGCGCCAGCGCGCCAGCACGCGTAGCCGCTCCATGTGCCGCACGATGCGCCGCACCACCAGGGGTAACAAGCCCAGCAGCGCCAGCGACCCCAGCAGCGCCGGGCTGGCTGCGTCCGACAGGCTGTGCAGCGAGCCGATTTGAATGCCTGCGTTCACAAAGGCGGCCGTGCCCACCAGCATGCCCAGCTGACTGACCCAGTAAAAGGTCCAGCTGTTGATGGAGGTCAGCCCCATGCTCAGGTTGATCAGGAAGAACGGCACGACCGGAATCAGCCGCAGGCTCAGCAGATAGAGCGCTCCGGCGCGCTCCACTCCGGCGTTGATCTCCTTGAGCGGTATGGCAAAGCGGGTCTGTACCGTATCGCGCAGCAGCCAGCGCGCCACCCAGAACGACACGGTGGCACCCATGCTGGACGCAAACGACACTAGCAGCAACCCCCAGAAGAAGCCGAAGATGGCACCCCCCGCCAGCGTCAGCAACACCGCGCCGGGCAGCGACAGCGCGGCCACCAACAGGTACATGGCAAAGTAGGCGGCGCGTACCTGCCAGGGGTGCTCTGCGTATAGCGCTGCAAAGTCCTGCTGGCGCTGTTGCAGATAGTGCAGGTTCAGGTATTGGTTCAGGTCCAGCGTGAAGAAAAGGGTGCCGACAACCAGCAGCAAGGCGATCACGATCCAGCGCGATGCCTTCATTGAAAAGCCCTCCAGCCCCAGACGATGCGGGTCGCAGTGGTGATGGCACACAGGGCCGCAAAACCGTAGGCCAGCACGGCGAAGTACTGCGGCCACAGGCACATGGCAAGGAACACACCCAAGGTCTCGGTTGCCTCGGTCAGGCCGCCCAGAAAGTAGATCGATTTGTCGGGGTAGTCGGTGTTGTCCATGCCGCGCTTGGCCGCCAGCGCGGCAAAGGCCAGAAAGCTGGAACTGGTGCCCATGAAGGCCGTCAGCAACACCGCCGCGGGCAGGGCGTTGGTGCCAGGCTCTGCCAGCGCGAAGGCCAGCGGAATGCTGGCGTAGAACAGGAAGTCCAGTGCAATGTCCAGAAAGCCGCCCGCATCACTGGCGCGCGTCTGCCGGGCCACGGCGCCATCCAGTGCATCACAGCTGCGCGACAGCAGGATCAAGACCGCCCCGGGTGCGTACCTGGCGCTGGCGATGCAGGTCGCCGCACCCAGGCCCAGTGCAAAGCCCAGCAGGCTGATGCTGTTGGCACCAATCCCCATGCGCGCCAGCACCACGGCAGCTGCTGTCACCGGTTTGCGCAACAAACGCACGGCAAGGCGGTCTAGCATGGAAGGGTGGGGTTGGGCATGGCAGGCTGCATGGTAACGTGCTCCTGCGGGTTGTTTGATGGCGGTCAACGAAGGTTTGTGACAAAGGTCCATATTGAGGGGTGGGGCTTGTGCGCCCAGTCCATGCGGGCAGAGGCAGACCCTGTGGACGCAACGAAAGGACCATCATGCATGCTTCTTTGGAAACCATGGCACTACGCGATGCCATTCAGGGGCGCCGGTCGGTTCGTATCTTTGGCCCCGAACAGATAGAACGAACCACATTGCTGGAACTGCTGGAACTGGCGGTCCAAGCCCCTACGGCCATGCACCTGGAGCCCTGGGGGTTCATCGTGGTGCAGGACAAGAAAGTGCTGCAGCGCATTTCCGAACAGGCGCTGGGCAGCATGGCGGATCTGCCCCCCAGCTTGCACCGCGACTCGGACGGAGTGGCCGATGTGTTTCACGGGGCGCCTACCCTGGTCGTGATCTACGCTCCGAGTGCTGGGCGCTTTTCCCAGGCGGATTGCTGGCTGGCGGCGCAGAACCTGATGCTCGGTGCCTACGCCATGGGCCTTGGCACTTGCGTCATCGGCATGTCAGTGGCAACGCTCAACTCGCCGCCGATCCGTGCCCTCATCGGGTTGCCGCCGGATGTAGAGGCAGTGGCGCCTATCATCGTCGGGCAACCGCTGGCGGTACCGCCGCCGGTCGGTCGCAAGACGCCGCGCATTGCCTCCTGGATTGCGGGCTGACGCTGACAAGGAGCACATCATTCCATCCCGTCCTGCACTGGCCCAGTACCGTATGCGTGCCAACGCATACGACATGGAGTTGCTCGCCTTCGAATCCCTGCGCCGCGATGCCATTGAACAGCTGGACCTCAAGCCGGGCGACACGGTGCTGGATGTGGGTTGCGGCACGGGCCTGAGCTTCGAGCGGCTGCAGCAGATCATCGGGACGGAAGGCCGCATTGTTGCGATCGAGCAGTGTCCCGAGATGATGGAGCGGGCGCGCCAGCGTGTGCAGGACAAGGGCTGGACCAATGTCACGCTGCTGGAGTCATCCGTGGCGGATGCGCAGATTCCCTGCATGGCCGATGCGGCGCTGTTCATCTTCACACACGACATACTGCGCCAGCCCGAAGCCGTGCGGCGCGTCCTGTTGCACCTCAAGCCACACGCCAGTGTGGCCGCTGTCGGCCTGAATTGGGCGCCGCCCTGGGACGTGGCAACCAATTGCTGGGTGATGATGGCCGCACTCTATTCCGTTACTTCGCTGGAAGGGTTGGCGGCGCCCTGGAGCCTGCTGGCCGATCAGCTCGGTACGATGGAAGTCCAGCAGATGGGTGGACTGTTTACCGCAGTGAAACACGGAGCCGCAGTTCTGGCCAATGACGGCTAGGCCGGTTCAGTAACCGGCCACACGGGCTCATCCGGTTGCAGGGGCTCCACTGCAGCAAGCTGCGCGTCCAGCACCTGCAGCGAGGCTTCGGAGGCGTCGTCTCCCCGCTGCGCACGCTCCTGTATCCGCTTGCGCAATTCGTCCTGGCTTGCGCCCGGCGCCAGGATGCAAAAGCGTGCGTGGTGGCTGCGGGCCAGCTGGTGAAAGGCATCGCGTTGGGCGCGCTGCAAGAAGGTTCCATCCACCAGCACCGACCAGCCGGCGTGCAGCAGCGTGTCGGCCATGGAAAGCAGCTGGGTGTAGGTGGCCTCGTTGGCCTGTGGCGAATAGACACCGGCATTCAATGCGGAAGCGCTGGAAGCCAGCGCAGGAATGTGGAACGCACGCTTGCGTTCCAGGTCGGTGCGCAGACGCAGGATGGCGGGCTGCGCGTCATCCAGCAGTAGTTGGTTGGACGCATAGGTTTTGCCACAGCCGGACACACCGTGGGTGATGATCAGCTGCAGTTCAGCTGGTGCCGCCAGCTGAACTGCCAGCGCAATGCACTCCAGGGCATGTTCCTTGGGTTCACCGTTCTGCAGGTAGTGCACCATGGCCACCTTGGCCCGCACCAGCGCACGGTACACCGCATAAAACCGCAGCAGCGGGGCACAGGCATAGTCGCCGCTCTGGGCCAGCACCTCATTCACAAACCAGTGCGCCAGACCCGGCTGGTGCTGGGCCAACAGATCCTGGTAGGTAAAGGCAATGTCGCTGGCCACATCGATCCAGCGCAACTCGTCGTTGAACTCCAGACAGTCAAACAGGCGCATGCCGCCGTCCATCAACACCAGATTGGCCAGATGCAGATCACCGTGGCACTCACGTACGAACCCGGCCTGCTTGCGCGCCTGCAGTAGCGGGGTCAGTTGAGCAAATTGCTGCTGGGTCCAATCGCGCAGGGCCTGGAGCTGTTTTTGCTCCGCTGGCTCCGGCAGCGCCTTTAGCAGATCGTCAAAATTCTGCAGGGCCTGATCCAGCACGGCCGCGGGTGCGCCAAACGCGGAGTCGGGTGGCGCTACGGCTGCCGTGGCGTGGAAGGCCGCGACGCTGCGCGCCAGCGCACTCACCAGCGGCGGTGTCAGTTCACCACGCGCACACACGTGGTCCAGCCTGGCCTCCTGGTCGAAGCGGCGCATTTTGACTGCGTACTCAATGGGCGGACCGTTGCCTTGCCAGTGAGGGTCTTCTTGCGTGTGGAAGATGCCCACCACCTCCAGGTAGATGTCCGGCGAGAAGCGCTGGTTCAGCCGCAGTTCCTCATCGCAGAAATGTTTGCGTAGTTCCAGCGTGCTGAAGTCCAGAAAGGACAGCTTGACTGGCTTCTTGATCTTGTAGGCAAACGCGCCAGCCAGCAGCACCCAGGAGATGTGGGTTTCCACCAGACTGACTTGCGTCACGCCCTCGCCATAGCGTTCGGGCGCGAGCAGCGATTGGATCAGCACAGGCAATTGCATGGGAAGTCCTCCGGGGGAGGCGGCCACAGGCCTCAGATTCGATGGTGATGCCTTTTGCCCCACGCCGTCTTGAGAAATGTCAATTGAGTCAGTGTGCGCGCATTGCTTCGTCAGCCGGGTTCCGCAAGTCGGGTGAGCAGGGCCGGGTCGGCTACGTCCTGTGCGTCGTGGGTCACCAGCAGGGCCGGAATATTGCGCTTGCGCACCAGGTCAAACACCAGTTCCCGCATGCGCGCACGCAAAGCCGCATCCAGCCGTGAGAAGGGCTCATCCAGCAGCAGCGCCTGGGGCTGGGCCAGCAACGCCCGCGCCAAAGCAACGCGTACGCGCTGCCCACCGGACAGGGTGGCGGGATCGGCCTGGGCCAGCGGCGCGATCTCCATGGCCAGCAGGGCTTGATTCACTTGGCTCTCGCGGGTGGCGGCATCACCGCGCGGCACAGCGAACAACAGGTTCTCGCGCACCGTCATGTGGGGAAACAGCAAGGCGTCCTGGAACAGAATGCCCACCCGCCGCGCTTGCGGCGGCAGCCCATCGATGCGCTGCCCGTTGAGCAGCACCTGGCCGTCGAAGCGCAGGGCAGGGTCCAGCGTGCCGCACACCGCCGCCAGCAGGCTGGACTTGCCACTGCCACTTTCGCCCATCAGCGTGTGCACGGTGCCCGGTGCAATGCGCAGATGCAGATCCCGCAGCAACAGCTGCGACGGGGTCGCCAGTTGCCTGACCTGCAGCTCCAGGCTCATGCGCTGCTGCCTATGCGCAGCATGCCTTCGGCATCGCACTGTAGCGGCACAGCAATCAGCGACTCGCCCACGCAATCACCCTGCTCGCACATGCCGTCCGCCCAGCGGTAGCGCGCGTAGTGCACATTGCAGGTGATGCTGGTGTGGGCCTTGTAGATCAGCTTGTCCTGGCTGTTGGCCAGGGGCACGCCAAAGTGGGCGCATCGGTTGGCAAAGGCGGTCACGGTGTCACCGCTGCGCAGCAGCAGCAGGCGAAAACTGGCGGGAGCTGCAGTATCCGCCGACGTCACCACGCTGTGCATCAGCACCGCGCCATCCGGCACGGCATCGCGGTGCAGCAGCGCCGTGCCCGGCGCGGGCGCATGGGGTAGCTGATGCCACAGGGGCGGCAAAGAGGGCGTATCACTCATGGCGCGATTGTGCCCAAGGCCCGTGGCGCAGGTGCAAAGTGTCGCTGGCGTCCCAGCCGCGTCGCCAGCGCAAATACCGCCGCGGGCAACAGGAATTGCAGCGCGGCGTAGGCGGCCATCAGGCCGCGCTGCCCCCCAGCGGCCAGCGCTACCGCTTCGGTAGTGACGGTGGCAAAGCGACCGGCCCCCACATACAGGGTGGGCAGGTACTGCGCCACGCTGACGGCGAAGCCCACCGCCAGCGCAGCGGCCAGACTGGCACGTAGCAGAGGCCACTTGATACGCAACATGAACTCCCAGCGTCCATGGCCCAGCGTTGCGCTCAATTGGTACAGCCGGGTGTCAAAGCCGTTGTACGGGCCTTGCAGTGTCAGCAGCACATACGGCAGGCAGGCAACCCAGTGCGCCAGCCACAGCCCCCAGGCGGTGCCGTCCAGGCCCCAGGACAGGGTCAGGCGGTGCAGGCCAAGCACCCACAGCAAAGCAGGCAGCACCAGTGGCAGCAAAGTCAGCCCCGGCAGCCTGTGTTGCCAACGCATAGGTGCCAGTTCCAGCCAGGCAACGACCCACAGCAGGGCCGCCAGCGCGCTGCCGGCTGCAAGCCACACCGTGGTCCCCAGCGTGTCCGTGCTCTGCGCCACCGAGCGCCAGGCCGACAGGCTCCATTGCGTCGGCACGAGCTGCGGAAAAGGCCACACGCCGCTGACGCTGGCCAGCAGCAGTGCCAGTGCTACCAGCACATAGATGCCCCGGAGCCAGAAGTCGCCGCCCGTCAGGTGTGGGCTGTGCCTAGTGGCGTTGCGAAGCCGGCTGGAGTCCGGTGCGCCCCGCGTGCGGCGGACGCGCCAAAGCGGCATGCGATGCAAGTACATCGCCACGCCAGTAACCACCGCGAGGGTTGCTACCAGCAGCCAGGCTGCGGCGGCGCCTTTGGCGTTGGTCTGCAGGTCGGCATCCAGCAGCCATTGCCAGGCCAGCACGGCCAGCGTGGGCGGGGACGCTGGGCCTATGACCAGGGCCACGTCCACCACGCAGAGGCCGTAGGCCAGCACGGCCAGCAAGGGCGCCGTGAGCCGCGCCAGCAGCTGGGGCCAGACGATGCGCCACCAGGCGCTGCGTATCGGGTAGCCCAGGGTTGCAGCGACCTGGAGTTCCTGCTGCAGGCGCTGAGCCACATCCGGGCGCAGCAAATGGGCGCCTGCAGCCCAGAGGAGAAACGGCGTCTCCTTGAACGCCAGCACGGCAATCAGTCCCAACCCCCAAGGGTCTTGCGTAGTGGGCCAGTCCGGCGGGCTCTGCAGACCGGTGGCCCAAGGCGAGAGCAGGCGTAACAGCCAGCCCGACGGTGCTACCAGCAGCGCCAAACCCATGGCAAAGGCAGCATGGGGCAAGGCCAGCATCCAGGACTGGCGGCCGATTAGTCGCTGCAGGTTCTGCCCCATGCTGCAGCCCGCCAGTATCCAGGCCGCAGTGGCTGTGGCCAGGGTGGTGCTGGCCAGCCCGGTCCACAGGCTCAAAGCCAGCGCGTGCCCGGTCTGCGGGTCAGCCCACAACGCGGCCCAGGCCGCGCCATCGCATCCCGCCAGCAAGGCCTGCCACAGGCTCCAAACCAGCGGGACGGCAACCAGCAGCAGCACCAGGGTGGCGGCAGCACGGTAGGTGGGTGCGGGCCGGACCATGGTGTGCTCCGTCGCCAGCTACTGCCAGACTTGCTGCGCCGAACCGGCTACGGCCAGTCCGGCAGCCACACCGCCAAACTGGTTGCCCGACACCAGCGTGGCCTCGGGCATGGCGGCCTGTAGTGCGGCCACCAGCGGACGCAGGGCCGAGGAGCCGCCGGTCAGGTACACCGCGTCTACGCGCGACAGGCCGGACTGCTGCACGCACTCCTGGGCGCAGCGCACTACCTGGGCGATCGCCTCGGTCAGCGTCAGCTCCATGGCCTCTGCGGTGATGGACGTCGCCAGTGCGCGTTCCAGAAAATCCAGTTGTACCGGGTGGGTTTCGCCGGTGATGGAGCAGGCAATCTTGGCGCTCTCCACCGCGGCCAGCATGCGGTGCCCGTACTGGCCTTCCAGCGCCGTCATGAGGCGCTGGTGCAGCGTGCGGTCGGCAAAGTCGGCCCAGAGCTCCTTGGCGAAGTGCATGCCCTTGCGCGTGTAGGCCTGGTGGATCAGGTGCCAGGTGCTGAGGTCAAAGAACACGCTGTTGGGCACAGGCCGGCCGCCGGTACCCACGTGGCGGTAACCCAGCAAGGGCATCACCGTCGAGAGGTCCAGCAGGCGGTCGAAGTCGGTGCCACCGATGTGCACGCCGGTGGTGGCCAGGATGTCGCCACTGCGGTCGCTCAGCACACTGCGCTGCGGGTTCAGGCGGATGACGGTGAAGTCGGAAGTGCCGCCGCCAATGTCCACCACCAGCGCCGTGCGTTCCTCGGATATGCGCTGCTCATAGTCCAGCGCTGCCGCAATGGGTTCGAGTTGGTAGGCGATGTGGGTAAAGCCGGCCTCGCGTGCAGCACGGCCTAGTGTCTCTTGTGCCAGGGCGTCGCGCTCGGGGTTGTCGTCCACAAAGTGCACCGGACGGCCCAGCATGGCGTGCGTGAGGGGCTGGCCCGCACAGGCTTCGCTGCGGCGCTTGAGCTCCTTGAAGAACAGCACCACGATGTCGAAGTAGCGCATGCTGCGGTCGCCCACGGCGGTGTGTTCTTCCATCAAAGCGCTGCCCAGCAGGCTCTTGAGCGAGCGCAGCAGGCGGCCCTCGGTGCCGCTCAGGTAGGCACGCATGGCCTCGCTGCCGAACATCAGGCTGTGGGTTTCCGTGCAGAAGAACAAGGCGGTGGGCATTTCGCTGCGCTCACCATCCAGCGGTACGACCTGCAGTGCTCCGTCTGGCTGCATGAAGGCCGCTGCCGAATTGGATGTTCCAAAGTCTATGCCCAGCACCTTCTCGCTGCGACCCAAGGGTGGCCGCGCGCTCACGGGGCTTCGGGCAGTATCTGCCGCAGAAACGCCGATACGTCATCCAGCTCTTGCGGGGTGATGTTGTGCTCGGTCGGGTAGCTGTGCCATTGCACCGTGTAGCCCAGCGATTGCAGGACGTTGCGGGTGGTCTCGCCGCGGCCGTGGATCACGACCGTGTCGTCCAATCCATGGCCCATGAATATCGGGGTGAAAGCGTTGGCGCTGGAGCGTTCCTGGGCAAAGCGGTCTGCCAGTGGCAGGTACCCGGACAGGGCGATGATTCCTGCAATGGCGTAAGGCAGACGCAGCCCGGTGTGCAGGGACATGGCCGCGCCCTGGCTGAAGCCGGCCAGCACGATATGGTCCGGTGCAATGCCACGCTTGATCTCATGGGCCACCAGCGCAGTGATGGCCAACTCGGATTGCTGAATGCCTTGTACGTCCTGGCGGCTGATGAGGTCGGTGCCGGTGATGTCGTACCAGGCTGGCATGACATAGCCGCCGTTGACCGTCACCGGCATGTTGGGTGCATGCGGAAAGATGAAACGCATGGGCTGGCAGCCCCGCAGATTCAGTTCGGGGACCACTCCAGCCAGGTCATGGCCGTTGGCACCCAGGCCATGCAGCATGATGACGGAGGCCGTGGGCCGGGGTGCCGATTCCATTTCGAACCGGGTAAGCATTTTGGTAGTCATGGTGTGCGGGGACTGTCGGTTGGCGCAGGCTTCACACACCGTAGCGTGCCAGCCATTCTTTTTCCAGCGGTTCCACCCAGGAACCGTGGGGCTCGGGCAGGGCAGGCGCCGACTGGCGCACCTGTCCGGGCACGGCGTCTCCTGCAAACAGGGCCTGCTGCTGCGCGTTCAGGCGTTTGGTGTCCAGCACCGTGGGGTCGCCCCAGACGCGGATATCGGCCTTGCGGGCCTGGGCTTCGGGCTCGAGCAGGAAGTTGGCCAGTACCAGGGCGCCTTCCTTGGCGCGGGCATTGAACGGAATGGCCACGAAGTGGGTGTTGCCAATGGTTCCTGAAGGGAACTGGTAGCTGACCACGCTGGCGGGCAAGCGCCCAGCGGCGATTTCGTTGGCTGCATCGTTGGGGTTGAAGGTGAGGGCCCAGCGCAACTCGCCATCGGCCAGCATCTGGCGCATGGCGGCCGCATTGTTGGCAAACTGCTTGCCAGCGCGCCACAGATGCGGGTGCAGTGCGTCCAGATAGCTCCACAGCGGTGCAGTCGCCTTGGCCAGGGCCGGGACAGCAAACGGTTTGTAGAGCGCGTCGCGCTGGGGGGTCAGGTCCAGCAGCAGTTGCTTGAGGAATGTGGTTCCGTGGAAGTCTGGTGGCCGTGGATAGGTGACCCGCCCCGGGTTGGCACGGGCGAAAGCCAGCAACTCCTGGATGCTCTGTGGCGGTTTAGGTGTGCGCTGGCTATCCGCCATGAAAGTGAGCTGGGCCATGCCCCAGGGCGATTCCATGCCTTCTACGGCTTCAGCAAAGTCCAGACGGGTGGTGGGCTTGCCCTGCAGGTCCACCAGCGCAAAGTTAGGCAGGCTGTCGGTAAACGGGCCGTGCAGCAGGCCTTCGCGTTTCATGGCCAGAAAGTTCTCGCCATTGATCCACACCAGGTCCACCGAGCCGTCTTGCTTGCCCGCAGCTTTCTCACTGCGCACGCGCTTGACCACGTCGGCGGCGTCGCTGATCTTGACGTGCTCCAGGCGCACGCCAAAGCGCTGCTGCACCTGTTGCCCGGCCCAGCGGATGTAGGCATTGATGGGTTCGCTGCCGGCCCAGGCGTTGAAGTACACCGTCTGGCCCTTGGCCTTGGCGGTGGTTTCCTGAAAAGCATCGGCGGCGTTTGCCGGGTTGGATACGGCCAGGCTGCCCAGGCCCAGCAGGGAGAGCACATGGCGGCGATGGAGGTGCAGGGTGTCTTGGGGCATCAAGGCATTCTCAAGCGAGCAGGGCCTGCGCAAACTCGCGGGCATTGAAGGTTTCGAGCTCGTTGAGCTGTTCACCCACACCAATGAAGTACACCGGGATGGGCCTGTCGCGTGCAATGGCCGCCAGCACGCCGCCCTTGGCCGTGCCGTCAAGCTTGGTGACGATGAGTCCGGTCAGCCCCAGTGCGTCATCAAATGCCTTGACCTGCGCTACCGCGTTCTGGCCGGTGTTGCCATCAATCACCAGCAGCACTTCGTGCGGCGCACTCACGTCGGCCTTCTGGATCACGCGTTTGATTTTTTTCAGCTCTTCCATCAGGTGCAGCTGCGTCGGCAGGCGGCCCGCCGTGTCGATCAGCACCACATCCTTGCCGCGCGCCTTGCCGGCGGATACGGCGTCAAAGCTCACGGCGGCTGGGTCGGCTCCGGCCTGGCTGATGATCTCCACCGTGTTGCGGTCGGCCCAGATGCTGAGCTGCTCGCGCGCGGCGGCGCGGAAGGTGTCGGCTGCGGCCAGCAGCACGCTGGCGCCTTCTTCCGACAGATGGCGCGTGAGCTTGCCGATGGAGGTGGTCTTGCCAGCGCCATTCACACCCGCCATCATGATGACGGTGGGCGTCTGCTGGCCTATCACCAGTGGCTTTTGCAGAGGCTGCAGCAGCTCGGTCAGATCGGCAATCAGCTGGTTCTTCAGAGCTACCGGGTTGGTCAGGTTGGAAGACTTGGCCTTCTTGCGCAGGTTGTCGGTGAGGAACTGGGTGGCAGACACACCCGCGTCGGCCATCAGCAGGGCGCTTTCCAGCTCTTCAAAAAGGGCTTCGTCTACCTTGTTGCCGCCAAACACGCCTGAGAGGCTGCTGGCGGTCTTGCCCAGACCAGCCTTGAGACGGTCCAGCCATTTCTGGCGTTCGGGCTTGGGTGCAACAGGTGCCGCAATCGCATCGGGCACCGGTACCGGTGCTGCCAAGGCACTGCCGATTTGTGTGCCTGCGGCTGTGGGCTGGGCTGGCGCGGTGCTGCCATCAGGTACTGCAGCAGGAGCGGCAACCGGTGCGGGGGGGGATTTTTTCTTGAAAAAACTGAACATGGAAACCGTTCTTAGAATGGCTCCATTCTATGAAACACACCAATCACTGGCGCCGATGCGCGCAAATCGCATTCCTGGGCGTGCTGGGTCTGGTTACCAATCAGGCAGTGCAGGCAGCAACGCCTGCCGACGCGGTGCGCCAATACACCCTGGCAAACGGCATGACGCTGATCGTACGGCCCGATCACCGGGCGCCTACGGCGGTGCACATGCTGTGGGTGCGCGTGGGTGCCACAGACGAGGTGGACGGCACCAGTGGCGTGGCCCACGTACTGGAACACATGATGTTCAAGGGCACACCCACGGTAAAGGCCGGTGAGTTCTCGCGCCGCGTGGCGGCACTGGGTGGGCGTGAAAACGCCTTCACCAGCCGGGACTACACCGGCTACTACCAGCAGATACCGGCAGCTCGCCTGGAAGACGTGATGCAGCTGGAGTCAGACCGTTTTGCCCACAACCAGTGGAGTGACGAAGAATTCCGCAAGGAGCTGGAGGTGGTGAAGGAAGAGCGCCGCCTGCGTACCGAAGACAACCCGCACGCACGTCTGGGTGAGGCGCTCAGCGCGGTGGCATTCACCGCGTCGCCATACCGCCGCCCCATCGTGGGATGGATGAGCGATCTGGACGCGATGACACCCGATGATGCACGCGCCTTCTTCCAACGCTGGTACACACCTGCCAATGCGGCCGTGGTAGTGGCGGGCGATGTGGATCCGGATGCGGTTCTGGCGCTGGCGCAAAAGTATTACGGCGGCATTGCCGGGCACGCAGTACCCGCTCGCAAACCGCGTGAGGAGCCCGAGCAGGGCGGCATGCGGCGCCTGGACTTCAAGGCGCAAGCCGAGCAGGCCAGCGTGACGCTTGCCTTCAAGACGCCCAGCTTTGCCGCTGCGGCATTGGACAGCACTGCAGATGCCGCCAGCAACGATGCACTGGCGCTGACCATGCTGGCTGCGGTGCTCAGCGGTTACGACAATGCGCGGCTGGAACGCGCCCTGGCCCAGCCGCAGGACCATGTGGCCGACAGCGCGGGTGCCATGTGCGGGCTGGCCGCGCGCGGGCCGCAAATGTGCTACCTCTACGGCGTGCCGTCCACCGGCAAGACTGCAGCCCAGGTGGAAGCTGCCCTGCGTGCGCAGGTGGCGCTGATTGCCCGCGAAGGGGTGCAGGAGCATGAACTCAACCGCGTGAAGAACCAATGGATTGCCAGCGAGGTGTACAAGCAGGACAGCGTGTTCAACCAGGCCCGCATACTGGGCTCCAACTGGGCCATTGGCTTTCCGGTGGACACCGACGAGAAGCTGATTGCCCGCCTGCGCGCTGTCACCGCTGCCCAGGTGCAGGACGTCGCTGCGCGCTACTTCGGTGACGATTCCCTCACCGTGGCCACCTTGCTGCCCCAGCCGGTAGACCCCAACCGCAAACCCCGCGTTGCCATTCCCGGTTTGCGCCACTGATGCCATCTGCAATGGCGCATTCCATGACTACTCCATTTCCGCATGCCATCCGTTGGCTTCTGACCGTTGTTGCTTCGCTGTGCTGTGCTGGCTCTGCCTGGGCGGCTATTCCCATCGTGCATTGGACCCATGCCAGCGGTGCCCAGATCTTTCTGGTGGAAAGCCCGGCCATTGCCATGGTGGATGTACAGATCGACTTTGACGCAGGCGCGCGGCGTGATCCGCGGGACAAGCCAGGGCTGGCCAACCTGATGGCTTCCAGCACGGCGTACGGCGTCAAGGCACGTGGCAGTGAGGCCGCCCTGGACGAGAACGGCCTGAGCGACGCCTGGGCCGATCTGGGGGCCAGTTTTGGCGGCAGTGCTGGCTCCGACCGCTTGAGCTTTGCCTTGCGCTCGCTCACCTACCCGGACATATTGCCCAAGGCCGCTGCACTGGCGGCGCGCCAGCTGGGCGACCCGGCCTACCCTGACGCCCCCTGGCTGCGTGACCGTCCCAAACTGGTGGCCAGCATCAAGGAAGCCAATACCCGGCCTGCCACGGTGGCTGGACGCGCATTTGCCAAGGCGGTGTATGGCGACCATCCCTATGGTGCGGAGAGTACCGAAGAGTCCCTGGGCCGTATCAGCGCCGCCGACATGCGTGCATTGCACGATAAGGCACTGCGCGCCTGCAGCGCCAAGGTGAGCATTGTGGGCGCGGTCAACCGAGCCCAAGCCGATGTGTTGGTCGGCCAACTGCTGGCGTATTTGCCCCAGGGCGGCTGTGATGCCTTGCCACCCGTGCCCGAGGTGGCCGCGCTGTCGGGGCCGAAAGAGGAGCACATTGCCTTTGCTTCGGCACAGGCTCACGTGCTGCTGGGCCAGCCCGGCTTCAAGCGCAACTCGCCCGACTTCTTTGCCCTCACCGTGGGCAACCACATCCTGGGCGGGGGCGGCTTCACCGCGCGCCTGACGGAGGAGGTGCGGGAGAAACGCGGGCTGACCTACAGCGTCTACAGCTATTTCGCGCCGGGCCTGCATGCGGGCGCCTTCACCGTCGGCCTGCAGACCCGGCCAGATCAGGCGCAGCAGGCGCTCAACCTGGTGCGCGAGGTGCTTGCCAAGTTTGTGAAGGACGGCCCCACCGAGAAGGAGCTGCAGGCCGCCAAGGACAACCTGATAGGCGGCTTCGCCCTGCGCCTGGACAGCAACCGCAAGCTGCTCGACAACGTGGCCAATATCGCCTGGAACGATTTGCCCCTGGATTACCTGGAAACCTGGACGTCGCGCGTGCAGGCGCTGACGACCGAAGACATCCGCTTGGCATTTACCCGCACCTTGCAGCCTGAGCGCATGGTGACGGTGGTGCTGGGGGCGGGCAAGTAGTTTATTTTGCCGTTTACCCCATGTCCGATATCATGGTTTCAAACTCAAGGAGACTGCCATGCGCACAATGTGGAAACCGGTTGGTTTGGCTGTAGTGATGTTGGGCTTTGCGGGGTTTGCCGCTGCTCAGACCAACGCCAAGGACATGACGTTTTTCGTGACCAGTACCGGCCCCGGCAACGGTGGCGATCTGGGGGGGCTGGAGGGGGCCGACAAGCATTGCCAAAGTCTGGCGCAAGCCGTAGGGGCGGGCAACCATGAATGGCATGCCTACCTGAGCACGCAAGCACCCAAGCTCACCGATACCAATTTTGTCAACGCACGTGACCGCATTGGTTCCGGCCCCTGGAAGAATGCCAAAGGCGAGGTGATTGCGCGCTCGGTGGACGAACTGCATTCCCCAGCCAGCAATCTGAACAAGGCGACAGCACTGACCGAGAAGGGTGAGTTAGTCAACGGACGGGGCGATACACCTAACGTGCACGACATGCTGACCGGTTCCCGCCCCGATGGCACGGCGTTCCCCGGTGCACCGTTTGCCGACATGACCTGTGGCAACTGGACCAAGTCCGGCCCCGACGGCTCCGCCATGACCGGCCACCATGACCGCAAAGGCCCGCTGGAAACCACATGGGCCACATCGTGGAATTCGGCCCACCCCACGCTCGGCTGCAGCGCCGAGAAGATCAAACCCACCGGGGGTGAAGGACTGTTTTACTGCTTTGCAGTGAAGTAGGTCGAACCAGCGTCCGGGCCAACCCGCCGCGCTGTTCTCGTCCGGGAGGGGAGTGCCACTGTTTGCCGATGAAGCACAACAACCAAAACCGGCTAAGCTCACCCACATGAGTACCAAAGCCGCAAAACCCGCATCCACCCAACCCAAGCGCCCCGCCAGACCCCGTGGTGTGCATAGCAACGAGGTCCGCATCATCGGCGGCCTGTGGAAACGCACCAAGCTCAAGGTGTCCGACAAGCCCGGCCTGCGCCCTACGCCCGATCGCGTGCGTGAAACCCTGTTCAACTGGCTGGGCCAAGACCTGACCGGCTGGCGTTGTCTGGATGCTTTTGCTGGCACCGGCGCACTGGGCTTTGAGGCGGCGTCCCGCGGTGCCACGAACGTTGTATTGGTGGAGTCGGACTCCGCCCTGATTGCCCAATTGCAGAAAACCAAAGACCAGTTGCAAGCCACTGCCGTGCAGTTGCAGCGTGGCGATGGCGTCGTATCCATCCGGCAGGCGGCACCGGCCAGCCTGGACCTGATTTTTCTGGACCCGCCTTTCGATGCGCCTTTGCTGGAGCCCGCACTGAATGCCTGTACCCGCGCATTGGCGCCCACCGGGGCTATCTATCTGGAAGGCCCGACCCGATGGACCGACGAGCTGTTGTCGCCCATGGGCCTGACCGTACACAAGTACCTCAAGGCAGGTGCGGTCCATGCGCATCTGCTGAAGCCGATCGGGGCTGCTCCATAGGCCTAGGCCTTTGCATAATCGACGCACGATAGACGTTTAACCCTTTGTACGTTGGAGCCATCATGTCCAAGGCAGTGACTGCAGTTTTCCCCGGCACATTCGATCCCATCACGCTGGGCCACCAGGACCTGATTCGCCGCAGCGCAGGTCTTTTTTCCACGGTCATCGTGGCAGTGGCAGTGGCACATCACAAGAAGACCCTGTTCACCCTGGACGAGCGGCTGCAAATGGTACGAACCGTGTTTGCGCCATGGGCCAACGTGCAGGTGGAATCGTTTACCGGGCTGGTGCGTGACTTTGCCGTGGCACACGGCGCCGGCGCCATGGTGCGCGGCGTGCGTTCGGTGACCGACTTTGACTACGAGGCGCAACTGGCCGGCATGAACCGGGCGCTGGCGCCCAATGTCGACACGCTATTCCTCACGCCGGACTCGCGCTACCAGTTCATCAGCAGTACGCTGGTGCGTGAAATCGCCACGCTCAGGGGCGATGTGCAGCAGTTCGTGGCACCCGAGGTGCACGCCATGCTGCTGGAAAAGCTCAAGGCTTAGGAGGAAGCGGCCAGGGCCTTTGGGGTTCGCGCAGGACTTCGAAGGCGCGGCTCATTTGCAGCACACCCAGATCATCAAAACGTTGCCCTGCAATCTGCAGGCCAATCGGCAAGCCGCTGCGGGTGTAACCGCAGTTGATGCTGGCCGCAGGTTGCTCCGACATGTTGAACGGCACCGTGAAGGCAATGTGCTCCAGCGGTCGCAACGGGGCGTTGGTAGGGGAGGGCAGCTCTGCTGCAAAAGCCGGGATGGGCGAGGTGGGCGACAGCACGTAATCAAATGCCTGGCAGGCTTTGACGGTGGCTATGCGGGTGGCGTGGAACTGGCTGGTGGCGGAAAACATGGCAGTACCTGACATGCTGGCAGCACTGTCGGCCCAGGTGCGGATATAGGGCAGCACAGAAGCGCGCCGTTCGGGTGAAAGGGCTGCAAGATCCAGGTGGGAGCGCATGCGCCAGGCGTGGTCCATGCCGTCCAGCATCTGCCGCGTCAAAAATGGCTGCATGGGGATGATGATGGCGCCAGCCTGCTCCAGCAGCTGCGCGGCGCGCTCCACCGCGATCTGCACTTCCGGGTCGACCGGCAGGCCGCAGCCGGCATCCAACAGCAGGCCGATGCGCACGCCTTCCAGGTGGCTCACCGGCGTATTCCAGTTGCCCCAGTCAATGGCCTGGAAGGGCAGGCTCATGCTGTCGCGCGCATCCGGCCAGCACAAAGCCTGCATCATTAGGGCGGCATCTCCCACGCAACGTGTCATGGGGCCGGCAGCACGGCCGGTGTAGGGCGGATCAATCGGTATGCGGCCCAGGCTGGGTTTGAGGCTGTAGATGCCGCACCAGCCCGCTGGCAGGCGCAGTGAACCGCCGATGTCGGTGCCCACATGCAACGGGCCGTAACCAGCGGCCGCCGCAGCTGCAGCACCGGCGCTAGAGCCGCCCGGTGTCTTGCTCAGATCCCAGGGGTTGCGCGCCAGCGCATGGAAGCTGGATACGCCGGAGGACAGCATGCCGTAGTCGGGCATGGTGGTCTTGCACAACAGCACGGCGCCGGCCTCGCGCAGTCGGGCTGCAGGCGGCGCGTCATTGGGCGCGGGTGTACTGTCGGTGGCCTGGGTCCCTAGTGGCATGGGATCGCCGCGCGTGGCTATGTTGTCCTTCAACGTGACCGGCACGCCGTCCAGTGGACTCAAAGGGTTTTTTTGCAGCCAGCGCATTTCAGAAGCGCGTGCGCTTTCCAGGGCCTGCTCCGGATTGAGCAGGTAGCTGGCGTGGATGTGGGGCTCCCAGAGCGCAATGTGCTGAAGCACGTCCTGCACCACTTCGACCGGTGACAGTGCACGGCAACGGTAGGCGTCGGCGAGCGCGGAGGCGCTCCAATCGTGCAGGGGGAGGGATTGCTCGGTGGCAGTGCTCATGTCGTTAGTGGGTGTAAGGGGGCTGCGTCCGGCGGATTATCGATCGGGTTGCGATAATCGGGGCATGAAACCGAGAACAGCATGGCACTGATCATTACCGACGAATGCATCAACTGCGATGTATGCGAGCCCGAGTGCCCGAACGAGGCCATTTTTCTGGGGCCGGAGATATACGAGATCAACCCGGACAAGTGCACCGAATGCGTGGGCCACTTTGATGAGCCGCAGTGCGTGCAGGTCTGCCCTGTGGCCTGCATACCGGTCAATCCGCAGCATGTGGAGAGCAAGGAAACCTTGTGGGAAAAGTACCGTCGCCTGCAAGCGCAAGCAACGGTTGCCAAGGAGGGCTGAAGGCGCAGGCTCCGCCTGGCAAAGGCGGTTACTTTGACTTTGGGGTGTGTTTGCTGTCCGGTTTGCTGCCTGGGACATTGACCGTGAAGACTTCATGGTCCTTGGACTTGGCCTTGCCGCCGGACTTCTTGCTTGCGGCTTTTTGCTTCTCTTCCGCTTTTTTGTTTTCCATCTTTTGCTTGGCGGCCTGTTTGGCGTGGGCTGCCAAGGCAGCCTTGTCACGCGCCAGCGCCTGGGCTTCGTCTTTGCGGCGGCTGGCCTCCATCTCCTTGCCCAGAGCCTTGTCGCGTGCCAGCCCTTCTTTTGCAGCAATCCGTTGCGCCTCGGTACGTGAGTCATCCACCGGTACTTCGGTCGCTCCTGTGCACGGAGTCTGGCTGTAGCTGTTGCCGCAGCGGTAGACCGTTTGGGCACCAGCTCCGGCAGCAAATGCCGCCGTTGCCAGCAGTACCAGGGGCTGGAGGGTGTTGCACTTAAAACTCTTCATGGTTTTTTCCTTTGCAGTGGAGGGAGAGAGGGGCTACGTCGGCCCTGCCTCGCCAGGGGGTGGCGCGGACGGTGGGCTTTCGGGTTGCGGCGGGCGCGGTGGCTTGGGCCTGGGTGGCTTGCTGGTATGGATCAGCAGCGTGGCCTTGTCCATGTCACCGGAGAGAAAGTGAGGCAAGGCCTTGAGTGCGCGGTCCAGCGTCTGTTCAATGGCGATGCGATGGTCTTGCGAGGGTTTTTTGAGAACCCAGTTCACCACCTCGGACTTCACGCCGGGGTGTCCTACGCCTATGCGCAGTCGCCAATAGTCCGGTGAGCCCAGCTGGGCGTGGATATCGCGTAAGCCGTTGTGGCCGGCGTGGCCGCCACCGCGCTTGAGCTTGGCTTCACCGGGGGCGATGTCCATCTCGTCATGTGCCACCAGGATTTCTTCCGGCAGGATCTTGAAGAAGCGTGCCAAGGCGGCCACGGATTTTCCCGAGAGGTTCATGAAGGTCTGAGGCTGCAACAGCCACACCTGCTTGCCGTCTACAGTGGCGCGCGCCACAAAGCCGTGGTAGCTGCGGTCCATCACCAGCGGGACTTTGAGTTCGCGGGCCAGTGCGTCAATCCACCAGAATCCAGCGTTGTGGCGGGTAGCTTCGTATTCCGGGCCTGGATTGCCCAGGCCGACAAACAGTTTGATCATGCAATGATGGTAGAGCAATTGGGCTGTACAAATGACAACGGCCCACCGAAGTGGGCCGTCGACAGCTAGCGCGGAAGTGGATTACTTCTTGGCAGCAGGTGCCTTGGCGGCTGGCTTGGCACCCTTGGCTGCTGGTGCTGCAGCAGGTGCAGCGGCTGCGTCAGCAGCAGGTGCTTCCGGTGCGGCGCCAGCGATGGCCACCACGGAAACGATCACGGGGTTGTTCTTGCCGTGGGTCACAGCAGACACGCCCTTGGGCAGAACGATGTCGTTCAGGTGCAGGGAAGCACCCTTCTTCAGGCCGCTCAGGTCCACCTTGATGAATTCAGGCAGGTCGGTGGGCAGGCACAGGACTTCGATTTCGGTCACCACGTGGTTGGCGATGCAACCGTCGGTCTTGACCGCAGGCGACAGCTCGTCACCGAAGAAGTGCAGTGGCACCTTCATGTGCAGCTTGGTGGTAGCGTCCACGCGCTGGAAATCGATGTGCAGGATCAGTTGCTTGTAGGGGTGCATTTGCACGTCACGCAGCAAGACCTTGTGTTCCTTGCCAGCCAGTTCCATGTCCAGCACGGACGCGTGGAAGGCTTCTTTCTTGATGGCATGCCACAGAGCATTGTGGTCGAGTTCGATCAACAGAGGCTCACCTGCGCCACCGTAAACGATGCCGGGGGTACGACCTGTATTGCGGAGACGGCGGCTCGCACCCGTGCCCTGCTTAGCGCGCTCAAAAGCGACAAATTTCATAACTTACTCCTGAAAGAGTCCACCGCGACCAGTGTGACTCCGGTTTAATAAAAACGCCGCAGCACCATGCGGCGGCGTTTGCTTTTTGTCCCGATCAAAAAACCTAAAAAAGGTTCTCCTGATCCGAGAACAAACTCATGACCGACTCACCCTTGGCAATACGCTGGATCGTTTCGGCGATCAGCGGAGCCACGGTGAGCTGGCGGATTTTTGTGCACTGCGCAGCCGCAGGGCTGAGCGGAATGGTGTTGGTCACCACTACTTCATCGAGTGCGCCGCCATTGGCAATGCGCTCGATGGCCGGGCCCGAAAAGATCGGGTGGGTGCAATAGGCGTAGACCTTCTTGGCGCCGCGGGCCTTTAGCACTTCGGCAGCTTTGACCAGGGTGCCGGCGGTGTCGATCATGTCGTCCATGATGACGCAGTTGCGTCCTTCGATTTCACCGATGACGTGCATCACTTCGGACACATTGGCCTTGGGGCGGCGCTTGTCGATGATGGCCAGATCGCAGCCAAGCTGTTTGGCCAAGGCGCGAGCACGCACCACGCCACCCACGTCGGGAGAGACCACGATCAGGTCCTCGTAATTCTTTTGGCGCAAGTCACCCAGCAGCACGGGCGAGGCGTAAATGTTGTCCACCGGGATGTCGAAGAAGCCCTGGATCTGGTCGGCATGCAAGTCCATGGTCAGCACGCGTGCCACACCGACGGCTTGCAGCATGTTGGCCACCACCTTGGCAGTAATGGGCACACGGGTGGAACGCGGGCGGCGGTCCTGGCGTGCGTAACCGAAATAGGGAATGACGGCGCTGATTCGCTCAGCAGATGCGCGCTTGAGCGCATCCACCATGATCAGCAGCTCCATCAGGTTTTCGTTGGTAGGCGCGCAGGTGCTCTGCACCACGAACACATCACGGGCACGCACGTTCTGATTGATTTCCACCGTGACTTCGCCATCGGAGAATCGGCCCACGGTTGCAGCGCCAAGGGAAATACCCAGGTGGTCTGCGATGGAAGCGGCCATGCCAGGATTGGCATTGCCAGTGAAGACCATGAAATCAGGTGGAGTGGGTGCCTGCATGCGGATTCCAGCGAAAAGAGTGGGTTTACTTTGTAACTTTGCGCATTCTGTCGCAAGAACCTAACTTGCAACAGATTTGGCAGGGGAGGAAGGATTCGAACCTTCGCATGCTGGAATCAAAATCCAGTGCCTTAACCAACTTGGCGACTCCCCTACACGGGTTGGCAGTGAACACTACCCACCGATAAACCGTCGCTGGTTGCCCACCCGAGGAGGGGATGAACATCCAAACTACTGCACAACCTGACTTGCATACTGCCTGGGGCACTATCCAAGTTCACGCCATGCGCTACATGTGCAAACACCGCGCTACCTGAACCCGTCATCCGGCCGTTGAGACCGAGTGATGCGAGCCACGCAAGGGCTTGATTCACACCGGGGCACAACTTCTGGGCAACGGCTTGCAGGTCGTTTCGGCCAAAGGCCAGTGCGTCTGCAGCGAAGCCTGTGATTATAGCAGGCTCTGAATCGCGTTTTAGCTCAGGGTCCGAAAAAATCAGTCGGGTATCCAATCCGGCCTCTGGTTTCGCCACCAAAAACTGTGCGTTGGGTAACGTAATGGGCGTTATTTTCTCGCCGATGCCCTCCACCCAGGCATGGCGCCCGCACAGGAAAAAAGGCACGTCTGCACCCAGGGTTAGACCGATTTTCATCAGGCTTTTCACAGGAAGATGCAGGTTCCACAAGCAGTTGAGGGCCAGCAGGGTGGATGCTGCGTCCGAAGAGCCTCCGCCCATGCCGGCCTGTGCGGGCACCGATTTGCTCACGCCGATGTGCACGCCCAATGCACAACCCGTCGCCGTCTGTAGCGCGCGTGCCGCACGGGTGCTGAGGTCGTCCACTGGCAATTCCCATGTGAGGTCCTCGCGGGAAACATTGCCGTCCTGGCGCAGCGAAAAGTGCAACGTATCGCACCAGTCAATCAGCATGAAGGCCGATTGCAGCAGGTGGTAGCCGTCTTCCCTGCGCCCAGTGATGTGCAAAAACAGATTGAGCTTGGCCGGAGCGGGGATGTCGTAGAGCGACTGCATGGGCAGCATTATCCCTTTGGCGGCAGACCCGCTTCAGCGCTCCAGGATGATTTTGACTTCCGACTGCACTTCTTCCAGGTGCTTGGCGCTGATTCGGCCATTGGCCGCATCCTGCAGATCGGCCTGCCAACCAGGCACCGCTTCGTCAACGCCTTGCAACCAGGCAAACAGGCTGGCCACGGGAAGGTCCGCACCCGTGACTTGACGGGCCAGTTCCTGCACCGAACTGAAGCTGCGTTGACCTCCCTGTGCGTCCAGCGTGGCGGAATTTGCGTCCCAGCGCATGCGCGCCACGGTTGTGCCCAGTGGCGAAGTCAGCAGCAATTCACCTTGCGATGGTCTGCCCTGCAAATCGAAGTTTGCGAAAAAAGCCTGCGGTGGTTTGCTGTAGACGCGAACGGCCAGTTTCCCCTGCCAATGGGCCTCATCTGGCGCACGTGTCTGCAGCGGGGCATTGTTGGCGCAGGCATTGAGCAGGGCGATAGCGCACAAGGCGACCACACTTCGCCAAGTGCAAAAGGTGCGATTCACGGTGCGCTCAGACGTTTGATGGTTTCACGCAGCGTTTCGTTGTCCGGGCTTTGCGCCAGACCTTCTTTCCAGATGGCTTGCGCCTCAGGTTTGAGGCTGAGGGACCACAGTACCTCGCCCAGATGGGCTGCAATTTCCGGGTCGGGACGGTTCCGGTATGCGTCCTGCAAAATCTGCCGCGCCTGGGCCAGATTGCCACTGCGGAATTCCACCCAGCCCATGCTGTCCTGGATGAACGGATCGTTGGGGGCCGCTTCCAGCGCCTTGCGGATCAGTTCACGTGCTTCGTCCAGGCGCAACTTGCGATCTGCCAGTGAATAGCCCAATGCGTTGTAGGCCTGGTAGTAGTCGGGCCTGGCAGCGATCAACTGGCGCAGCAAGGTCTCCATCTCGTCGACCTTGTCCAGCTTCTCTGCTGCCATGGCCAGGTCATACGCGTAGTCCACGTCGTCCGGGTTGTTTTGTGCCGCCTGTTTCAGCAATTCGTAAGCGGCTTGGTACTGCCTGCTGTCGCGTAACAGCTGCACTTCCATATTGACCTTGGTGCGTGCATCTTCGGGTTGGAGTTCGGGCGCGGAACGGATCAGGGCGCGGGCTTTGTCCAGTTTGCCCTGGCGTGCCAGATTGGCAGCACGACGGCCCTGTACGCGCAAGGCATCCTGCGGGCTGTCGATAAGGTCCAGGTAATGCTCGGCTTCGTCCCATTGCTGGCTTTGCTCCGCCAAATCTGCCAGCATGAAGTAGGCTTGGGTCAAGCCCCGATCCTGCACGGCGTCGGCTGGAGCGTCACCCGCAGGCGCGCGCAGCTTCACAAATGTGTTGAGTGCAAAGCGGCCTTCGCTTTCATTTCTCTCCTGCAGGGCCAGCGAGCCACGTACCAGCCAAGCGTCGGCAAAGTCAGGCGTGCTGTCGTTGATGGCAATGACCTGTGCCTTGGCGTCTTGCAGGCGTTGGGCTTCCAGCAGCTTGCGTACATAGCCCATGCGCAGCTCAGGCCGTGAAGCGGCCTGCAAGTGCCGAAGCACCATGGCCTCGGCCGCTGGCAGTTTGGGGTCCATGAGGGCCAGTGCCAATTGCACCGGCTCTTCCGCCTTGGGGTTGAGTGCAGCCCCTTTTCTGGCCGCTTCGAGTGCGCCTTCGCCGTCACCGGCCAGCAGTCGCATGGTGCCTATTGTGGCGTATGCTGCCGGGCCGGTGGTGGCATTGCCGATCTCGTTGGACAATGCTTGTTCCACTACTTTGGCAGCCTGCTTTTTGTCATTGACCCGCACGAAGAAGCGCGGCAGTTGTCCGATGGCAGAGGCCCTTTCCATACCCTGCAGCAGCGCAAGGTCGCGCCTGACTGGCTCTATCGTTTCGGGCAGTCTGTTCAGGCCAATCAGTATCTGCAACACAAAGCGCAGTGCATTGCGGGAAGTAGGCTGGGCCTTGGCCCAGGCTTGTGCGGCCTGCAGGGCCGAGTCGCCTGCGCGAGCGCGCAATGCAATTTCCACGGCTCTCTCGAACAATTGCTCGGAACGGGTCTTTTGCGCAGCATCCAGCATCAACTGAAAGGCAGAGCCGTTGTCACCGCTTTGTGCACTGATCTCCGACACCAGCAACTCATACATCAGGTCACCGTTGAGTTCCGAGTTCTGCGGGGTTTTGAATTGCGCCCATGCCGGATGCAACCCCAAGGCCATGAGTAGCATCAGCGGGGCGAGCTTGGAGCGCTTGAAGAGTGTCATCAGGCCATAATAATCCAACACGAGAAGCCTTCGTCAACCTGTGACCACCCCATGCCCGAACTACCGGAAGTTGAAGTTACCCGCCTGAGTTTTGTGGATGCCATCCGGGGTGCCTCCATTGTCGCAGTCCGCATGGGCAAACCCTTGCGCTGGCCGCTGGGCGTGCAACCCGAGCGCCTCGTCGGGCAAACCGTGCGGGACGTGCGCAGGCGCGGCAAATACCTGTTGATTGATCTGAGCGACGGCCTGCTGCTGCTGCATCTGGGCATGTCCGGCAGTGTGGTCTTTACCCGGGATTTACCACCAGCCGGCAAGCACGACCACTTTGAGTTGCAAACCAGCCATGGCACTTTGCGCCTGAATGATCCCAGACGATTTGGAGCGGTGGTCTTTGCGCACGATGAAGCGGACCCGTTGGCGTGCAAGCTGTTGGGCAAGCTGGGGGTGGAGCCTCTGGGGGAGTCATTCCAGGTGGCGCAGTTCCACCAGGGATTGCAGTCGCGTAGTGCTCCTATCAAACAGGTGTTGTTGGTGGGGGACCTAGTCGTGGGTGTGGGCAATATCTACGCGTCCGAAGCCCTGTTCCTGGCGGGTATTCGCCCCACAACCCGGGCCAACCGCATCAGCCGGCCGCGTGCGGCGAGACTGCACCAGGCCATACGCGATGTGCTGGCGCGCGCCGTGGCAAAAGGCGGCAGCACCTTGCGTGACTTTTCCAACGCGCAAGGGGAGTCGGGCTACTTTCAGCTTGAAGCCATGGTGTATGGTCGGCAGGGCGAACCCTGTCGCGTCTGTGGCACCACCATCAAGTCACTGCGGCAGGGGCAGCGCTCCACATTTTTCTGCCCGGTGTGCCAGAAGCCCTGAGTGAAAACTGCAGGCGCAGTGCTATATTGAAGCAAAGCGGGGGAACACTTGGCCACATCGTTCAATGAGCAACTGGATCAGCATGGCGCATGGCGTCGTGCCTTTGCCTTGCGCCTGAAGTTGCTCTCGGAATGGATGGCCGATCACGAACTGTTGGATTCCGCGACCCGCGAGCGGCTGCAGCGCCTGGAAGCCCAGGTGCGCGCAGACAAGGTCATGGTGGCCTTTGTGGCGGAGTTCTCGCGTGGCAAGTCGGAGATGATTAATGCCATCTTCTTTGCCGGATACGGCAGGCGCATCATGCCCGCCAGCGCGGGGCGCACCACCATGTGCCCGACCGAAATGGGCTATGACGCCGAAGTACCGCCGTGCCTGCGACTGCTCCCCATAGAGACCCGTTTGCAACCCCAGGCCCTGATGGAATGGCGCATGGTTCCCGAAAAGTGGCACCGCGTCGACCTGGATGTACACAACCCCAAGCAGCTAGCCGCGGCTCTGGAAATGGTGTCGCAAACCCGCAAGGTCACGCAGGAAGAGGCGCGCGCCCTGGGCTTTTGGCAGAGCCAGACGCCCGAGGACAAACCATTGTTGGACGCGGACGGTCTGGTGGAAATCCCGCTGTGGCGCCACGCCTTGATCAACATCGCACATCCCTTGCTCAAGCAGGGGCTGGTGATACTGGATACACCTGGGCTCAATGCCATCGGCGCCGAGCCTGAGCTGACGGTGAGTCTGATACCGCAGGCCCAGGCGGTCATCTTCATTCTGGGCGCCGACACCGGCGTTACCAAGTCCGACCTGGACATCTGGCGCGAGCATCTGATTTCGGACAGCACCGGAACCGAGGCGCGTCTGGTGGTGCTCAACAAGATTGACACGCTGTGGGACGAACTCAGTACACCCGAGCAGATTGAGGCACAAATCGTGCGGCAAAAGGCCAGCACGGCCGAAATCCTGGGTGTCCGGGCCGAACAGGTCATTGCCGTGTCGGCGCAAAAAGGCCTGGTTGCCAAAGTCAACCGCGACGCAGAACTGTTGGAGAAGAGCTGTCTGGGGCAACTGGAAGCTGCGCTGGGTGATGGCATGCTGCTGGCGCGCCAACGCCTACTTCGGCTGGCCGTAGACAAGGGCATCTCCGATCTGCGTGATGAGACCGGTCGGGCCATCAATGTGCGCAAGCGCGACCTGACCGAGCAGAAGATGGAACTGCAGGGGCTGCAGGGCAAGAACGCTTCGGTCATCAAGCACATGCGGGCGCGCATCTCCCAGGAGCAGGCGGACTTTGATCTGGGCGGGGCCAAGATCCATGCGGTGCGATCCGTCAATCTCAAGCTGCTAAAGGAAGTGTTTGGCATGCTGGGCTCCAAGGCACTCAAGGCCGAGATGCAGCAGCTCACGGAGTTGCTGACACAAAAAGGTCTGAAGCTTGGCGTCAAGAAGGCGTATGGCGAAACGTTTGAGCGCCTGCGCGCCAATTTCGCCAAAGTGCAGGGGCTCACCACCGAGATGCAGACCATGCTCTCGGCGATGTTCAAGCAGCTCAATACCGAGTACGGATTCTCCCTTCAGACTGTCGCCGAACCGGACTTGGGTTTCTATCTCAAGGACCTGGAGATGGCGGAGCGTAGCCACCTGCAGTACCTGGGCATCAGCAATGTATTCCGCCTGGCCCAGCCGGAGTTTGTAGACCGGCTGGTGCGTGCGCTGTATTCGCGCATTCGCGCCATCAACGAAGTCGCACTGGGTGAAATCGAGTTGTGGAGCAAGTCAGCGGCAGCCCAGCTGGATGCCCAATTGCGTGAGCGCCGCCGCGCGTTTGCCCGGCGCATGGAAGCGATAGACCGCATCCAGCAGGCTGCAGGCGGCCTGGATGACCGGATACAGGAGTTTGATCAGCAAGAACAGGACATCGCGCAGCTCGAAGCCAAGTTGTTCGAGCTGACTTCGCACCTGATGGACACCGAACAAGCCAAGGCACCAGTGGACCTGGAGATCGCCTGAGCGTGTCCAGCAAGACGGATGATTTCGCCACCCGCGTGGTGCGGTGGCAAGCGCAGCATGGTCGCAACGACCTGCCCTGGCAGAACACGCGCGACCCGTACCGCGTGTGGCTGTCGGAAATCATGCTGCAGCAAACGCAGGTGACAACGGTCAAAGCCTACTTCGCACGATTTCTGAAAAAGTGCCCGGACGTGGCTGCCCTGGCTGCTGCCAGCCAGGACGAAGTGCTGGGCCTGTGGAGCGGCTTGGGTTACTACAGCCGGGCCCGCAATCTGCACCGTTGCGCGCAGGATGTCATGCGCCTGCATGGCGGCGCCTTTCCGGCGGATGCGCAAACGCTGGCAACTTTGCCCGGTATTGGTCCGTCCACTGCGGCCGCCATTGCCTCGCTGTGCTTTTCCGAGCGGGTTGCGATTCTGGACGCCAACGTCAAGCGGGTGGTGACGCGCGTGCGGGGCTTTGAAGGCGATGTTGCGGTAGCGGCCAATGCGCGCGCCCTATGGGATGCCGCCAGTTCGCTGTTGCCCACACCCCAACGTGCCGAGCAGGATATGGCGCGCTACACGCAAGGCATGATGGATCTGGGTGCCATGGTGTGCACACCCAGGAAGCCGATGTGCCTGCATTGCCCGGTGCAACAGGACTGCATTGCCTTCAAGAACGGGAACCCCGAAGACTTCCCGGTGCGTAGCCGCAAGCTCAAGCGCAGTAGCCAGTCAATCTGGCTGCTATGGGCGCAGACACGCGCGGGCGCGGTGTGGCTGGATCGGCGACCCACGCCGGGCGTGTGGGCGGGGCTGCATTGCCTGCCACTGTTCGAGAGTGAGGCCGACCTGCGCAACGCATTGCCAGGCAGGTTCCAGGAGCTACTGCAGTGCGAGCCGGCCTTCACACACGTGCTGACGCACAAGGACTTGCACCTGCACGCCTGCCGCGTACAGCTCGCTGCAAGCAACCGGTTGGGTGAGGGGCGCTGGGTGATGCCGGAAGAGTGGCCCACCCTGGGGCTTCCGGCACCGGTACGCAAATTGCTGGAACGCGGCTGACAGCCGTTTTGCGCTAGTGGTGGGCGCGCCCGTCCATTTCGCGGTGCCGCTTGAGCGTCACCCATTGGGCTTCAAAATGGCGTGCCAGTTGCTCCACCAGATACACCGAGCGATGCTGACCGCCGGTGCAGCCGATGGCCACCGTCACATAGCTGCGGTTGTCACGGGCCAGGTCGGGCAGCCAGCTTTCCACAAAACCGCTGATCTGCTCAAACATGCGCCGCACATCGGCCTGCTCTTGCAGAAAGTCTGCAACCGGTTTGTCCTGTCCGGTCAGTGCCCTCAGTTCGGGCTCGTAGTGCGGGTTGGGTAGCATGCGCACATCAAACATGAAGTCCGCATCCGTAGGTACACCGCGCTTGAATGCAAATGATTCGAACACCAGAGTCAGTTGCGCACTTGGACTGGACACCAGCGCTTTGACATAGCCCTGCAGCTGGGCCGGGCGGATCATGCTGGTATCGATGACGTGGGCCTGTGCGCGCAGCGCAGCCAACAGGTCGCGCTCCAGTTCAATGGCCTCTATCAGCGCGTGCCGCTGGTCCGTGCTGGCGGTGTCGGTTGCAGCAATCCGAGTCGGTGCTTGCGAGAGCGGATGTTTGCGCCGGGTTTCTGAGTAACGCCGGACCAGAGTATCCGTGCTGGAGTCCAGAAACAGAGGTTTGACCACCACCCCCTGGGCCCGCAGAGCATTCAGCTGTTCGGGAACCTGGGGCAGGGACGTCGCGCTGCGAACGTCCATGGCGATCGCAAGCTGACGGGCCCTGTGCTGCAGCTCCAGTTGCACGAAGGGCAGCAGCAGTTCCGGGGGCAGGTTGTCGACGCAATAGAAACCGGCATCTTCGAGCGCATGCAGCGCCACCGATTTGCCGGAGCCCGACATGCCGGTGATGAGCACGATCTCCATCGGGCTGCCGCTGTCTTTGGAGGTGGTCGTCATGTGCCGGCCTGCAGCATTTCTTTGGCATGTGCCAGGGTGGTGCTGGAGAGTTTCTCGCCACCCAGCATGCGCGCAATTTCGCCCACCCGTGCTTCGCCCAGCACCGCGGTAACGGTGCTGAGTGTGATCTTGCCTTGCATCTGTTTGGACACTCGCATGTGGTGATCGGCGCAGGCAGCCACCTGGGGCAAATGGGTCACGGCCAGTACCTGACGGTCCACGCCGAGCTGGCGCATCAGCCGCCCCACGGTCTCGGCCACGGCGCCACCCACGCCGGAATCCACTTCGTCAAAGACCAGGGTTTGTGCGGTGCCCAATTGGCTGGTGGTCACGGCAATGGCCAATGCCATGCGAGAGAGCTCACCGCCGGAAGCCACCTTGCCCACCGGTCGTGGGGTACTGCCGGCGTGGCCAGCCACCAAGAACTGCACCTCTTCCAGGCCGCTTTGTTGTGGCTGAGCCAGTGGCTCCAGCGCCACCACGAACTGCCCACCCTGCATGCCCAGACCCTGCATGGCTTGGGTGATAGAGGCTGCCAGTTTGGGCGCGGCTTTGGTGCGCTGGCCCGACAGCACCTTTGCTTCGGCCATATAGGCCGCGTGCGCCTTGCGCTCGGCCTTTTCCAAGCCTTGCAGATCGGTGGCGGCGTCCAGCTGGGCCAGCTCTTCGCGCCATGAGGTGAGCAGGGTTGGCAACTCTTCGGGGGCGCGTTTATAGCGGCGCGCCAGGGACACCCACAATGTCATGCGGGCATCCAGTTCGGCCAGCCGTTCGGGATCGAGTTCGGTGCGCCTTGCATAGCCGCGCAGGGTGCGCACCACGTCTTCCACCTGGGCCACACTGCTGGAAAGTGCCGCGACAGGTTCGGCAAAGTCGGGCTCCAGGTGGGCCTGGTGTTGCAAGGCCAGCAGCGCTGCATTCAAGGCGTGCAGGGCATTGGTGTCGGCGTCTTCCAGCAATTCCACCACGCCTTGTGCGGCGTCCAGCAGGGCCTGCCCATTGGCCAGACGGCTGTGGTTGGTGTTGAGTTCGGGCCATTCGTCGGCCTGCGGGTTGAGCTTTTCCAGCTCGCCGATCTGCCAGGCCAGACGCTCACGCTCACGTTGCAGCGAGTCCTGTGCTTGCGTGGCTTTTTCCAGTGCAGCCTGGGCAGTGCGCCACGCGGCCCAGAGCTGGCTGAGTGTGGCTGTGGAAATCTTGGCGTACGCGTCGAGCAGTCCGCGTACCGCATCGGGTCGGGTCAGGCTTTGCCAGGCGTGCTGTCCATGGATGTCCAGCAACTGCTCGCCGATGCTGCGCAGCTGCTGCGCGGTGGCCGGGCTGCCATTGACCCAGGCGCGGCTCTTGCCCTGGGTGTCCACCGTGCGGCGCAGCAGCAGCGAGTCGCCCGCTTCAAAGCCAGCTTCATCCAGCAGGGCCTGCAAGGCTGGCGCATGGTCAAACTCTGCGCTCACGTCCGTGCGCGAGGCGCCTTCGCGGATCACTCCCACATCGGCACGCGCACCTGTGACCAGCTGGAGCGCGTCCACCAAAATGGATTTGCCCGCGCCCGTTTCGCCGGTCAGCACGGTGAAACCGCGCTCCAGCTCCAGCTCCAGTTCGCTGACGATGACAAAGTCCCGCAGGACGATGCGCTTCAAGGCCATGGCTCAGACTACCCCTTCATTCCAATGCATTTTCTGACGCAGCGTATCAAAGTACGACCAACCTTTGGGATGTAAGAACTTCACCCGGTGCTCGGAGCGCGTGACCACAATGCGGTCGCCGTGCATCAGGGATGCCAGACTTTGCGTATCAAAGCTGGCGCTGGCATCGCGCCCGGCAACGATCTCCACCGCGATTTCGCCCGCGCTGGTCAGCACAATGGGCCGGTTGGACAGGGTGTGCGGCGCGATCGGCACGATCACCCAGCCGTCAATGGCTGGATGCATCAGTGGCCCGCCAGCGGACAACGAATAGGCGGTAGAGCCGGTGGGGGAGGCGATGATCAGGCCGTCGGCGCGCTGGTTCGCCACAAAGTGCCCATCCACCTCCATGCGCAACTCCACCATGCCCGAACTGGCGCCGCGGTTGACCACCACGTCGTTCATGGCCAGCGCGCTGAAGACGCAAGTGCCATCGCGAACGACCCGGCCCTGAATCAGGCTGCGCTGGTCTTCCATGTAGTCACCCGCCAGCATGGGCGCCAATACTGCCTTGTACTGACCAAAGGGGATATCGGTGATGAAGCCCAGCCGACCCTGGTTGATACCGATCAGCGGCACCTTGTAGGGCGCCAACTGGCGGCCCACACCCAGCATGGTGCCATCACCACCCACCACCAGACACAGGTCGCATTGCTGGCCAATCGCGTCCACATTCAGTGTGGCATAGCGCGTCATGCCCATGTTGGAAGCGGTTTCGGCCTCCAGATACAGGTCGCAGCCCAGGTCCAGAACGTAGTTGGCGATTTCCTCCAGCGCCTGGCGAGAATGCGCGCCAGCCGGCCCGGAAATGGTGCTCTGGTACTTGCCGACCAAAGCGACTTGGCGAAATTGAGACAGCGACTTCATTCGCAAATTAGAGCACTAAAATGTTTACATGCTCGATGAACGTTCCAAGTTGTTGCTGAAAGCTCTGGTAGAGCGCTACATAGCCGACGGACAACCTGTTGGCAGCCGCACACTGTCAAAAGCATCGGGCCTGGAACTGTCGCCTGCCACCATCCGCAATGTGATGTCGGATCTGGAGGAACTGGGGCTCATCGTCAGCCCCCACACTTCGGCCGGGCGCATACCCACGGCGCGCGGCTATCGCCTGTTTGTGGACACCATGCTCACGGTGCAGCCTTCGCAATATGCATCGCACAGCCTGGCTCCGGACCAGCCGCAAAAGGTCATCTCCAATGCGGCCAACCTGCTGTCCAACCTGTCGCAGTTTGTGGGTGTGGTGATCGCGCCACGCCGCACATCGACCTTTCGCCACATGGAGTTTTTGCGCCTGTCGGAGAAACGACTGCTGGTCATCATTGTCTCGCCCGACGGCGATGTGCAAAACCGCGTGATCTTCACCGAGGTGGACTACTCACAGTCCCAATTGGTGGAAGCGGCCAATTTCCTCAACAGCAACTACGTGGGGCTGGACATCGACCAGGTCCGTACGCGCCTTCAGGGGGAGGTGGAAAGCCTGCGCTCCGAGATAGCCAATCTGATGCAGGCGGCGGTGAACGTCAGCTCGGAGGCCATGAGCAATACCGAGGATGAGGTGGTGATCGCTGGTGAGCGCAACCTGCTCTCCGTGTCCGACTTTTCCAGCGATATGAGCCATTTGCGGCGCGCCTTTGACCTGTTCGAGCAAAAGGCCCAGCTCATGCGTCTGCTGGACATCGCCGGTCAGGCTGAAGGAGTGCGCATCTACATTGGCGGCGAGAGCCAGGTGGTGCCGTTTGAGGAGCTATCCATCGTCAGCAGCCCCTACGAAGTGGATGGCAAGGTGGTGGGTACGTTGGGCGTTATCGGCCCAACACGCATGCCCTATGACCGCATGATCCAGATTGTGGACATTACGTCCAAATTGGTCAGCAACGCGCTAAGCCACCACAGCAAATAGGGCTGCGGGGCGCTGGCGGGGCCGTCAGGCCAGTGAAATGGCGTTCAGGCCGAATTCGTGCATGCCCTCGCGCAGCTCTTCAATGGAGACGATGAAGTGCTTGGAAACAATGGTGACGGCATCATTGTTGGCCGCCTGCTCCAGTGGAATGAAGGAGCGGGTGTCATTGAGCAGATCCTGCAGCCGGTGTTCCTTGGGCAGGTGAATGTAACCGCGGTAGCGTGAACCATCGTGCATCAGCACGGAAACCAGGATGGCGTTCGTTTCTTTACGCGGATCGCTTGATGATTGAGTCATGGAATTCCCCCTTGCCGTTGCCGACAATGCGCACTTGTTTGCCAGAGATTCTATCCAGCCTGGGTCCTTTTGAGAGGGTTTTCACGGATGCTGATGTTGCGCCCAGGTTTGGTGCGGCGTCAACCCCATTACAATCTCGCCTTCGGTTGGGCCGTTAGCTCAGTTGGTTAGAGCAGAGGACTCATAAGTGCGCCTTGGATAGGGCGCTTTTTCGTGGTATTCGAAGGAATACGTCCCTGGGGAATGGGGACTAAAGCAGCGACTTAGCTGACCGAAGGCAAACGTGGCGACACGAGCCTGAAATCAGCGATACCTGATGGGGAAAGCCCAAATGGGACAACAGCATGTCGTTAAAAGGCGAGTGAGGGGTAATTTGCAGCCCCGAGAGGTTCGTCAGCTATGCAAGGTATGGTGAAGGTTGAATTACTTGAACTCTAGTCCGACCGGGGTATGTTCGACAACCCTCAGACACGCAAGTTTACGTCTGAGATTTACGGTCGGGGGTGACGATTATGAGCACCCCCGAATCCTCCCGTAAGAACGGCTCCCAAGTAGGGATGACAAGGACGAAAAGAGCACCTAACCCTTGACAACGGAAAAGTGTTAACCAAGGGATTGCCTACGGGAAGTAATTCCTAGAAGTGATCAAAACTCCAGAGGTGAAAGCCTCTATAGGACACGTCATGAACGTTCTAGGGGTGAAAGATCACGGATCTTCTTTTTCCGGCGACGGGAGAAGTTATGATTGGCAACGGAACAGTGATAGTACTAGGGTCAGAGAAAAGTTGGGACGGACGCCGTATTGGTTGCAGGCAGCGGACTCATAATCCGTCGATGAAAGTCCATTGTGGGTTCAAATCCCACCCGTCCCACCAAGTATCTGATATGTGACCCCGGTAATGCGGGGTGAATAGGAAGCACTGTAGTTAGTGGTCTTCCATTGTTCCGAAAGGTTGACTCGGATGAGTCTTAAGGACCTGGATAGACTGGAAGTTCTGCGCAAGAAGAACGCCAACCCAAAGTGGATCAACGATGACCTTTACAGGCTCATGTACCGCCCTGACTTTTATGTTGTGGCATACGAGAGACTGAAAAGCAAACCGGGAAACATGACGCCGGGGTCCGACGGTAGTACTATAGATGGATTCTCGATGTCCAGCATCGAAAATATCATCCTTCAAGTCCGCAATGAATCCTTTGGATTCACGCGTGCGCGAAGAGTGCGAATTCCGAAGGCCAAAGGCGGAACGCGACCGCTTGGCATCGCTTCACCAAGGGATAAAGTAGTGCAAGAGGTCATTCGCATGATCCTCGAAGCTATCTACGACAGTCCATATGGTCCAAGTTTCAGTGACAAAAGTCACGGATTCAGGCCCCATAGAAGCTGTCACACGGCACTCAAATCGATTCGCAACACGTGGACTGGCGTTTCTTGGATTGTTGAAGGGGACGTGAAAGCGGCTTTTGACAACATCGACCATGAAGCCCTCATTGGTGTACTGAGAAAACGCATCTCTGATGAACGTTTCCTCAACTTGATTAGAAAGGCCCTGACAGCAGGGTACTACGAGTTCAAGACACCGATTAATAGCGTAGTTGGCACCCCGCAAGGGTCAATCGTATCGCCCATTTTGTGCAATATATTTCTACATGAATTAGATAAATTCTGTGAGTCTCTGATAGTCAAATATGAATCTGGCACTGCTCCCACTGGGAACCCAGTGTACCGACGATTAGCGGCTAAAACAGCACGTATCCGCAAGGGTATGGGGGCACACGCTCCCCGCTCGGACTCACGCTGTGAACTGGCTATGGAACTTCACAATGCCACGGTATTGTTGAGGCGCACAAATCCGGTCATAGGTGATGGAAAATATATACGCCTCAAATATGTCCGATACGCTGATGACTGGTGCATGGGTGTCAACGGTCCAGTAGCAATCGCAGAGAAAATTCGTGAGGAAGTATCTGAATTCATGTCCGGAACGCTAAAGCTGGAATTGAATATGGAGAAGACCCACATCCGTCATGCGAAAACCGAAGAAGCATTCTTCCTAGGAACTCGCATTCGTGTCGGCTCCGAATCCCCTCGGGTATCTAGAGTCCTGCGTAACGGAAAAACATTCTTGAAAAGGAATGCAGGGTGGAATCCAGTCATGATGGCTCCAGTCCATAAGCTGGTAGAGCGTCTGAACTTGAAGGGTATGTGTGACAAAGCGGGTAACCCGCAGGCTAAGTACACATGGTCTGCTCTGGACGACGATCAAATCGTCGATATGTTCAGTGCAGTTTGGCGTGGGTTGGCGAACTACTATAGATTCGCTGACAACATTGCAACCATGACAAGGGTGCAATACATCCTAAAATACTCAGCGGCAAAAACCCTCGCATTGAAGCACAGGTCATCCGTGAGAAAGATATTCCTAAAACATGGAAATGATCTGCGTGTACAAAAGAAAACTTTGAAAGAAAAATTGGTGCAAACCCAATTCTTCAATCTTCAAGATTGGTCCAGAAAACCGACCGCTTTCAGCATAGGTATACAGGACACTCCTGATGAAGTTCTCCAAAGACACCTGCGACTAAGGACTAGAAGTAAGCTAGGAGAAGACTGCGTGATCTGCGGTGGAGACGAGTTAATTCATATGCACCATGTTAGATCAATCAGGAAAATCGGGGATAAGGTAGAAGGGTTTACACGCCTACTAGCCAAAATAAACCGGAAGCAAATTCCGGTATGTGTCTACTGTCACCAGAAGATACACAATGGCTCGTATGACGGGTTGTCTCTATCTGACCTCGCCAATCCAGATGTGGCGGCAAGGTGAAAACCATGCGCGGAATACACTAATGGAGAGCGCAATGCTTGGAAACTTGCACGTTGCGTTCGGAGGAAGGTGGTTGCTTTCCTGCTTGCAGGAAGTGGTCACCCATCCTACTCCTTTGGTCGAGTGTTCAAGTCACTCACGGCCTACCAATTAAACAAAGGAAAGCTTGCTATTTAAAAGGTAGCAAGCTTTTTCTTTTTTTGGTTTCATGTAGCCACTGTGTAGCCACAATTGTGGCATGCAGACGTTGGCGAGCATCGCCAGTGTGCCCACAGCGGGTCTTCCAGGGACGACACTGAAAATCTGCTAAGTGATTTCGCTGTCATCCACAGTCCTGCTTGGGCGTCGACTTCCTTGTAACTGAGTTCGCCGAGCTTCGCGGTAACGATGGATTCTCTGAGTCTTAAGCCTTGGCAGGTGATGTTGCCGCAAACGCGTCGACCACATGGTCGACGAAAGCTTTTACGCGCGCAGCGGTTTGCAGACGCTGGGGATAGACCGCGTAGATATCCGCAGGTGGTGTTTGCCATGTCTCTAGTACTTGGCGCAAACGACCGCTGTGCAGGTACTTGGTGATGTCCCATTCCGCCCGCATCAGCAGGCCGTGACCAGCAAGTGCCCAGTTCACCGCAATCTCACCGTCATTGGTGCTCAGGTTTCCCCGCACCTTGACGGTCTCCGTCTTCTGGCCAGCACTCAGGTGCCAGATGCCATAAGCCTCATCACCTTGGCGAATACCTATGCAATTGTGTTGGGCCAGTTCATGCGGAGCACGTGGCGTGCCATGAGCCTTGAGATAAGCAGGTGATGCGCAAATCAACCGTCGGTTCCCAGCAATACGGCGCGCTATCACCCTTGCGTCCGGTGGTTCGCCAAAGCGGATGCACACATCGAATGTGTCTTCGGTCAACGCGGGCGGATTGACTGTGAGTTGCAGTTGCACCTGCACATCCGAAAACTTCTTGGCAAAGCTGGAGATCAGCGGAGCAATGTGGGTGCGACCAAAGCCCAGCGTGGCATTGACGCGCAACAGGCCTTTGGGCTTGGCAATGGCACTGCTGATCAGGCGCTCCATGTCCTCAATGTCGGCGAGGATGCGCCGGGCGTGCTCCAGGTACAGCTCGCCCTCGGCAGTGAGGCTGATACGGCGCGTGGTCCGGTTCAGCAGTTGCACACCCAGGCGCGCCTCCATTTGGCTCAGGCGCTTACTCGCCGCCGGTGTGGTGACATTCATTTCTCTGGCGGCCGCAGAGAAGCTGCCCATGCGTGTCAGAAGGCTGAAAAAGGCCATCTCCGAAGGAGCAGAGGAGGGGGTGGACATTGTTAAATCATAGTAAACAATGGAGTCACTTTAAGATGAACCGTGAAATTCAGCAATAGGTACATTCCGTCCCCACCACAACCCATTTTGGAGACGTTATGAAGACATACAAGATTGCTTGCATCCCCGGTGACGGTATCGGCAAAGAGGTCGTTCCCGCTGGACAGACTGTGTTGGAAGCCCTCGCCACAGCCAGCAGCACTTTCAACTTCGATTTCGAGAACTTTGGCTGGGGCGGTGACTGGTACCGCATCCACGGTGAAATGATGCCTGCCAACGGACTGGATGCATTGCGCAACAAAGACGCCATTCTGTTTGGCTCCGCTGGTGACCCGGAGATTGCGGACCACATCACGCTCTGGGGTCTTCGCCTGAAGATCTGCCAAGGGTTCGATCAGTATGCCAATGTGCGCCCCACGCGCATCCTGCCTGGCATTGATGCGCCCCTGAAGCGTTGCAAGCCGGAGGACCTGAACTGGGTCATCGTGCGCGAAAACTCCGAAGGCGAATACTCTGGCGTGGGTGGTCGCGTGCACCAGGGGCACCCCATTGAGGCCGCTTGCGAAGTCACCATGATGACCCGTGTGGGCGTGGAGCGCGTGATCCGCTTTGCCTTCAAGCTGGCACAAAGCCGCCCCCGCAAGCGGCTCACCGTGGTGACCAAGAGCAATGCCCAGCGCCATGCCATGGTGATGTGGGACGAGATTGCATTGGAAGTGTCCAAGGACTTCCCCGATGTGAAGTGGGACAAGGAACTCGTGGACGCCGCCACGGCCCGTATGGTGAACCGCCCCGCTACCCTGGACACCATAGTGGCCACCAACCTGCACGCAGACATCCTGAGTGACCTGGCCGCAGCACTGGCAGGCAGCCTGGGTATTGCACCGACCGGCAACATCGACCCCGAGCGCCGCTATCCCTCCATGTTTGAGCCTATCCATGGTTCAGCCTTTGACATCATAGGCAAGGGCTTGGCCAATCCGGTCGGAACCTTTTGGAGCTGCGTGATGCTGCTGGAACACCTGGGTGAAGTGGATGCTGCCAAGAAGCTGATGGCAGTCATTGAGCAGGTCACCGCCGACGTCTCCCTGCACACAGGTGACCTGGGCGGCAAGGCCACTACCGCCCAGGTGACCGCCGCTGTCTGCGCCCGCATAGCTGCATAAGACCGCAATTGCATTTCTGGAGAAGCGGCCAGCAAGAGCCGCGATCCACTGGTTCGAAATAAATATTTAGGAGACAAACATGTTGCGTCGTTTCTTTGGAAAGCTGTATGTGCAGGTGCTTATCGGCGTGAGCGCCGGTGTGCTGCTGGGGATTTTTTACCCAACCCTGGGCGCGGACTTCAAGCCATTGGGCGATGTCTTCATCAAGCTCATCAAGATGGTGTTCGCACCCATCATTTTTGCCATGGTGGTGCTGGGCATCGCCAAGATGGAGAGCATGAAGGAACTGGGCCGCGTCGGTGTAAGGGCGCTCATCTACTTTGAGGTTGTTTCCACCTTCGCGCTGGCACTCGGTCTGGTAGTGGTCAATGTGTTCAAGCCGGGCGTGGGCATGAATGTGGACCCGGCAACGCTGGACACCAAGGCGATTGCCAACTACACCGCCGCGGCATCCAAATCCGGTGGCTTTGTAGACTTTCTGGTCAACATGGTGCCCTCCAGCATCGTGGAAGCCCTGGCCAAGAATGACATTCTGCAAATCCTGGTGTTCGGCATCTTCTTTGGCGTGGCCCTGTCTCACATGGGGCGTAAGGCCAAGCCGGTAGTGGACCTGCTGGATGCCTTCTGCAACAGCATGTTCGGCATTGTGGGCATGATCATGCGCCTGGCCCCGCTGGCTGCCTTCGGCGCCATGGCCTTCACCGTGGGCAAATACGGTCTGGCTTCGCTTTCCGCGCTGGGTCAACTGATGCTGTGCATGTACCTGACTTGTGTGGCTTTCGTGTTTGTGGTGCTGGGCTTCATCGCCAAGCTATCGGGTTTCAGCATTTTCAAGTTCCTGCGCTACATCAAGGATGAAATCTTCACCGTGCTGGGCACCAGTTCTTCCGAATCGGTGGTGCCTCAGTTGATGCGTAAGCTGGAACACATTGGAGTGTCAAAACCGGTAGTCGGCCTGGTCATACCGTCGGGTGTGACCTTCAACCCCGATGGTCAGTGTATTTACTACACCATGGCGGCGATCTTCATTGCACAGGCCACCAATACGCCGCTGTCCATGACCGACCAGATCGTTATCCTGGGCGTGCTGATGCTGACCAGCAAGGGCTCTGCAGGGGTCACCGGCTCCGGCTTCATTACCTTGGCCGCCACGCTGGCCTCTATGGGCAATATTCCGGTTGCCGGCATGGTGCTGCTGCTCGGTGTGGACCGCTTCATGTCCGAGGCCCGTGCCATTACCAACACCATTGGCAATGCCGTGGCCACTATGGCGGTGGCCCGTTGGGTGGGTGCCCTGGACATGGTCCGCATGAGCCGTGTGCTAGACCAAGACACTACCGTGGAGGCCCTCTACGAGGCCGAAGAGGCAATTGCCAAAGCCTAAGCTGCCTAGCGGACGGAGCGCAAATCATGGCGACTGAAAACTTTCAAACCGGAGCGCCAGAAGAAGAGATCCCTCTGGCAAAGGGGTTGCTGCAGTCCATGTTTGCGGTGGCCATCGCGGCCGCACAGCCCAACCAATGCATTGCGGCGCATCTGCCGGCGGTCCCGAAAGGGCGCCTGATCGTCATTGGTGCGGGCAAGGCGTCGGCCAAAATGGCGCACGCGGTGGAGCAACATTGGAGCGGCCCGCTTGAGGGACTGGTGGTCACCCGCTACGGCTACGCCGTGCCTTGCAAGCGCATCGAAATCGTGGAGGCGGCACATCCAGTGCCCGACGATGCAGGACTCACTGCTGCACAACGCATCCTGCAAAAGGTGCAGGGACTCACCGCCGATGACACCGTGTTGTGCCTGATCTCGGGTGGCGGATCTTCTTTGCTGCCGTTGCCTCTGGAAGGCATCACCCTGGAAGACAAGCAGAGGGTGAACCGTGAGCTATTGAAGTCGGGTGCCAGCATCAGTGAAATGAACTGTGTGCGCCGCCACCTTTCTGCTATCAAAGGTGGTCGACTGGCGGCCGCTTGCTATCCTGCCAAGGTTGTGACGCTACTGATTTCGGATGTGCCAGGAGATCGGCCCTGCGACATTGCATCCGGCCCCACGGTAGGTGACTCCTCCACATGCGCCGATGCATTGGCCATCATCAAACGCTATGGCATTGTCCTGCCGGACAACGTCCGCAAGGTGCTGACCGATGGGCGAGGGGAGTCCATCAAGCCAGACGACAAACGTTTGGAAGGAATGGAAGTCCACATGATTGCCACGCCTCAAATGGCATTGGAAGCAGCGGCGAAAGTGGCCGAAGCAGCGGGCTTGTCTGCCTACATCCTGGGTGACAGCGTGGAAGGCGAGGCGCGCGAGGTTGGCAAGGTGATGGCTGCCATGGCACTTCAGGTCGCTCGCCACGGCCAACCATTTCAGGCACCTTGCATTCTTCTGTCTGGCGGAGAAACCACCGTCACCATCCGGGGAGATGGCCGCGGTGGACGCAACGTCGAATTCCTTTTGTCGCTGGGTGTGGCCCTGCAAGGCGAACCCGGCATCCATGCGCTGGCCGGAGATACCGATGGTGTGGATGGGATTGAAGAAATAGCTGGCGCGTATTTGTCTCCGAGTACGCTGGAGCGTGCCTGGGCACTAGGCATCAATCCCAAGGACAGCCTGGACCGCAACGACGGCCATGGTTTCTTTCAGGCGCTGGGCGACTCCCTCGTCACTGGCCCCACGCTCACCAATGTGAACGATTTCCGCGCCATCCTGATCGGCCGGTAACGCGTTCTCAACAACAAAGACTTTCATGCACCGCAAACGCAATGCCAAGATCGTGGCAACCCTCGGACCCGCCAGCGCAGACCGGTCGACCATCCAAGCCTTACCACGAAAAACCCGGTGACCAGATGCGGGCACCCATGCCGCACCCCGAAATCTTTTCTGCACTGGAGGTCGGCACCGACCTGTTGCTAGACGATGGCCGGTAGCGCCGTGTCGGACCGCAAGGGTGTGAATGTGCCCGGTGTGGTGCTGCCCCTATCGGCGTTAACCGGAAAAGACCGGGCCGATTTGACTTACGGCCTGACCTTGGGAATCGACTGGATTGCCTTGTCGTTTGTTCAACGACCAGAAGACATTGTGGAAATCAAGTCCATCGTCATGGGGCGCGCCGATATTGTGGCCAAGCTGGAAAAGCCCGCAGCCATCAACGGCCTGGAGGCCTTCGTCGCCGAGAGCGATGCCATCGGCGTAGCGGTGCGGGGTGTCGCAGACCTTCTGAAGGTGGCTGCCGTGGTGGCGTACACCAGTTCAGGATATTCCGCCTTGCGCATGGCCCCTGAGAGGAAGGGCTGGGCCAGGCCGGTCAGACCATCATGATTTCCACCGGTGTTCCCTTTGGAACTTCGGGCACCACCAACCTGATGCGTATTGCCCAAATTGCGTAACGGGTGAGACTACGGTGTTAATTCATCAGGCTTGCAGCATCTCCTTCTGGGGCTTCGACAGGGACGCGCGAGGTATTGGAATTGGGAGAGGAAGACGCTTGTCGCTATCTTGGCACGGGCGCTCAGAAAGCTGTTTCTCACGTCAACGGTGAACTGCGCAGCGCACTGCTGGGTCTCAATGTCATGGAACGGGTGACGATTGCGCTGGACGGTACATCCACCATCCCGCCTGGGAATGTGGATATGCAGGAATTCATGATTCTGCAAGTGGGCGCACCCAGCTTCTTCGAGATGTTGCGCTTGGGCGTGGAGGTCTTTCATTCCCTGAAGCGCCTGCTCAAGTAGCAACGCTATGCCACGGCATTCGGTGATGATGGCGGCATTGCGCCAAACTTGCCTTCCAATGAGGCTGCCTTGCAGCTCATTGGAAGGTGTTGAGAAAGCTGGGTAGAAGGCAGGAGTAGACATTGGCCATGTGCTGGATCTGGCCAGTTCATGGACCACCTCGCCGCATCGGTCGACCAATACCCCATCATGACCATTGAGGACGGCATGGCCGAAGACTACAGTTCCGTGATTTCTCACCGCTCTGGTGAGACCGAGGACGCCACCATTGCAGACCTGAGCGTCTGTACCCTGGTCACCCAGATTTAGACGGGTTTCTTATGCCGGTCCGACCCGGGTGCCAAGTACAACCGCTTACTAATGATTGAGGGAGAACTTAGCGTCGTCATTTCCTAAGTCAATACGACGATGCCTGGAAGGGTGATTGCACTCATACGCTCATCGCCGTTTTGCCGGGAAGGTCAACAGCTGCGACGTCCACCATTCCTTTGTGCTCTAAAATTCGCTCGTCGGCCAATTGGTCGACAGCGTTCTCAGGGCGGGGTGAAACTCCCCACCGGCGGTAAGGCAGCAATGCCAAGCCCGCGAGCGCCCGATGTCAAACGTCGGGGTCAGCAGATCTGGTGAGATTCCAGAGCCGACGGTCACAGTCCGGATGAAAGAGTAGCGCGATACCAAACTCCATCTGCCTTGCTGGTCAGGTGCGTCTGTGCTCGTGTGCCCTGATTCTTTGTTCTTTCTTTTACTGAAGAGTTCATGAATCAGTTTGTTTTTACCCACCCGCTTTACACCTCCCACTGGCCCCCATGGGGCGCTCAGTTCTGCGTGAATCCTTGCGGCCGTTCGATACGGCCGCCGCTGACAGATATTTCGAGTTTGATTGAATTGGAGTGCAAGGTATGAGTGGAAATGGTTTTGCGACGGTCCCCGAGTTGGTGGCTGACATCAAGGCAGGAAAAATGGTGATCCTCGTCGACGACGAAGGACGCGAGAATGAGGGGGATGTGATCCTGGCGGCTGAGCACGTAACGCCCGAGGCGATCAACTTCATGGCCCGCTATTGCCGCGGACTCATTTGCCTGACCCTGACTCCTGAGCGTTGCGACCAGCTGGGACTGACTCCCATGGTGAGTAATAACGGCACCAAGCATGGCACTGCATTCACCGTGTCGATTGAGGCTGCCGATGGGATAGATACAGGGATATCCGCAGCAGACCGCTCCACTACTGTCCGGGTGGCGGTGGCCAAGGATGCCAAATCGACCAATCTGGTGAGCCCTGGTCACGTTTTCCCTCTGCGGGCGGCTAATGGGGGGGTGCTTATGCGCGCTGGCCACACGGAGGCAGGTTGCGACCTGGCTGAAATGGCAGGCCTCATGCCTGCCTCGGTCATTTGCGAAGTCATGAACGACGATGGAACCATGGCCCGAGTTCCTGACCTGATGATATTCGCCCAGCAGCATGGGCTCAAACTTGGCAGCATTGCGGACTTGATCAAGTACCGCACCGAAAGTGAGCAGCTGGTCTCGCTCAAGGGCAAGCGCTCCATCACCAACAGCTTTGGAAAATTCGAGCTGCAGACCTACCAGGATCGCTTTGGTGGTGTTCACCTTGCCATGGTGGCCGGGACTTGGTCCACGGATGAGGCTGTCATGGTTCGCGTGCACGAACCGCTGTCGGTTTTGGATTTTCTGGAAGACGTTGATGGCGCTCATTCCTGGCCGCTGCCGGCTGCACAGAAAGCCATTCAAGCTGAGGGCAAAGGGGTCATCCTGTTACTCAACGTCGTGGAGAACCAAGACAATCTGGTTCGCAATGCAATGGGTGAGGCTGAGAAGCCGGCCCCGAAGACTGGAAAGATCGATAGCGATCTACGCTCCTATGGCGTAGGCGCACAAATCCTACGTAGTCTTGGTCTCAAGCACATCAAGGTGCTGGGCAACGAGCGGCGCTTTCCCAGCATGGGTGGCTTCGAGCTCAACGCCGTGGAGTTTGTCAGCCACGCCAAGCCCTGAGCTTAGCTCGTACCAATCCCTTTGAAACGCCCAGCACTGCTGGGCGTTTTTGTTGTGACGGAAAAAACAAAGGCACTTCGACCAAAGGTGCGCTCTGTGGCAACCGCGTCCCTTTTCAGTACCTACGGATTCATGTGTCGTTCAATGGGTTTGACCGAGGTGCGTGGATGGCAGCTGCCACTGTTGAGGACCGCACGCGCCTGTTGCAAGGCACTTGGCGCAGCTGACGAAAGCTGGCAGAGCTAGTTCGAAGGCTCTTTGACCAACTGTCTCGACCAGTGAGTCGGATATCGCGCTTTCGATGAACCTGATCAGGTATCCCTCAATTCCTACCGACAAACCCTTGATCTGGGGAAAACCCTAGTGCATAACGATTCAACAGTGAATATACTAATGCATAACAAGTCAATAGTGAATAAATATGCAACATACTCAAAAGGCAGTCGGTGTCGAGGTCTCGGCTCCTCTGGTGGTCGATGGTGCTGCGGTATCGCAGTGGCGTGCACGTCGTCAGGACTTTGTGCAGGCCGATGAAAGTAAAAAGATCGAACGGTTGGCGGCAACCAGCCGCTTCATTCGCAGCCAAGTCCTCACCACGATCAACACCGCAGGCCTGGGTCACATCGGTGGCGACTTCTCGGTGACGGACATTCTGGTCACCCTCTATGAAGGTGTTTTGGCCGTAGACCCGGCCAACATCAGCCTGCCCACCCGTGACCGCTTCATCCTGAGCAAAGGCCACTGCGCGGCAGCCCTGTATTCCGTTCTGGCCCACAGTGGCTACTTCAGCGCTGACCGCTTGGTGCATTTCGCCAAGGACCTGTCCCCGCTGAACGGCCACCCCAACCGCAACAAAATCCCTGGCGTCGAAACCAACACCGGTCCTCTGGGGCATGGCTTGCCGGTGGGCGTGGGTTGTGCAACGGCTGCCAAGCTGCAGGGTATGAATTTCCGGACCTATGTAGTGGTCGGCGACGGCGAACTGCAGGAAGGCAGTAATTGGGAGGCGGCCATGTACGCTGCCCAGCAGAAGCTTGGAAACCTCACGCTGATCGTGGACCGCAATCGTCTGCAGCAAGGTGCCACCACGGCCGAGACCAACGAGCTTGAGCCCCTGGCGGACAAGTGGACCGCCTTCGGCTGGGAAACCCACGTAATCAACGGGCACTCGTATGAAGAACTTCTGCATGTGCTTTCCATGGCCCCCGGTGAGCGCCCCCGCGCAGTGATCGCCAACACGGTCAAGGGCAAGGGTGTGTCATTTATGGAGAACGGGGTGGAGTGGCACCACAAGGTCCCAAGCGCCGCCCAGTACGAAGCAGCAATGAAAGAGGTGGCAGCGTGAGCAAGGTTGATAGCAGCGTAGGTTTCGATTGCCGCCAGGCGTTCGCGGACGAGCTGGAAAAGATGGCGCGCGAGGATTCGCGCATTGTGGCGGTCTGCAACGATTCCGTGGGATCGAGCAACCTGGGTGCCTTCAAGAAGGCGTTCCCCAATCGGCTGGTCAATGTCGGCATCGCCGAACAGAACATGGTTGGCGTGGCCGCAGGCCTGGCCAACGCAGGTATGCGTCCTTTTGTGTGCGCCGCATCGCCCTTCCTGACAGGTCGCGCGCTGGAGCAGATCAAGGCAGACGTGGTGTATTCCAACTTTCCCGTGGTCCTCTGCGGCATGAGCCCCGGAATGGCATACGCCGAACTGGGACCAACCCACCACTCCATTGAAGATCTGGCGTGGACACGTGCCATCGGCGATCTGACCGTTGCCGTTCCGGCCGACCCCGATGAAACACGTGCCACCATGCGCTGGGCCCTGAAATCCGGCCGCCCCTGCTTCATGCGCATCGGCCGCACCAAGGTACCCGCCGTTTCCCGCGAAGGTGTGAGCTTTGAACCTGGCAAGTTCGTGACCCTGCGCGAAGGCAAGGACGTGACCATCATCGCCGCGGGCACCATGGTTGCACGCGCCCTGGATGCTGCCAGCTTTCTGTCCGAAGGCGGTATCGAAGCACGCGTTATCAATGCTGCCTCCATCAAACCGGTGGACGTGCAGACCGTCGTTGCTGCTGCCAAGGAGACCAAAGGCATCGTCACCGTGGAAGAAGCCATTGTGTACGGCGGTTTGGGCTCAGCCATTTCGGAAGTGGTTGTGCAAACGCACCCCACCCGCATGCGTATTCTGGGCGTGACCGGGCTTGCACCGACCGGTTCCACAAACTTTCTGTTCGAGTACTTTGGTCTCACTGGACCTGGCATTGCCAAGGCTGCACTAGAGTTGATTGAAAACGCCTAAGTCGGATATCAACATGAGCCACATACTTGCCATTGACCAGGGAACCAGCGCCACGAAATGCGTGCTGGTCGACACCACGGGTCGCATCGTCGCCAAAGCCAGCGCTGCACTGGGTGAAAGCTACCCCCAGCCGGGCTGGGTGGAGCAGGATGCGCAAGCCATCTGGTTGAGTGTGCGTGAAGCGGTTCGTCTGTGCATTGAGCAAAAGCCGCAAACACGTGTGGCAGCCGTGGGACTGTCCACCCAGCGGGAGTCCGCCCTGATCTGGAATCGAAAAGATGCCAGCCCAGTGACTCCGCTCCTGAGCTGGCAAGACCGGCGCACTGTGGGTTTGCTCGAAGCGTTGGCCGCCGACCATGTCACCGACATGGTGCTGGACAAATCCGGCCTGCCCTTGGACCCCATGTTCTCGGCCCTGAAGATTCGCTGGTTGCTGGACCGCGTTGACCCCGACCGCACTGCCAGCCGCAACGCAGATCTGGTTGCAGGCACTGTGGACGCCTGGCTCGTGGCCCGCCTGGGTGGCGAGAGCACCATCGAAGTGGGCAACGCATCGCGCACCCAATTGCTCAATGTGGCCAATGCCGCGTGGGATGATGACCTGCTGCGTCTCTTCAACATCCCGGTGCAGATGCTGCCAGAGGTCGTGCCTTCCATCAGAAAACATGCAGACGCTGCAGGCCTGCATCCGTCCCTGGCGGGTGTTCCGGTCTCATCGGTGATGGCGGACTCCCATGCCGCGCTGTACGCCCACGGCGTGCGTGAAGTGGGCTCTGTAAAGGCCACCATGGGAACCGGATCTTCCGTCATGGGCCTGGCTCGCAAGGGCGCGCAACGGCTGGAAGGCATGTGCCTGACCGTCGGATGGGATGCAGGCACCGGTCCACGACTGGCACATGAGGGAAATATCCGGTCTGCCGGGGCAACCCTGCGGTGGGCTGCAGACCTGTTTGGCATCGACGCTGAGGTTGCAGCGGCTGAAGCCGTATTGGCTCCGGCTGGTGAACTGTGCATCGTCCCTGCCTTCTCCGGCCTGGGGGCACCCTACTGGGACGCACGGGCTGTGGGCCTCATGAGCGGTCTCACCCTGGATACCAACCGGCAGCAGGTCCTGGCTGCGGCACTGGACTCCATTGCCCACCAGGTGGCCGACGTCGTCGCAGCCGTGGACGGAGGTGGGGACAGCGTGCAGAAACTGTTGCTGGATGGTGGCCCCTCCCGCAACGCCACGTTGCGTGCATCGGTTGCTGCATACATCAAGCGGCCCGTGGTGCACTGCACGGACCCAGAGCTCTCGGCCCTGGGCGTCGCTCACCTGGCTGGGCTGCGTGAAGGCGCATGGGATGAAGCGGCCTTGCAAAGCCTGGCGAGATCACAGGTCACGACCGAAGTGCCGGAACGTTCCGAAGAAGAAATCTCGCGACTTCGCAACAACTGGGCACTGGCAGTTACCAGGTCGCGCACACAACGCAGTGCCTGAACACAACGCACAAGAGACACAGCACGAAATACATGAACAAGGTAGCAAGCAAATGAATGCCGTCGAAACCAAAGCACAAACCAAGCCGAGCAGCATCGCTTGGAAAGAGCGCTTGTCGGAGCACATTCCACTCATCAGCCTCATCGTCCTGTGTGTGGTCTTTTCCATCCTCTCGGATGTGTTTCTGACCACACGCAATTTGCTCAACGTGGTGGACCAGCTGACCGTACTGGGAATCATGGCGTTGGGAATGACCGCAGTGATCGTGATTGGCGGCATTGACCTCTCGGTCGGATCGGTTCTTGCGCTGTCCATGATGGTCATGGGTTGGCTGGCCAATGTGGTCGGATGGCCCATGCCCATCGCTATCCTGGTTGGGCTCATCGCCGGTGCACTGTGCGGCGCGTTCTCCGGCTTCCTGGTCGTCAAGGTCAACTTGCCGCCCTTCATCGCCACCTTGGCCGTGATGTCCATTGCACGCGGGCTGGCCAACATCATCACCGACGGCAGCCAGATCGTGGGCTACCCCGGTTGGTTCTCTGACCTGTCCATTGAACGCTACATGGGCTTCCTCTCCGTCTCTGTGGCGTTGTTCCTGGGTCTTACCCTGGTAGCAGGCATCTTCATGAAGTACCGCGCCACGGGGCGTGCGCTCTATGCCATTGGCGGCAGCAGCGAAGTGGCCCGCCTGGCAGGTATCTCGGTGAAACGTGTCACCTTGGGTGTCTACACGGTGTGCGGTCTCCTCTCCGGCTTGGCCGGTGTGGTGATGTCCACACGCCTGGACTCCTCGCAGCCAGCAGGTGGTCAGGGCTATGAGCTCGACACCATTGCAGCAGTAGTGATTGGCGGCGCCAGCTTGTCTGGCGGCGTAGGAAGCATCTTCGGCACGCTCATGGGCGTGTTGACGATCGGTGTGTTGCGCAACGGCTTAAACCTTATCGGGACTTCGCCGTTCGTTCAGCAAATCGTGATCGGTGTCGTCATCGTCATCGCTGTGATGTTCGATACCAACAAGCGCAAGTCCCGATAAAACCATTTTTAAGTTCAATTAGGAGACGTCATGATCAAATTCAAAAAACTCGTGTTGGCTGCTGTGGCAACAACAGTGCTGGCCGGAACGGCATACGCCCAGGGCGCTGGCAAGACCATCGGCGTAGCAGTGCCCAACCTGCAAGCTGATTTCTTCAACATCATCAAGCAGGGTGTTGAAAATTACGGCAAGGAAAAAGGCTATAAGGTTGTGGTGGTCGACGCAAAAGGGGATGCTGCGACGCAGGTCAATCAGATCCAAGATTTGATCGCCCAAAAGATTGACGCACTCGTCTACATTCCGGCTGGTGCAACCGCCGCGGCTGTGCCTGTTCGTGCTGCCCGAAAGGCCGGTGTCCCCGTGATTAACGTGGACCGCAATGTGGACTCTGATCCTGGCGACACCTTCATCTATGGCCGCTCAGTGGCTGCTACGACTGAACTGGGCAAGTGGATTTGTGAGAAGACAGGCGGGAAGGGCACTGCTGTCATGATCCATGGCCAACGTGGCACCACCCCTGAGAAGGAACGTACCGAAGGCTTTACTGCTGGTCTGGCTTCCTGCGGCATCAAGATTTCACAACACCAGTGGACCGAACGCTGGGCTGCTGACGAAGGCAACCGCATTGCCCAGGACATGCTGCAGCGCGACCCGTCCATCAACATCATCATCGGCCAGGCCGACGGCATTGCCATGGGTGCGTCCCAGGCAGTCAAGCTGGCCAAGCCCAACCACAAGGTGTGGGTGGTTGGCTTTGACGGAGACCCGGGCGCCCTGCTGGCCATGAAGAACAACGGCACCCTGGATGCCACTGCTACACAACAGACCTGGACCATGGGCAAGATGGCCGTGGATGCTGTGACAGACGTATTGGCCGGCAAGGCTGTGCCCAAGGATCAGCCGACCGATGCCCGCGTGACCACCAAGGAAAACGTGGACCAGTTCATCAAGCAGCACCCTTAAGCCCAGTCTGGAAAGGGAAGGCGGTTATCCCCCTTCTCTTTCCAACCATTTGCACTGTCAGCACCGATCATGTCATCCACGGAATTTGTACCACCACACACCGGTCTTGTTGCCCGCAACATGGGCAAGACCTACGGCTCCATCACCGTCTTGCGCGGTGTGAACGTCGAGATCCGACCCGGCGAATGTGTGGCCCTGTTGGGTGAAAACGGTGCTGGCAAATCCACACTGTCGTCCATCATTGCCGGACTGACCCACTCCGATGCGGGCGGTCAAATGTGGTGGAAAGGTCGCCCTTACAACCCCCGCACGCCGGGAGACGCACTTCAGGCTGGCATTGGGCTGATCCACCAGGAAATGCGTTTGCTGCCCCATCTGACGATTGCCGAAAACGTGTTCGTCGGACGCCTGCTGATGAAGAACGGTCGCATCGACATGGACACCATGGTGGAGCGGGCGCAAGAACAGTTGCATAGGCTGGGGCTGAGTGTATCGGCCAGGACCAAAGTGAGCAGCCTGAGCGTTGCCGCCCAGCAGCAAGTGGAAATTGCCAAAGCCCTGACGCTCAATGCCACCATGCTCATCCTCGATGAACCCACTGCGGCATTGGGAGACGAGGAAACGGACCGTCTGTTCGAGCAGGTCAGGCGCCTGAAGGCAGAAGGTGTCTCGTTCATATACGTAAGCCACCGCCTGGCTGAAATTGCACGTATTTGTGACCGGATCGAAGTGCTGCGTGATGGCCGTCTGGTTGCCAGCCACGCCAGTGCGCAACTGGAACGCAATCTGCTGGTGCGCGATATGGTGGGCCGCAACGTGGACCGGCTTTTCCCGGAAATTCCGGCACCACCCGCAGATGCCCCAGTCGCGCTGTCGGTGCGCAAGCTGACCGCAGTGGACGGTCGCTTCAAGAATTTGAGTTTTGATGTCCGACGTGGTGAAGTCCTCGGCTTTGCCGGCATCTCGGGTGCCGGGCGCACGGAAGCTATGCGCGCCATTGCCGGCGTGGACCCGATTGCCTCGGGCGAGATTGTCATCGGCGGTAAAAATGTTCGTCCCAAATCTCCTATAGACGTCATTCGCAAGGGGCTAGTCATGGTGCCGGATGATAGAAAGGCCTTGGGAGTAGTTCTGTCGCATTCGATCGCCGAGAACATTGCATACAGCAATGCCGACCTGGTGGGGGCGGGCGGATGGATCTGGCCCAAAAAGCGCGACTCCTTTGCTCAAGAATTGATTGAGAAGCTCACTGTCAAGGGCGTTCCCGAGCAATCTGCGGGTTCCCTGTCAGGGGGAAATCAACAAAAGGTCGTGATCGCCAAATGGATAGCTCGCAACCCCAACGTCATCATCTTGGATGAGCCAACTCGTGGTGTAGACGTGGGTGCTCGTGCTCAAATCTACGAGGTGATTGCCGAGCTGGCTCGCGAGGGCATGGCGGTGATTGTGGTGAGTTCTGACCTGGACGAGGTTTTGGGCTTGTCCCACCGCGTGATCGTATTGGCACGGGGCGAAGTTCGGGGTGAGCTGAAGCGTGGTGCAGCTACCAGCCAGAACGTGATGGACCTTGCGGTCCACTGAACGGTGCATTTTTAGGGTCTGGTGCGAGAATCTGCCGCATGAAAAACCACCGCGCCGCCACACCTGAAATCCTTCGTTTAGCCACACGCATTGCCAGCATGTACTTTGAGCGATCAATGGGACAAGCTCAAATTGCGGAACAGCTGGGCTTGTCCCAGGCCAAAGTCTCACGACTTTTGAAGCAATCCGAGCAGCTTGGGATTGTGAAAATCACGGTGCACGTTCCGCCTGGCGTCCATGCGGAGGTGGAGTCTCGCGTCGAAAGCCTCTTTGGCATTGACGAGTGCCTGGTGGTGGAGGTTCCTGATGCACAACTGGATGTTGACGACGCCATTTCCCAGGCATTGGCGTCTTCGGTTGCGTCCTACCTGGAGCTGATGGTACCGACGATGGAGTCCATCGCAGTGTCGTCCTGGAGCTCCACACTGTTGGCGGCAGTGAACGTGATGCGGCCCACGGCCTCAGGCGTCACGCGCCATGTGGTCCAAGCTTTTGGTGGTGTTGGGCAACCCAGTGTGCAACGCTTTGCGACCCAGCTTACCGAACGGCTGGCGCACCTTTCTCATGCCGAGCCCACTTTCATGATGGCGCCTGGCATCGCTGCCTCACCCGAGGCCAAGCGGGCCATAGAAGCCGACGCCGCCTGTACCCACGTGCTGACCATGTTTGACAACCTGTCGGGCATTTTGATGGGGATTGGCTCCACCGCACCATCGCGCATGCTGCGTGATAGCGGCAACATTTTTTCAGACCGCGATATTGAAGAACTCAAGGCCGCAGGCGCGGTTGGCGACGTCTGTCTGCGTTTCTTTGACGCAAACGGCAAGCTGGTTCGCACAGGTCTGAATGACCGAATCATCGGCATAGAAGCCGATCAGGTGTTGAAGGCCCGCCGCCGCATTGGCGTTGCAGGCGGTCCAAGGAAGTTCGAAGCCATCAGGGGCTCCCTGCGTGGCAAATGGATTTCCACATTGATTACTGATCTCGATACGGCAAAACGGCTTATCGAGAGCCCATAGAGCAGGCCTTAGTGCCATTAACGCAGCGATGCAAGGAGTGTCCAAGTGAATTTGTTTGATCTAAAAGGTGAAGTGGCCATGGTGACCGGCGCCGGAAGCGGTATCGGTCAGCGTCTGGCGATTGGCCTGGCAGAGGCCGGCGCAGATGTGGCGTGTTTTGACTTGCCGGGACAGCAAAAGGGCTTGGAAGCGACCGTTGAAAGCATTCAGAAGTTGGGGCGCAAGGCGATCATCACTACCGGCGATGTCACCCAAGCTGCAGACCTGAAGGCGAGCGTTGACCGCATCGAAGCCGAGCTGGGCGCACTGAGCATTGCCTTGAACTGCGCCGGCATTGCCAATGCAGCGCCTGCCGAAGACATGGGCTACGACCAGTGGCGCCGCGTGCATGCCATCAATGTGGATGGCGTGTTTCTCAGCTGCCAGGCCCAGGCACGCGTCATGCTGCCCCGAAAGAAAGGCTCCATCGTGAACATTGCTTCCATGTCGGGCTCCATCGTGAATCGCGGCCTTCTGCAAGCCCACTACAACAGCTCCAAGGCCGCGGTGATCCACATGAGCAAGAGCCTGGCCATGGAATGGTCTGAACGCGGCATCCGCGTGAATTCCATCAGCCCCGGCTACACCGCCACGCCCATGAACCTTCGCCCGGAGGTGGCTGAGCAGGTCAAGATTTTTGAGCGCGACACACCGCTCGGTCGCATGGCCACGGTGGATGAGATGGTGGGCCCTGCGGTGTTCCTCTCCAGCCGGGCTGCGTCGTTTTGCACAGGCGTGGACTTGATTGTGGACGGTGGATTTGTCTGCTGGTGATTTGATTTCCGAAGGAACCCATCATGAGCAGAAGATTTGCCGGCAAGGTTGTTGTCGTCACGGGTGGCAGCAGAGGCATAGGCAAGGCCATTGCACAACGCTTTGTGCGCGAGGGGGCCAGCGTCTGTGTGGCCGCCAATGAAGCCTTGGTCCATGACACAGCAAAGCAGCTGGGCACACTGACCGTCGAAGGCGCCAAGGTCATAGGCGCAGAGCTGGATGTGACCAACAAGGAGCAAGTAAAGGCTCTCTATGCGCGTGTGGCGGTCGAACTGGGTGAGGTGGACATCTCCATCCAGAATGCTGGCGTGATCACCATTGCAAAACTCGAAGACCTGAGCGAATCCGAGTGGGACAAGGTGATGGCGGTCAACACCAAAGGGGTGTTTCTTTGCTGCCAGGAGGCTGCTGTGCGTATGCGGGCGGCTGGCAAGAAGGGGCGCCTGATCAACACCGCGTCGGGTCAAGCACGCCAGGGCTTTGTCTACACCCCCCACTACGCGGCCAGCAAGTTTGGTGTGGTGGGCATCACCCAAAGCCTGGCCAAGGAATTGGCCAAGACAGGCATCACGGTCAACGCGTTCTGCCCCGGCATCATCGAAACCGATATGTGGGCCTACAACGACGAGGCCTGGGGCAAGCTGCTTGGCAACTACAAGCCGGGTGAGCTGATGGCCGAATGGATTGAAGGCATTCCCATGGGACGCCCCGGCTCCGGCGAAGACGTGGCCGGCGTGGTGACCTTCCTGTCTTCCGATGACGCTGCCTACATCACCGGCCAGACCATCAATGTCGATGGTGGGATGTTCATGTCATGAACCAGCTCGAAGCACTGAGGCAATACACGACGGTTGTTGCGGACACTGGCGACTTTGAGCTTCTCACGCAGTTTGCGCCGCAAGACGCCACCACCAACCCGTCTCTGGTGTTGCAGGCCATTCGTGACGCCAAGTACAAGCCGCTCTTTGAACAGGTGGTGGACGCAGCACGGGGCGCATCCGTGGAGCGCATCGCGGGCCGCGTGGTCGTGGCTTTTGGCAAGGAAATCCTGCAGCGCATCCCAGGCCGGGTATCGAGCGAAGTTGACGCCCGCCTGAGCTTTGATACGGAAGGCTCCATCCGCAAGGCCAAGGAGATACTGGCGCTCTACCAGGCGCAAGGGGTGGATACCTCTCGGGTGCTCATCAAGTTGGCGTCCACCTGGGAAGGTATTCAGGCGGCCAAGGCGCTGGAGAGCGAAGGCATCCATACCAACCTGACGCTGCTGTTTTCTCTGCCACAGGCGATTGCCTGCGCCAATGCCAAGGTACAGCTTATTTCGCCGTTCGTAGGACGGATCTACGACTGGTACAAGAAGTCAGCCGGCACGGGGTGGGATGAGCTTGCCCATGCAGGAGCCAACGACCCTGGCGTGCGTTCGGTGAGTCAGATCTTTGCCTGTTACAAGGCCAATGGGATCGCCACCGAAATCATGGGAGCGAGCTTCCGAAACGTGGGGCAGATATGCGCCTTGGCTGGTTGTGACTTGCTCACGATCAGCCCCAAGCTGCTAGCCGAGTTGCAGGCATCCGACGATCCGGTGACCCGCGCCCTGGGTACTGCGATCACGGATACCGCTGTACCGCCTTACCACGTGATCAGTGAACAGCAATTTCGCCTGGATCTCAATCGCGATGCCATGGCAACGGAAAAGCTGGCCGAAGGCATTCGGCAATTCGAAGCCGATGCGATTGCGCTGGAACGCATGATCCTGGACCGCATCCAGTCCTGACTTTGCCTCACTAGGCCCCCCGGGCAGCCCATCGCGGGCAGCCGCTCCCTCTAAGGAATCTCTATGACGACACTTCGCGCGAACGCGCTTCGTATGTTGGCGGTCGATGCTGTCCAGGCTGCCAATTCCGGCCACCCCGGCATGCCTATGGGCATGGCCGATATCGCAGATGTGCTGTGGAACCAGCATCTGCGTCACAACCCTGCAGACCCTGCCTGGCCCAACCGAGACCGCTTTGTGCTGAGCAACGGCCATGGCTCGGCCCTGCTGTATGCGCTGCTGCATTTGTCGGGATATGACTTGCCTATCGCGGAGTTGAAGAATTTCCGCAAGCTGGGCAGCAAGACGCCCGGTCACCCGGAGGTTTTTCTGACTCCCGGTGTGGAGACAACCACCGGCCCGCTCGGCCAGGGGGTGGCGAACGCCGTAGGCATGGCATTGTCGGAAAAGCTGCTGGCCAAGGAGTTCAATACGCCTGAGCATGCGGTGGTAGACCACTACACCTATGCATTCTGTGGCGACGGATGCCTGATGGAAGGTATCAGCCACGAGGCCTGCTCACTGGCTGGTACCTGGGGCCTCAACAAGCTAATCCTTTTTTGGGATGACAACGGCATTTCGATCGACGGACATGTTAAAGGGTGGTTCAGCGATGACACGCCCAAACGCTTTGAAGCCTATGGCTGGAATGTGATTCGCGGCGTGGATGGGCACGACGCCAACGCCATCCATGCAGCCATTGAACTGGCCAAGGCCTCGGCCTCCAAGCCCACGCTGATTTGCTGCCGTACCGTTATTGGCAAGGGTTCTCCCAACAAGGCGGGTAGCCACGAGGTGCATGGTGCTCCATTGGGCAAAGACGAAATTACCGCGGTGCGCCAGGTTCTGAATTGGCCGCATGAGCCGTTCGTGGTTCCTGAGGATGTCTACACCCAATGGAGTGCCAAGGAGCGTGGTCACGCCCAGCAGGAGCAATGGACTGCGTTATTTGGAAGCTGGCAGGCGGCACATCCCGAAAAGGCTGCCGAGTTCATGCGCCGCAACCAAAGGCAGCTTCCTGAAGGTTTTGATGCGGTCTGTGCCCAGATGCTGTCCAAGTGGTCCCAGCGTGAAGGTGCGGTTGCAACGCGCAAGGCCTCACAGGAAGCCATCACCGAGCTGGCAGCACATTTGCCGGAATTTCTGGGAGGCTCTGCCGACCTGACACCATCCAATCTGACCAATTGGCCGGCATGCCGCAGCGTTCAAGCCGACACCGGTGGCAACTACGTTCACTACGGGGTGCGGGAGTTTGGTATGGCGGCCATCATGAATGGCATCTTCCTGCACGGTGGCTACCGACCGTTTGGTGGCACCTTCCTGATGTTCTCCGAGTACGCCCGCAACGCATTGCGTATGAGTGCGCTGATGCGCATTGCCCCCATTTTCGTGTTCACCCATGACTCGATTGGTTTGGGCGAGGATGGGCCAACGCACCAGCCCGTGGAACAACTGGCCACCTTGCGTCTGATTCCCAACATGGATTGCTGGCGCCCATGTGACGCGCTGGAAACGGCCGTGGCCTGGCAAACGGCTGTGAAGCAGACCAGCACGCCCACATGCCTTGCACTGTCACGCCAGAACCTGCCCATGCATACACGCGATGAAGACACCGTCAAAGCCGTGAGCCGTGGGGGCTACACACTCGTGGCGGAACCCCAGGGTCAATCCCCGGAAGTCATCCTGATCGCAACCGGTAGCGAGGTGCAGTTGGCCGTATCCGCAGCAAACCAGCTGACGCAAGAAGGCACCCGCGTTCGTGTGGTCTCCATGCCCTCCATGAACTCCTTCCTGAATCAACCCAAGGACTGGCAGGAAGAGGTGTTGCCGGCCGGCGTACCCCGTCTGGCCATTGAGGCTGGTGCAACCCGCCTGTGGCGTGCCGTTGTCGGACTCGAAGGAGATGTACTGGGAATCGACACGTTTGGCGAATCCGGTGCGGCCAATGACTTGGCGACCCATTTCGGCATGACAACAGAGAACGTGATTGCGCGCACCAGAACCCTGTTGAATGCAAAGGCCCCGCAAACGCTCTTGCAGCCGCAATAGCCGCTGAACCTGCGGCTTGCACATCCCGTTGACGGAAAAAAGGGGACATACCGATATGGTCAAGGAAATGAAATTCGCCAACCGACTCAAGTTCAGTTTTGGACTGGTCGTCGCCATACTGCTGTGCGTTTCGGCACTGGCAGTGTGGCAGATGGGTCTGATGCGCGCCTCCTCCAGGCAGATCACGACCAAGTGGTTGCCCAGCGTGGAGCGAATCAACCAAATGGCTGCCGGAGTTGCCAACCTTCGGAATACCGAGTTTCAGCACGTGTTGAACCTGAACGAGAAGACCATGTCCGCCATCGCACAGTCGATGGAGGGCATCGTTGCGAATTTCGAAAAGGATCGTAAGGCTTACGTCGATCTGATAGTGAGCGACGAAGAGCGAAAGCTCTTCGATGACCTTGCGATTGAATGGCAGTCCTACCAAAAGCTCCACACTCAGATCCTGGACACTTCCAGCACGGATCAAAAGTCGAGTGCCAAGGCTCTGTTGGAATTCGACTCCAAGGATAGTTTTGAGAACCTCAACGCCAAGCTCGGAAAGCTTATCGAGTTCAATCATGAAGGCGCCGTTGCTGAAAGCCTTGCCAGCGAACATGCCTACGCCACGGCACGCAATGCAACCATCGTTGCGGCGACGCTGGGTCTGGTATTGGCACTTGTTTTATCCAGTTGGCTGATACGGTCCATCATGCGGCCGCTGAATCAGGCCCAGGTTGCGGCGGACCAGTTCGCCACTGGCGACATGACGATGAAGATAGACGTCCAGTCACAGGACGAGGTGGGTCAAGTGCTGCATGCCTTGAACCGGATGCAGGTCAACATCGTGGAAGTCGTCACCAACGTGCTCAAGAATTCGGAAAGTGTGGCCACAGCCAGCGCAGAGATTGCCCAAGGCAACCAAGATCTCTCTGCACGCACAGAAAACCAGGCCAGCGCTCTGCAGGAGACCACAACTTCCATGGAGGCATTGAGCACACAGGTGCACCACAATGCTGACCTTGCCACTACGGCCAACCAACTCGCGGTGAGCGCGTCAACCATTGCGACACGTGGCGGTACTGTGGTGGGACGTGTAGTGGGGACCATGAAGGAGATCAACGACTCATCCAAGAGCATCGCTGACATCATTGGTGTTATCGATGGGATTGCTTTTCAAACGAATATCCTGGCTCTTAACGCCGCAGTGGAGGCGGCGCGTGCTGGTGAGCAGGGTAGAGGCTTTGCTGTGGTGGCCAGCGAAGTCCGGTCCCTCGCAGGGCGAAGCGCAGAAGCGGCCAAGGAGATCAAGCGGCTGATCAGTACCAGTGTGGAACGGGTAAATCTGGGAACGACTTTGATCGATGAAGCCGGCGCAACAATGACCGAGATCGTCAACTCTATTCGCCGAGTGAGCGACATTGTTCGAGAGATCAGCAGTGCAAGCAGTGAACAGGCCGCAGGCGTTGCTCATGTGTGTGAGGCCATCAACCAGATGGACCGCATGACCCAGGAGAACGCTGCCATGGTCGAGCAAATGGCGGCGGCCGCAAGCAGCTTGCGGTCACAGGCTGGCAATCTGGTTCAGTCGGTGGCAGTGTTCAAGCTGAATATCCATGACGATCGCACGCTTGAAGACTGTCCCGCCATCAACTATTCTTGAGACATATTTCGTAGGTCCGCTACTGGTGGTGGATTCAACCTGTCGACGCGACACACTAAGTACTGCGCGGGCAGAAGGAGTGTTGGAAATCAAGTGTCGGTCTAGAATCTCTTACACACCATTCCCTTGAAGGGGGTAAGGCGTCACCAAGTGGGCTGCGATCACCTTCGCATTCAACCCCAGCACGATTAGCTTGCGAGCCCAATGATGGGCATCCACCGGATGCTTCCATCGCCACCACGCAGCCTCCGGGAAGTTGCGCGTACCACGCTAGAAACCTGTCTCGACTCAACTGCCGATTGATTGCGAGTTTGCCACCGGCATCTACGGCGTGAACCTGGATTACAGACTTGGCCAAACCCACACCAATACGTGAAATATCACCCTCGGGACTTCCCTTTGAACGGTTTCAGATTGACCTGTCCTACAGACCAACTTTGGCATTTGATGCTATTACCCAAAAGTAGGGAATCCCTTCGTATTTGTCTTTGAAACCGGCAGCAGCCCAATGTGAACTCCACGCGAATCACCAAGGACGGCATGTTTCTGCAGGATCACCTATCAAATGCGAATGAGTCGACGAGGTGTGAGTGGCGACGTAGTACGCAAGGGTGGTCGGCGAATACTTATGCATTGTGCGAAGCGGGGCACGTGCAGGACAGTGATGGTTAAAGGGGCTATGCGGGAGAAAATCTCAAGGAATCTTGAGCTGGTCGAACAACAGTGCAATATCACTCGAATGGGGGATATGAATGTCTGCCGGGAGG
>NZ_JBXAMW010000015.1:0-111227 GCF_058801025.1 Rhodoferax sp. GW822-FHT04A08
TAAGCTGCTCAGGGCTTTGCTGTAAGCGTTACGTCTTTGTGACGCGGGGTTTGTGGCCTCGGTCCCACACGATGCCCAGGCCTGTGCCTGGGCATTTGTGTTTCTGGGGTGTGCCAAAGGTTGCGCCATCCGTCTGGATGGCAGACCTTCCATCCCTAAAGCCTGTGCGACTGCCTGAGCAGGCTATTGTCGGTACGCCGGGCCTCTGATAACGTAGACTGCGGGGTCACTACATAAATGGCCACGCCCAAACCATGTCCGGGCGGGGGCGGTTCTGCAAACGTGTGAGGGGTGGTAATTGGCAAAGTCTTCAAAAGCGGGAGCAGGCTCTTTCTGGCGCGCCGACTGGTTCGCTGGCGTGCTCGTCGTATTGGCGACGGTGGCTTTGCACCTGTCCACCGACCTCATTGGCACTCTGGAGCGGCGTTTCTACGATGTGGCCAGCACAACAACTTCCCGTCAGCCTTCGGACCGCATCGCCGTCATCGCCATTGACGACCAGAGCATTGCCAACCTGGGGCGCTGGCCCTGGCCGCGCGATATCCACGCAAAGCTGATCGACCAGCTTGCGGCCGCCAAGGCCAAGACGGTGGTGCACACCGCATTCTTTTTTGAGCCGCAGGTGGATCGCGGCCTGGTGTTCATCCGCAAGATGAAGGAAGCGCTGGCAGCGGGTGGGGAGACCGGCGCTGCCAATGAATCCGTCAGCAACCTGATCACGGAAGCTGAAACCGCCTTGGACACGGATGCAATACTGGCAGCTAGTCTGGAAAAGGCGGGCAATGTGCTGATTCCTTCTGTATTCACACTGGGTGAACAGCAAGGCAAACCCGACAATCCCTTGCCACCGTACGCGCTCAAGAGTGCGTTGGACGACGTGAATGGTTTTTCCGTCAGTGCTGTGCGCGGCCAACAACCCATTGAACTGCTGGGCAATGTGGCTTCAGGCATTGGCCACCTGAATCAGTTTGTGGATGTGGACGGCGCGGTGCGCAGCGAGCCATTGCTGGTGAATTACTACGGCAAGGACATTCCGTCCATCTCCCTGCTGGCAGCGCTCAAGAGCCTCAATCTCAATGTGGGAGATGTTAAGTTGCACCCGGGTGAGTCCGTGCAAATTGGCAAACTGCAGGTACGTACCGATGACTCCGCATTGATGCTGCCCCAGTTTTACCGGGGACGGGACGGCCGACCCGCGTTTTCTGTGGATTCGTTTTACGACGTGCTGACCGGCAAGATTCCGGCCAGCAAATACACCGACAAGATCGTCATCATCGGAGCGACTGCCGCTGGCGTTGGCGTGCAGTTTCCCGTGCCGGGCAATCCGGCCCTGTCACCCGCCGAAACCGTCGCGCACATCACCTCCAGCATATTGAACGAGCACTTCATCGTGCTGCCATCCTGGAGCCACTGGGCTTCATTGGCGGCGTTTGTCCTGATTGCTGCCTATGTGATCGGGGCATTGCCAAGACTGTCTGCGGGCAAGGCGGCCGGTCTGACGCTCGCCGTATTCGTCATCCTGCTGGTGACGGAATTCAGCTTACTGTCTGTATCTGCGACCTGGGTCAAGCTGGTGTTTCCCGCCATGGCGCTGCTGCTGGGGCATCTGGCGCTGACCACCAAGCGCTTCCTCATGACCGAGGCGGGCAAGGTGAAATCGGATGAGGAGTCTGCCGAGACCAATCGCATGATGGGGTTGGCACTGCAGGGCCAAGGGCAGTTGGACATGGCGTTCGACCGTTTTCGCCGCGTGCCCATGGGCGAGGCGGTGATGGGCAATCTCTACAGCCTGGCGCTGGACTTTGAGCGCAAGCGCCAGTTCAACAAGGCCGAGGCCGTGTACGAACACATGGCGGCCTTTGATCCGGACTACAAGGACATCAAGGCCAAGCTCAACCGCGCCAAGAATCTGTCGGAAACCGTCATCCTGGGCGGCGGCAACGCACACCCGGGCGGCACCATGCTACTGGACGGCGGAGCCGTAGAGAAGCCCATGCTCGGGCGTTACCAGGTCGAAAAAGAGCTGGGCAAAGGAGCGATGGGCGTGGTCTATCTGGGCAAGGATCCCAAGATCGGCCGTGTGGTTGCCATCAAGACGATGGCACTCAGCCAGGAGTTCTCGGGCGACGAGCTGATCGATGCGCGGGAGCGGTTTTTCCGCGAGGCGGAGACGGCTGGACGGCTGCAGCACCAGAACATCGTCACCATCTTTGATGCGGGCGAAGAACACGACTTGGCCTATATCGCCATGGAGTTCCTCAAAGGGCGGGACCTGACCGATCACTGCAAGCGCGACCAGCTGTTGCCGGTGCCAACCGTCCTGAGCATTGTGGCGCGGGTGGCGGAGGCGCTGGCGTACGCACATCGCCAGAACGTGGTGCATCGGGACATCAAGCCGGCGAACATCATGTACGAGGGCCAGAGTGATTCGGTGAAGGTGACGGATTTTGGCATTGCGCGCATCACCGACTCCAGCAAGACCAAGACCGGCCTGGTGCTGGGTACACCCAGCTTCATGTCGCCGGAGCAATTGGCCGGAAAAAAGGTGGATGGCCGCTCGGATCTGTATTCGCTGGGCGTTATGCTGTACCAGTTGCTGTCGGGCGTGTTGCCGTTTCGCGGTGAATCCATGTCCGAGCTGATGTACAAGATTGCCAACGAGGAAGCTGCCGATATCCGCACGATTCGGCCAGAACTCTCTGAAGGATTGGCCAATGTGGTGGCGCTGGCACTGAGCAAGCGGCCTGAAACGCGGTATCAGACGGGTGAGCAATTCGCGGCAGATTTGCGTTCTGTGGATGCGGGCCTGACAAGCTCTGCCTCGGTCCCTGCTGCTGCCGAAAGTCGTAGCGGATCTGGCATGGAGAAGACCGAGGCGTTTGAAGTGACTGTCCCGACCATGCCGGCTGGCATTGCACGGACGGATGACAGTGCGGATATTGAAATATAAAGACGGTAATGATTTACAAATTTTGCGCAAAAACCGATACCGGCCGTGCCCGAGACAACAATGAGGACTCCGTCTCCATTGATGAAGAAAGCCGTGTTGCGGTATTGGCCGATGGCATGGGGGGCTACAACGCCGGTGAAGTGGCCAGCGGCATGGCAACTGCCTTCATCAAGTCCGAACTCAGTCGGTGGCTGGCAGAAGCTGGTGCCAATGCACGTGCCAAGGATGTGCGCCGGGCCATGGAAATCTGCGTGGACAGCGCCAACACCTCGATTCTGAATGCCGCGACCGCCAATGCCCAATATGCTGGGATGGGAACCACGCTGGTGGTTGGCGCCTTTCGCGACGATGGCTTGGTGTTGGGACATATCGGAGATTCGCGTTGCTACCGACTGCGTGCCAACCGGCTGGAGCAGATCACACGCGACCACTCTTTGTTGCAGGAGCAGTTGGATGCTGGCTTGGTCACACCCGAGCAGGCGCAGCACTCCACCATCAAGAATCTGGTCACCCGCGCGCTGGGCGTGGAGGACACGGTCATGCTGGAGGTGAGCGAATACCCTGTTGAGGCGGGGGATATCTATCTGATGTGCTCGGACGGGCTGTCCGATATGGTGAGCGATGGAGCCATCGCTAAAATTGTTTCCTCCGATTCGGGGCTGGAGCAAAAGGCGCAGATGCTGGTGGATACCGCCAACGAAAATGGCGGGCGCGACAATATTTCCGTTTTAATGGTTGAAGTCAGTGAAGCCGCCGAAAAGCGGGGTTTAATTGCAAGATTGCTCGGGAAATAGTGCATGTTTAGTTTTCCAGAATCAAATTACAGGAAAAGGAGCCGATCGTGCCGAAGATGATCGTGTCAATTGACGAGGTTGTCATCAAGGAAGTGCAGCTGACCAAGGACAGAACCACCCTGGGGCGCAGGCCTTACAACGACGTTGTGATTGATAACCTTGCCGTCAGTGGTGAGCATGCTGTCATCTTGATGCACGGCTCGGAGGTCACTTTGGAGGACCTCAACAGCACCAATGGAACGTACGTCAACGGCAAGGCCATCAAGAAGCAGGTTTTGCAAAATGGCGATTCCATTGAAGTTGGCAAGTACAAGATCAAATTTGTGGGAGATGCCGCTGCCGACAACTTCGACAAGACCATGGTGGTACGTACCCCCCGTCCTGCGGCACCTGCTCCGGTGCCCACGCCGGCCGCTGCCGCTCCGGTTGCGGAGGCTCCTGCGGTCTCCCTTGCGGCAGCATCCATCAAGGTGCTGTCCGGGGCTGCCGCCGGGCGCCAGGTTCCGCTTACCAAAGTGGTGACAACCATTGGTAAGCCGGCGGTGGCTGTTGCGGCCATTACCAAACGTCATCACGGCTACGTCGTCCACCATGTGGAAGGTGGGGGGAGTCCTACCCTCAACGGCTTGCCGATAACGGCAGATCCGGTGCCCCTGAAGAATGGCGATGTGATTGAACTGGCGGGTACGCAAATGCAGTTTGTCCAGACCTGAAGCACGCCGATTCGGAATCGGGACAGTTCAGCTTATGACATGTACAACCGCCTGACATGCGCTCCTTATCCAAGCACTGGCCCCGCATTGCAGTAACCCTGCTGCCGCTGGTGATCGCGCTGATGCATGCGGTAGGGGTGATGCCCCTGGGTGTGCTCAAGCGCTTGGATGACATTATTTATGACGCCCGGTTGACGGCCACCGCCCCCAAAACGCTGGATGACCGGATTGTCATCGTCGACATCGACGAGAAGAGCCTGGCGGAGGTGGGGCGCTGGCCGTGGGGGCGCAACCGCATGGCCCAACTGGTCAACGAATTGTTTGACCAGCAACAGATTGCCATTGTTGGGTTCGACGTAGTCTTTGCGGAGCCGGACGGCAGCTCCGGTTTGCCCCAGCTCAATGCGCTGGCCAGCGGAGAGCTCAAGGATCAGCCCGCCTTTGCCGAGCGCCTGCGCAGCTTGCGCCCGGCGTTGGACTACGACGGCCAGTTTGCCAAGGCGCTGGAAAACCGCCCGGTGGTTCTTGGCTACTACCTCAATAGCGATGCCAAGGAACGTGTCAGTGGGGTCTTGCCTGAGCCGGTCATTCGTGCCGACGCGTTGCAGGGGCGCATGATTCGCTCTACGTCATGGACTGGATACGGCTCCAATCTGGAGGTATTGGCCAAGGCGGCTCCCGTGGCGGGGTTTTTCAATTCCATCACCGATTCTGATGGCGTAGTGCGTTCACTGCCCTTGCTGGCTGAGTACAAAGGACAGTACTACGAGTCATTGGCGTTGGGCATGTTCCGCATGATGGCAGGCTCTCCGACTGTGGCGCCCGGCTTCTCCAACGAGCAGTACCTGTCGCACGCATACCAGGGAATGGACAGGGTGCTGCTCAAGCAGGGCGACAAAAGTCTAGCCATCCCCGTGGACTTCCGGGTGGCAACGCTGGTGCCATTTCGCGGACGGGGCGGTCCGGATGGCGGGTCTTTCAAGTACATCTCAGCGGCGGACATCCTCGCTAAGCGTCTCGCGCCAGGAACTCTGCGTGACAAGATCGTGCTGGTCGGCACGACAGCGCCGGGTTTGCTTGATTTGCGCGTGACACCCATGAGCGAGGCCTATCCGGGTGTGGAAACCCATGCCAACCTGATCTCCGGACTGTTGGACGGAAACGCGCTGCTGCGGCCGGATTACGAATTGGGGTATGAAGTACTCACCCTGATTCTTGCGGGATTGATTCTGGCGCTGGCGCTGCCTTTGTTACCGGCCCTGCAGGCGGTTGGTTTGAGTGTGTTGGTAACGGCATCACTTGTGGGCTTGAATTTTTGGCTGTATGGCTCCTACGGCCTGGTGTTGCCGTTGGCATCTTCGGTATCGATGGCTTTGACAGCGTTTGCGCTCAACATGAGCTACGGCTACTTTGTGGAAAGCCGCACCAAGCGTGAACTGGCCAATTTGTTCGGCACCTATGTGCCGCCCGAATTGGTGGACGAAATGATCAAGGACCCGGACGCCTATTCCATGAAGGCGGCCAACCGTGAACTGACCGTGATGTTCTGCGACATGCGCGGCTTTACCAAGATGTCCGAGAACATGGAGCCAACCCAGCTGCAGGAGCTGCTGACGGGTCTCTTCAGCAATCTGACCACCCTGATCCGCAACAACAAGGGGACCATCGACAAATACATGGGGGATTGCGTGATGGCCTTCTGGGGTGCGCCCGTGGAGACGCCCAACCATGCTTCCTTGGCGGTGAAGTCGGCCATTGAGATGACTTATGCGGTACAGGACATCAATGCGGAGCATCGCACCAAGGGTCTGCCCGAAATCGGTATTGGCATTGGGTTGAATACCGGCCCCATGTGCGTGGGAGACATGGGCTCCAATATCCGGCGCGCCTATACCGTCATTGGCGATTCGGTCAATCTGGGTTCCCGTCTGGAAGGCCTTTCCAAGGCCTATGGCGTTGAAGTTGTGGTGAGCGAATCTACCCGCAAGCTGGCTCCTGATTTCGAGTGGGAAGAACTTGACAGTGTTCGCGTCAAGGGGAAGGCGCAGGCTGTGTCCATCTTCAGGCCGCTAGCGGTGAAGGGGGGCTTGTCCGAAGAGGCAGCACGCGAACTCAAGACCTGGGGCGTCTTCCTGGCTGCCTATCGGGCGCAGGACTGGAATCAGGCGGAACTGTTGCTGGGCGAACTGATGCGGGCCAGTCCCAAAACCTACCTCTACCAGCTCTATGCTGAGCGAGTGGCCTCCATGCGTTTGCTGCCCTTTGATCCCACCTGGGATGGCGCAACCAATTTCGAAACCAAATGAGGTCAACACCGTGAAAGTACGTGTTCTCGGCTGCTCCGGCGCCATCGCCAAAGACTGCAGAACCACGTCTTTCTTGATTGACAAGGACCTGCTGGTGGATGCCGGTACCGGGGTGGGAGATCTCACCATCGAAGAGATGAGTCAGGTGGACAGCGTTTTGTTGACCCATTCCCACCTGGATCACATTGCGGCGTTGCCGCTGATGCTCGACACCGTGGCCTCGCGGCGCAAGGAGCCGCTGAAGGTATATGCCTTGGCGGGAACCATCGCCGCCCTGAAGGCGCATGTGTTCAACGATGTGATTTGGCCCGACTTCAGTCGCATTCCCACGCCGGAAAACCCGTTCGTCCGCTTTTACGAGATCACCACCGGCCAGACCATGCAATTCACCAACAAGGTGGTAGAGGTCATGCCGGCCTTGCACACGGTACCGGCAGTTGGCTACGCCATTACGTCCGGTGACGGGTGCTGGGTCTTTACCGGTGACACTGAACGTAACGAGGCATTTTGGTTTCGCCTGAACCAGTTGCGTGTCGCCATGCTGGTCATCGAAACCGCATTCAGCAATCGGGAGAAGGATCTCGCCAGACGTAGCTTGCATCTGTCGCCCGAATCCTTGGCCGAAGAACTCGATTGCATAGCCAAGGACAAGCGCTTTCCCATCTACATTACGCACACCAAGCCGACGGAAACAGAAATGATCATGTCTGAGATTCAGCAGTTTGATCAGACCATGCCGTTCGGCGCCCACGTCACCCACGATATCCGCTGGCTTCGGGCTGGCCAAGAGTTTGATCTATGAGTGCAGTGCTACCTGCTTCTGGTCCGGAAGGTTCTGCAGAGCAGGCCTTTTACGAATCGCAAAAACTGCCATCGCAAAAGCGGGGCATGACTTTTGAAGCGCTGTTCTATCGGCAGCTGCATCAGGTGACGGCGCGCATCCACGACACGGTCAACGTGGAGCAGATCATGCTGGAAACCAGCCAGGACATCTGCAAATTGCTCAACGCGGACCGTCTGACGCTGTATGCGGTCAATGAGGATCACACGGCCATCGTCTCCAAGATCAAGACTGGACTCAACAGCAGCCGTGACCTTAAATTGCCGATCTCTCCCCAGAGCCTTGCAGGTTATGTGGCCTTCAGCAAGAAGGCGCTGAATTTGCCGGATGTGTATGACGATGAAGCGCTCAAGCGCATTCACCCGGCGCTGACCTTTCTGAAAGAGGTCGACAGGCGTTCGGGATATCGCACGCGCCAGATGCTGGTGGCACCCATTCTGGAGGGCGACGTCCTGCATGGCGTACTGCAGGTGATCAACAACAAGAGTGATGAGCCTTTTGGTGCGCTGGAGTTGGACGGCGTCTCGGAGGTTTGCAAGACGCTCGCGACGGCCATACGCCAACGTGCACTGAAGTCGGACGAAGGCCCACGGCGCAAGGCAACCAAATTTGATGGACTGGTCACCGACGGGCTGCTGACGCAAGAGGAATTGAGTCAGAGCGTGCACGATGCTCGCATGGAAGAAATGCCGATCGAGCAGGTGCTCATCAACAATTTCAAACTCAAGCCCGCACAGATCGGTTCGGCGTTGTCGAAGTTTTTTGGTGTTCCCTACGAGCCCTTCAATGCCGGGCGCATCCGGTCCGAGGCATTGCATGGCATTCTCAAGCGTGAGTTCGTTGAGGAGCAGGGCTGGATACCGCTGGAAGAGTCGCCCGAAGGGTTGGTCATCATGTGCCGTGACCCTGAGGCCGTGCGAGGCTCCAGGGTGGTGCCGCAGGTGTTTCCGCGCATCACCAAGTTTGCCTATCGCGTCACCACCCATTTTGATTTTGACCAGACGCTGGCCCAGTTATTTGGCGCCGCCATTGACAGTACGTCCATCGACCAATTGCTGGCCGATATGGATGGCGGTCCGGTAGACGACGGACTCAACGAAGATTCCCTGGAGTCCGCTGCGGCAGACAACGAGCTGGTCAAGTTCGTAAACAAGGTCATTGTGGATGCCTATAACCAGAAGGCATCGGACATCCACATCGAGCCCATGCCGGGCAAACTCAAGACCGGTATCCGCTTTCGTATTGACGGCAGCCTGATTCCCTACATCGAGGTTCCAGCGCATTTCCGCCAGGCCATGGTGACCCGGTTGAAGATCATGTGCGAGCTGGACATCTCCGAGCGCCGCAAACCGCAAGACGGCAAGATCAAGTTCAAGAAATACGGACCTCTGGACATCGAGCTGCGCGTTGCCACTATCCCTTCTGCTGGCGGGGTGGAAGACGTAGTCATGCGTATCCTCGCGGCTGGCGAACCGATCCCGCTGGACAAGCTGGGCCTCACCCCGCACAACAAGGCGCGGCTGGAAGCCACGGTCAGCAAACCCTATGGACTGTTTTATGTCTGCGGACCTACCGGCTCCGGCAAGACAACGACGCTGCACTCCATACTGAAGTTTCTCAATACGCCCGATACCAAGATATGGACGGCAGAGGATCCAGTCGAAATTACGCAAAAGGGTTTGCGCCAGGTGCAGATCAACAAGAAGGCAGGCATCGATTTCGCATTGATCATGCGGGCCTTTCTGCGGGCCGATCCAGACATCATCATGGTGGGTGAGTCGCGTGACAAGGAAACCGTTTCCATGGGCGTGGAGGCCTCGCTGACAGGGCACTTGGTGTTCTCCACCCTGCACACCAATTCAGCGCCCGAATCCATCACCCGTCTGATGGACATGGGCATGGATCCGTTCAACTTCGCGGATGCCCTGCTGGGCATTCTGGCGCAGCGCTTGGCCAAGCGATTGTGTGACTGCAAGCAGGCCTACGTACCCGACGCCGAGGAGATGCGCCTGTTTGCAGCGGAATATGCCGAAGAGTTGCGTCACTCCAAAGCCTGGACCTTGGACTATGCCGGCGAAAGCAAGAAGATGGTTGACCAATGGCAGCAAACATACGGAGAGAACGGCAGCATCAAGCTGTACCGGGCCGTAGGATGCGATAAGTGCAACAACACGGGTTACAAAGGGCGTGTGGGGCTGCACGAACTTCTGGTGGCCGACGATGGCGTGAAAAAGCTGATCCAGGAAAGAGCCCGCGTGGCGGAGCTGTTTGCTGCCTCGGTGGAGGGTGGTATGCGTACCCTCAAGATGGACGGTATGGAGAAAGTCATGATGGGGCTGACCGATCTAAAGATGGTCCGACAGGTCTGTATCAAGTGAACAGGGGTATGTGACAAAAATGTCGACTGCGTTCGGTTTTTGTCACACATCAGGGGGAATCCTGACCCATTTGGTCAAAATGTTTAGACAAATGACATCAAACCGTAGCTAGAATGTGTGGCATGGAACCTGCTGGTACGTAGGCTCCTGTACTTTCAACCAAGGAGCTGAATATGAAGCGTTCTATGCAAAAGGGTTTCACCCTGATCGAATTGATGATCGTGGTAGCGATTATCGGTATTTTGGCTGCGGTGGCATTGCCTGCGTACCAAGACTACACAAACCGTGCGAAGTCGTCAGAAATTATTTTGGCCGCCAGCGGGTTGCGTACCTGCGTGACTGAGTCCGTCAGCACCATTGGTAGTGCTAGTGGTCTAGCTGCAGCTTGCCCGTTCACACCGACCCAGAGGGCAACTGCTGGAAACATTAATGACACCGGGCCTGTCATCACAATCACAGGATCAATCCTTGCTGCGGATGACTTTATCGTATCGTTGGCTGGTAGTGTTTCTGGCGGCGCTGTTGTTTCGTGGTCATGCAAGTCAAGCAACACTAAATGGGCGCCGTCCAGCTGCAAGTAGGCTCCTTTTGAACGTACGCAAAAAAGGGGGGCAACCCCCTTTTTTTATGTCTAAAAATAGCGAACCCAAAAATGGAATTAAAAATTAGTTCATTTTGGCTTGCTGTGATGTCAGCTGCGCTTTCGTTGGCCTATTTATTGCCAAATCACTATGCCCCATGGAGTTCATTCCACGCAGAAGCAGTGGCATGCGTAACATTAATAATTCCGTGCATATGGGTAGTGCTACAGTCGCGAGAGTCCATTAGGATATACAAGTCTAACCTAACAATATTGATGGCAATATTGATATGCGTAATGCAATTCGCATATGGAGTAATTGAATTTTTTGGTATTCTTTGGCTAGATATAGTGTATCTATTTGGTTTCTTGCTTATGCTACACGTTGGTGATGCTTGGCAAAGGCAAAAGCCCGGGCAGTTACTAAATTACCTCTCCTACGCGTTTATGCTGGCAGCAGCCATATCATTGCCCATACAGATGTATCAATGGATGGGTATGATGGCGGAAAATCCATTAATAATGAACGTGCCAAATGTTCAGCGACCATTTGCGAATATAGCGCAGCCAAACTTGCTAGCGGATTTGTATTTAATGTCCCTTGTTGGCATATCGTGGATAGTGAACCAGAATAGGAATTATGTTAGGACCGCATTTATTTTTTCCATATTCATGATATGGGGGGTGTCGCTAACTGGGTCCAGAGCCGGATGGATTAATGTTGCTATATTGACGGGATTTGCTCTATATAGCCCACGCAGAAATGGAGTCGTAATTTCCAGACGAGCAGTTATGGCGTTATTTGCAGTGTTTGTGATGTTTGTTGTGACAATGCCAATAATACAGAGGGTGCTGCTGGAGACGCAAAATCAGGAGATGGCGCAGTACACAAGTGCATCACTGTTTGGGCGCATAAACGTTTGGAAAATGATGCTTTCAGCAAGCTTTCTTAGTCCATGGTGGGGATATGGATGGGGCCAGACAATAAAGACAAATTTCGTTTTTGATGATGCGCTCGGAGTTGAAAAGGGATTGTTTAATCAATCACACAATATATTTCTAGATTGTGTATTGTGGATGGGTTATCCGTTAGCAATTATATTCTCATTTTTATTAATATGGTATTTTATAAAGCTAATGAAAAAAAAAGGAGATGGCATGATGTGGCATGCTCAAATGATGTCAATCGTTTTTGCCACGCGCTCGTTGGTTGAGTTCCCACTTTACTATATGTACTTCTTACTTCCATTAGGACTGGTATTAGGAGCAGTCCAGAGACAAGTATTTGCAAAACCGGTTTTTGAGGTGCGTAGTATCTTTGCCATTTCGGCAATTTGCATAGCGATTGCCATGATCGCGCTGACAGTAAAGGACTATTTCCTAATTGAAAAGAGCTACTATGCACTTCGCTTTGAAAGTAGAGGGTATCTTACGGATCAAAAAAGAGAGCCGCCAAATGCATTGGTATTGACACAATTGAAAGAACATCTGCGTTTTTCACGTAGTGAAGCTAATAAACATAACAATCCTGAAGACTTTATTTACATGGAGCGCGTAGTGCGGCTTACGCCGGGAGCATATATCATGTTCAAGATTGCATTGAATTACGGGTTAAGCGGAAATGCAGATAATGCCAGATTTTGGTTGAAGCAAATTTGTGAAAAAATTGCAGTGACGCAATGTTCATATGCGGAAGAAAAATGGGAGGCGGCAATTCAGAAATATGGAGCAGAAAATTTAATGCCTTGGCCACTGCAGTGAGATAGCGTACTAAATCTAGCTTTCAATGTCTTTCCGCTGCAGCATTACGGCACGATGATCAGAGAAGTAAACCGTCCATTTATTAACAGCATTAGGATTCGCCACGTTAAACTTTTGGAAGACCCCTGTATCCATCAGGATGTAGCGAACATCGTACCGATTAACAAATTCATCCAGCAATTTATTATCTATGAAAAGTGTAGAAATGAAGCTGTTATATTCGACATTGTATGAATCAACTCTACAATCAATAGCTGGTTTCAATCTTGGGTAGGCCAGATAGATAAGTTCAGCCCCCAGCTCCATGGTATTCAATACGTTCCCATGTATTTTAGGATTCTTAATGGCTTGAACCATCGGAATGGTAAATTTAAACCTATCAAGGCTGTTATAAATCCCATTCTTAGAAGCATTCCCAAACCGATTGGCCAAGAATAAAGTGATTATGCCAATCGCGATGCAAAGCACATAAATGAGGCGTTCTTGGCGTTTGCTACATCTTTTTGAATAGGTGCAAGTGGGGATAATATAGGCCGCTACAATTCCGAGATAAACAGGAAATCGGATAGCTTTGACGGCAAGAATGGAGAAGGCTAAAAATAACCCAACCTCGGAAAATCCAATCCTATTGCGCCCATAAAACATAAAGAATAAAGTCAAAAACCACACAAATAATCCAATCCAAAAACCCGGTATATGAAACATGACCGGAGAGAATGTAGGCATCCATTCTGTAAGGGTACGGGTGGCGTCGGCATCGGCGCTAAAAGAGAAAGCAAAATAAATTAGATCAATGCCAAATGGATTGATAAGGCAAGCGGCGGAAACAGTAACAAGCAGCATTGACAGTTGTTGAACTGTCGCTGCATTATTTAGTTCGCGTTTCCCTAGTTTTCTGTCAAAAAGTCTTCCTGCAGCAAGGATGGCGGTCACTATGGGGCCCAAAATAAAGGAGCCGTGTGAATTGGCCCACACTATCATTATCAGAGCGCATATAACATAGTGTTTTAATTGCGGTCTATTGGCAAATGATTGAAGTGTATAAAGCAGCCAAGTAAATAGAATTAAAGTTGGAAGCTCAGGACGCAATACATGCCGATAATTTTCAGCGAGCACTGCCAAAAATCCGCAGAGCAAGGCAATGGGATAATCCCCGTTGCTACGAGCATAGGCCAGCTGAGTTGCGGAAATAAATAGAGTCAATCCCAAGCCTCCAATCATGAATGGCATTACGTCCTCTCCTAAATGTGAAAGAGAGAAGTAAAACAACAAAGATGTTAACCACTCATGAGCGTTAAAATGCTCAGTGGCAATCTCAGTGAAGGGGAATAGTAGCGTGCTGGGAATGGAGTGATTGATCGCTATCAGTTCACCGATTTTTGCTTGCAACCAAAAATCAATTCCAGAAAGACGAACTGTACTGGCATAAAGAACGCAGATAACTATTGAAGTCGTAGCTGCTATGGAATATACCGACGTCTGGTATGTTTTTATATTGACATGCATCTGTGTGAAATACTGGATTGTTAACCAAACAAAATATAGATCGCTGGGGTTAATGGCTTTCTATAGAGATATCAGACCTTTGAAACAGTACAGCCTTATGGTCCATGCAGTAGATCCGCCATCTTCCCTGTTTCCAACTCATCAGACTGATAAAGTCATTGTACTTTCCCCCATCGACTAGTACGTATCGGACGTCATACCGTGTGACAAATGCATTGAACGCTGCATCGTCTTTCAGCAAAGAATAAATGTAGTTGACGTATTCTGTCCCGTAGGAATCAAGTCTAGAGTCAATTGCAGGTCTTAAACGGGGATAGGCTCTGTAGATTAGTTCAGCTCCAAGTTCCATGCTGTTTAGCACGTTGCCACGAACCAAGGGGTACGATATAGCACTTATCATCTTCTGTGTGAGTTTAGTTGGATCGTCATAGTAGTATGGCCTTCTTCCTGCAGCATTTCCATACAATGATGCAGTACAAATGATGCCAAGGACCAATACGCACATTACTTGTAAACAACGTGTCACCCTGGCGGAACTGCAAATTCGTGAATTCAAATATGACGGGCAAATATACGCAAACGCCATGCCTAGATAGACTGGAAAACGAATGGCCTTAGCAGCCAGTATGCTAAAGGCAATATAAACAAGAATATCTGTGGAAGACGAACGACGAATATTGGCAAACAATATGACAGACAAAGCCAACCAGACGATAAGAGCAAACCAAAAACCTCGTAGCGAATACAGTCGATGATCAAATGTTGGAATCCACTCTGTCAGATATGTTGGAGAGTCAACGTTGCTGCTGAAAGAAAAGACGAATCGAATCAGTTTCCAGCCATATGGGTTAATAAGACAGCAAGTTAACATAGCTACTATCAATATGAACAGACGGCGTGTAAGCTGGCTTTGATAAAGGGATGCAAAATCTGTGTTTCGAATATCATCCAGATAGTGACCGAAAGCATATAGAGCAACAAGAATAGGCCCCAGCACAAATGATCCATGACAATTCGCCCAAAAGATCATTGTCAGCATCATCAGCGGGGCTTTGGATACATTCGGAAGACGTCGAAAATCTTCCAATACATTCCAAAAAATCGCCATAAGCAATAGGGAGAGCAATTCTGGTCTAAGCTCGTGACGATAGTTTTCTGCAAGCATAGACATTGAACCGCAAATAATGGCGACAGCAAAGTTATGTCCTCCCCTTAGATATGCGAGACGAGTCAAAAGTGCAAACAGGAATAGGCCGAGAAGCCCAATAAACAAAGGCAGCAAGTCCTCGCCTAAAAAATCAAGCAAAAAATAAAACACCACAGAAGCCAACCATTCATGAGAATTGAATTTAGCAGCGGAAATCTCGGTAAAGGGGAATAGCAGAGTAGCTGGTATGACGTGTTCATGAACAATAAGTTCGCCGATCTTCGCTTGTAGCCAGAAATCATTGCCACCTATGGGCACAATGCTTACATATAGAACGCATATGGCCACCAAAGTCGTCGCGCAAACTCGCCAGAAAGAAAGAAAATTCGTGGATGAATTACCGGGGAACATCGACAGAAATTCTTTCTAATAAAATAGCCTTGTAATCCTCTGAGATAGTGCGCCACTCTGATGGTATTAGGGTCTTCTTCTTTAAGAGAGAGTCATAATCTTTACCATCAACCAAAACAAAACGAACGGCGTACTTATTTAGGAATGCCCTCATGAGAGAACGATCGGACAAGAGTGCTTCGTGCATCCAAAAGTACGCATCGCCATAAGAGTCAACTCGGGAGTCAATTGAAGGCTTCAATCGAGGATAAGACCTATATATTAGCTCAGCACCTAAATCGTAGGAAACGAAAACATTTCCCTGCAATTGAGGATTCGACAAACTCCTGATCATTAAGGGTGAAAGTGACTGTTCATCGGGGGGCGTAAAAGGATAGACGCCATAGGCATTTCCGAATTTGGCAACAAGGCACCACATTCCCACAATCATTGAAGCAAGAGCTGCAAAGTTGCGAAGCTGAGAAGACATGGAAGTCGATTTGGAATAAGAAGCTGAATAAGCTAAAGCAATCCCAATGTAGACAAGAAATCTTACTGCCTTAATTCCCAATGTGGCGAATATAAAGAAAATGAATACATCGCTAAAACGCAGCTGCTTTCGGGAGCGCCACATAAAAAATACACCTATGCACATGACTGTTAATCCAATCCAAACCCCCCAGATACTCCGAACACGGCGGTCTAACGTAGGGATCCACTCAATGATCAGACTCTTTGCGCTGGAAGATTGGGAGAAGTCAATCACAAAGCGCCAAAGATCTGCTCCTGAAGGGGTAATAAGGGTGCAAAGAAAGGTAAACGCTAACAATGAGAAGTAGGTGGAAAAACCAGTTCCCGGCAGATGCTTCATTCGTCTAAACCGCATGTCCAACCATTCGCCAATAGTAACAGCGGCTACCAATATTGGAGCAAGAATTACGGAGCCATGCGTATTGGCCCAAACCAAAGTACTAATGCAGTAAACAAAAAAGCTCGGTCTTGAGTATTTTTCTTGCATCTGACGAAGACAGTTTAGGCAGACTACAAGACAAAGCAAAGACAGTAATTCGGGGCGTAAAATGTGGCGATAATTCTCCGCAGCGATGGCAAGTAGCCCAAATGCCAAAGACAAAGGTAGATTGCCGCCGCTCTTCTTGTAGGCGAGCCACACTACCAATATGAAGAGAAGGCACTCGATGCCGCCACTTACAAATGGCAGACTGGATTCGCCTAAAAAATGTACATTCAGATAGAAAAGTACGGATGCCAGCCACTCATGTGAATTGAACGGAGAGTCGCGAATTTCAGTAAAAGGGAAATATAAGGTTGCAGGGATTGAATGGTTTGAAAGTACCATTTCGCCAATTTTTGCTTGCAACCAGAAGTCATTGGATACTTGCTGCGTAACGCCAACAAATACAACGAGAGACAAGGCGCCAATTATGGAAATAATACGTAAGATACGTAGAGAGTCTTCTCCAAAGGATGTAAATATTCTTGATCGTGTGAAGACGGTCATTGGCATTGAATTGTGATGTGGGTGCGTGCCGCTATAAAAGAAGATGCTAACGCGATACAACTGAAAGGTGTGTTTTCCTTGATCTTAAGCCGAGAGCCATGTCTACATCCACCATTTAGATAAAATGTTTGATGACATCACACGGGAAGATCGCAAACGTGAAGTACAACTCCCATGCGGAAAATGCCATAAAAATTCGGACTCTAAGCATTTCGTTCTTGGTTACTGGACTATTGGCCTTGCCTTGGCTCAATCCAATTGTCTATGGCCCAACTCCTGCAGTGCTTCAGTGGTTGATCGCATGGTCGGCAGGAGCGCTGAGCTGGCTACTCATGCAAGCTACAGCTACTGGGAGTCGTGCCAGAGTTCAGATTGTCATCTTCGCGTGGATAGCGGCCGCACTACTCAGCGCCGTGATCGGAATGCTGCAGTACCTAGGGCTGTCAGGGCATTTGGGCGGTCTCGTAAGTTATGTAGAGGCGGGGCAAGCATACGCAAATCTGCGACAACGAAATCAACTTGCAACATTGCTGTCTATAGGAATAGCAGCACTCGTATGCGCAATGTCGAATTCCCAGAGCGAAGGAAGTCCAAGCTTCAATCTCCAGTGGAAACATGGAGTATGGGTGGGATCCACCATACTTCTTGCTGCAACGGACGCTGCAACAGGGTCCAGAACCGGTTTGATTCAAATGCTACTACTGTTGGCACTTGCAGTGATTTGGAAGCGAGGACGAAGGACCATGGCCTTGGTAGCCATAGCCTATCTCTTTTCCGCCTACCTTTTGCCACTGGCGATAGGAATTGACCCGCTCAGTAGCACCATTCTGGGGAGGCTCAGGGAGGCGGCGGCTCCATGTACGAGCCGGTTGACGCTGTGGGAGAACGTGCTGGGCCTGATTGCGCAAAGGCCATGGCTGGGGTGGGGTTGGGGTGAATTAGCCTATGCACATTTCATGAACCTATATTCTGGACCGAGGTTTTGTGAAATTTTGGGAAATGCGCACAATCTACCGTTGCATCTAGCGGTTAGTTTTGGTGTGCCGTTTGCGCTTGCAATCTGTGGAGGAGTCACTTGGATCCTGATTCGCGCAAAACCTTGGCGTGAAAAAGATCCCGCTAGACAGCTGGCATGGAGCGTTCTGGCAGTAATTGGCCTACATAGTATGTTGGAGTATCCCTTATGGTATGGCCCTTTCCAGCTGGCAGCAATTTTCGCGATTTGGATATTGTGGATTTATCCATCATCCAAATCAGTACGATCGCTGTTACATATCGCGTTAGCAGTTGTAATGATCGCTGCCTGTGGCTATGGAGCATGGGACTACAGACGCATCAGCCAGATTTACTTGCCATTGACAGAGCGTGCTCCTGAATACCGAGATGAAACATTGAAGAAGGCAAGAAACTCCTGGCTATTTCATCAGCAGGTAGAGTTTGCTGAACTTGGCATTACTTCGATAAACGAAGAAAACATTGGATATATACATGGATTGGCACTTGAGCTTTTACATTTTTCGCCGGAAGCGATGGTGATTGAGAAATTAATTAAAAGTGCACAATTGCTCGGTAACGCAGAAGAGGCAGAGTACTTTGCCCAGCGTTATAAAGAGGCGTATCCGCAGGACTATGAACGTTGGAAAAAATTATCAGAAGAACTAAAATTTCAAATGAATTTAAGTAGGCAGTAGCCTGACCTTACATGACCGTTTGGTGGATTGTATAAATGTCAGCACGAAATACATCAGTAACAATAACCAAGAAAATCCAGATATGAAAAATCCTGAAATAACGGAGGGAAGCCAGTATTCCAACTTAATCATGTGATGGCCTTTCATTAGGGGAATTGCGCGAATTACATAGTCTGCCGGCTGGACCGTATATTCCTGTTGGATACTGCCCTGCAAAGATATAGCTCGCCAATAGCGAGAATAAGTATCGGAAATCAACAATATTGTAGGGCGATCAACATTGACCTCTACGATCATTTCATCTGTAGTCTCTGACAGTAAACGAACATTACCAACAGCATCGGACGCCGGAGTCGGAATGGGGCGGCTTTCCAGAATCGCCAACTTGCTGGGGTCAAAGTCATTCTTAGACAGTTCACTAAAAATCGTTTTCCTGTCTGTAATCACTCTGTAATTGGACACCAGGGTGAAGCGTTGAATTGAATTCTCATTGATAATTACATGAAGGGTGTTGCTGTCTAAAAAATTAAATATATATTTCAGGCGGAGTAAGGACAGCATTCGGTGCGGAAATACTCTTCCTAGAAACTGTGTGGGATGGTCAGGGGACTTGCCCTGAACAAAAGCCATGAATTCAGCATACCGCAATATGATGCTCGGGTCGTTTCCCGAAATATCAAATGCATTTAGGGACATCGCAGAACTGGGATTAGAGTTGTTGGCAACACGATAGTCACCAGGATGTTCCTTTAAAAAATTCGAGATCAGTTGAGAATTGGTATCCTGTATTTCCATGCTCTCTGTTGCCTGCCTGGCAAACCAGAACATTTCGGTAAACATAAGAACGCCGATCAACCAAACTGCATGTGGTGTTTTACGGAGCAACAAAAACAGTATGCATAAAATTATTGAAGTGAAAGCCACCTTGAAAAGGGACAGGTCAACCATGTAGTGAGCAAAATTGGCGAACAAAAGAAGTCGCGGTGAGTAGCCTTGATCTCCAAAGATGTCTGCAGGGAAAAATGTCTGGCCAGTAGAATATATCGTTTGAATAACTGCCATCCAGTCTATTTTGGCAGTTAAGCAGAGCAATCCAAAGGAGAGGATTGACAGCAGTGATGCCACAATCAGTTCAAACAAATATTTGTTGCGGAATTTCAAGTATTGATCAAATGCAATGCCCGCAAACAAGGATAAAAAAATACAAATGTATATGCCGAATTTCGCAGTGCCGCGAAATCTGTCGTATCCCGGAAGATGATTAAATAGAAATTCGAAAAGAAATGTATTTGAGCCAAGGGCAAGAAGAAATAATATCAGCAGTGTGATTGCCGGCGCAGCGTATAGCATTCTGTTGTTTTTGGAGCGAAAATATAATCGCATTGAATGCGAAATGCCTGATAGTGCTAGTATGAAGCCGGTCACGCCAATAAACAGTGACATCTCCCAAAGATACCATCTGCCAAAATACTGGGGAGGAGAAAGTTTTCCTAAAATCCATGGGGACAACATGGTAAATAGGCTTTCCGGAGTTAGAGAGAACATTGACGCAAAATGCAAGGTCAATGGAACAGAGCGCAATGTCTCAGAATTGGATTGGAGTCCCGGCAGCAACTGCATGGCCGAGAGCAGTAAAGAAAATGCAGGAATTGTCGTTAGAATAATTGCTGTCTGGCCCATTTTTGGATGACCTAGAAGCCGCAAAGAGCAATATATAGCCGCAGTTATGCCTGTGTAATAGAAGTATTGAGGGTGACCTGACAGAAGCTGCATGGAAGTCATACTGGCACCTATCAGTGCCCATTTCACAAGATGCTGCATATCCTTTTCAGCAGGAGCACGCGGTTGTAGTATTTCATCAATACAAATGAAAATTGCAGGTATCCAAGCCATTGAACTCAAGTTCGAGAGATGGCCAGCATAAATATGCAGAAAGAATGGACCACTCAGCATGACAAGTATGCCAGTCAGTGCGGAAGCAGATGGATGAAGGCCACGTCTTAAAGCCCAGCAGTTCGTAAAGGCCCCCATCATATATACATGAATCACAATGCTCACATTCACTGCAATAGAAAGCGGAAGTATGAGGAATATCCAGTTCAGGGGATAAAGAAGCGCTGGTTGGAACGTGCCAAAAAATGGTGCTCCGGAAAATACATGAGGATTCCATAGCGCAAGGTGCCCATGAAGTAATTCGCTGAAACCAAATTTTCGCAAATGCAGAAACTCATGAAAGAGATCGGCACTTGAATTTCTGGTATGGTCTCCGACGACTATGGTTCCATCAGACCAAAATAAATCTCCGAATAGAGTAATGCACACTGCAAAGATGAGCAAATACCCAAAATGATTGTCTTTTGTGAAGTTCTTCAGCTTGTTTGGAATTTTCATTTCATGACTTACTTTTTTCTTGCTTGGTAATTTTGATCGCACCTAAATTCATGCTGAAGCGTAATAATTGCGCGACATCCAATGTCGAAATGTTCCTATTGGAAACAGTCGCGAGGATTGTTGCGGTAATTTGACAAAATTGCAGCGTTCAAAGATTAGTTAATTATTGAATGCGTCGATAAAGCGATATGTTGCCTAAGACCTCCGCCCTATAGAAAGTGTGCCGTGTCAATTCAGGGCGAGTTCCATCGTCCGGGCGCGACCTGCGAATTGGCAAAATAGTTCTTTCGTAGCCGGCTACTGTAGAGGGGGCTTGCGGCGATTCATATATAACCCACTTAGGTGCCGCTTGAAACCGTGCAATTGTCTTTTCGTCAATGTGATGACGTACGGCGCTATCACCAACAGAGCCTGATTCCAAGTTTGGTGCGACGATGAACTTGTGTCCAAGATAAAAAATTGCCACCTCTTGCAACCACTGTGGGACAACTGCCAAGGTTTCAAATTCGCCGGGAACTACGGTGGGGTCCTGATCAATCAAATGCATAGCGGCATCCCATGCTTCCCGTTGCGGAAGCAGTATCTCAAGGTATGTTGCGGGCCACCAAGACAAAGGAATAGGTAACTCAGAGGACCCGCGCCAGTATGAAATGGTCGGGATATTGGTGAAGGCTATGGCAACGCACAAGGCAGAAAAAACGGTTCGCCCACTGGCCAGTTTCCCGATCAAGATAAACAACAAAATAGGCGCGAACACGATCAGGTGAGGCATATAGCGCAACAGAGCGTAGTTACCGGCGGTCTCTGTTCCGAATAGCACGGAAATAAGTGCAAGTTGTGCAGTCAGAGTGATTCCTACAAATGCAACCAAAGGATCTTTCGAGAACTGCGAAAAACGGTCGGGAAATACCTTGTACAAGATAAACAGGCCCATCACCCATGCCAGCAACGGCATACCTTGAACCGCATCTATGTCGAACAGTGAATCTGCAAAGTTCTGTATGGCGATAGATACCCATTCGGAGGGTAACTTGCCTTGAAAATCCGCAAATAGGGTTGGCGCAATCAATGTGGGACCAACACTGGCATACCAAAGCAACCATGTGCCTAAGCCTACAGAGCTAGCCAGAAGGTAAGTGGAAAATCCTCGCCTACGCCATAGTGCCTGCAGCAGAAGGCCCACACTGCAGGTCAATGCAGCCAGCGGATGGGTATGAAACATGAGAGCCATCAACACCGAACACAAGATGGTGCGAGAACGCCGAGACATGCTTTCCCGGCATACAACCCAGGCCAGTAGTGAGAACAGCAATGTCAGCATTGAGTAGTAACGCGCGTTGCGATGAAACAGGATTACCTGCGGCATGAGCAGGACTAACGTAGTAACAAAGAGAGGGGATGGCACCCTGTTTCGCAATACGGCAGCCATGGGAAATAGGCTCAGGGCACCCAACAATGCAAACACGGCGCGCAGACCATGTGCATCATCCCCAAACAAGCGCAGGGATAATGCGCCAAGATAAAACTGAATCCAAGGGATTTTGACAACCACCAGATCGGCGTTGAGTTCTGCACCGCCATCGTAAATGGACAGATTGCGTCCATCGTATGCAGTGGGGTAGCCAAACTTCAATACGTTGCGCGCAAATATCCCGGTTCCGGCCTCATCGCCCCATAGTGGCGGGCTGCCCAGATTGTAAAAATACGCCGTAGCTACGACAAGCGCGGCAAGCGTAAAGCGCACAACTGTCTTCCAATCGGTGCGAATGTAGGCAGAGACGACTTCTGTCATGCCGATGCTCGCCGTCGCGCATAGGAGTGCGTCAGAATCAATGCGGAGAGCAACCAGAATCCAAGTGCTCCCAGGACCCGAAGTATTTGCCACGAATCTTCAGACACCATCCAGGTGCCCACAAAAAAGCGATTACTTACAATCAGCGCCGCAAGAGCAAGCGTGCACCCAAGCCCGGCCGTTCTCAGGGGCTTGTACTTCGACTCCGCGCAGTGCATAGCCATCAGCACATAGCATGGAGCCAGTAACACATATGTGAAAACTTCTGACTTGGGGCTAATCAAAAGCATTGCAGAGAACCCCAAAGTAATCCATGGTCGCCAGTCTGCAAGATCAAGGTTCCGTACAAGTAGAAAAAGCGGAATCGAGACCAAGCCAATAATCCAGGGCAGGCGTTGTCCAAGCTGAACTAGGCCTGCACGCAGAAATGCTGATTGGAGATCAAGAATCCCATTGCTGTGCACCTCTTGCGTCAGCAAATGCAACCACGATTGGTGGATGGCCCAGTCTGCCGACAATCCTACAAAAAGTGAGGGCAAGAGGAAGGAGCTCACTCCACAAACCAGTGCACCTAACCAGTAGCGGCGGTTTCCCAGCATGCACAAGGCAAATAGAAAGATGCCCGGGTAGATTTTTAGATTGGTGGCGAGCATCAAGGTGAAACCTGCTGCAAAGAAGCGTTGGTCGCGGTAATTGGCCAGACCTACCAAGGCCAATCCAATGACTAACGCATTGGCCTGATTGGCCCAGAGGCAAACGCCCAAATCGATGAAACAAGCCAACAGTACCAGAGGCATGAGCGGTGTTGGAGTTGAGCGCCAGTCGACCCAGCGAAACAGCCCGACCAAGAAGGCCGTGATGCTGAGCAAAGTCCACAAGGCGATTGAAAGCACAATAGGCTGCACTTGGGATAGAAATGCCATGCCTACAGCAAATAGCGGAGAGTATTTAAACTGACTCTGGGAGTCGTATCTCGCAGTGTAGGTGTAAGGATTTAACCCATTTTTGAAAGCTTCTCCGGCCGCCCAATAGACCCCCAAACTGTCAACATGCAGCCCGAAGGAAAGGACGAAAAGGAAGAAAACAACCAGGATGGCCGCTACTAGCGTGGCTAACGGCAAATGCGGAATATGTTGGACGGTTTTCACAGGAAGTGCTTGAAGCTATTGATCTGCCACAAAACTCCCTGACTTACCTCCATGCTTTTCCAGCAACCTGACCCCATTGATGGTCATTCCCCGATCCACCGCCTTGCACATGTCATAGATCGTCAGCAGCGCCACTTGCACCGCAGTCAGTGCCTCCATCTCCACTCCTGTCGGTCCCACGGTTTCTGCGGTTGCGGTGCACACAACGTGTGGAAGAGCCCCCGCTCCTCCCTCCACGGTCTCAAACTCCACAGCCACACGCGTAAGCGCTATGGGGTGGCATAGCGGAATCAGTTCGCTGGTGCGCTTGGAGCCCTGTATGCCTGCAATCCGGGCAATGCCCAACACATCGCCCTTTTTTGCATTGCCCGATTCGATAAGTGAGAGCGTGGCAGGCAGCATCTCAATACGCCCCTGTGCCACGGCGATGCGGTGCGTGGGAGTCTTGCTGCCTACGTCCACCATGTGGGCCTGGCCTTGGCTGTCGAAATGGGTGAGTGTGCTCATGGGGTAGGGGTCACAAGTTTTACTTATCGTTCATACAATCAGGTCTTACCGCGCACATCATACGTATATGGAAATGAAGCATCAGCCGATGTGAATGCGACCATGCCGCTGGATTCATTTTGAGAAACCCTGTGCCTACCACGCCCCTAAGCAGAACTGCCCGATCGCTCCTTTCGACACTGGTGCTTGCTGCCCTGCTGGCACCGCTCGGCGGAGTCCCTTCCTTGGCCCAGCAAAATGCACCAGCTGCCCTTCCCAACCTGGGTGACAGCAGTGACCTGTCCCCGGCGGCGGAGCGGCGCATCGGCGACCGCATCGCGCGCGAGCTGTATCGGGACCCGGACTATCTGGATGACCTCGTCATCACCGACTATGTCCAGGACATCTGGCAACCCTTGCTCGCCGCAGCGCGTCAGCGGGGGGAGTTGACGGGGCAGATTGACGAGGCGTTTGCCTGGGAAATCCTGATGGGGCGGGACCGCACGGTAAATGCGTTTGCGCTGCCCGGCGGCTACTTCGGGCTGCATCTGGGGCTGGTCGGTATCGTCACCAGCCGGGACGAACTGGCTTCGGTTCTGGCGCACGAGCTCAGCCACGTGACGCAGCGCCACATCTCCCGTTCCATGGCACGCCAGTCAGCCCAGGCGCCATGGGTGATGGGCGCGCTGATCCTCGGCATGCTGGCGGCCAGCAAGGATGCAAGCGCAGCCCAGGCCACCATAGTGGGCAGCCAGGCTGCCGCAGCGCAGAACCAGCTCAACTATTCGCGTGACATGGAGCGCGAAGCAGACCGCATCGGCTTTGGGGTGCAGACACAGGCGGGATTTGCTCCCCAGGGCTTTGTCAGCATGTTTGAAAAACTGCAACAGTCCAATCGCCTCAATGACAACGGTGGGTACCCCTATCTGCGCACCCATCCGCTGACCACCGAACGCATTGCCGACATGCAGTCCCGGGTGCGCCAGTCCGACAAGGCAACGCTTCAGCCGGCTACAAGCATGGAGCACACCATGGTCGCAGCCCGGGCAAGACTGCTTGCCAACGGCGCCGTTGACGCCTTGCGGCTGTGGGAGCAGGAGGTGCAGCCATCGCATCTGCTCAAGCAACCTGCCGCCGTGCAGGTTGGCACTTTGTATGGCGCCACCCTGGCCGCGCTCAAGTTGCGGGATTTTCCCCAGGCACAGACCCTGTTCACCCGCCTGAAAGAACGTACACAGACCGATCCAGCCGCCAGCCGCCTAACCCGGTTGCTGGCCATTGATGCGGCGCTGGCGCAAGGCAACATTGCACTGGCAGACACGGTAGCCAAAGAGTTAGCGGACGCCAGTCGCGCTTCCGTGTTGACGCGCGCACATGTCGACACGCTGGCGGGCCGCGCGTCGGTTGCGGCGCAGAACCTGCAAACCTGGGTGTCCAACCATTCGCGTGACGCCACAGCTTGGCAATTGCTGGCAGCGGCAGACAGCGCCAGCGCCCGCCCGGTAGCTGCTGTGCGTGCCGAGGCAGAAGTCAATGTGGCGGAAATGGACTATGCGGCGGCGCTTACCCGCTTCAAGGCGGCGCAGGACATGGCACGCAAGAGCGGTACGCAGGCAGACCTTATCGAAGCGTCCATCGTGGACGTGCGTGCCCGCCAGATGGAATCACTGCTTAAAGAACAGGCTCTCGAGCGCTGAGTTGATCACCAACCCGATCAGGGTGTAGAGCAACGAACCGATCAGTGCGGCCGTGAAGCCCTGTACCTGGAAGCCGTCCAGCAGTGCCGCGGCCCAGTAAAACATCAGCGCGTTGATGACGAACAGGAACAGGCCCAGCGTGAGCACCGTTACCGGCAGGGTCAGCACAATCAGCACGGGCCGCAGCACGGCATTGAAAAGACCGATGACCAGCGCTGCCACCAAGGCGGATGAAAAACTCTGCACCACCACGCCGGAGTACAGATGCGCCACGGCCAACAAGGCGGCGGCACTCAAAAGCCATTTGATGAGAAGTTTCATGCGGTCAGCATAGCACCGGGAGCTACCCCAGGCAAAACGGCCCCCCAGACTCAGTGGACCTTCCTGTGCTTGACCCACCAGCCGGCACCCAGGACGCCAGCAATGGCCAGCGCGTATGCGGCCCAGCGTGCGCCGGTTTGCAGCGGCTCCAAAGGTGTGTGGGTCGCACCGAAAAAGTCCGCCAACAAAGGTTCGCTCACCACCATCTTGGCAGCAGTGAAGGCCAGCACAGCCGCTCCCAACTGGATGATCACGGGGAAACGCTCGACCAAATGGAGCACCACCGTACTGCCGTAGACGACGATGGGTACGCTGACCAGCAGGCCGATGATCACCAGATCAAAAGCGCCATGCGCCGCTCCTGCCACACCCAGTACGTTGTCCACGCCCATGAGCGCATCGGCCACGATGATGGTCTTCATGGCGCCCATGAAAGAAGTCGCCTGGGGATCGTCGTGCGCTTCGCCGCCTTCATCCGCCAGCAGCTGGTAGGCAATCCACAGCAGACACAGACCGCCCAGGGCCATCAGGCCCGGAATACGCAGCAGCCAGACCACGCCTATCGTCATCAGTGCGCGCACAGAAATGGCACCCACGGTGCCCCACAGAATCGCCTTGGATTTCAGGTGGAGCGGCAGATTGCGCGCCGCCAGCGCAATGACAATGGCGTTATCACCTGCCAGCACCAGATCGATCAGCACGATGGACAACAGCGAAGACCACCAGTGCACAGAAAACAGTTCCATAAGAATCACCTTTGCCGGAAATTCTAGGCAAGCGCGTTAAGCCCCGAACAAATTAGGGCTGGGTGGGTACTGAATCGGAGGCGGGCAAGCTCCTTGCGTGCGGGATATGATGCGCCTCCCCTCACTTGGACACTGAGCGCCGCGAACGCGCAATTCGGATCTTGGCAGGCATACACATTACCGACATCGAGGCGGCCATCAACTACTGGCGCGCGCGCAATCCCTCGCCGGATGGTGTGGCTTTGCCTGCGCCCACGCGCGCGCTGGCCGAGGTGTATGCCTTGATGGTGTACTACCACGAGAGCGAAGCGGACGAGGCGTCCATGCCGCCCAAGGCACGGGATGCCTGGCTGGACTGGTACCACTCCACGCCGGACACGCCATGCATCGCCATCTGCTCCACCAGCCAGGGCGATGCCTTGTGCAAGGGCTGTGGTCGGACCTTTGAGGAAGTGCAACGCTGGACTGAAATGACACCCACGCAGAAACGCTCGACCTGGCGCCGCATCACAGCCGAGGGCACGGCCTGGCGCTTCAACAAATACGCAGAGCGCGCTGCGGAAGGTGTGACCCCAGCTGATTCCGAAGCACTGGGGACCCAGCGCTGAGAATTCCGCCAGCCGAACGGCCTAACTGGCGGTGCTATTTCCAGCGAATGGGTTCGATGTCGACGGTGTGTGCGCTGTCCCCCAACGTCAGCGCACCTTCCTGAATCGTGGCCTGCAGCTGCATGCTGCGCTGGGCCAACGGAATCAGTGCTTGGCTCGCCGCCGTGGGAATGCGCAACACGGACAAGTTCTTGGGGCGGCTCAGCTTGCTTTCCATGCCCTTCCACCAGACTTCGGCTGCGTGGTTGAAGCAATACAGCACCACTTCATCTGCCTTGCCACAGGCCTTGATCAAGGGCTTGTCTTCAGGCTGGCCTACCTCGATCCACAGGCGTGTCTGCCCGGTGAAGTCGCGCAGCCAGGCATCAGGCTCATCCGGGTCTGACAGGCCCGCACCAAACGCCAGCGTGCCATCGCCACCGCACACGCTTTGCAGCTTGTGCGCCTGCAAGGCCAGCGCCACCAGGCGCACCATCATGCGTTCATCGGTTTCGCTGGGGTGGCGCGCCAAGGTCAACGCATGGTCCGCGTAGTAGCTGTTGTCAATGTCTGCGATCTGCAGATTGGCCTTGTAGATGGTTGATTTGAGTGCCATGGTCCGCGATAGGAGGGGAGTTGTTCAGAAATGCCGCGGAACCGGCTTCGCCGGGCCGCAGGCATTGCCCCCTGCAAGGGGGCGGCGGCGCCAGCCGCACGGGGGTGTTAAACCCTTTTCGCGAGCTCCGCCGCCTTGCCGGTATAGGTCGCAGGGGTCATGGCCAACAAGCGGTCTTTCTCAGCCTGCGGAATATCCAGACCGGCGATGAATCCGCGCATCAGTTCCTTGGTCATGGCCTCACCGCGGGTGAACTTCTTGAGCTGCTCATAGGGCTGGGGCAGACCAAAGCGGCGCATCACGGTCTGGATCGGTTCGGCCAGCACTTCCCAGGACGAATCCAGGTCCTCCGCGATGGCGGCGGTATTGATTTCCAGCTTGTTCAGACCGGTCATGAGCGACTGGTAGGACAGTGCTGCATAGCCCAGGGCCACGCCGATGTTGCGCAGCACGGTGGAGTCGGTCAGGTCGCGCTGCCAGCGCGACACGGGCAGTTTCTCTGCCAGGTGGCGCAGCACGGCGTTGGCCAGGCCCAGATTGCCCTCGGCATTTTCAAAGTCAATCGGGTTCACCTTGTGCGGCATGGTGCTGGAACCTACTTCGCCATCACGCAGCTTCTGCTTGAAGTAGCCCAGTGACACATAGCCCCAGATGTCGCGCGCGAGGTCCACCAGAATGGTGTTGGCACGGGCGACCGCGTCAAACAATTCGGCCATGTAATCGTGGGGCTCGATCTGGATGCTGTAGGGTTGGAAGTTCAGGCCCAGACCCAGGGGTTCTGGCGTCTCTACGACCTTCTTGCTGAATGCTTCCCAGTCGAAGTCGGGCCAGGCCGACAGATGGGCGTTGTAGTTGCCCACGGCGCCGTTCATCTTGGCCAGGATCTTGACCGCAGCAATGCGGTCGCATGCGGCCTGCAGGCGCACCACCACGTTGGCGATTTCCTTGCCCACGGTAGTGGGGCTGGCGGTCTGTCCATGGGTGCGGCTGAGCATGGGCACGTCGGCATAGGCGTGGGCCATGTCGCGTAGCTTGAGCACGATCTTGTCGAGCAACGGAAGCACCACCACGTCACGGGAAGCGCGAAGCTGCAGCGCGTGGCTGGTGTTGTTGATGTCTTCACTGGTGCAGGCGAAGTGCACGAATTCGCCGGCCTTTTCCAGTTCGGGACGGGCTTCGAACTTGGACTTGATCCAGTACTCCACCGCCTTCACATCGTGGTTGGTGGTCTTTTCGATGGCCTTGATGGCTTCGCCGTCGGCTTCCGAAAAGTTCTTCACCAGGCCCAACAAGTAAGTGCGCGCTCCGGCACTGAGCGGCTTGAATTCGTCAAAGCCTGCGTCACTCAGTGCGATGAACCAGGCGACTTCGACCTGCACGCGCCGGTGCATGTAGCCGAGCTCGCTGGTCAGCGGGCGCAGGGTGGAGAGTTTGGCAGCGTAGCGGCCGTCCAGGGGCGAAAGGGCGGAAATGGCGGAGAAAGTCATCTCTGAATTGTAGGTTGTGTACCACCCCCGTGCCGATACGCATCATTGTGGCGCCCAATGGATAGAATGAAAGCCATACCTATTTCCAGATCACCCATGAAATTAATCGGATCCACCACTAGTCCCTACGTACGCAAGGTGCGCGTAGTGATGGCGGAAAAGAAGCTCGAATACGCATTCGTCCAGGAGGACGTCTGGGCCGAAGGCACGACCATTTCCGGCTCCAACCCGCTGGGCAAGGTGCCTTGCCTGATCATGGAAGGTGCTGAAGCGCTATTCGACTCGCGCGTGATCGTGGAATACCTGGACACCCTGTCGCCAGTGGGCAAGCTCATTCCCACCGTGGGCCGTGAGCGCGCCGAAATCAAGACCTGGGAGGCACTGGCCGATGGTGTGCTCGATGCCTCCATCCTGGCGCGCCTGGAGTCCACCTGGGCCGGTCGCACCGAAGTACAGCGCAGCCAGGCCTGGATAGACCGGCAGATCCACAAAGTCAACGACGCCCTCAAGGCCATGAGCCTGGGGCTGGGGGACAAGGCGTTCTGCTCCGGCATCCATCTCACCCTTGCCGACATTGCCGTGGGTTGTGCCCTGGGTTATTTGGACTTCCGTTTCCCCGACTTGAGCTGGCGCAGTGAGTATCCCAATCTGGTCAAGCTGCACGACAAGCTGATGCAGCGCCCCAGCTTCGCTGACACGGTTCCAGTCTGATGCGGCCTGCGGGCCGCTAGCTGTTGGCCTTGCGCTTGAGCCAGCGCATCAGGCCCCCGAGCAGCGGAAGTTTTTCATACAGCTCTTCTGCTGCATCCCAATAGTCGCGGTGCAGGGTCACTAGGCCTTGGTCTGAAAACTCCAGATGGGTGGCGCCCAGAATCACCTGGGGTTGGTCCTGCTTGAAGCGCTTGAAGCCAAAGCGGAATTCCCAGGTCATGAAGCAGTGCGCGCCCTGCACCACTTGCTGTGTCACTACAAAATGCGGCTGCTCCAGGGCCTCGAACATGTGCTCGAAAACCCGGCGGATTTCCGCAGTGCCGCGTACGTCATTGAAAGGGTCCTTGAAGCGCGCGTCACTGGCGTAATACTTCGCGACTTCCGCCACGCTGCGCGGGCTGAGCGTTTCGAAATACGCGGCCAGGCGTGCGGCTGCGGCAGTGCATTCCGTGTCGGATGAAGTGGATGCGTTCATGATGTGGCGCGTGCAACCAATGCGAAGTAGGCGCGGTACGGTAACACGCGCAGCAGCTTGAGCCACCAGGTGAAGCGCTTGGGGAAGTGGATTTCGAATGCACCGCTGGCCCAGCCTTTCAGAATCGCCTGCGCCGCCTGTGGCGGTGTCATCAACGCTGGCATGGCAAAGTCATTCTTGGCCGTGAGCGGTGTTTCCACAAAGCCGGGGTTGATGATGGACACGCCCACGCCGGAGGTCTTCAAATCCAAATACAGCGTTTCGGCTAGGTGGATGAGGGCGGCCTTGCTCGGGCCGTAGGCCAGGCTGTTGGGCAACCCCCGATACCCGGCTACGCTGCCCACCAGGCTGATGTGGCTGTTCCCTTGTGCTACCAGTTGCGGCAACAGGGCATCCAGCAGGTACAGGGCCCCGGTGTAGTTCACCTCCATGTGGCGCAGGGCGTCTTGCAACTGCAGGGTTTGCGCCCGCATCGGGTTGTAGTAGCCCGCGCAGTACACCACGCAGTCCAGCGCACCCAGTGCCAGCACGCTGTCTGTTGCCGATCGCACCGCATGCCGGTCGGTGGCGTCCAGCGCCAGCGCCTGGGCTCCGGCGTGTCTGTCCACAAAGTTCTGCAAGGCTTGCAGGTTTCGGGCCGAGACGATCACGCGGGCGCCCTGCGCATGCAGCGCACTGGCCGTGGCCTCGCCGATGCCGGAGCTTGCGCCCACGATCCAGACGCGCTTGCCCTGCCAGTCGCTCAGGGGTCGGTTGGTGCGCGTGAAAAAAGCCATGGTGTGACCGTCTCAGCGTTTGGAAAAAGAAAGGGTGACCTCACCCAGGCGCACGCCGAACTTGCTCATGGTGGCCTTGTTGAGCATCACCTTGTCGTTCATGAGGTACATCCAGTCGTCAAATTGCACCTCGTATACCGACCCGTCCACTGGCAGATTCAGTGTGTAGTTCCAGTGAAATGCATTGCCCCGGCTCTCGCCCTGGGCCAGTCCCACCACATCATCGGCGCGCCCCACATACCGGCCATCGGCTTGCCGCGTCAGGTGCCAGACGCGCTTTTGCTTGCTGCCATCCGAATAGCTGAAGTCTTCGTCCAGTGTGCCTTCATTTCCCTGCCAACTGCACACCATGACTACGCTGAAGCGCTTGACGACGGCACCCGACCGGTCGGTGAAGACACCATAGGCGTCGAGGGTGCCGTTGAAATACTGCCGCAGGTCCAGCGGTGGTTTTTCATTGGTATAGCGGTCAATCTGCACGCCGCTGCAGCCGCCCAGAACCAGGGCGGCGGAGGTGGCAAGAAAGGTGGTCAGGAGGCGTCGTTGCATGGTGGTTTGTGGATGATGAGGGTGTAGAGCAGCGTGGCTGCGAGCAGCTTGAGTGCGCAGGGCACCAGGCAATAAGCAATGGTGAGGGTGCGCAAGGCGGTTGCATCCTGTGCGCCCGGGGAGTAGCCCGAAAGACCCAGCAGCGGCAGGGCGACGCCGGCAGCCAGCGCCAGGTTGAGCTTGGTCGCAAAGTTCCACCAGCCGAAGTAGGCGCCTTCTGCTTGCCCTCTGTCGCCAGAGGCGGCTATGGTCCCGGCCATCAGCGCAGCAGGCAGGGCCAGGTCGGTACCCAGTGCCACGCCGGATAGTGCGCACACCACCATGAAGGCAGCGGAGTCCCCCGCGCCCAGCTGGGCGGCAAATGCAAACACGGCGATCGCCATCAGCATGCCCAGTCCCCAGGTGCGCGCCAGCCCCAGCCTCGGCACCAGACACAGCCACAAGGGCATGGATAGCGCAGCGCACAGGAAATAGCTGCCGAGAAAGAAGGGTTGCAGATGGGCCGGCGCCTGCAGGCGGTCCTGAACGAAGAAGAGAATCAATGTGGCAGGTACTGCACTGGCGATGCCGTTGGCCATGAAGACCGCCAACAGGGCGCGGAACGCAGGGCGAGAGAAGGGCAGCCACAGGGGCTCAGGGGCTCGTACAGCGTGCACGCGGGCCACGGACGGAGGCTGCACGGCCTGTCTCCAGGCCCACCAGCCGCCTGCCAGCGCCAATGCAAACAGCACGGTCGTGGCCTCCATGCCCAGGGTGAACGGAGCAACCGAGGCCAGCACCACCCCCAACAGACCCAAGCCTTCGCGCCAGGCCACGATGCGGCTGCGCTGTGTTTCATCTCCACCGAGCCGGGCACCCCAGGACTGGTGCAGTATCGACAGCGCACTGAAGGCCGTGTAGGTCAGCAGCAGTGCCAGCCCAGCCCACACCAGCAGCGCGGTTGGCGTGTTCACTGGCGGGAAGAACAGTAGTGCAAATCCCAGAGCCAGTGCCAAGGCCGCCACACCGCCCCAGCGCAGGACGAGGGGATTGGACTGGGCATACAGGTGGTCGCTCCAGCGCCCCAGCAACGGGTCAATCACGGCATCGAGCAGACGTGCACCCAGCATGAGCGCGCCCAGTGCTGCCAGTGGCACATGCAGCGTGGTCGCATAGTGGTTGGGCAGCACCACGTACAACGGCAGGGCCACAAACGCCAGGGGAAAACCCATCCAGCCATAGCGCAGACCGGCCTGCCAACCGGTGAACACCGTCTTGTCTACAGCGGTTGTCGAAGCGCCTGCAGGTGACGTAACCATCGCTGGCGCAATTACGTCGGTCATGATGCGCTACGCCCCAGCAGGCTGGCACGCAGTTGCGGCTCGCTGGTGGCGTCCGCCAGCCAGATGCCGAAGAAGACGCGGCTGAAGTCCGCATCCCGTATGGCGGGCAGGGACTGGCCGTTGAACCAGAAGCGCGCGCCGGTACCAGGAAAGTGCGCACCGACAATGCGGTCCCCCGCCTTCACATCGGGAAAAGTGCGCACCATGGCCGCAAGCCAGGCCTTTTCCTGCTCGGCGCCAAAGCCTCCCTGGCGCTGCATCTCCTTGAGGGAGCGCTCGGCAATCGCCTTGCCGTTCAGGCTGCGCAAGTAGTTCAGTTCGAGCGCAAAGGGCGTGGCTGCATAGGCCTCCGGCTTGAAGCTACTGCTCACCCATAACCGGGCTTCGTAGATATCAAAACCGAAGAAGCGCATGCGGGCGGAGCCCAGCTTTTGCAGGCCCGGCAATTCGCTGTCCAGTTCTGTTGGCAGAGCGCTTGTGCCTTGGGCCCGTGCTGCAAAAGCGGTTGCCAATCCGCTGACGGCAAGCCATGCGGCGACGGTGGCGCGCATCAAGGCGGTACGCCGGGAGTGGTTCATGGCCGGGCCAGTGGCTTGCGCAGGGTGAACTGCACCACGTCGGTATTGCGCTCGTCGAACGCTGCTTCGCAGTAGGCCAAGTAGAACTCCCAGATGCGTACAAAGCGTTCGTCGAAGCCATTGGCCATGACGGCGCTGCGCTGCGCCACAAAGGCATCGCGCCAGCGCCGCAAGGTCTCGGCGTAGTCTGGCCCAAACGCCAACTCGCGCTCCACCTCCAGCCCCGCCGCCTGTGCCTGCTCCTTGAACACGCGCGGGCTGGGCAGGCAGCCGCCAGGGAAGATGTATTGCTGGATGAAGTCGGTGGAATGGATGTAGCGCGCGTAAAAGGCGTCATTGATCACAATGCTCTGGATACAGGCGCGGCCACCCGGCTTGAGCAGCTTGGACACTGCAGCAAAATAGGTTGGCCAATATTCGCGGCCCACTGCCTCCACCATCTCGATCGAGCAGATGGCATCGAACGGCGCATCATCAATGTCGCGGTAGTCCTGCAGCCGCAGGTCGGCATGCTGCTCCGTACCCAGGCGCTGCATGCGTGCGCGGGCATAGGCCAACTGTTCGGTGCTCAGCGTCACGCCGGTGATGTGGGCCTGCATGTCGGTGGTCGCCATCTCGGCCAAGGCTCCCCAGCCGCAGCCGATCTCCAGCACGCGGTCGCCCGGCTTCACCGCCGCCTCGGTGAGTGCACGCCGCACCTTGGTGCGCTGGGCTTGGGCCATGGGCTGGGACAGGTCACCCTGGAACAGGGCGCTGGAGTAGTTCATGGTCTCATCCAGCCACAGGCCATAGAACGCATTGCCCAGGTCGTAGTGGGCATGGATGTTCTTCTGGCTGTTGGCGCGCGTGTTGCGGTTGAGCAGATGCTTGATGCGGTAGATCAGACGGCCGGCCCAGCTGCCGTAGATCACATCTTCCACCTCGGCGCGGTTCTTGATGAGCACGCGCAGCAGGTCGGTCAGGTTGGGCGTGCTCCAGTCGCCGGCAATATAGCTTTCGGCAAACCCGATGTCGCCGGACTTCAGCGCCGCGCTGCAGACGTTCCAGTTGTGCAAGGCCAGGGTGGCATGCGGCAGAGACTCGCCGCCAAAGCGCTGCATGCTCCCGTCCGGGAGCTGCACCGTCAGACTACCGTGGTGCAGCCGGCCGAGCAGCTTGAAAACCGTGCGTGCAGAAGCCGGTGTGTCAGGAGGCAATGCAAAGCGATCGCCCAGTGTCGTGCCTATGGTTTTACTGTTCATGAAAGACAGGGCTCCATTGAAAGTCGGGTGAGGTCTGGGAAGTTCATCGCACTAGCGGCTGGTGAACGTGGCGGGCAGCGGTGGCTTGCCAAAGAAGGGCGTGCGTTTGATAAACAGCTTGAGCGCCTGCCAATGGATGCGTGCCACCACACCCCAGGTCATGGCCGGGTAGCGCCACAGCGCATGGCGCACCGCTGCAGATGTGAGTGGCTGCAGCGTGCCGCTCACACTGGTCTCGATCAGCGGCCCCTGCGCGTCGTCATAGTCGATGCGCGCCACTGTGCGTTGCAGATCCGGCGTGACCATGAAGCGAAAGCGGTAGCCCCCTTCGACCGGGCAGAACGGCGATACATGGAAGACCTTGGTGGCGCGCAGCTCCACGCCAAATGCCGGGCGGTCCAGCAGATAGCAGTGCCGTTCGCCAAAGGTGTTGTTCACCTCCACGACGATGGCCCGCAGCTTTCCGCCGGCAGCATGGCAATACCAGAAGCTCACCGGCTTGAAGGTAAAGCCCAGCACGCGCGGATAGCAGTGCAACCAGACCTCACCGCTGGCATCGTCAATGCCTTGTGTCCGCAGCAGTTCGTCCAGCCAGGCCAGGGCGCCGCCCTGCTCGGGGCCGCGCCCGTCGCCGTGGTCCTTGTCGAAGAAGGACAGCGCCGCCAAGCGGTTGCGGGCCAGCGCACCCGGCCCATTGGCCTGCAGGCTGCGCATGGGCAGCATGAGAAAGTAGGTGCCATACACAAAGGCATTGCGCGCCGGGCGCAGCCTGCTGTGCCGCACCTGGCCAAAACCGATGTGGGCCAGCGCCTGGCCTTTGCTGCGCGTGGTCATGCGGCAAGGCGCTCTGTGACGACCAGCGAATTGTGGATGCGGCGCGCCACATCCAGTCCCGATGCCAGACCGTCCTCGTGAAAACCGTAGCCGGTCCAGGCGCCGCAGAAATAAGTGTGTTGCTTGCCCTGCAAGGTGGGAATCTGCCTTTGTGCCTGGATGGCAGCCAGGTCAAACACAGGGTGATCGTATGCATAGCTGCCCAACACATGGCGATCGGCAATCGCGCGCACCGGATTGAGGGAGACCACCACGCTGGTTTTGAAAGGCAGCGGTTGCAACCGGTTGAGCAGGTAGTGCAGGCACACCCGTGCGCTCTCTTGCGCCTTGTCCGTCGCACGCTCGTAGTTCCAGGCCGCCCAGGCGCGCCGGGTGCGAGGCAGCACCGAGGTGTCGGTGTGCAGCACCGCACGGTTGGGCTGATAGCGAATGGCGCCCAGGACGCTTCGCTCTGCGGGGCTGGCATCGGCCAGCAGACGCAATGCCTGGTCCGAGTGACAGGCCAGCACAAGCTGGTCGTATCGCTCGGTCTGGCCGTTGGCACGGACCCAGACACCTTGTGCATCGCGGCGTACGCTGTCCACGCGGGAGTTCAAACGCTTGTCGGCGATGCCGGCCACGATCTTGTCCACATAATGGCGCGCGCCGCCTTGAACAGTCCACCACTGGGGGCGGTTGGTCACCTGGATCAGTCCGTGGTTGTGGCAGAAACGGATCATGGTGGCCACGGGAAACTGCAGCATCTGGTCGGTGGGGCAGCTCCAGATGCAGCCCAGCATGGGCAGGAAATACCAGTCCCGGAATTCTGCGGAAAAGCCGTGTTGGCGCAGGAAGTCACCCAGCGGCTGCACCAGCTCGATTTCCGAGCCGCTTTGCGCAATGCGGGTAGCCAGTGCGTTGAAGCGCAGGACCTCGCGCAGCATCCTCCAGAAACGCGGCCTTAGCAGGTTGCGGCGTTGCGCGAACACCGTGCCCAGCGAAGAGCCGCTCCACTCCAGCGCCGCCCCGTGTGGCTGCGGAACCTGCACCGAGAACGACATGTCGGACTTGGCAGTGGCAATGTCCAGTTCCGCAAACAGAGCGATCAGCTTGGGATAGGTGCGCTCGTTGAACACCAGAAAGCCGGTGTCCACGCCGTGTGTGACCGGCCCTTGCGCGCCTTCCAGGGTCACGTCCACTGTATGCGTGTGGCCGCCAAAGTAGCTGCCTGCTTCAAACAGCGTGACGTTGGCCTGCCCGTGCAGGCGGTGCGCTGCGGCCAGACCTGCGATTCCCGAACCGATGATAGCTATTTTCATGGATTTATTACCTTTTGGTCATTTTGTGACTGATTGGTAATAAAGCGAATTGATTAGTTCAAAGACCTCGACGCGCATAGGGTATTGGCGATGCCGGGCACGCCACCTTCCGCCTCGTGGGCGTCCATGGCAGGGAGCGATCCGTTCTCAGGGGTGGGTTGTAAGAGGGGCCGGCCACAGCAGCGCAGCCTGTTGCCGCAGCACAGGCAACAGCCGGTTGGCCAGCTGCAGCTGCACCAGCAGGAGGTTTTGCACCTGACGGGATTCAGGCGTGGTCGTACTGGCGGCAGAGTCCCCTGCCGCCTCAGGTGCGGCAACCGGCCCGCCCGCATCAAGGGCCTGCGCCAGTCCCTCCAGGCCTTGCAGTAGCTCCTGCGCAGCCTGCAAGGTGGTGCTGTCCAGAGCTTCGGCCTGCGCCTCGCCGCGGTGCGCACCCAAGGCCGACAGGTAGCTCAGCAGCATGTGGGACTGCAGCAGGAAGCGGCCGCAGGCAACCATGTCCAGCTGCGCATGCGCAGGCTCGTTGGCCATGGCGCTGTAGGCATTGGACAGGGCCGCATCGGCATTGTGTGCGTCGCGCCGGGCCACGCGGTAGGCCAGGTGGTCCTGCTTGCCTTGCTGGTATTGCAGAAGGATTTCACGCAGATAGCCAGCCTGGCTTTTCAGGGTTTGCGCTGCCAGCCGGGGCCAGTGGCGGGCCTGCCAGTTGGGCAGGATCAGCCAGGCGGCCAGGGCGGCGATGGCACTGCCCAGCGCCGTGTCCAGCAACCGCGCCGGGATGACTCCCTGGGACATGCCCATCTGATGGAAGCTCAGCAGCACCAGCGTGGTGACCGCCGCGCTGCTGACGCGCGGGTCGGTCTGCCGTGTGCCGATGAACAGGGTGCCTGCCAGCACGGTACAGGCCGCCTGCAGAAGCGCCCCCGGAAACAGCCGTATCAAGGCCCAACCCACGCCCAAACCCACCACCGTGCCCAGCGCACGCTGGCCCAGGCGCTGGAGCGTGGCGCTGTACTGCGGCTGGCTTACGAACACGACGGTGAGCAGGATCCAGAAACCATGTGGGTCCTGGGTCAGGCGCATCACACCGAATGCCACCAACAGCGACAGCGCCAGGCGCACCGCGTGGCGCATCAGGGCCGAACGCAGGTTGAGCTGCGCGCGGATGCGTGACCAGGCTTCGCCCAGGGTCTGGGGCTGGCGATCCAGCAGCGCAAGGTTGGGTGCGTCCACCGGCCCGCTCATGGCGCCGGCAAACACACTGGCCAGAGCGGTCAGGTTGTCACCCAGCGCACGCAGGGCCCGCAAGGGCCGATCGGCCAGAGAGGAATTCGGATCCAGATGGCGGATACCCGCTTGCATCTCCTCGATGGCGCGTGCGGTCGTCCCGGTGTGGCGGGGGCTGGTGTCCTCGCGTATCACCAATGCATATTTGTGCGCCTGCTCGCCCAGCACGCAGAGCACGCGCTCACAGCGGTAGAGCGCATCTGAGCGCGCAAACACCTTGGCCAGCAGCACATAGCTCTCATGGGAAGAGCTCACCCGCTCATGAATGTCCTGCGCGGCCAGGTACTGGTGAATGGACTGCTGCAGCCGTGCGGATGGCGTGCCGCTTCCCAGGCGGGTGAACAGGGACTCCTTGGCGGCGTTGAGCGCATCGACCACCCGGCCGTTGTGCAGCGCCAGATCCAGCCTGCGCCGACTCATGTCGATGTCCCCCACGGGCTCAAACAGCTGTGCCTTCAGGCGCAGGTATTCGCCCAACAACGAGTACAGCGTGGAGAGCCGGTGGCGTACCGTGGGCATGGGCCAGGCGGCAGCCCACAGCAGGGAGACCAGGCCATACCAGGCCGCTCCGCCCAGGAGATACGGAGCCACCAGAACCGCCTGTGCGCGGTCGCCCTGTGCCGACAGTGCGGTGTAGATGAACAGCACCAGTGCACCGAACGCGATGGCTCGGTAGCGCTCGCCCACAGCGCCCAGCATGGTGAGAAAGAAGGCTGACGTCGCCAGCGCCAGGGCCAGCAGCACGGGCGATACCAGCGTGGCCCAGACCGCGCCCATGACCAGGCTGAACACACACAGCGAAATCAGCTGGGTTTGAAGCCGCTTGCCCCAGTTGTCATCGGTCTCGGTAAAGGCACTGGCAAGAACGCCGAGCAGCACGGTCATCAGCTCGTCCTGCCAGTCGTATGCCCAACCCACGGCCAGCACCGTGCTCAGCGCAAGCAGCGCCTGCGCGCCGCGCATGAAGCCTTCGTGATTGCGGGTCCACTGGAGATTGGCCAGCCAGCTGTCGTTCACTGGGCAGCCTTACCAGACCCGGTCATTGCCAGTGGTTTGGGTAAGCGGTAGCAGACGGTCCAGATGGATCTGCACCTTGACCTCGCTGTGCGCAACGCTTGCCACCACCTTGTAGTCCTTCTGGCTGGTGTCGCGCACTGCATGTTCGGCCGTGGGCATGCCACTGCGGTTGAGCACCACCGCCACGCGTGGGGTGCTGGTGTTGGTGCCACGCCGAACCACCACGGCCACTTCGTCGGAGGCCAGTCGTACATAGGAGCCTGGTTGGTAAATGCCGACTGCCTTAATCAGCGCCGCACCGGCTTCGTCCACCTGCTTGTTCTCATCAAAATAGCAGGCCTGCATGGCCACCGCCGGAGGCACCGGCGGACGAGACAGGCGTGGCGAGAGGCGAGCCGCAAACATGTCGGCGCGCTGGATCATGCGTGCCAGCCGCTGCGCCGGTGTCTTGCTGCGCAGGTCACCCGGCGCCTGTGCATGGTGTTCGGCCACAGCCTGCAGCCAGGTCGGGTCTTCGATGCCGACGGACTTGAGGATATCCACCGAGCGCTGCGCATGGCTGTCGATCTGGGCCAGTTGGGTATCGTCCGGCGGGCGCTTTTGCGAGGTCAGCTTGTCCTGCAATTCGGTCATGGAGACGTTCATGGTCAATGCCGCCTTGCACAGCAGCATCTCCACATGCTCGGGCCAGGCCAGCACCTCGCGTGCGGCCAGACCGCACATCACGCTCACCAGCATGGCGTGGGTCGCGCTGTACATGGAGGTCTCTGAGGCCGATAGCTGGATCAGTGCAAACAGCACCCCATTGGGGTTGCGATGCGACTCGCGTTGCAGGGTGCGGAACACATGCTCCAGCCGCCATTTGAAATGTTCGCGGTTGGGGTCGCGCAGCAGGATGTGGGCTTCCACCTGCAGATCGCGCCAGTCCACGCGGTCCGTGGTGACGACTTCGCGCTTGGTCGCCTTGTCCACCATCAGTTTGGACTCGGCGATTTCGCCAATCGACTTTTCCTTGCGCATGAGCGTTTGCAACTGGTCGATGTAGGCCTTGCGCAAGGCTTCAGCATCCACACCATCAATGAACAGGCCGCCACTGCGGTTGTAGAACATTTCCAGATCGGCCCGGGAGGCCACTACAAACGACTTGCGGGCCAGCAGAATGCCGTTGCTGTCCACGAGATCACAAGGCAATGGTTGCCCAATGCGGATGGAGTCGATTTCAACGGGAATCAGGTTCATAGAGTGCAAAGATTATGCCCTCTCGCCCCTGTTTCAACTATCAAAATACCGGGCAAATACCCGCCTGAAGCCCTGCTAGCATTGCGTGCATGCAAGCTCAAGACACCCCCCCCGCTTTCCTGGAGAAGATCCACCACCGCGGCGATCTGGTCGCGGCCTTGAGGGCTTTGCCCAGACCCTGGGTATTCACCAACGGGGTATTCGACGTGTTGCACCGTGGCCATGTGGTCTATCTGGCGCAGGCCCGTGCGCTCGGTGGCAGCCTGATTGTGGCGCTCAATACCGATGCATCGGTCAAGCGCCTGGGCAAAGGCGACGACCGCCCCTTGAACAAGGACGAAGACCGTGCCATCGTGATGGCCTCACAAGAGTCGGTCAGCTTGGTGACCTGGTTTGACGAAGACACGCCGCAGGAAATCATTGCCGAGATCCGCCCGGACATCCTGGTCAAAGGCGGGGACTACGACATGGCCAAACTGCCGGAGACTGCCCTGGTGCAAAGCTGGGGCGGACAGGCACTGGCCCTGCCATTTGTGCAGGGTTACTCCACCACCAAGCTGGTCAACCGGATACGCGCCGGCTAGGCCTTCAGCCGAATACTGCCGCCCACAGCGCCAGTCCGGCTTCGCGCTCGGTTCGCACCTGGTCTTCGTCGACCTGGGTAGGTTCTTCGTTGAGGCGAGCCCGGTGCTGGATCTGGCGCAATGCACGGTAAGCCTGTGCCGCGTTGTCGCCGGTATGGCCGGGCAGCAGTCCGCAGGTCTGGGCGCGCTGCAGCAGGGCGATGTTGCCCACATTGGCGCGCAGCTCCGGGTGGTGTGCGCTCTGGGACAGCACCAGGTACTGCACCACGAATTCGATGTCCACCATGCCGCCGGGGCTGTGTTTGACATCGAACTGGTGGCCGCGCACCGGATGGGCAGACCGCACCTTGGCACGCATGTCCATGATCTCCTTGCGCAGCCCGGCATCCTCACGCGGGGTGCTGATGACGGCCTCACGCACCGCGTCAAAGCGCTGGTGCAATCCAGGTTCACCCAGTACACAGCGCGCCCGGGTCATGGCCTGGTGTTCCCAGGTCCAGGCGGTGTTGCTGCCGCGCTGTTGCTGGTAGTTGGCGTAGGAGGTGAAGCTGGTCACCAGCATGCCCGAGTTGCCGTTGGGCCGCAGCGCGGTGTCGATCTCGTAGAGGTCGCCCTCGCCGGTCTTGACGGTGAGCCAGTTGATCAGCTTGCGCACCAGGGCCCCATACACCTCGGTAGCCCGCTCGTCCTCGTCGTCGTAGACGAACACGATGTCGAGATCGCTGCCGTAGCCCAGCTCCTTGCCGCCCAGCTTGCCGTAGGCAATGATGGCAAAGTGGTGCTCATCGCGGTGGCGATTCTTCAGACGCTGCCAGCACCAGCGGGTGGTGGTGCGCAGCATGCAGTCTGCCAGTGCACTGAGGTCGTCTGCCACCTGTTCCACGGTGATGCGGCCTTCCACGTCGCGCGCCAGGGTGCGGAATACTTCGGCATGGTGGGCGCGGCGCAGCAGGTTGAGCAGGGCTTCGTCGTCGTCCTCGCCACTGGCTGCCAGTGCCGTGCGGCGGCTCTCCAACTCGGCCTCGAACGCGGCGGCATCAAAGCGCTCCTCCAGCATGGCACTGCCGGCAAGCTCGTCAATCACACCAGGGTGTTGCAGAAGATAGCGCGCGGGCCATTTGGCGGCGCCCAGCATATGCAGCAGGCGCTCGTGGACGTTGGGCCGTTCCAGCAGCAAAGCCAGGTAGCTCTCGCGGCGCAGCAGCGGCTCGATCCAGTCCGACAGCCTGACGGCAGCGTCTTCACTCACCTTGCCCTCGGCCACCCATTGGGCGGTGCGCAGTATCAGGCGTCCCAGGCGGGCACGTGACTCTTCGCGCAGGGCGAGGATGCGCGGGTGCGCCTGCCAACTGGTCAGGCGTTCGCGGAACTTGCCCTGGGTGTGGGTGAGCAGGACCTCGAAGTCGCTGACGTTGGGTGCCGAGGCCTTGTTGCAGCCGCCCTTGCACGGCGGTTGGGCACCCCCCAACAGTGCGTCGAATTCCTGCGCCACAAACTCGCGGTGGGTATCCAGAGCGCCCAGAAAGTCGCAGGATTGGGCAAAGCCCATGGTCTGTGCGACCCAGTGCAGGTCGGCGTCGTTGGTGGGCAGCACATGGGTTTGCTGATCGTCCAGAAACTGGATGCGATGCTCCACCTGCCGCAAGAACACGTACGCCGCGGCCAGCCGGTCGGCGGTGGCCTGTGGCATCAGTCCGGACTTGGAGACACGCTGCAGCGCACTCAGAGTGGGGCGGGTGCGCATCTCCGGAAATTGGCCGCCGCGCACCACCTGCAGCAGCTGCACGGTGAACTCGATTTCGCGGATGCCTCCGCGCGAGAGCTTGACGTCGTTGCCGCGCTCCGGGTGTCCGGCGCTGCGCTTGGTGGCGTGGTCGCGGATCTGGCGGTGCAGCACGCGCAGGGCGTCAAAGACGTTGTAGTCCAGGTAGCGGCGGAACACGAAGGGCACCACCACCGAGCGCAAACCCTGGGCGCAAGAAGAGCCTATCGCGGCGCGTGGCGCCACCACCCGGCTCTTGAGCCAGGCAAAGCGCTCCCATTCACGTCCCTGCACCTGGAGGTACTCTTCGAGCGCCGCCAGCGAAACGGCGGCCGGCCCTGAGTTGCCGTTGGGTCGCAGAGCCAGGTCGACCCGGAACACAAATCCGTGCTCGGTGGTGTCGCCAACCAGGGCATAGATGGCCCGCACCTGCTTGGCAAAGTACTCCTGATTGGAAATCCGGCCCCGCCCCTCAGCACTGCCACTGGTCTCGCCGTCCTGGTCGTAGATATAGATCAGGTCGATGTCGCTGGACACATTGAGCTCGCGCGCACCGAACTTGCCCATGCCCACGATGCACAGTTGTGCGGGTTCACCCAGCGGCCCCAGTGGTGCGCCGTGGGTTTCCTGCAAGGCCAGGCTGCTCGCGTCAAAGGCTATGTCCAGCGCAAACTCCCCCAGCGTGGTCATGCTTGCAGTCACCTCGCCCAGGCTGCAGGCGTCTTCGCAGTCCAGGGTCAGCAACCGCTCCATCACCAGTTGGCGGGTTACCCGCAACGCGGCGGAGACGTCCATTCCGGCCCCACGCAAATGGTCATAGACGGACTGCATGGATGCCCGCGTGGGGAGCCCGGGGGGCAGCAGGGACATCTGCGTCTCGTAGCGCCGACGGACGCGTTGTCCCAAGCGTGGGTAAGCTGACCGGCTGAGCGCACTGGATGCTTCTGGGTTGCGGGTCATAATTCCTGACATGGTGATCATTTTCTAATAGCGCAGGTGCACGCAACTCCCTCACTGTGGCTCAGAGGTTCCGCCGCGGCAGCGCACTGGGCACTATGGATTTTGCTGGTCGCCTGGATTACCTTGGGCCTGGCTTGGGGTGCCTTGCATTTTTTGATTGTGCCGCGAATCGGAGATTTCCGTCCGTGGCTGGAACAGCAAGCCAGTCAGCGTATGGGGATTACCGTGCGGGTGGGTGACATCGTGGCGCGCTCCAACGGGCTGATTCCATCGGTGGAATTGCTCGACGTGCGCTTCCTGGACGCGGGTGGTCGCGAGTCCCTGCGCCTGCCTTCGGTGCTGGCGGCGCTGTCGCCCCGCTCGGCCTTTGGCCTGGGTTTTGAGCAGTTGTATATCGAGGCGCCCGAGCTGGCCGTGCGTCGCAGTGCCGACGGACGCTTCTGGATTGCCGGCTTTGCCCTGCCCGATACCCACACCCAAGACAGCAGTGCCAGTGATTGGGTGTTTTCCCAGAAGGAACTGGTGGTGCGCCATGGCAAGGTGCGCTGGACCGATGAGCTGCGCGGCCTTCCCACGCTGGAGCTGGATGATGTGGACGTGGTCATCCGCAACAAGCATCTGGCCCACTCGGTGCGGGTGGATGCCGACCCGCCTGCGGGGTGGGGTTCCCGTTTGTCCTTGCGCGGCATCTTCCAGCAAACCCTGTTTTCGCGCCGCAACGGGGATTGGCGCAATTGGGTCGGGCAGCTCTATGCACAGGCCGACCAGGTCGATCTGGCGCAGTTGCGCAACTATTGTGATCTGGGCGTGGACCTGAGCCGTGGGGCCGGTTCCCTGCGCGCCTGGGTGGATGTGGACCATGCCCAGGCCAAGGGCGCCACGGCCGATTTGGCACTGCAGGCGGTGACGGTCAAGGTGGCCGCCGATCTGGAGGCATTGGATCTGGAGCGCGTCTCCGGGCGTCTGGGCGCGCGTCGGCTCGATGGCGGCTATGAGTTGTCGGCCCAGGCGCTGACATTCGATACCCGCGACGGACTGAATTGGCCCGGCGGCAATCTGCAGCTCGGCGTATTTGCACCCAAACCCAAACAAGGTGCCCATGGCACGTTGGTGGCAGACCGGTTGGATCTGGCGGCACTGGCGGAGGTGGCCAGCCGACTGCCGCTGGATGACACATTGCATGCCATGGTGCAGCGTGTGGCCCCCAAGGGCCTGGTGGAGAAACTGCAGTTCAACTGGCAGGGCGAAGCGTCCAACCCCACCAGCTACGCTTTGACCGGCCGCGTCTCGCAACTGACCTTGGCGGCGCAGCCATCCGGCCACAACGGCATCCCCGGCTTGCGCGGGGCCAGCGCGGATTTCGACATCAGCCAGGGCGGCGGCAAGGCCAGCCTGCAGATACAAGGTGGCGCGGTGGAGTTCCCAGGCATCTTTGACAACCCGGTGGTGCCATTCGATTCTCTGAGCGCTGACGTGCAGTGGAAGGTGGACGGGCAACGCATCAGCGTGGACGCCAGCAAGGTGCGCTTCGCCAACACCGATGCACAGGGCGAGGCGCAAATCAAGTGGCAGACCGGTGCCGTGCCGCGTGCGGGCGCGCCCGACCTGCGCTTCCCCGGTGTGCTGGATCTGCAGGGCACGCTCAGCCGTGCCAATGTGGCTGCCGTGCCGCGCTACCTGCCGCGGGTGATGAACAAAGAGGCACGCGAGTACCTGGAGCAGGCGTTGGTGGCGGGAGAGGGCAGCGGCGTCAAGTTCAAGCTCAAGGGTGATCTGGACAAGTTTCCATTTGACTCGGCCAAGCAGGGTGAGTTCCGGATTTCGGCCGATGTGCGCAACGTCAGCTATGCCTATGCCCCGCCCCTGGTCATGCCCAAGGACAGTCCGCCCTGGCCTTTGCTGACGCAGGTTGCCGGTGAGTTCGTGCTGGACCATGACCTGCTGCAGGTCAAGGGCGCCAAGGGGCTGCTGTCCACCGGTACCGGCCTGCAGTTCAGCAAGACCGATGTGACGGTTTCCAAGCTGTATTCCGGGCCCCAGGTGGTAGTCGCGGCGGAGGCACGCGGGCCCCTGACCGAGGCGTTGGCGTTTGTGAATGCCTCGCCGGTGGGCGGCTGGATCGGCAATGCCCTGGCGCGCAGCACGGTGACCGGTATTGCCGACTACAAGATCAAGCTCAACATTCCGGTGGACCATGCCGAGAAGTCCACCGCACAGGGCAGTGTTGCTTTGGCCAACAGCGACTTCCAGCTGGTGCCCGGCGTGCCGCGTCTGAATCGCATCAAGGGGCTGGTGAACTTTACCGACACCGGTTTTTCCCTGAGTGGCGTGCAGGCACGCATTCTGGGCGGTGACGTGCGTGTGGAAGGGGGCATGGTCTTTGGCAGCGCGGCCTCGGCGCGCAATGGGCCGGGTAGTCTGCGTTTTCAGGGGGTGGCTACGTCCGAAGGTCTGCGCCAGGCTTCCGAGCTGGGACTGGCGGCCCGGCTGGCGCAGTTCAGCACCGGGAGTGCCGCCTACAGCGCCAATCTGACCTTGCACGGCGGGGTGCCGGAGCTGCTGGTCACCAGCAGCCTGATCGGCATGGCCATCAACCTGCCGGAGCCCTTTGGCAAGTCGCCCGAAGCACCGTTGCCACTGCGTCTGGAGAGCACGGTCGTGCGTGCCTCGCAACAAGCAGGTGCCCGTCTGCAGGACCAATGGCAGGTGGATGTCGGCAAGCTGGCCAATGTGACCTATGTGCGCGATATTTCGGGCGCCGAGCCGCGGGTGGTGCGGGGTGCCATCGGGGTGGGACTGACCGCGGAGGAGTCCGCGCCCATGCCCAGCGAAGGCGTTGCGGCCAACCTCAACCTCAACCGCATTGACGTGGACGCCTGGTCCACGGTGGTGTCGCGCCTGATGGGCGTTGCAGGAGCTGGCACACCGCTCAGCGGCAATGACAGCAGCTACCTGCCCACCACGGTCGCGTTGCGTGCCAAGGAGCTGCTGGCCGACGGGCGCAAGTTCAACCAGATCCTGGTGGGCGGTGCGCGCGACGGGCTGGTCTGGCGCGGCAATGTGGACGCGTCCGAACTCAATGGCTACGTGGAATACCGCCAGAGCACCAGTGCCGCTGCGGGCCGGGTGTACGCACGCCTGTCACGCCTGGTCATAGGTCAGACGGTGGCACAGGATGTAGAGAACATTCTGGACCAGCAGCCCGCCAGCATTCCGGCGCTGGACGTCGTAGTGGATGACTTCGAGCTGCGCGGCAAGAAGCTGGGGCGGCTGGACGTGCAGGCCATCAACCTGGGCGGCGTTCCCGGTCGGGATACGGCGCGGGAGTGGCGTCTGAACCGTTTCAACATCAATACGCCCGAAGCCACGCTGACCGCCTCCGGCAACTGGGTCAACGTGAACGCGCAAACACCTGGCGCTGCAGCGCGCGGTGTGCGCGAGCGCAGGCGTACCGTGTTGAACTTCAAGCTGGATGTGGTCGATTCCGGCGACCTGCTCAAGCGCATGGGCATGCCGGGCGTGATTGCGAAGGGACGTGGCAAGGTGGAGGGCCAGGTGTCTTGGCTGGGCTCGCCGTTTTCGCCGGACTACCCCAGCATGGCTGGCGGCTTCAACATGAACATGGAGTCTGGCCAGTTCCTCAAGGCCGAGCCCGGCATTGCCAAGCTGCTGGGGGTGCTCAGTCTGCAGTCGCTGCCACGGCGGCTGACGCTGGACTTCCGCGACGTGTTCAGCGACGGATTCGCCTTCGACTTCGTGCGTGGAGATGTCACCATCGAGCAGGGCATTGCGCACACCAGCAACCTGCAGATGAAAGGTGTGAACGCGGCCGTGATGATGGAAGGCCAGGCCGACATTGCCAAGGAAACCCAGATGCTCAAAGTGCTGGTGATTCCTGAAATCAACCTGGGCAGTGCCTCCTTGCTGTACTCGGCCATCAATCCGGTGGTGGGGCTCACCACCTTCCTGGCCAATGTGATTCTGCGCCGCCCATTGATCGAAGCCAATACGCAGGAGTTCATGATCGACGGCACCTGGGTGGACCCCCGTGTGACCAAGCTGGAGCACAAACTGGAAACCCCCTCAAACCCGTCTTCTACGCCGACACCCGCAAAATAGGCACCCCTAGAGAGGAACCCCACCATGAAAGTCGCAGCCATTCAGATGATCTCCACCGGCGTCGTGCAGGAAAACCTGAATCAGGCTCGAACCCTGCTGGAGCAGGCCGCACAGCAAGGAGCCGAGCTGGCGGTGCTGCCGGAGTATTTCTGCCTGATCGGCCAACGCGATGCCGACAAGCTGGCAATCCAGGAGGCCTTTGGCAAGGGCCCCATCCAGGACTTTCTTTCGGAAACTGCGCGCACACTGGGCCTGTGGATCGTGGCGGGGACGCTGCCACTGAGCGCTTCGGCGCCGGACAAGGTGTTCAACAGCTCGCTGGTGTTCAACCCGCAGGGGATGTGTGTGGCGCGCTACGACAAGATCCACCTGTTTCGCTTTGACAATGGCCGCGAGCAATACGACGAATCGCGGGTGCTGGACCGTGGCAACACGCCAGTGCGTTTTGCCCTGCCTTCCAGGGACGGCCACACCTGGCAGATCGGCATGAGCGTGTGCTACGACCTGCGCTTTTCCGAGCTCTATCGGAGCTATGCGACCGAAGGGGTGGACCTGTTGCTGGTACCCGCGGCTTTTACCCACACCACCGGCAAGGCGCATTGGGAAGTGCTGTTGCGCGCCCGCGCCATTGAAAACCTGGCCTTTGTGGCGGCGGCGGCTCAGGGCGGCACACACCCCAATGGCCGACAGACCTGGGGACAGTCCATCCTGATTGACCCCTGGGGCCATGTGCTGGCCCAGCAGGCGCAGGATTCGGGCGTAGTGATTGCTGAGCTGGACGCGCAGGCGATGCAACAGTGGCGCAACCAGTTGCCCTCGCTGCAGCACCGCATACTATGACGCGGGCTTGTCCTTGTCCTGCTCCGTCGAAGAAGGCGGGTCGCCATCCGGGCGGCCCGAAAACATGGTCCACCAGATGATTCCGATGAATAGTAGTCCGGCCCCCAGGGCTTCCAGTAACAGCAGTGTCATGAAGATGGCTTTGGCTTGGTGGTGTGTGGCCCTGATTGTAGGAATGCTGGCCGCCTGTGGCAGTGCCCCGATGAGTCCTGTGGCCACTGCGCCAGTCTCGGCAGCTCCGGCGCGTGCGCCTGCGCCTGCGCCCGGGGCGGTCATCTCTGGCACCAGCACGCAACGCGCCAAGAACCGCTGGACCACCGTGGCGTGGTCGGATCTTCCGGGCTTTGAGGAAGACAACCTGTTTGAAGCCTGGAATGCCTGGATCAAGAGCTGCGAGCGCCCGGGCGCGGCCTTTGCCAGCTACTGCGCCGATGTGCGACGCCTGAGCATTGCGACACCGGAAATGCAGCGCGACTGGATGCGCCAGCACTTTCAACCCCAGCGTGTGGAAAGTGCGCAGGGAGATCCCAACGGGCTGTTGACGGGCTACTTTGAACCGCAGTTGGACGCCAGTCGTGTGCAGACGGCGGCCTTCAGCATTCCGGTGTACCAGCCGCCGCGCAACCTCAATCAGCGCAAGCCCTGGTACAACCGCCACGACATCGACACCCTGCCCGAAGCCCAGGCCGCGTTACGTGATCGCGTCATAGCCTATGTGGCCGATCCGGTGGATGCACTGGTGCTGCAGATCCAGGGCTCGGGGCGCCTGCGCATTGCCCAGCCGGACGGCAGCAGCAAGCTGATTCGGGTGGCCTATGCCGGCACCAACGACCAGCCCTATCGCAGCGTGGGCCGCTGGCTGCTGGACCAGGGACTGATCAAGGACGCTTCCTGGCCGGGCATCAAGGCCTGGCTAGCACAGAATCCGCAGCGCCAGCAGGAAGCGCTCTGGAGTAACCCGCGCGTGGTGTTCTTCAAGGAAGAGCCCCTGTCCGAGCTGGACGCCGTGTTTGGCCCCAAAGGCGCGCAAGGCGTGGCACTGACACCCGGGCGCTCGATTGCAGTGGACCCTGAGAGCATCCCCTACGGTACCCCGGTGTGGCTGGTCTCCAGCGGCGCACAGACGCGGCTGCAGCGCATGGTGCTGGCACAGGACACCGGTAGCGCCATCACCGGTGCGGTGCGAGCCGATTACTTCGCCGGCTGGGGGCCTGATGCCATGGAACTGGCCGGGCGATTGCGCCAGCCGTTGCAGATGTGGGTTATTTGGCCGAAGTAGCCCAGTTGCAGTTACCATGCCCCTTGCAGGGGCTTTTAACTACAAATCCTCATATTCATATTGGAGAACACCATGAGCAGCAATTCGGCCATGCGCGACATTGATGAGCGCACCAACCTCACCGGAAACAGCATGTTCGAGCTGCTGCTGTTCCGATTGGGTGAGGCCAAGAACACGCAAAAGCGCGAGCTGTTCGGCATCAACGTGTTCAAGGTGCGCGAGATCATGGTCATGCCCGAAATCACCGCCATGGTGAATGCGCCGGATACGGTGATGGGTGTGGCCAACATCCGCGGGCAGATGATTCCCGTGATCAACCTTCCCCTGATTGCCGGTTGCAACCCGACCAAGGGATTGGGCATTTTGCTGGTGACTGAATTTGCCCGTACCACCCAGGCTTTTGCCGTGGAAGAAGTCAACGAAATCGTACGTCTGGAATGGAAGCAGGTGCTGTCCGCCGAAGGCACGGGTGGCGGACTGGTGACCAGCATCGCGCGGCTGGACGGCAATTCGGAAAACACCCGCCTGGCCCAGGTGCTGGATGTGGAGCAGATCCTGCGCGATGTATTCCCCGAACAGCACAAGGGCGTGCTGGACGGTGACAAGCTGGCGACTGCTGCGATTCCACCCGGTTCCGTGGTGCTGGCGGCGGACGATTCCGCTGTGGCCCGCATGATGATCGAGCAGGGCCTCAAGGCCATGAACATCCCCTACATCATGACCAAGACCGGCAAGGAAGCCTGGGAAAAGCTGGGCTCCATGCAGGCCGACGCCGCTCGGCAGGGCAAGTCCATCAAGGACCTGGTCGCGCTGGTGCTGACCGACCTGGAAATGCCGGAGATGGATGGCTTCACGCTCACCCGCAACATCAAGCAGGATTCGCGTTTTTCCGGCATCCCGGTGGTCATCCACTCTTCTCTCACAGGGACCACCAACGAGAGCCACGTCAAGAGCGTGGGCGCAGACGCCTATGTGGCCAAGTTTGTGGCCGAAGAACTGGGTGCAACCATCCGCAAGGTGCTGGAGCGCTGATTTGTTGCTGGACGCAGCCTGCAAGAGCTTCCCTCTGGCTGCTGGAAGTCTGGAGTCAGAGGAACTTGCCGCACTTCAGTGGAATCTGCTGGCCGATGACTTGGCTTATCCGCTGGCCGTGCTCAAGCGTTCCGCGCTGAACCACAACCTGGCCTGGATGCAGGCCTATGCTGCACGCAAGGGCGTACATCTGGCGCCGCACGGCAAGACCACCATGTCGCCCGAACTGTTTCGCATGCAGCTGGATGCCGGCGCCTGGGGACTGACCTTCGCCACTGTGTTCCAGCTTGCCGTGGGGGTGCAGGCCGGTGTGCGCCGCGCCATCATTGCCAACCAAGTGCTGGCGGCGGCGGACCTTGCGGGATTGCGCGGCCTGTTGCAGACGCATGCCGATCTGCGGGTCTGGTTTTTGGTGGACTCGCTGGCGCAACTGCGGCTGATCGAGCAATGGGCGGTCGCGCAAGCCGTCTACCAGCCCTTTGACGTGCTGCTGGAAATGGGCGTTGCGGGCAAGCGCACCGGTTGCCGCACGCAGGAGGAAGCATGGGAGCTGGCGCAGGCACTCGCTTCCTCGCCCGCAGTGCGCCTGTGCGGCGTGGAGTGCTACGAAGGCATCGCCGCACAATGCGACAACGATCACGATGTGCGCGCCGTCTCGGACCTGGTGCGCCGCGTGGTGCAGGTGGTGCGGGCCTGTGATGCACAAGGGCTTTTCGCCGATGAACGCATCCTGCTCAGCGCCGGCGGCTCTGCCGTGTTCGACCTGGTGCTGCCGCTGCTCACCACGGAGCAGTTGTCAAAGCCCGTGGATGGCGTGCTGCGCTCAGGCTGCTATGTCACGCACGACCACGGACATTACACCCGCTACCTGCACCTGATGGAGCAACGCGAAGGCTTGCAGGAATCCCTGCAACCGGCGCTGGAAGTGTGGGCGCTGGTTCAATCGGTGCCCGAGCCGGGCTTGGCCTTTCTGAGCTGCGGGCGCCGCGATATTTCGCACGATATCGAGCAGCCTCTGCCGCAACGCTTTGCCCGTGCCGGTGTGCGTTCGGTGGATGGCATGCAGACCACGCCACCCGACTGGCGCATCACGGCACTCAACGACCAGCATGCTTACCTGCAGTTTGACCCGGCGGGTGTAGTGCCCGCTGTGGGTGACCGCGTGGTGCTGGGCATTTCGCACCCTTGCACCACCTTTGACAAGTGGCGCTGGATGGCGGTGGTGGAAGACGACTACCGCGTTTGCGGCGCCATTCACACCTGCTTCTGATTGCGTCGCAGGTGGCTGAGCGGCAAGGCGCTGCTGGCCTTGATCTCCCCCAGTGAAAAGCTGGTGTGCACGTCCTTGACGTTGGGCAGATTGATCAGCACATTGCGGGCAAACTGGCTGAAACTCTCCAGGTCGCGACTCACTACCTGCAGCTCGAAGGTGCCGGTGCCGCTGATGTAGTGGCAGCTGATGATCTCGGGAATGGAGCGTATGCCTTCCTCCAGCGCCTGCAGCACATCCCCGCTGTTGCGGTCCGCATCCAGCCGCACAAAGGCCAACACTCCCAGCCCGATCTTGTGGCGGTTGATCTCGGCGCGGTAACCGCTGATGTAGCCGCTCTCCTCCAACGCCCTCACGCGCCGCCAGCAGGGCGCCGCGCTCAGACCCACACGCTGGGCCAGTTCGGCATTGGTCAGGCGGCCATCGTTTTGCAGCTCATTCAGGATGGCTACGTCGAACTGATCAAGTGTTTCCAAAATATGCCAATATAAGAAAGACTATTGCCACATTATTCTAAATTCAAGCAAACAAAGCAAACACTTATCTGGCTTGCAGGCATACACTTTCCGCACAAAACGCCGGAGACAAAGCCATGAACGCACCCCTCAATCGCGACCTGCCAGAGCACATCCGCAAGGCACTGGAAACCGTCACCCTGGACGACAAATACGCCATTGACCATGGTCCGGCCTTCATGAGTGGTGTGCAGGCCTTGGTGCGCCTACCTATGCTGCAGCGCGTGCGCGATGCACAGCTGGGCAAGAACACCGCGGGTTTCATCAGCGGCTACCGCGGCTCGCCCCTGGGCGGCTACGACCAGGCGCTGGTCAAGGCGCAAAAGCACCTGGCAGCGAACCACATCGTGTTCCAGCCCGGCGTGAACGAGGAGCTGGCCGCCACCGCCCTATGGGGCACGCAGCAACTGGGCTTTGCACCGCCCGGCACCAACCAATTCGACGGCGTGTTCGGCATCTGGTACGGCAAGGGCCCCGGCGTGGACCGCTGCTCCGACGTATTCAAGCACGCCAACATGGCCGGCACCACACCCTGGGGCGGTGTGATCGCAGTGGCGGGTGACGACCACATCTCCAAGAGCAGCACGGCCGCGCACCAGAGCGACCACATCTTCAAGGCCTGCGGTTTCCCGGTGTTCTTCCCGGCCAATGTGCAGGAGATCCTGGACCTGGGTCTGCATGCCTTTGCCATGAGCCGCTTCTCCGGCGTTTGGGCGGGCCTGAAAACCATCCAGGAAATCGTGGAGTCCAGCGCCACCGTGATGGTGGACCCCAACCGCGTGCAGATCCAGACGCCCACCGACTTTGTCCTGCCCCCGGGCGGCCTGCACATCCGCTGGCCGGATCATGCACTGGAGCAGGAGGCGCGGCTGTTTGATTACAAGTGGTATGCCGCACTGGCCTATATCCGTGCCAATCGGCTGAACTACAACGTGATCGAGGGGTCGAACGACCGCTTCGGCATCATCGCCAGTGGCAAGGCCTTCAACGACACGCGCCAGGCGCTCTTGGACCTGGGGCTGGACAACGCCACCTGCCAGCGTCTGGGCATACGCCTGCACAAGGTGGGCGTGGTGTGGCCGCTGGAAGCCCAGCTCACACGCGAATTCGCCACCGGCCTGCAGGAGATTCTGGTGGTGGAAGAGAAGCGCCAGGTCATCGAATACCAGCTCAAGGAAGAGCTGTACAACTGGCGCGCCGACGTGCGCCCCACGGTGCTGGGCAAGTTCAACGAAGTGGAAACCCCCGACCACTACGGCGCAGGCGGCGAATGGTCCATGCCCAATCCCACAGCCAACACCTTGCTGCGGGCCAATGCCGACCTCAATCCCGCATTGATTGCCCGTGCCATTGCCCAGCGCATCAAGAAGCTGGGGCTGGATGCCGACACCGCCGCGCGCATCGACGCGCAGCTCGCCATCCTGCAGGCCAAGGAGCAAGCCATGCATGCCATCGAGCTCTCCAGCGGGCAGGGTCCGCAGCGCCAACCCTGGTTCTGCTCGGGCTGCCCGCACAACACCTCCACGCGCGTGCCCGAGGGTTCACGCGCCATGGCCGGCATTGGCTGCCACTTCATGACCATCTGGATGGACCGCGACACCGTGGGCTTTACGCAAATGGGCGGCGAGGGCGTGCCCTGGGTCGGGCAGCAACCGTTCAGCAAGGACCAGCACATGTTCGCCAACCTGGGCGACGGCACCTACTTCCACAGCGGTCTGCTGGCGGTGCGCCAGAGCATTGCGGCGGGTGTGAACATCACTTACAAGATTCTGTACAACGACGCTGTGGCCATGACCGGTGGCCAGCAGGTGGGTGAGCGCCCGGAGGGGCACAGCGTGGTGCAGATTGCGCAAAGCATGCGCGCAGAAGGCGCGGTGAAGATCACCATCGTCACCGACGAGCCGGAGAAATACGCCACCGTGCAGGGCCTGCCCGCGGGCATTGCCATCCAGCACCGCGATACGCTGGATGCGGTGCAGCGCGAGTTCCGTGAAATCAAGGGCACCACGGTCATCATCTACGACCAGACCTGCGCCACCGAAAAGCGCCGCCGCCGCAAGCGCGGCACGCTGGAGGACCCGGCCCGCCGCGTGGTCATCAACGAAGCCGTGTGCGAAGGCTGCGGCGACTGCAGCGTGCAGAGCAACTGCATCAGTGTGGAGCCGCTGGAGACCGAGCTGGGCCGCAAGCGCCAGATCAACCAGAGCACCTGCAACAAGGACATGTCCTGCCTCAAGGGCTTCTGCCCCAGCTTCGTCACCATCGAAGGCGGCAAGCTCAAGAAACCCAAGCCCGCTGTGGACAAGGCCAAGGAATTGCCTGCGTTGCCGCTGCCGAATGTTCCTGATCTGCAGGGCACTCCCGGCGCGGTCTGGGGCATCGTGGTGGCAGGCGTAGGTGGCACCGGCGTGATCACCATAGGCCAGTTGCTGGGCATGGCCGCGCACCTGGAAGGCAAGGGCATCGTCACCCAGGACGCTGGTGGCCTGGCACAAAAGGGCGGCGCGACCTGGAGCCATGTGCTCATAGGTGCCACGCAGAACGATATCCGCACCACCCGCGTGGGCACTGCCTCGGCCGACCTCATCATCGGCTGCGACCCCATCGTGGTGGCTGGCAAAGAGACGCTGGTGCGCATGCGCCCGGGGCGCACCCATGTAGCGCTCAACAGCAACAGCACGCCCACCGCAGGTTTTGTGACCAATGCCAACTGGCTCAACCCAGGCGAGCAGTGCATTGCCGATATCGGTCGCATCGTGGGCGAGCGCCTGTCTACGTTCGACGCTGACGCGCTGGCGGTGCAGGTACTGGGCGACAGCATTTACACCAACCCCATGATGCTGGGTTACGCCTGGCAAATGGGTTGGGTGCCGCTGCGCCTGGAGTCCCTGATGCGCGCCGTTGAACTCAATGCCGTAGCGGTGGAAAACAACCGGACCGCCTTCGAATGGGGCCGCCGCGCGGCGGTGGACCCGGCAGCGGTGCAGCGCATGCTGCAACCCGCACAGGTCATCGCCTTCACGCCGCGCCGCAAGACCGGCAAAGATGGTCTGGATGCGGCCATCCAGTTCCGTGTGGAATACCTCACCGGCTACCAGAATGCTGCCTATGCCGAGCAGTACCGCGCCTTTGTGGAGCGTGTGCGCGCAGCCGAGTCGGCGCTTGGCATGTCAGACGCCATGCCCTTGACCGAGGCCGTGGCGCGCTATCTGTTCAAGTTGATGGCCTACAAGGACGAGTACGAAGTGGCACGCCTGCACAGCGATGCCGCCTTTGCGGCCAAGGTCCAGGCGCAGTTTGAAGGTGACTATCAACTCAACTACCACCTCGCTCCACCCCTGTTTGCGCGCAGGAACGACAAGGGTGAACTGCAGAAGATGCGCTTTGGCGCCTGGATGGGCACGGCCCTGAAGCTGCTGGCGAGCATGAAGTTCCTGCGCGGCACGGCGCTGGATGTCTTCGGCCGCAGCGAGGAGCGCCGCACCGAGCGAGCACTCATTGCCGAGTACCGCAGCGCCATCGAAGGCATGCTGCCTACGCTCACCCTGGGCAACCGCGACGCCGCTGCCGCCTTTGCCCGTGTGCCCGAGCAGATACGCGGCTTTGGCCATGTGAAGGCGCGACATCTGCAGGCGGCGCGCCTGCAATGGGACACGCTGCTGCAGAAGGCCCGCGCGCCAGAGGCCAAGCGCGCCTAACGCGCAACAGCTCCTACGGTGATGGGCGCGCAGCTGGCAACAATCTTGCCCAGCGCCGCCATGGCCCGTTCGCTGGCGTCGTTCCAGGCGTGACCGAAATTCAGGCGGATGCAGTTCTTGAATGCATGCGACGCTGAAAAAATCGGGCCCGGTGCCACGCTGATGTCCATCGCAAGTGCGCGCTCATGCACATGCATGGCGTCCACTCCTTCGGGCAGTTCGACCCACAGGAAATAGCCGCCTTCTGGTCGAGTAGCGCGTGTGCCGGCGGGAAAGTAGTGACCTACCGCTTGCGAAAAAATGCGCTGCTGCTCGGCCAGGGTCTGACGCAGTTTGCGCAAATGCTTGTCGTAGCCGCCCTGTTCCAGATAGTTGGCAAGACCTCCTTGCGCCGGTGCTGAAGTGGTCAGCGTGGTGATCAATTTCTTCTGCGCCACTCGCCGCGCATAGCGGCCAGGTGCGGACCAGCCGATGCGGTAGCCTGGTGCCAGGCACTTGGAAAACGAGGAGCAATGCATCACGATGCCCGTCGTGTCATAGGCCTTTGCCGGTAGCGGCCGCTTGTCGCCGAAGTACAGCTCGGCGTACACGTCGTCCTCGATCAGGGGAACATCATGCCGTGTCAGCAACTCGACCAGCGCCTTCTTCTTGTCCTCGGCCATCAGCGTGCCCAGCGGATTCTGGAAATTGGGCATCAGCCAGCAAGCAGCCGGTTGGTGCAGCTGTATGGTTTTCTCCAGGCTGGGCAGGTCGATTCCGCCTTTGGGGCAGGTGGGTACCTGGATGGCACGCAGCCCATGGTTTTCCAGCGCCTGCAGCGCGCCGTAGAAGGTCGGGCATTCCACAATGACAGCATCACCCGGGCGTGCGACCGCTTGCAGGCACAGGTTGAGTGCCTCCAGCGCTCCGTTGGTGATGACGATCTCATCCATGTGCACCTGCATGCCGTCGGCCAGATAACGCAGCGCGATCTGGCGCCGCAGATCGGGGCTTCCCGGTGTCAGATAGTCCACCGTATCCCAGGGTTCAAAGTTCTTGGCACTTTGGGCCATGGAGCGGCCCAGGCGCGCCAGTGGAAAGAGCAGCGGGCTGGGAAAGGCCGAGCCAAAGGGCACCACGTTGCGCGAACGGGTGGACTCCAGAATGGCGAATACCCGGGCGCACACATCGACGGAGATGGGTGTATTGGCGGGTTGTGAGGGGGCATCCACCGTGGGTGGCGCCTTGCGCGAGCTCCAGTTGACGAAGTAACCCGAACGTTGCCGGGCGCGGATGATGCCGCGCGCTTCCAGCAGGTAGTAGGCCTGGAACACGGTGGAAGCGCTCAGGCCACGGCTGGTGCTGGTACTGCGTACCGAGGGTAGCCTGTCACCGTTGCGCAAAACGCCGGCATGGATGGAGCCCTCGATTTCCTTGGCGAGTACTTCGTAGCGCTTCATCGGCAACATTCCTTCCCTGCGACCTGCAACAAATGGTATGGGATTGAACGCTGCAGCGGCAGGGCTGTCAATGCGCAAATCCGGTCTGGCGCGGGTTGCTGCGGTCATCTGCTATGGCGAAATGAGCCGTATCTGCTCCTTTTATTTGTACCGGGCCGACGCAATAGTACGTATCAGCTGACTTGCAGACCTGCAGTCACACCGTTCTTTCTGGCGACCCCACCAGAGAGAGGCCCAGGCAATCCACCCGGCGCAGGGGCCTGCAATACCCGTCAACGATTCAACTTGTCATGAGCAATGTCCGCTTCAACGAAATGGTGCGCAGAGCCCTGGTGCATGTCCTCAAACTCAGGATTTACCAGGCCGACTCTCCGGGATTCAGCAGCAAAAGTGCAGCACAACTGCGAAGGATTGAACAGATGATGACCACCGCAATGAACGAAGCCCTGCCAGCCAGCCGACACCACCAGAAAACGCGCCATGCCGGCAACAGCATGCGCACGGCGGAGCGCAAACGCATAGAGCGGGAGTTGCGCATTGCGGCTACCGCCTTTGAGGCGCATGAGGGCATGATGATCACCGATGCCAACAAAGTCATCCTGCGCGTCAACCGGGCGTTTGCCGAGTCCAGTGGTTACACACCGGAAGAAGTGATCGGCAAGACGCCCCAGCTGTTTCGCTCCCATTGCCACGGCTCAGCGTTTTATGAAGAGCTCTGGCGTGAAGTGGATCAAAAAGGGTATTGGCGTGGCGAGATGGTGACCCGGCGCAAGAACGGTGAGCTCTTCCCGGTCTGGTACACCATGACAGCTGTCAGAGGAAGCAATGGCGCCATTACCAACTACGTGACCACCTCTACCGACGTCACCCGCCAGAAGAAGGCCGAGAAGGAGATTGGCGAGCTGGTGTTCTACGACCCGCTCACCAAGCTGGGCAACCGCCGACTGCTGATGGATCGCCTGCAGCAGGCGCTGACAGGCATTCGCCGCAGTGGCAACCGCGGCGCGCTGTTCTTCATCGATCTGGACAATTTCAAGACGCTCAATGACACGGCCGGGCACGAAGTGGGCGACCTGCTGCTGCAGCAAGTGGCCAAGCGGCTGGGAACCTGCATACGCGATGGCGATACGGTGGCCCGATTGGGGGGTGACGAATTTGTGGTCATCCTCACCGACCTGAATGCACAGCTCGAGCCCGCCATGCACCTGGCCCGCCAGGTGGGCGAGCGCATTTTGGAGACGCTCAACATGCCTTATGAGCTCGCCGGGCAGGTCCATCTGAGCAGCCCCAGCATTGGCGTGGTGATGTTCTGCAAGTCGAATGAGACCGTGCAGGAACTGCTGCGCCACGCCGATCTGGCGATGTACCAGGCCAAGGCCGGCGGGCGCAATGGCTTGCGATTTTTTGACCCGGCCATGCAGACCGCCATCAAGGTGCGCGCCGATCTGGAAGCCGCCTTGCGCCAGGCCCTGCAGCGCCGCGAGTTCGTGCTGCACTACCAGCCGCAGATCAATGCCGAGGGCAAACTCGTCGGTGCAGAAGCCCTGGTGCGCTGGCAGCATCCGCAGCGCGGGCTGTTGTCGCCAGGTGAATTCATTGGCGTTGCAGAAGAGTCGGGCATGGTGGTGCCACTGGGCCTGCAGGTGCTGGAGATCGCCTGCGAGCAGCTGGTGCAGTGGGCGCGCAGTTGCACGCTGTGTGACTTCGTGCTGTCGGTCAACGTCAGTGCCCGCCAGTTCCACCAGAGCGAGTTTGTGGAGCAGGTGCTCGCCACCCTGCAGCGCACTGGTGCGAACCCCAAGAGGTTGAAGCTGGAGCTGACCGAAAGCCTGCTGCTGGACAACGTGGAGGACACCATCACCAAGATGACCACGCTACGCTCGCACGGCGTGAGCTTTGCGTTGGATGACTTCGGCATCGGCTATTCGTCGCTCTCGTACCTCAAGCGCCTGCCGCTGGACCAGCTCAAGATCGATCAGTCCTTTGTCCGCACGGTGCTATCGGATGCGAACGATGCGGCCATTGCCAAGATGATTGTTGCCCTGGGCCAGACCATGGGCCTGACCGTGATTGCCGAAGGCGTGGAGACGCAGGAGCAGCGGGACTTCCTGCTGGAGTCGGGCTGCATCGTCTACCAGGGCTACTACTTTGGACGCCCCATGCCGACGGAGCAATTCGAAGCCTTCCTGCGCAATATCGAATGCCTGGAGGAGACATCGACGCTGATTCATCGCTGCATGCAGGTCGGCAGACCCGATGGCGAGCGCAGCATGCGCGTCGCCTAGTCTGCTGCCCGGTAGACCAGCACTTTGAGCGCACGCTCGGGTGACACGTCTGCAAACGCAGTTGGGTTGGCAACGCGTTGCACATATTGCAGTTCGGGCGCCAGCTCCTGCATCTGCTGCTGCAGGAAGTCGCTGCCCAGCTCGGGCGCATTCAGGCACAGCAGTGCATGCCCGCCTGCATCCAGCAGGTCTGGCAGGCGGCGTATCAGGCGGGCATAGTCCTTGGTGGCGACAAAGCTGCCCTTCTGGTAGCTGGGTGGGTCCATGATGACCAGGTCATACGGGCCGCTGCGCGTGATCTTTCCCCAGGTTGAGAAGATGTCATGCGCCAGAAAGCTGGCCCCCGCCGTGATGCCGTTGAGCTGGTGGTTGTGCTGGCCGTCGCGCATGGCGCCGTGGCTCATGTCCACGTTGACCACCTGCCGCGCACCGGCCTGCAGGGCCACCACGGAGAAGGCGCAGGTATAGGCAAACAGGTTGAGCACCTTGCAGCGCGGCTGGCTTGCCACATGGTCACGTACCCAGCGCCGCCCCTCTGCCATGTCCAGGAACAGACCATGGTTCTGGCCCTTGTCCACATGTACGCGAAAACGCGCCCCACCTTCCTGCACCACATGTGGGTCCGGCACGGTGCCGGCCATCAGCCGCGTCTCGAGGTGTCCTTGCGCACGGCATTGGTACACCCAATTGAGCGGCTGCTCGCTAGCGATCTGCTGCCAGCGTGCGGTCAGCGCCGTGTGGACCTGTGAGAGTGCGGCGTCATCCAGCGGCAGAAAACTGGTTAGCACAAAAACGGGTGTGTAGCTGTCCAGCGCCAGGTGTTCGCAACCGGGAAAGAGGCCGCCACGGCCATGGAAGAGGCGCGTGGCATCGGAGCAGGGTTCCATCGTGGCGATGGTGTCGAGTAAGGCTTGCATAGGTGGGCTGAGCTTACCAACCAACCACTTCGCGGCCTGGTGCCGGGCTGATTCTCAAGCCCGGCAAGAAAGTCCTTCAAGGCGCAAACGCATTCTCAAACGGGGCTGAAAGTCCAAGAATTCCTCCATGCGCACATTCCGCGCACAACTGTTTTGAGGAACTTTTCGCGATGCTTCGTTTACCCCTGTTTCCTGCCCTGATGGTGGCCCTGCCGGTTGCCACGTTTGCTGCAGCAACTCCGCCTGCCGACGATCTGCCGCAGCCGCATCACCTGGTTGCCGCGCCCGATAGCCAGGGCGCCGTACTGGCCGCGCGCCGCTATGCCGCCTTCTGGAATACCGGCCAACCCGCCTTTGCCGAAGCGGCACTTGCCACCAGCTTCATGGACCGCACCTTGCCCGCCGGCCGCCCGCAGGGCCCCCAAGGTCCGTTGGCAGCATCGCAGGCCTTTCGCGCGGCCGTGCCCGATCTGCGGGCTGAAATCGATGACATGGTGGTGGCGGGTGACCGGGTCAGCGTGCGGCTGCATTTCCAGGGGCACTTCAGTGGTCAGTTCGGCGGCGTGCAGGGCCAGGGCCAGGCCGTCGACTTCCGGGCGTTCGACCTCTACCGCGTGGAAGCGGGCCGTATCGCCGAGAACTGGCATCTGGAAGACAACCTGACCCTGCTGCAGCAACTGGGTGTGGTTGCCCGCTGATGCAGTCCACACAAAGGAATACACCATGAACTTCTCTTCTTCCTTGCAAGGCCAGCATGTGGTCGTTGTGGGCGGCACATCCGGCATTGGCCGTGCAGTGGTCCGTGCTGCAAAGACTGCAGGCGCCGAGGTAACAGTGCTGGGGCGTGGCAGCGAGATTGCCTGCGATGTGACCGACCCGGACAGCGTGAACCAGGCCTTTGCACGACTGGGACCTGTGGACCACCTGGTCATCACTGCTGGCGCACGCGTGGGCTCGCCCAGCCTGGCGCAGCTTAGCGATGCCGAGCTGGCGTTGACTTACGAGGTCAAGCTGTTTGGCGCCTTGCGCGCCATTCGTTCCGCCCTGCCAAAGCTGGCGCCGCAGGCGTCGGTCACCCTGACCTCCGGATTGCTGTCGCGCAAGCCCAGTGCAGGCGGCTTGCTCAAAGGCAGCGTCAATGCAGCCATTGAAGCGGCGGCGCGCCAGCTGGCCAAGGAGCTGGCACCCCGGCGCGTCAATGTGGTCAGCCCCGGTGTCGTCGATACCGAGCTCTGGAGCGGCTCCACGCGTGAGGCAACGTTGGCGCGCATAGGCGCCGGTCTGCCCGTCGGGCGTGTCGGTCTCCCCCACGAGCTGGCGCAGGCCTACGTGCTGGCCATGGCCAACGGATTCATGACCGGCGCGGTCATCGACGTGGATGGCGGAGGCCTGCTATGAAAACCCACTGGCCCGAGGGCATACGCCTGGTTGTTTCGCTGTCCATGCAATTCGAAGCGGGGGCGCAAGGCGAGCGCGACAACGGCGCACCTTTTCCACCGCTGCGCGAGGCCGTGCCCGATCTGCCGGCGGCCACCTGGTTTGACTACGGTGTGCGCGAGGGCATTCCCCGCATGCTGGACCTGTGGGACCGCTACCGCGTGCCGGTGACCTCGCATATGGTGGGCCGTGCGGTGGAGGCTACACCCGCTTTGGCCCGCGAGATTGTGGAACGGGGCCACGAAGCCGCCGCCCATGGACACACCTGGACGCCCCACTGGACGCTCAGCCCCGAAGAAGAGCGCGCATCCTATGTGGCCAATGTGGCAGCCATCGAGCGCGCCACCGGCACCCGGCCCACCGGCTTCAATGCCTTCTGGCTGCGCGGTACGCCGAATACGCTGTCGGTTTTGCAGTCCCTGGGTTTTCGTTACCACATCGACGATTTGTCGGCGGACGAGCCGCTGCGCACCACGGTCAATGGCCAGCCCTTTGCCATCGTGCCCTACACGCTGCGCAACAACGACATTACCCGTTACGGCGCGGAGGGGCCACTGACCGCGGCAGCGTTCGGCCAGGAGCTGCGCGACGAGTTTGACCAGCTGTATGCCGAGGCCGCGCTACGCCGACGCATGATGTCAGTCTCGCTGCATGACCGCATTGGTGGCACGCCCGCACGCATCAAGGTGCTGGGTGACTTCCTGCGCTATGCCCTGGGCCATCCGGGCGTGGTGTTCCTGCGCAAGGACCGCATTGCCGAATGGGCGCTCACCATGCCGGGAGTGCCCGAGCGATAGTGCAAGTCGCACCACCGGAGACATGCGCATGGTGGATACTGCCGGCATGGATCGACTCAACGATTTGCGCCTGTTTGTGGACGCTGCGGCACTGGGCAGCTTTTCTGCCGCGGGCCGCAAGCAGGGCCTGTCGGCCGCTGCATCCAGTGCCTGCATCCAGCGGCTGGAAGCGGCCCTGGGTGTCAAGCTGTTTGAGCGCACCACGCGACGCCTGCGCCTGACCGAAGAAGGCGAGGCGTACCGGCATTACGGCCAACAGGCGCTCGACGCCTTGGCCGAGGCCGAACAGCTGCTGCTGGCCGGGCAGACCGAGGTGCGGGGCACCTTGCGCATCTCGGCTCCGTCCGACCTGGGGCGCAATGCCCTGCTGACCCACCTGGGCAGTTTTCAGGCCCAGCACCCGCATGTCCGTGTGGTGCTGTCCCTGGACGACACGCCGGTCAACCTGGTGGGCGATGAAATCGATCTGGCCATCCGCTACGGGCAGCCACCGGACAGCCGCATGGTGGCCCGCCTGCTTGCACAAAGCCGCCGGGTGGTGTGTGCGTCGCCCGGTTTGCTGGCCCGTGTGGGCGTGCCGCAGGCGCCTGCGGATCTGGCCGGCCTGCCCACCCTGGCGCTGGTGACCTCCGGCGGGCTCATGAACGAATGGGTCTACCGCAGCAACGGCGCCCGGCGCACGGTCAAGGTAAACCCACAGCATGAGAGCAATGACGGGGAGGTGCTCCGGCGCTGGGCCGTCAACGGACTGGGGTTTGTGTACAAGTCGCTGCTGGATGTGTCCGACGATCTGCAAGCCGGGCGGCTGATCACCGTGCTGGACGGCTGCTTCACAGAGGCGGCACCGCTGCACCTGCTTTACCACCCGCACGGATTCCAGCCACCGCGCCTGCGCTTGATGGTCGCGCACCTCCAAAAAACCTTTGCCGGGTAGCACAGTCAGCGCTTCCCGTGCAGCTTTACATGGCAGCTGGCGCATTCCCTTGCAAATCCTGGGCTTCCTGAAACGCCGTCATCCCCGCCCAATTACAATGCAGGGTTGCCTCGCACGCAGACCTGACTCCATGTAACAAGGGGCGGGCGGTGTGCGTGAGCCGTCTTTAATCCCCTTTTGTGGAGTTTGCCTGTGTTCATTTCTTCTGCCTACGCCCAAACCGCTCCTGCCGCCGCTGGTGGAGACATGCAGTCTTCGCTGATGAGCATGCTGCCTTTGGTGCTGATGTTTGTGGTGCTGTACTTCGTCATGATCCGCCCCCAGATGAAGAAGCAAAAGGAAACCAAGGCCATGATCGATGCGCTGGCCAAGGGTGACGAAGTGGTCACCGTGGGCGGTATTCTGGGCAAGATCACCAAGATCAGCGACAACGCCCTGGGCCTGGAAGTGGCCAACGGCGTGGAAGTGCAGATTCAGCGCAATGCTGTGGTGCAAGTGCTGCCCAAGGGCTCCATCAAGTAATTTTCCCCAAACAACCCTGGCGCGAACATGAACCGTTACCCGGTATGGAAGTACGCGATCATCCTGATCGCGCTGTTGGTGGGCGGGCTCTATGCCCTGCCCAATTTTTTTGGTGAAGCCCCGGCGGTACAGGTATCCGTGGGTAAGACCGGGATGCGGCTGGATTCCGCGTCGCTGGGTCTGGTGGAAGATGCGCTGAAGGCCGCAGGGATTGCACCCGACGCGGTGGCTTTGGATGGAACTTCCATCCGCGCGCGCTTTTCCAATACCGATGCGCAGCTCAAGGCCAAGGATGCGATCCAGAAGGCGCTGAACCCGGATCCGGCAGATCCCGCCTATGTGGTGGCGCTCAACCTGCTGAGCCGTTCGCCAGCCTGGCTGAGTGCGCTGCATGCGTCTCCCATGTACCTGGGCCTGGATTTGCGCGGCGGCGTGCACTTCATGCTGCAGGTGGACATGCAGGCCGCTTTGAGCAAGCGCGCCGAATCGCTGGCCGGCGATATTCGTACGGTGCTGCGTGAAAAGAATGTGCGCCACAGCGGTATCAACCGCAATGGCCAGACCATCGAAGTCAAGTTCCAGGATAGCCAGACCATGGATGCGGCCAAGGGCATCATCCAGGACCAGTTCAATGAGCTGACCAGCACCGAGTCGCCCGATGGCACAGGATTCAAGCTGGTGGCCTCCATCAACCCGGTGGCGGGTCGCAAGATTCAGGAGCAGGCGCTCAAGCAGAACATCACCACCCTGCACAACCGGATCAATGAACTGGGCGTGGCCGAGCCGGTGATCCAGCAGCAGGGGCTGGACCGCATCGTGGTGCAACTGCCCGGCGTGCAGGACACCGCCAAGGCCAAGGACATCCTGGGTCGCACCGCCACGCTAGAAATCCGCATGGTGGAAGAAAGCGCGGAGGCCCGCGCTGCCGAGGCTGGCACCGGCCCGGTACCCTTTGGAACCGAGCGCTACCTGGAGCGCAGTGGCGCGCCGGTGATCGTCAAGAAGCAGGTCATCTTGACCGGCGACAACCTGACCGATGCCCAGCCCGGCTTTGACAGCCAGACGCAAGAGGCTGCGGTCCACCTGACGCTGGACGCCAAGGGCGCACGCATCTTCCGCGACGTGACGCGCGAGAGCATTGGCAAGCGTATGGCCATCCTGCTGTTTGAAAAAGGCAAGGGTGAAGTAGTCACCGCACCGGTGATCCGCTCCGAAATCGGCGGCGGTCGGGTGCAGATTTCCGGTCGCATGACGACCACGGAAGCCGCCGACACGGCCTTGCTGCTGCGTGCCGGTTCCCTGGCTGCGCCCATGGAAATCATCGAAGAGCGCACCATTGGTCCGTCGCTGGGTGCCGAGAACATTGCCAAGGGCTTCAACAGCGTGACCTGGGGCTTTTGTGCCGTGGCCGTCTTCATGTGTATCTACTACATGCTGTTTGGCATGATTTCCAGCCTGGCGCTGGCGGTCAATCTGTTGCTGCTGGTGGCGGTGCTGTCCATGCTGCAGGCCACGCTGACGCTGCCCGGCATGGCGGCCATGGCGTTGGTGCTGGGTATGGCGATTGACTCCAATGTGCTGATCAACGAGCGCGTGCGTGAAGAGCTGCGCAACGGTTCTTCGCCGCAGGCTGCCATCCACGCCGGTTACGACCGCGCCTGGGCCACCATCATCGACTCCAACGTCACCACCCTGATCGCGGGTCTGGCCTTGCTGGCTTTCGGCTCCGGGCCGGTGCGTGGTTTTGCCGTGGTGCACTGCCTGGGCATTCTGACGAGCATGTTCTCGGGCGTGTTCTTCTCACGCGGCGTGGTCAACGTTTGGTATGGCCGCCAGAAGAAGCTCAAGACCGTGTCCATTGGCACGGTGTGGAAGCCCACGGCGGGCGACCAGATCATCAAGAGCTAAACGGGAAGTACTGACATGGAATTTTTCAAAATCCGCCGTGACATTCCCTTCATGCGGAATGCACTGCTGTTCAACGCGATTTCGGCCCTGACTTTTGTGGCGGCTGTCTTCTTCCTGTTCTCCCGCGGTCTGCATCTGTCGGTGGAGTTCACCGGTGGCACGCTGATGGAGGTGAGCTACTCCCAGCCCGCTGACCTGAATGCCATCCGCTCCGCCGTCGACGCGCTGGGCATCCAGGACGTGCAGGTGCAAAACTTCGGTACCGCGCAGGACGTGCTGATCCGCATGCCGGTGCAAAAGGGCAGCAACTCGGCACAGCAAAGTGAGAAGGTCCTGACCGCGCTCAAGGCGGGCGATGCCAGCGCGACCCTGCGCCGAACCGAGTTTGTCGGACCCCAGGTAGGCGACGAACTGGCTGCAGATGGTCTCAAGGCCCTGGCCTGCGTGGTGGCCGGCATCATGATTTATCTGGCCATCCGCTTTGAGTGGAAGTTTGCGGTTGCGGCCATCATCGCTAACTTGCATGATGTGGTCATCATCCTGGGCTTTTTCGCCTTCTTCCAGTGGGAGTTCTCGCTGCCCGTTCTGGCGGCGGTGCTGGCTGTGCTGGGTTACTCGGTGAACGAGTCGGTCGTGATCTTTGACCGGATTCGTGAGAACTTCCGGCGCTACCGCAAGATGAACACGGTCGAGATCATCGACAACGCCATTACCTCCACCATCAGCCGCACCATCATCACCCACGGCTGTACCCAGCTGATGGTGCTGTCCATGCTGTTGTTTGGTGGGGCCACTTTGCATTACTTTGCACTGGCCTTGACCATCGGCATTTTGTTCGGCATCTATTCCTCGGTGTTTGTGGCGGCAGCCATTGCCATGTGGCTTGGCATCAAGCGCGAAGACCTGATCAAGGGCACGGTCAAAAAAGATGAAGACCCGAATGACCCCAACGCAGGTGCCACGGTTTAATATCTAGCCAGATATGGCAACCACACCCAAGTCAGCATCCCGTTTGCAGTTCGCCAGGAGCTTGCGAGAGCGCTTTCTGGCCGATGTCAGCGGGGCAATGGAGGAAATTGCAGCAGCCGTGCAGGTGCGACTCACCGAGTTGGTGGATGAGCCCTGTGCACCCAAGGAAGTGCAGCCCCGCCGCGATGCCTGGATGGCCTACAAGGATGCGCGCCAGGTGTGGGTCAATCGGACGATTGCGGAGTGGAAGTCCTGCCTGGAACCGGTCAAGACCAAGAAGGATTCGACGCGCTTGGACACTTCCGCCATGACCTTGGTGGGCACCGACGAGGTGGAAAACAAGATCGTGGCTTCGCGCCTGGTGCTGGCAGTCAACGACAAGGTGATCTCCGAACTGGACGACTTGCGGGTACGTATCAAATACCTGGAAGATATTGAGGACTTGGCTGACCGCGATCTGTTCAGGCCGGAAGTTCTGGTATTGCTGCTGGTCGAGCAATGGCCCAAGTCGGGGATGTCATCCGATAACTGGGGCATGGTCAGCGAAGTGGTGCAGCGTGGCCTGATAACGGCCATGAAAGCAGCCTACAAGGCGGTCAATGACGAGTTGGTCAGCAGGGGCGTATTGCCAGTAATTGAACTCAAGGACCGGGTCAAGGCGCCACGTGCCCTGCGTGGTGGTGTTCAACGTCCGGCTTTCCGTGCGCCAGAGCCACCGCAGCCACAGTCGCCGGTGACCGGCTCGGATTCGGTTGCACCACGTTATGGTGATGCCGCCAGTGGACACGAGGGCGGAGCGACTCCCCGCAGTTCGGGTGCCGGTGGATTCTTTTCTGGTAGTACGCCGTTCTGGAAGCAATCCGCGCCCACCGAACCTATGGGATCCGATGCAGGATATTCCGCAACTGAAGAAGCGCGCATATTGTCTGCTGGCACTCCATTGGCGCGTGCCAGAGTCCGTGCCCAAGGTGTTCTGAGTCAGCTGAAACGTATCTTTGTCAGCCACGCAGTGGATGACTTTGCCGCCACCGAGCTGCACCGGCCATCCCACGCGCTGACCGAGGCCATCTCACCACAGGTGGTTGCCGCGCGTTATGCCGCAGGCGGCACCCTGTACGAAGACTTTAGCCCGGCGGGTGTGGCCCGCGTGGCCGTGGACTTGCGGGAAAAGACGGCCGAGCTCAAGCAAAAGGCTGAAACCAAGAGCGAAAAAGCCACCATTGAAATCGTGGCCCTGATGTTCCAGGCCATACTGGCGGAAGAGCGTATTCCACCGGGAGTCCGAGTCTGGTTTGCGCGTCTGCAGATGCCGGTCTTGCGGGTGGCTCTGGAGGATTCTGAATTCCTCAGTACCACAGACCATCCAGCGCGCCTGTTGATCGACCGCATGGGCTCTTGCGTCATGGGTTTTGATGGCACGGGTGTGCAAACTGCTGCTATGGAAACCGAGGTCAAGCGCATCGTTCAGGTCATCGAGCAATATCCGGAGACTGGCAAAAAGGTTTACCAGATTGTCTACGAAGAGTTTCAGAAGTTCCTCTCCAAGTTCCTGACCGAAAAGGGCACCACCCAAAAAGTGGTCAGTGTCGCGCAGCAGGTGGAGCAAAAGGAAACGTTGGCAATCCAGTACACCATTGAAATCCGGGACATGCTCAAGGATTTGCCGGTGCGCGATGAAATTCGCGATTTCCTGTTCAAGGTCTGGTCCGAAGTGCTGGCCGTGTCTGCCATCCGCAAGGGCGCCAAGCATGCGGATACACAGACCCTCAAGAAATGCGCGTCCGAGTTGGTGTGGGCGGCCAGTGCCAAGCCCAACCGGACGGATCGTGCCAAGGTGATTCAGGAGTTGCCCAATCTGCTGCTGCGCTTGCGTGCCGGCATGACTTTGCTGGCGATGGCGCCGAGTGAGCAGGAGCGGCATGTCAAGAAGATCAGCGATACGTTGGCAGATGCCTTCTTGTCCAAGACGCAAGCCATTCCGCAAGCCAAAATCGATGCCATGGCACAGCGCCTGAGCAATCTCGAGGACTTTGTCAGCGATGACGTCATGGGCGACCTGCCGCTGGATTCCGAGAGTCTGGAGATGATGCTGGGGATAGAGGCCGCCGCGATAGAGGTGGTGTCCGGCGGTGGCGCCAAGCCCACGGCAGCCATGCTGGCCTGGGCGGCGGAGTTGCAGCTGGGTTCGTGGTTCACTCTGGATCACAACAACCAGGTGACACAGGTGCAGTTTGCCTGGCGCAGTGAGCGCAAGCACCTGAACCTGTTTGCCGCCACATCCGGCAAGAGCTTCCTGATTCAAGGCGGACGCCTTGCTGCCTATTTGCAGGCTGGTCTGCTGAAGCCGCAGGAAGAAGAGGCACTGACGGTACGCGCTACGCGCGACGCACTGGCCAAACTCGAAGCCAACCCCGAGCGTCTGTTGGCTTAGTAGCTAAGCGCTTCCAGATCAGTGTGATACGCGCGCGCTGGCGTTGTCACAGAGCTCATCCAGCACCAGCGCATCGGGCTCCTGACCAAAACGCCAGTACACCATCAATACGATGAGTTTGAGGTCGTCTAGCGACACCGGTCCGCCTGGTGCGGCCATGGCACGGTCAATGACGACTTCGCGCAATTCGGCCGACATCTTTCCGGCGTTTTCCATGAAATGCAGAAAACCCATAGCGGCCACGCCCAGGTGGTTTTGTTCGTGACGAGGATAGATGCGTGTACTGCCTGCTTCAGGCTGTATCAACCATGGGGTGGGCGGTGAGGGGCGGACTGCGCCATCAAGACCCTTGAGCCAGGTAATTGCTTCGCCAATTTCGTCGGATTCAAAGCCCACCGCGCTGAGCTTGCGCTTCAGGTGTGCGGGTTCCGGACAGGATTCACCCGGGTCGTAGTTCTCGTAAACAAACGCTAGGACTTCAAACATGGAGGGGACTATAGCGCGTAATAAATGCCCCTTGGCCGTTGGCCGGACTTCCCCCCTTTTTCTTGCGTTCAGACCAATACGGCAACGCCTTCAGGCCTGCACCAAGCGCTGGTAGAGCCCGCCCGGCAGGCGGGCCACCATACCTTCCAGTTCCAGCGTCATCAGTTCCGCCAACAGCGAGGGAGTGGGCAGGCCGGTTCGCGCCTGCAAGGCATCCAGACTGCAGGCATCGAAACCCAGGGCCTGCAACAGTGCAGATTCGCTCCCCTGCTCCCGCACGGTCTGTTGCCCGATAGGGATGTTTGCGGGCTGAGTCATCTCCAGCACCAGCTCATCCAGAACGTCCTGCGCACTTTCGACCAATTTGGCGCCCTCCTTGATGAGGGCGTGGCAGCCGCGTGACTGGGTTGCGTGGATGGAGCCAGGTATGGCGAACACGTCACGGCCCTGTTCCACGGCCAGTCGGGCAGTGATCAACGAACCGGACTTCAAGGCGGCCTCCACCACCAACGTGCCTTGCGAAAGACCCGAGATGATTCGGTTGCGCTGCGGAAAATTGGGCGCCAGAGGGCCAGTACCGAGGGCAAATTCGCTCAGTATCACGCCACGCTGGGCAATGCGATGTGCCAGATCGCGGTGTTGCCTGGGATAGACCCGGTCCAGGCCGGTGCCCACCACCGCAATGGTGGCCAGCCCGTCTGAAGCTGCCCCTTCTAGCGCACCCTCATGCGCAGCGCCGTCCACGCCAAGTGCCATACCGGAGACGATGGTGAGGCCCGCGCCTGCCAGCGCGGAAGCAAACTGCCGTGCGTTGGCAGCACCCTGCGGTGTGGGGTTGCGACTGCCCACGACGGCCAGGCAGGTTCCGGCGTTCAGCAGGTTGTTATCCCAGGCTTCAGGTCGACCCACCGCATACAGCAGCAAGGGAGGGTCTTCAATGTCCAGCAACCGTTGGGGAAACAGCGGGTCACCCAGGCAGAGCACACGCCGCATGTAAGGATCAGCGTTCAGCCATGCCCAGGTGACATCCAGTTGCGATGCCAGGTCGTGTGGCTCGATCGACAAAGCATGGACTTGGGCCGGGCTGAGCAGTTCAGCCAAGACAGCCGGGGATTGCTCCAACACCGTTGCGGGCAGGCCAAAGGCCGTCAGCAACTTACGCGCCGTGCCTCTGCCGATGCCAGGAGTCAGTAAAAGCCGCAGCCAGGCGGCAAGTTCGTAGTGATTCATGGGCCGCATTGTGCCCATGTGCAAAATTAAAAACTAGCGGGGAGACGCCAACCTGTCACCCACCCGCACGCCGTCGGTAATGTCCAGAATCAGCGCGTAGGACAGGTGGTCAAAGGTCCGGAACACCATCATCAGACCGTTGCGCTCATCGGGCAGCTTGAGCAGAGGACGGGCCTCGTCCTGCTTGTCGATGATGCGTGCACCGTTCTTGAGGATGGCGAGCACCGTGCCGCTGTCCACCCCGTCGAGTTTGCCCTTGTTGATGACTACCACCTGGTTCTGGGCGGCGTTTTCCACGGCGCTGCCATAGACCGAGACGATGCGTCCGGTAAGGGCACCTTGCGGCGCGTGCGGGGTGTAGGTGCGGATATCGCGCGGCGGTTCGGGCAGCAGGCGGTCTCCTACCCGTATCTCTTCCTTGGCACTGATGATGTCAATGCGCGCAGGAACGATGGCAGTGCTGACTTTCCCGCTGGCATCCACCTCTTCCGATGTGGTCTCGCTGCTCTTGAGTTTTGCCTTGCCAGCGTAAATGGCCTCATAACCCAGCACTGCGCCGGTTTCCGGATCTTTCAGGGGGGTCGCGGTACGGAACACCCGGAAGATCTTCTCGGATTGCTGGTCGTCCAGCAGCGGCATGCCATTTTGTCCGCGTGCATAAGCCCGGTCACCACGGGTCAGTAGTACGCGGCCCTCCTGGGCCGACACGATCCGCGGCGCAGCAGCAAACTCGAGCGCATCCACAATGATGGGCTCGGCAAGGAACGGTTCGATCACGCTGGGTCGCAAGGTCGGCAGCGCGCTATCAGGCAGCGCCTCCAGGCGATTCCGCGGTGAAACCCGTACGGTATTGATGTCTGCCGGTACCAGCCCACCGTCATCGATGCGCAAGGTGGCACGCCCATCCGCGCGTTCCAGCACCAGAACCTGACCGGGGTAGATACGGTGCGGATTCTTGATCTGGTCCAGGTTCATGCCCCATAGCTCAGGCCAGCGCCACGGGCTCTTGAGGTACAGCTTGGAGATGTCCCACAGGGTGTCGCCGCTCTTGATGGTGTAGCGGTCAGGGGCGTTGGGCGCCAGCTCACTCAGAGGGACGCCTTTTTGTGCGACTTGATTTGCTGTGGCCCTTTGGGCCGGGGTAATGGGGTAATTTTGTGCAAATGCTGGCGCAATCAATAGTGCGCTGGACAATGCAGTCAGGGCGGCCAGTGCCACTTTGGATTTCGCCATCAGGTGTATCGTCATATCGTGCAGCCGTCCCGGGGTTTGACTTGATAGTTTACGCACGATTTTGCGCTCAAGCCCTTGATTGGGCAACGTTTTTGGGTGTGCTGCCCAAACCGAATAGGCAAAAGTGGCGAAAATAGCGACATCTCTTCAGCAAAAACATGGCACTACTCCCGATTCTTTGTTATCCCGACCCCAAGCTATTCAAGGTCGCCAAGCCCGTCGCCTCCGTGGACGAGCGTATCCAGACGCTGGTTTCCGACATGCTGGAAACCATGTACGAAGCCAAGGGCATTGGCTTGGCTGCGACCCAGGTGAACGTGCATGAGCGCGTCATCGTTATCGACATTTCAGAGGAGCGCGACCAGCCACTGGTACTGATCAACCCCGAATTGACCTGGAAGAGCGAAGCCACCAAGCTCAACGAAGAAGGTTGCCTGTCGGTGCCCGGCATCTATGACGGAGTGGTTCGCCACGAGGCCGTGCACGTGCGGGCCTTGGACGAAAAAGGCCAGGAGCGCACCGTCGAAGCGGATGGCCTGCTGGCCATTTGCGTTCAGCATGAAATGGATCATTTGCTGGGCAAGGTGTTTGTGGAATACCTGTCTGTGCTCAAGCGCAACCGCATCAAGACCAAGATGCAGAAGCTGCAGCGCGAGGAAGCGCGTTGACTTCATTGCCTACAACGCCCCTGAAAGTCATCTTTGCCGGTACGCCGGAATTTGCACGCACGGCTCTGGAGCGCATCCACGCCGCCGGTATGCAGGTGGTGCTGGTGCTGACCCAGCCAGACCGGCCGGCCGGGCGAGGCATGAAACTGCAGGCTTCCAGCGTCAAGCAATTTGCGGTGGCCCAGGGACTGCCGTTGGCGCAACCTCAGGGCTTGAAGCTCGACGGAAAATACGCGCAAGACGCCGCCGCTGCGCGAGCGATGATCGAAGCCTGCGACGCTGATGTGATGGTGGTGGCTGCCTACGGGCTGATCCTGCCCCAGTGGGTGCTCGACACCATGCAAACGCCTCTCGCGGATGGCCGCAAGCGCTTGGGATGCCTCAATATCCACGGGTCCCTCTTGCCACGTTGGCGCGGAGCTGCACCCATTCACCGCGCCATTGAAGCCGGAGACAGCCAGACTGGCGTCACCATCATGCAAATGGATGCCGGGCTGGATACCGGTGACATGCTGCTGTGCCAGGCCATTGCCATCGAGGCGGACGACACGACCGCCACGCTGCACGACAAGGTGGCCACATTGGGTGCAGACATGATCGTGACCGCACTGCATGCGCTTGCCAAAGGCGAGCTGATGGCAACGCCCCAGCCGCAAGAGGGCGTGACTTACGCCCATAAGATCGAGAAGCACGAGGCAGCTATCGACTGGCGCGAAGATGCACTCAGCATTTGCCGCCGGGTGCGGGCCTTCAATCCCTTTCCGGGTGCCAGTACGGTGCTGCAAGGGGAGACCGTCAAGGTCTGGCAGGCGGTGCCGGGCTCTGCACCTACGGATGCCCTCCCCGGAACCGTGGTGGCAGTGGATGCCTCTGGCATTACCGTTGCCACAGGACGTGGTGCTGTGGTCATGCGGGAGCTGCAGCGGCCTGGGGGCAAGCGTTTGCCGGTTGATGCCTTTTTGCGCGGTTTTGATCTGCAAGCGGGGATGTGCTGCGAATCGGCTCCATCGACCAGAGACGCTGCACTCTGATGCAGACCATTCGCCAGATCGTCAGGAATACGGAGTTTCGCCAGGGTTTTGTGGAGATGGCGCAGGTCGCGCCGGGCATTGCCGCATGGGGGTTGATGACGGGTGTGGCCATGGTCAAGTCCGGATTGGGGACGGCTGAATCCTTGTTCATGGCCCTGACCGTGTTTGCCGGAAGTGCACAGCTCGCAGCCATTCCCCTGATGCTAGCGGGCGCGCCGATCTGGGTTATTCTGGCGACGGCGTTTTGCGTGAACCTTCGCTTTGTTGTGTTCAGCGCCCATATGCGCAGGTATGTCATGCATGTGCCATTCCTCAAGCGTCTCTTGTGCGGTTACCTCACCGGTGATCTGACTTACGTGCTGTTCGTCAAGCGTCACCCCGAACCGGCGACAGACGATGCAGGACGGGCCGATCAAGTCGCCTACCTGCTGGGCAATGGCAGCATCAATTGGTTCAGCTGGACCGCCAGCAGTCTGGTAGGCGTGGTACTGGCCAACTTCATTCCCACTACCTGGGGATTGGGCTTTGCAGGCATTCTTGCCTTGGTCGGTATGACCTGTTCGCTTGCTTCGTCCCCTTTGCGTTGGATTGCCGGAGGTATTGCGGCAGCAGCCGGCGTGGCGGCCTTTGCGCTGCCGCTCAAGCTGAATATTTTGGTGGCCATCGCGGCGGCCGTAGCTTTCAGTCTGATGCTGGAGCGCTCGCCCTGGGCGGGCCCTCTCACTGGCAAACCGGGTCGCTAGCCATGGGCACATTCATTGCTGACATCAGCGGCTGGCATATGGTGACCATCGTGGCGCTAGTGGGTGTGTCAGTGCTGACGCGCTGCTTTTTCTTCATCTCAGAGAAGGAATGGCAGCTGCCACATTGGGCCGAGCGCGGCCTGCAGTACGCGCCCATTGCGGCATTGGGCGCGGTCATTGCACCCGAGATCGTCATGAGCCAGGGGCAGCTGATTCACACGTTGGAAGATGCGCGCCTGTTTGGCGCATTGGGTGGTCTGGTCTACTATTTTGCTCGTCGCGGGGGAGGTCAGGCGGTGCTCGGCACCATAGTCGCCGGCATGGCAGTTTATCTGCCGCTGCATATCGGTTTGGGCTGGTGACACCACCTCGGTTACAGACTGCGCCTTGATACTTGTCACGCTCAGGACGTGTGCTGGCTTCTACAATCCGGCAAGCTTTATTGATCTTCCAACCAAGGTGAACCCATGAACGTAATCCGTTTTTCCGATTTGTGCGCCCAAGGCAAGGTGGCTGGCAAACGCGTGTTTATCCGCGCTGATTTGAATGTTCCACAAGATGATGCAGGCAACATCACCGAAGACACCCGCATTCGCGCCAGCGTTCCGTGCATTGAGCTGGCCCTGAAGGCCGGCGCTGCCGTCATGGTCACCTCCCATCTGGGGCGCCCCACGGAAGGAGCCTTCAAACCGGAAGATTCGCTGGCTCCGGTGGCCCGCCGCCTGGGTGAACTGCTGGGGCGTGAAGTGCCTTTGCTGTCCAACTGGGTGGACGGTGTGAGCGTGGCGCCCGGCTCACTGGTCATGCTGGAAAACTGCCGCGTCAACAAGGGCGAGAAGAAGAACGACGAGGCCTTGGCCCGCAAGATGGCGGCGTTGTGCGACATCTTCGTGCACGACGCGTTTGGTACCGCTCACCGCGCCGAAGCCAGCACCTACGGTATCGCCCAGTACGCCCCGATAGCCTGTGCGGGTCCGTTGCTGGCCGCTGAGATGGACGCCATTTCCAAGGCATTGATGGCACCCAAGCGTCCCTTGGTCGCCATCGTGGCGGGCTCCAAGGTGTCGACCAAGCTCACCATTCTCAAGAGTCTGGCCGCCAATGTGGACCAGCTCATTGTGGGTGGCGGCATTGCCAATACTTTCATGCTGGCGTCGGGATTGAAGATCGGCAAGAGTCTGGCGGAACCCGATCTGCTGGCTGAAGCGACTGCCGTGATTGAAGCCATGCGCGCGCGTGGAGCCGCCGTGCCTATTCCTACCGATGTAGTAACGGCAAAGACCTTTTCTGCGGACGCAATCGCGACCACCAAGCTGGCCATGGAAGTGGAGGACGACGACCTGATTCTGGACATCGGCCCTCAGACTGCGAAGGTACTGGCGGAGCAGCTCAAGGCCGCGGGCACCATCGTCTGGAATGGCCCCGTGGGCGTTTTTGAATTTGCTGCTTTCGAAGGTGGCACCCGCACCATTGCCCATGCCATCGCCGAGTCCAGCGCCTTCTCCATCGCGGGTGGTGGTGACACCCTGGCAGCGATTGCCAAGTACGGCATTGAAAAGCAGATTGGCTACATATCCACCGGTGGCGGTGCTTTCCTCGAAGTGCTCGAAGGCAAGACCCTGCCGGCGTTCGAGATTCTGAGCCGCCGCGCCGCGCAATAGGCGCAGTGGAAGGGGCGGCTCAGGTGGCCGTCTCCAGCACGCTGCTGCACACGCGGGCACGCCCCGTGTGCTTGGCCTCATACAGCATGATGTCGGCTAGGCCGATCAAGTCCGTTGCTTCGTTTCCCGCATTGCCGACACGCGTTGCCAGTCCCACACTGATGGTGATGACATCGGCGACGCTGGAGGTTGCGTGCGGTATGTTCAATTCCCGGATGCTGCGTTGCAGGCGGTCCGCAATGGCCAGAGCATCTTCATAGGAGGTTTCTGGAAGTATGCAGGCGAATTCTTCTCCGCCGAAGCGTGCAACCAGATCCGCGGGGCGCTTCAGGCTGATTTTGAGTGCATTGGCAACCTGTCGGAGCGCATCATCACCGGCTTGGTGGCCGTATTGGTCGTTGAACAGCTTGAAGAAGTCCACATCCAGAAGAATGAGCGACAGCGGTGAATTGCTGCGCACCGCACGTGCCCATTCCGTGAGAATTTGCTGGTCGAAGTAGCGCCGGTTGAACACACCAGTCAGACCATCCAGGAAGACCAGCCGACGCAACAGGTCGGATTGGAACTTGAGGGTCAGGTGAGTCTTGACCCGGGCCCGCACCACGTCCGGATTCACCGGTTTGGCAATGAAGTCCACCGCGCCCAGATTCAGGCCATGCGTCTCTTGCGCCGGATCGGTGTGGGCGGTCACAAAAATGATGGGTATGTGACTCGTGGTTTCGTCAGCCTTGAGCCGTTTGCAGACTTCAAATCCATCCAATCCGGGCATCACCACGTCCAGCAGAATCAGGTCCGGGGGATTGCCCTTGCACAGCTCCAGAGCCTGCTCGCCACTGGTGGCCATGAATACCTGATAGTCGCCAGCAAAGCACCGGTACATGACCTGGATGTTGATGGGCTGATCGTCCACGACCAGCAGCTTGGGCTTGCCGTGCGTGCTATCCAGTAACTTCGCCACAGAGGTCTCGATATCGTTCATGTTCTACTATGCGAGTGGGCTGCATTTGCGAATCAGTTCATCGCATTGAACCATAGCTTGTGAGAAATCAAAAGCCTTGAGCCATAGCCCGAGCTGTTTCAGAGGCTCAGCCAAATCTGGGTAGGTTGTCTGCAGTGCAGAAAATCGGTCCAGAGCCGCCAGGTCGGATCGGGCCAGCAAGTGGCGCAAATCCCGCAAGTCGTTCAGGAGAGCGAGATTGTGTTGACCTTGCGCCGAGGACGAGGCATCCATTGCTGTCGGCTGGGCTTGCTGTTTCAGATAGGTCTCAAGTTCAGCAGCAGTTTGCTGCGTTCCCTCCTGCAGGGCGGCAGTCATCTTGCTGCGGATTACGGCGTCGAGTGTGCGGGACTCGGCGAGCATGGTCTTGAGCACGAGTTCGCAGCGCCTGCATATTTCTGAAAGTCTTTGTGCTCCTACCGTCAACGACAAGCCCTTGAAGGTATGCAATGTCCGCGTGGCTTCCGTAAGGTCGGTACGAGCCAGGGCGGTTTCCAGTGATGCAAGCAGACCGGCAAGTTCGATCACGTAGGCTTGGGCTATTTCAAGGTACAGCTCCTCACTCTCGTCCATCAGGGTAATGGCGCCAGCGGTGTCCAGGACCGGCACAATATCCAGCCCGGTGGAAAAGGCATCGTTGCCCATTGGGGCAGGCTGGGGTGCAGAGGAGTGCATCAGATGGTAGTCTTGTGCTTGGATTGTCGCATGCGTAGGCGCCATCTTGTCGCAGGTTTGTAACTGGAGTGGTGGCCCTTCCGTGTGAGAATGGGCGGATTATTCCAAGGAGACGTTTCCATGCCCCGTCGCGCTACCAAGATTGTTGCCACCCTGGGTCCAGCCTCCAGCGACCCGGCGTTGCTGGAGCAGATGATTCGTGCAGGCGTGAACGTCGTGCGCCTGAATTTCAGTCATGGCAAGGCGCAGGACCATATCGATCGCGCCCGTCTGGTGAGAGAGGCGGCCCATCGTGCCGGCCGTGAAGTCGCCATCATGGCCGACTTGCAGGGCCCCAAGATCCGCGTGGGCAAGTTTGCCGAAGGCAAGGTGTTTCTGGAGCCTGGGCAGAAGTTCATTCTGGACGCGGCCCGCACAGAGCTGGGTGATATTGATGCCGTAGGCCTGGATTACAAGGAACTGCCGCGCGAAGTGAAGGCCGGGGACGTGCTGCTACTCAACGACGGGTTGATCGTGATCACGGTGGATGCGGTCATCGGGGAGCAGGTGCACACCACTGTCAAGCTGGGTGGCGAGCTATCCAACAACAAGGGTATCAACAAGCAAGGCGGTGGCCTGACGGCGCCCGCATTGACGGCCAAGGACATGGACGACATACGCATCGCGATGGGCTTCCAGGCCGACTATGTGGCAGTGAGCTTTCCCAAGAATGCCACCGACATGGAAATGGCGCGCCAGTTGTGCAATGTGGCCGCGCATGAGTTTGGTCACAAGCCGGGGCTGATTGCCAAAATCGAACGGGCCGAGGCTATCCCCAAGCTGCTGGAAATCCTGTTGGCCAGCGATGGCATCATGGTGGCGCGTGGGGACTTGGCCGTAGAAGTGGGCAATGCCATTGTTCCTGGCCTGCAAAAGCGCATGATCAAACTGGCACGCGAACATGACCGCGTGGTCATCACTGCGACCCAGATGATGGAGTCCATGATCACCAACCCGGTCCCGACCCGCGCTGAGGTGAGCGACGTGGCCAATGCAGTGTTGGACGGAACGGACGCCGTGATGCTGTCGGCTGAAACCGCGTCCGGCAAGTACCCGCTGGAAACCATTGTGGAAATGGCCAAGATATGCCATGCCGCCGAAGGCCACGAGGACTTTGAGCTGGAAGCCGACTTCACTGGCAAGAAGTTCAGCCGCATCGACCAAAGTATCGCCATGGGCGCGCTGTTTACCGCCCACCACCTGGGCGCCAAGGCGATTGTGGCCATGACGGACAGTGGCTCTACGCCCTTGTGGATGAGTCGCCATCTGATTCGTGTGCCAATCTATGCCCTGACCTCGAAAGTGGCTACACAGCGCAAAATGGCCTTGTACCGCAACGTGCGTCCGCTCTTCATGGACACCAGCGGCGATCGTGATACGGCCTTGCACCAAGCCGAAAGCCACCTCAAGGCGCGAGGCATTGTGCAAAGCGGCGATGTGTACGCCATCACCTGCGGTGAGCCTATGGGGGAGCCTGGTGGCACCAATATGCTCAAGATTTGTCAGGTGAGCTAAAGCGCCTGCACGGTAGAATCGCCCCCGAGGTACAGGTTACCAAGCGGTTACAGAATGGAGCCGCGGCAGATTTTTTAACTTCCTGGGGATTCACCAATGGCACTCGTTTCCATGCGCGAACTGCTGGACCATGCAGCAGTCAAGGGTTACGGCATTCCAGCCTTCAACGTCAACAATCTGGAGCAGGTGCAGGCCGTGATGGCAGCCGCAGATGCGGTGGGTGCTCCCGTCATTCTTCAGGCCAGTGCAGGTGCACGCAAGTACGCTGGTGAAGCCTTCATCAAGCACCTGATATCCGCCGCCGTGGAGGCCTATCCCCACATTCCCTTGGTGATGCATCAGGATCACGGCCAGAGCCCCGACGTCTGCAAGGGGGCCATCAACCTGGGCTTCAGCTCGGTGATGATGGATGGCAGCCTAGAGGCTGACGGCAAGACCATTGCCAGTTACGAATACAACGTCGACGTCACCCGCAAGGTGGTGGAGATGGCCCACGCCACTGGCGTGACGGTGGAAGGGGAACTGGGTTGCCTGGGTAGCCTGGAAACCATGAAGGGCGACAAGGAAGACGGCCATGGCACCGATGCCACCATGACCAAGGACCAGTTGTTGACCGACCCCGAGCAGGCTGCCGACTTTGTCAAGCGTACCCAGCTGGACGCTCTGGCCATCGCCATCGGCACCAGCCACGGCGCATACAAGTTCACCCGCAAGCCCACAGGGGATATCCTGGCCATCGAGCGGGTCAAGGAGATCAACCGTCGCCTGCCCAACACACACTTGGTGATGCACGGCTCCAGCAGCGTGCCACAGGACCTGCTGGCCATCATCAACCAGTACGGTGGCAAGATCAAGGAAACCTACGGCGTGCCGGTCGAGGAAATCCAGAAGGCCATCCAGTTCGGCGTGCGCAAGATCAACATCGATACCGACATCCGCTTGGCCATGACCGCCGCCGTTCGCAAGTTCCTGTTTGAAAACCCCGAGAAATTTGATGCCCGCGAGTGGCTCAAGCCAGCGCGCGAAGCGGCCATGAAGATTTGCAAGCAGCGCTATATCGAGTTTGGCTGTGAAGGCCAGGCTGCCGGCATCAAGGGCGAGAGCCTGTCGGTGGTGGCGGGCAAATACAGCCGCGGTGAGCTGGCGCAAGTCGTACAGTAAGCACCACAGCCGCGCTTTGCGATAATCGCAGGCTCGCCAAGGCCCTTCGGGTTGTGGCGGGCCTTTTCACTTTCAGGATGCCATGACCGCAGTAGTACATACCTCCGCCCTTTCCCTTCCCTTGCTGGCCCGTGGCAAGGTGCGTGACAATTATGCGGTGGGGGATGACCGCATACTCATGGTAGCCAGCGACCGGCTATCAGCCTTTGATGTGATCATGGGCGAGCCCATTCCAGGCAAGGGCGCTTTGCTGACCCAGATGGCGCTGTTCTGGTTCGAAAAGTTGGGCCCCCACGGCGCCAATATCTGCCCCAACCACCTCACTGGCGATGCACCCGAGAGTGTGGTTCAACCGTCCGAGGTGGCGCAGGTAGCAGGCCGCTCCATGCTGGTCAAGCGCCTCAAGCCCTTGCCGGTAGAGGCGGTGGTGCGCGGCTATCTGGCTGGCAGTGGCTGGAAGGAATACCAGGAAAACGGTGCAGTCTGCGGCGTGAAGTTGCCAGCTGGCCTGAAGAACGCGTCCAAGCTGCCGGAACCGATCTACACACCGGCTGCCAAGGCCGCCGTGGGCGACCATGACGAGAACATCACCTTCGAGAAGACGGTGGAGATGATCGGTCTGGAGCTGGCCACGCAAATCCGCGATATCAGCATCCGCCTGTACAAAGCCGCTTCCGAGATTGCGCTGACCAAAGGCATCATTATTGCCGACACCAAGTTCGAGTTTGGTCTCGACAAGGATGGCACGCTCACGCTGATGGACGAGGTGCTGACGCCAGACTCGTCGCGCTTCTGGCCGCAGGAAAGTTACCAGGAGGGCACCAATCCGCCTAGCTATGACAAGCAGTTCGTGCGCGACTGGCTGGAGCAGGCCAAGGTCGATGGAAAGCCATGGAGCAAGACTCCGCCGGCACCTCGCGTGCCCAATGAGGTGATTGCCAAGACGGCTGCCAAGTACCAGGAAGCGTTGGCGCGATTGACGGGTTGAGCCCTGGATTGAAACAATAAAAGGCATAGCCCAAGAGGGCTATGCCTTTTTGATGGCTGTCAAAAAGTTTGGCGTATCAGAACGCGTAACCTACAGACAATATAAGTACAGACGGGCTGAACTTAATGTCGGTCTTGCGTTCTATGCCGTATGTATTGTTGGTTAGCGTGGATTTCACGTCCGCCGTTGACCATGTCCCAGAGATGGACCATGGGCCATCCAATTTATATGTCGCTCCAACCTGCGCAGCTAAGCCCCATGAATCAGTGAGTTTGTTATTTGTGGTTCCGCCACTCAGTTGGTTGAAAAGCGGTGCGGAGTTGGCTTGGTCAAACATGGTGTAGTTGATGCCAATACCCACAAAAGGTCGGAATTTGTCTGTGGACTCGCCGAACTTGTAGTTGGCAAACAACGTCGGAGCGATCTGGCGCACAGTGCCAATCAACTGCCCTTGTTTGGAAGCAACGCTGGGCGGAAGGTTGGCAGCATTGAGTACCTTCAGAGTCACATCATGTGTGGGTGGCAGGCCCAGTGCCAATTGCAAATCCCAGTTGTCTGTGATGTTGCGTGAAATGCTGAAAAATACCGTATCTTGTGACTTGACGTTCAAGCTCGTCGTATTCGCCGGCAGGAAAGGACCTGATGTTGCACCGGCATTTGCACCCGGGTCTACATTCGCATATCCGATTTGCACGGTGTACTGAGCGAATGCCCCGCTAGTTGATAGGAGTGCACCGGCTGCAATGATGGACAACGGAAAGAATTTGTTTTTCATATCGATTTCTCCGTCAAATTAGAAGTTAGCAAAGTACCCGCTCGCTGCCGCAAGGCAAAACGGGGGAACCAGCGATCCGTGATATGCCTTTACTACTGCAAGCGGGTCAGTAGGAGCAGCCGCTTGTGTCGCTATCTTGGCTTGTTGGAAGCCAGCCTGCAGTGCGGAAATAGTTGCACCGGTAACTTTTGTGACGGTACCTAGACTATTTGTCACCGGATATGTGTTTTCCAAATCGAGAATACTGAGGTATGGATTTGATGCGTGAGTGGCCGCGAAATAATCGGCATTCACGTAAAAGAAGACCGTTGGGTCCTGGGCTCCACCACAGAGCATCATGGGCTTGTCCACGGTCATCGAAAGTACGTCGTTTAACTTCAAGGCTGACCGCAGGGCATTGGTCGGTGTGGCATTGGGGATATCAGTCGCGTATGCGCTCCTTGCGGTATCAGTGATCAGATTTCCGGGGCCCACGCCACCTGCAAACAATTGCGCAAATGCTGCGGGACTAGATGCTGCACCTCCCGAGAACAACGTTGCGGCTGGGACTATGCCGCTGGTTATAAGGGTCGTAGACGTGTAGTTTCCAGGAAAAGCTGCTTCTATGCCTGCAGCATAGGTCGACGAATAATAGTCTGTTGGCGCACTGTATATCGTTCCGTAGGTTTTTTGGTAGCCATTGATGACCATAGGCATCAGGGTCGTACTACCCGCAGGAACTTGGCCAGAAATGATTGCGTCACCATAATTAAGGAGTGAACTTACGGGCTCCAGCGGCGCCGTCGCCGTGACGGTCATATTGAGCGCACGCATGGCCCGCAAAGTCGCCATTGCAACATGTCCGCCCTGCGAGATACCTGTAATGAACAATTTGCCATTGTCGGAAACCGGTGCCAACAAACTTGGAAGCGCGGTTCTTGCAGCCGTCAAGGCATCTATCATGTCCTTGGACTGCTGATCAGCTACCAAGAACGGGTGATAAGGTAGCGGGGAACTGTCATAGCCAGCATAGTTGGGTGCCACCACGATGTAGCCCTTTGCAGCCAGTTGTGACGCGACAAGTGTTTGTTCGCCATGTGCCGGATTGGTGGCGTCAATAAAGTCAGCTAGGTTATAGCGACGCTCTACTGCAGTGCCATGCGCGTGCAACACGATGGGGCGGGCGCCTGAGCAATTGGCACCGGGACCAGTAGGTACCATTAAGGCCGCTGAAGCTTGAGTCGCCTCGCCTTTGCCACCAACGGTTCCATACTTTATGTAATGCACGTCAATGCCGCACGGCAGCGTGCCAGAGGTGGATCCCGTTGCCAGTTGAAGCAAAGTCTGCCCGCTGGCCCCGGCCGCGATCAATTCGCCGGAAAACTCTGCGGCACTAAGCGAGAGTGTGCGCGGTGGCGGGCTTTGTACCAGCGTGCCCCGTCCAGGGTTGTTATTGACCGAGCCAGCATTACCGCCGTCGCCTCCACCACCGCAGGCGGCCACCAAGAGCGCGGCGCCTACTGCGGCCCAGGTTGATTTCGAGAATTTCATTCATCGTCTCCTAAATTGATCTTCTGCAAATAGAACGATCGTGCTATTTCAGGAGCAGATGATCCTATGCTCCCTTCATTTTGAAGAGAGGGTAAACACCAAAGCGGCGACGATTTTTTGAGCTAATTGAGAAAAAGCAAGGTCAATTCAGCGCCATGCTGAGCTTGCGGCGGTAGCTGGAAACCATTTGTGCCTGCGGGTCGAGTTCGGTTACACCCTTGCCAGTGAGCTCGATTCCGCCAGCGCTTTTGCCCGCATTGGCCGGGTCCAACTTGGGCTTGGGTGGGGTTAGCAACTCCAGAATGGCCACAAAAGTCTTGCGTGGAACCGCATCGTTCCAGGTCTTGTCGCGCATCACGATTTCCAGCAACTCATCCATGGCGGCGGTCCAGTTGCCGCTCACCATCAGCACCCGGGCCTTGGCTAGCCGGGCATCGAAGTCGCGTTTGTTGGCGGCAATCAATGCATCAAATTGCTCGGGCGCCCAGCCGCCGCGCGGGTCATTCTCCACAAACAGGATGGCGTGCAGAAACTGCTCCAGCGCCTCAAACCGGATCTGGCGCGGGATTGCCGCCAGGGCAGGGGCCAGAGCGGCTTCTGCGTCCTGCAGCATATTGCTTTCGATGAGCAGCTTGACGTAGTCGTAGCGGGCGTCGTCATTGCCGGGATCGATGGTCAACGCTTCGTGCAGCTTGTGCAGCGCGGCCTGCGGGTCACCAGCGGCCAGGAGGGCCTGCGCACTCTCTGCATCTTCCTCGGCCTGCATTTCTTCCGCGGCCGGCACATGCTTGTCCAGAAACGCCTTGAGCTGTCCTTCGGGAATGGCACCCATGAAGCCGTCCACTGGTTTGCCGCCGATCATGAGCACGCAGGTGGGAATGCTGCGGATGCCGAAGGCCTGGCTGAGCTCCTGCTCCTGATCAGAGTCAATCTTCACCAGCTTGAAGCGCCCGTCATAGTCGGCTTCCAGCTTTTCCAGCAACGGACCAATCACTTTGCAAGGGCCGCACCAGGGCGCCCAGAAGTCCACCAGCACGGGAATCTGGTGGGATGCGGCGACGACTTCGGCTTCGAAGTTTTCAAGGGTGACGTTGATCATGGGTACAGGCTCTGGGTAAAACGTAAAATTCAGGGATGAAAACCATCCAAGTAGGCGTCGTCATGGGTTCCAGCTCCGACTGGGACACCATGCAACATGCAGTGCAGATTCTCCAACAGTTTGGAATCGGCTTTGAAGCAAAGGTGGTTTCCGCCCACCGCATGCCTGATGAAATGTTTGACTATGCAGAGCAAGCGGCAGGCCGTGGCCTGAAAGCCATCATCGCCGGAGCTGGCGGTGCAGCCCACCTGCCGGGCATGCTGGCGGCCAAAACCACCGTGCCGGTGTTGGGCGTTCCGGTGGCCAGCAAGCATTTGCAGGGCGTCGACTCCTTGCACAGCATCGTGCAGATGCCCAAGGGCGTTCCCGTGGCGACCTTTGCCATCGGCAATGCCGGTGCGGCCAACGCGGCGCTGTTTGCGGTGGCGCTGTTGGCCAACTTTGACAGCGATCTGCGTCTGGAGCTCGAAGCCTTCCGCCGTGACCAGACCCAGGCAGCCACCGATATGGTGCTGCCCATTACCGGTAGTGCAGCGTAATGGCGGAGCTGAACCTACTGGGTGGACCGCAGGAAATCACGCTGGGCGTGATGGGCGGCGGGCAACTGGGCCGCATGTTTGTGCATGCGGCGCAGCGCATGGGTTACTTCACTGCCGTGCTGGACCCTGATCCTGTCAGCCCTGCAGGACGGGTCTGCCACCACCACATCCAGACCAGTTACACCGACCCGGCAGGCCTGGCTCGCTTGGCTGAAGTGGCGCATGCCATCACCACCGAATTTGAGAACGTGCCTGCGCCAGCTCTGGCCGAGCTGGCCAAGAGCCGCCCCGTTGCCCCTGCCGCATCGGCTGTGGCCATTGCCCAGGACCGCGCGGCCGAGAAGGCGCATTTCGGGAACTGCGGCGTACCGTGTGCGCCCTATGCGGTCATTGAAACCGCTGAGCAACTGGCTGCCGTGCAGGACCAGCTGCTGCCAGGCATTCTCAAGACAGCACGCCTGGGCTACGACGGCAAAGGCCAGGTGCGGGTTCGCACCCGTGCCGAACTGGCCGAAGCCTGGAGCACCTTGAAGCAGCAGCCTTGCGTGCTGGAAAAGATGCTGCCACTGCAGCTGGAGTGCTCGGTGATCGTGGCGCGCGGCAGCGACGGGCAATGTGTCAACCTGCCGGTACAGCGCAATCTGCACCGCAACGGCATTCTGGCCGTGACCGAGGTATATGCCGGCAATATCCCCGTAGCCCTTGCGCAGCGCGCGATCGCTGCTGCGAAATCCATAGCGCAGGGGCTGCAATACGTGGGTGTTCTCTGCGTGGAGTTCTTTGTGCTGGACGAGGCCAGCCCCGAGGGGCAAAGCTTGGGTGGTCTGGTAGTAAACGAGATGGCACCGCGCCCGCACAACAGCGGCCACTACAGCATGGACGCCTGCGATGTCTCCCAGTTCGAGTTGCAGGTGCGCACCCTGGCCGGGCTGCCGCTGGTGCAGCCGCGCCAGCACAGCCCCAGCATCATGCTCAATCTGTTGGGCGACATCTGGCCCGAAGGCGGCGTGCCCGCGTGGGACCAGGTGCTGGCCTTGCCGGGCACGCATTTGCATCTGTATGGCAAGCTCCAGGCCAGCAAGGGCCGCAAGATGGGCCACCTCAACATCACCGGTGCCTCGGTGGAGCAGGTGCGCAACACCGCACTGCAGGCCGCAAGGATTTTGGGCATTGAAGCTTTCTAAGCCAACCAAGAGGCCAACGCCATGATCGTGTCCGCCTATGTGTTTGCCGACGGCGTGGAGCTCGCACCTGATGCCATCGCTGCAGCAGCGCAGGCGATCCGCAAGGGTGGCCTGCTGGGCTTGCCGACCGAGACCGTCTATGGCCTGGGTGCCGATGCCGACAACGGTACGGCGGTGGCGGGCATCTTTGCCGCCAAGGGCCGGCCCAACGACCATCCGCTCATTGTGCATGTGGCTTCCTTTGATGGCGGCATGTCTGGCGTGTCCCACTACGCCGCACGTGTGCCAGCCTTTGCGCAGCAGCTGATGTCGGCCTTCTGGCCGGGCCCGTTGACCCTGATCCTGCCACGCCGCGACGGCGTGGGCGCTGCGGCTGCGGGCGGGCAGAACACCATTGGCCTGCGCTGCCCAGCGCATCCGGTGGCGCAGGCGGTGCTCTCGGCGCTGCGCCAACCGACCGATGGCGAGCCGGTCGTCTGGGGCATAGCGGCACCCAGTGCCAACCGCTTCGGGCGGGTAAGCCCCACTACGGCGCAACATGTGCTGGGCGAGTTTGCCGACAGAACCGACCTGCTGATTCTGGACGGCGGCCCCTGTGACGTGGGCATTGAGTCCACCATCATCGACTGCACCCGCGGCGCCCCGGTGCTGCTGCGCCCCGGCGCCATCACCGCGGACCAGGTGGCCGCAGCCTGTGGTCGCGCCTTGGTTACACCCGAGGAACTGGAGGCCCAAGGTCAGGCAACGCCACGCGCCTCCGGCACACTGGAGTCGCACTATGCACCCAATGCCACCGTGCGTCTGATGGATGCCAAAGCCTTGCAGCAGGCGCTGGACATGCTGGGTACTACCGACGTGGACAAGACTGCGAAGGGCGGCCCCTCGATTGCGGTCTATTCCCGCACTGCGATGAAGACGGCTGCGCGCCAGATCGAGCAGCGCCGCATGCCCTCCGACCCTGCCGTGGCAGCGCATGAACTGTTCTCGGTGCTGCGTGAGCTCGATGCCTTGCGCGTCAAACTGATCTGGGTGGAAACACCGCCCGCGGGCAGCGCCTGGGACGGGGTGCGGGACCGCCTGCAGCGCGCCGCCGCCTGAGCCACGGACTCAGTTGTCCTTGGCAACCCAGTCCACCAGCGTCTCCATCACCGTGCGCGCGGCGTCCGTGCTGGCATTGGCATGGTTGATCAGCGCCACCAGGATGTAGCGTTTGCCGCTTGCGCCATCCACATAGCCCGCGCGGGCGATCACGTTGCTCAGCGAGCCGGTCTTGAGGTGGGCGCTGGCCATTGCCTTGGACTTGAAGCGCTTGAGAGTCCCGTCCACGCCGGTCAGGGGCAGCGAGCTCATCAGCTCCGGCATGGTGGGTGAGCGGTAGGCCTTCTGCAGCAGCAGTGCCAGACCCTGGGCGCTGATGCGTTCGTTGCGCGACAGGCCGGAGCCGTTGTCCAGCACTGGCACATCCTCCGTGCTGATGCGGTCCTTCCACCAGCGCTGAATCACGGCACGCGAGGCGATGAAGCTGCCGCCGCTCATTCCGCTCGCTGCGTCCGTTGCGGGCGCCGACGCATCCGCTGGAGGCGCCAGCACACGCCCCAGGGTCAGAAAGACCTGCTGCGCCATCACGTTGTTGCTGAACTTGTTGATGTCGCGAATGATTTCCGCCAGCGGCGCCGACGTGCTTTCCAGTGTGGGTTTGCCCGCTGCCAATGGGGCGGGAACCGTCCCGTAGCGCACGTTGCCGGTGAGCTTTCCACCCATGTCCAGCCAGAGCCCCTGCACTGCGCGCAAGGCGTAGCTGCGTGGTTCTGCGTAGGCCACCGGCCAGACTTTCTCGCTGCAATCTGCGGCGTAACTGCCCGCAAACCGGATGCGACTGGCGTCGGAGAAGTCCGCCTTGAGCGCTGCGCGGTAATCGCCACACTCCGCGTTGCTTAGCGGTACCGTGTTTTGCGTCAGCACGCCGTACAGCGCGGGATCAAACTGGACCAGGGCGGTATTGCTGCCGCGGTCCGGGGTGAAGGTCATCACCACCGATTTGTAGTTGATCAGCAGGGCATCGGGCGATGCGTTGTAGGGGCGCAGGGGCTCGCCATCAAAGCTGGCCGGGTCGGTGTCGGGAACGTCCAGCGCGCTACGGTCCAGCACCACGTCGCCAGCAATCTGCCGGATGCCCAAGCCCTGCAACCGGCGCAGCAGCAGCCAGAGCCGCTCCAGCACCAGCTTGGGATCGCCCTGGCCCTTGATATAGACATTGCCGGTGAGCGTGCCGTCGTGCACCGCACCATCCACATACACCGGCGTGTTCCAGGTATAGGCCGGTCCCAGGAGGTCGAGCGCCGCATAGGTGGTGACCAGCTTCATCACGGACGCCGGATTCATGGGAGCCTGCGCGCGGTGGCTCAGCCTGGGTGCTGCATTGGCGCCGTCCGCATCGACGACCAGCAGGGCCACTGCATCGCGCGGTATCTTGGCGCGCGCCAGTGCGGCATCCACTTCCACTGGAATGGCCGCCACGGGCGCGGCCATGGCACCACAGCAAAGGGCGCACAACAGCAGGACACGCAAGATGGAAGACAGCATGCGTCCATTATCCGGTGCAGCCAGCGGCCATGGACTAGCCGCGATAATCCCTGCATGTCTCTCCCTCCCGCAACTGCAGTGCCTGGCGCCATGCCACGCCTTTCGCCCAAAGTGGTGGGTCTTTTGGCAGCCTTGGTCACGGTGCTGATCTGGACCGGCTTCATCGTGGTGGCGCGTGCCTCGGCCGACCCTTCCCGTGCGCCCACCCTGGGTCCCCTGGACATCGTGTTTACCCGTCTGCTGGGTGCCGCTGCGATTCTGTTGCCCATGGGCTGGTGGCTGACCCGGGTGCAGCGCTTGCGCCAGCAGGAGGCCGGGCAAGTGGCCGATGCTGGCTCTATGTGGGGCTTTTCGCCACTGCCGTTGCGCACCACGGTGCTTACCGGTTTGTTTGGTGGCCTGCTGTATGGCGTGCTGGCCTATAGCGGTTTCGTCTATGCGCCTGCAGCGCACGGCTCGGTGCTGCTGCCGGGCAGTCTGCCCCTGTGGACGGCGCTGTTGTCCATTCCCTTGCTCGGGGACCGTATCACCCGTACGCGCGCCCTGGGGCTGCTGTGCATCGTGGCCGGGGACCTGCTGGTGGGCGGCGGTAGCCTGTTGCATGCGCTCAATGGCAGCGGCATCTGGCGCGGTGACTTGCTGTTCATCGCCGCTTCGGTGGCCTGGTCGGTCTACAGCGTGCTGGTGCGCAAGCATGCGCTGCAGGCGGTATACGCCACCACGGCGATCACGGTGTTTGCCTTCTTTGTGTATGTGCCGCTGTACTGCATCCTGGTCTGGGCCGGTGTGCTGCAGGGCTTGTTCTTCACGGCTCCGCTGCATGACGTGGTGTTGCAGATGCTGATGCAGGGCGTGGGCTCGGTGGTGGTGTCGGGCATTACCTTCAACATGATGATCCGCACCTACGGCCCGGTGCGCTCCACCATGCTGACCGCGGTGGTGCCCGGCTTGTCTGCACTGTCGGCAGCGTTGCTGCTGGGTGAGCCATTGCCGTGGAATGTGCTGTGCGGGTTGACGCTGGTGACCATGGGCATCGTGTTTGGTGTGCACCAGGCGGGAGCGAAGAAAGCATGAAGCTGCTGGCCTTTGATACCAGTGCCGACCAGATGACCATTGCGGTCTCGCGCGATGACGGCGCTGCTGCAGGCCTGTGGGAACTGCAGGGCGAGGGCGGAGCCAAGGCGTCTGCCGGTCTCATCGCCGGCGTGCTGGATCTGATGCGCCAGGCCGGCCTGGAGCTGCGTGAGCTCGATGCCATCTGCTTTGGCTGCGGACCGGGTTATTTCACTGGTTTGCGTACCGCCTGCGCCGTGGCCCAGGGTCTGGCGTTTGGCGCGGATGTGCCGGTGCTGCCGGTCAACTCGCTGCTGGCCGTGGCCGAAGATGCGCGGCAGCAGTTCGCTGAGGCAGCCGGGACGCTGCGCGTGCACGCCATGCTCGATGCGCGCATGGACGAAATCTACAGCGCCGTCTTTGACTGCACCGGCGGTCTCTGGACGGAAGTGCAGGGCGCGGTGCTGGCGAGTCCTGAGGCTATTGCCATCACCGTGCAAGCCGAAGCCACCACGCTGGCAGCCGGCAATGTGTTTGGCGTGTATGGAGCGCGCCTGCACGGCATCCAGAGCGAGGTGCGCCAGGTGGCGGCTGCGCCCAAGGCCAGCGCCATGCTGCGCCTGGCACCGCAGCTGCTGGCCGCGGGCAAGGCCGTACCCGCCGAGCAGGCGCTGCCCACCTATGTGCGCGACAAGGTGGCACAGACCACGGCGGAACGCGCCGCCATCAAGGCCGCCCAGGCTGCGGGAGCCCACCTATGAGCGCGCAGTTCGATGGCCGCCGCGAGATGGCAGAGGCGCATTTCGAGCCGTTGCTGGCGGACCGTCTGGAAGAGGTCATGCGGGTGGAGCAGCGCGCCTATGCCAGTCCCTGGTCGCGCACCAATTTCCTGGATGCGCTGCACAGCGGCTACCAGGCCCAGATGCTCATGGCCAACGGCTACGTGCTGGGCTACTTTGTGGCCATGAAGGGCGTGGACGAGGTGCACCTGCTCAACATCACCGTGGCACCCGAGTTCCAGGGCCAGGGCTGGTCCCGGGTGATGCTGGATGCCTTGGCGCTCTGGGCGCGCGGGCAGGGCGCCGAGTGGCTGTGGCTGGAAGTGCGAGTGGGCAATGTGCGGGCCATCAAGGTCTACGAAGCCCACGGTTACCGCCGCGTCGGTTTGCGCAAGGCCTATTACCCGGCCGGGCACGGCCAGCGCGAAGACGCGATTGTGATGAGCCTGCGCCTGTGAAAGACAAGGAACCCCATGGCTCTTGAACTCGACTCCCGACAGCGCGCCATGCTGCAGGAAATGGGCGTGCACGTCTGGTTGCCCGAAAGCGGTGTGGTGACCTTGCAGGCGCCACAGCCACAGACTGCAGCACCTGTAGTGCAGGCCAGACCTGCGGCACCGGTGCCACCACCCGCTGCGCCTGCTGCACGGGTTGCAGTCGAAGCACCCGTAGCCGCCCCGGTTGCCGCGCCCGTCCAGCCGCTGGGCGACGCCGCCACACTGGATTGGCCGGCGTTGGCCGAGACGGTGCGCAGTTGCCAGGCTTGTGGCTTGTGCGCCGGGCGCCGCCATGCTTCCATCACGCCGCTGCCCGATGCGGCACCCTGCGACTGGATGGTGGTGGGCGATCCGCCCGATGAAGAGGAAGACTATGCGGGCGCACCCTTTGCCGGACAGGACGGCGTGCTGCTGTCCCACATGCTGCGCGCCCTGGGGCTGCAGCGCGCCAACCCGTTGCCCGGGCATGCGGCGGTTGCTCCGGCCCCGGTCGTACAGCGTGCCTATGTCAGCCATGTACTCAAGTGCCGTCCGGCCCACGGCGCCATCCCACAAGCCGGTGATCTGGCGCAGTGCGCCGCCTACCTCCAGCGCGAAATAGCGCTGGTGCAGCCCAAGATGATTCTGGCCATGGGCCGCTTTGCCAACCAGGTGCTGCTGGGCGAAACACCGGCGCAGGCCACCTTGCCGCTGGGCAAGTTGCGCGGCAGCGTGCACCGTTTCCAGGGCATCCCCGTGATCGTGACCTATCACCCCAAGGCGCTAATGCGCAACGGTGCCGACAAGGCCAAGGCCTGGGCCGACCTGTGCCTTGCAGCAGACACTCTCGACCATAAACTCACACCATGACCTTCATCGAACAATTGCGCAATGCCGAACGCGCCAACGGCTCCCTCTTGTGTGTGGGGCTAGACCCGGAGCCGGCCCGCTTCCCCGCCGGCATGGCCGGCGACGCCAGCAAGATCTACGACTTCTGCGCCGCCATCGTGGATGCCACAGCCGACCTGGTGATTGCCTTCAAGCCGCAGATTGCCTACTTTGCTGCCCATGGTGCCGAGGCCCAGCTGGAACGCCTGATGGAACACATGCGCCGCAACGCGCCCCACGTGCCCACCATTCTGGATGCCAAGCGCGGCGACATCGGCAGCACCGCCGAGCAATACGCCAAGGAGGCGTTTGACCGCTACGGCGCAGACTGCGTGACGCTCTCGCCCTTCATGGGTTTTGACTCGGTGCAACCTTATCTCAAGTACCAGGGCAAGGGCGCGTTCCTGCTGTGCCGCACCTCCAACCCCGGTGGCGACGATCTGCAGAACCAGCGCCTAGCCAGCGTAGAGGGGCAACCCCTGCTGTACGAGCACATCGCCCATCTGGCGCAAGGCCCGTGGAACCTAAATGGCCAGCTGGGCTTGGTGGTGGGTGCCACTTACCCAGCCGAGATCGAGCGGGTGCGCAAGGTGGCGCCCACCGTGCCGCTGCTGATCCCCGGCGTGGGTGCACAGGGTGGCGATGCGGTCGCAACCGTCAAGGCGGGCTACCGTGCCAGCAACGGCGAAACCACCGCGCCCATCGTGGTGAATTCTTCACGGGCCGTGCTGTACGCCTCGGGTGGTGCCGATTTCGCGCAGGCCGCACGTGCGGCCGCCACTGCCACGCGCGACCAGTTGCGTGCCGCGCAAAAGGACGCACTGTGATCCTGCACAGCGCCCACCGCGCGCCCAACCCGCGCCGCGTGCTGATGTTCATTGCAGAAAAGGGCATTGCCAACATCGCGGTGCAGAACATCGACCTCAATGCCGGTGCGCACCGCAGCGCGGAGTTTCTGGTCAAGAGCCCGCTGGCTACCGTGCCGGCGCTGGAGCTGGACGATGGCCGCGTGCTCACCGAGACGCGAGCCATCTGTACCTACCTCGAAGGCGTGCAGCCCGAGCCCAATCTGATGGGCGTGGATGCCACCGAGCGCGCGTTCATCGAGATGGCCGACCGGCGCGTGGAAATGAAGCTGATGCTGCAGATTGCCAATGCCATCCGCCATACGCACCCCGGCTTGGCGCCGCTGGAGCAGCCGCAGTTTGCCGACTTCGGCAAATCGCAGGGCGAGAAGATGCTGGCCACGGCGCGCATCTTTGACGATCTGCTGCAGCAACAGGAATGGATGGCGGGCAGCCGCTTCACCATTGCCGACATCACGGCGTTCTGCGGCCTGGAGTTTGCGCGCGGGCTGCTCAAGTTCGTGCCCAAGGATGCCGGGCTGCACGCGTTGCAGGCCTGGCGTGACAAGGTGGCTGCACGGCCCAGCGCAAAGGCCGTGTGATTCAGATGGCGATCACGCGCTGCGTGAAGCCCTGCAGGTAGTCGCTCAGCCGCTGCGCTCCGGCTACCGCCTGCGCTTCATTGCCGGAGGCAATGCCCTCAGCCAATTGCATATGGGCCGCCGCGCCCTCGGTGATATCACCCGCATGGCGGTAGGCGTACCAGAAGCGCCGGCACAGCACGATCAGTGGCAGCACGGCCTTCACGGCGGAATGGTTCTGGCTGGCGGCGTGGTTGACCCTGTCAAGCTCGATGTCAGCCTTCATGTAGTCGTCCAGCCGCTCGGCAGTAGCCGCCTTCACCATGCGCTGGGCGCATTGCACGATGTCCTTGCGCTGCTGCCCGGTAGCGCGCCGTGCCGAACATTCCGCAATCAGACACTCCAGCACACGGCGGGTTTGCACCACATCCAGGTGGTCGGCCAGGTCGATGCTGGAAATCAGCAGACCGCGGCGGGGCTGTTGCACGATCAGGCCGGTGGACACCATGCGCAGCAGCGCTTCGCGGATCGGCGTGCGGCCCAGCTGCGTGCGCTCCACCAGCTCGCTCTCCACCACCTGGGCGCCGGGTTGCAGCTGCAGGGTGGAGATCATGTCTTCCAGCGTGTCATAGGCCACGTCGGCGGCGCGGCGCTTGGGTTGCGCGGGCGTTGGTGTTTTTTTGATGCGGGCCATGGCGGATATTTTAGATTTGCGTTAATATATTAACAACATATTTATTCAACCCCCGGAGCTTCGCATGAAAAACACCCCCTGGCAAGGCATCTTCCCCGCCATCACCACCAAGATCAACGCCGACGAGAGCATCGATGCCGAAGGCACGGCGCGCCACATCGACTTCCAGATCCGCAACGGCATCCACGGTCTGGTGACCTGCGGCTCGCTGGGTGAAGCCAGCACGCTGACGCTGGAAGAAAAGCTGCAAGTGGCCAAGATCGCGCTGGAAGCCGCCGACGGCCGCATCCCGGTGCTGGCCAATGTGTCGGAGACCAGCACCCGCGAAGCCCTGCGCTACATTGACGGCGCCAACAAGCTGGGCGTGCAGGGCTTTATGGTCATGCCCTCGGTGATCTACGTGGCCGACGCCCGCGAAGCCATGCTCAATGTGCGCACCATGGCCGAGGCTGCCCAGCAGCCGATCATGGTCTACAACAACCCGGTGGCCTACCGGGTGGACCTCAAGCCCGAGCACATGGTGGAGCTGGCCGATTGCAAGTGGATTCACGCCATCAAGGAAAGCACCGACAACATCCGCCGCATCACCGACCTGCGCAACACCGTGGGCACGCGCTACCAGCTGTTCCTGGGCGTGGACGATCTAGCCTATGAAGGCCTGGCACTGGGCTGCGACGGTCTGCTGGCTGGTGTGGGCTGCGCCTTCCCGCGCGAAACCGTGGCCCTGTACGACCTGATGAAGGCCGGCAACTTTGCCGAAGCACTGCCGCTGTACCAGTGGATGACGCCCATGTTGCACCTGGATGTGTCCACCAAGCTGGTACAAAACCTCAAGCTCATCGACGCCCTGGTCGGCGTGGGTACCGAGTACGTGCGCCGTCCGCGTCTGCCGCTGGTCGGCGAGGAGCGTGCCCATGTGGAAGCCGTGGTCAAGAAGGCCCTGGCGACCCGCCCTGCCAAGTACCAGTCCGTGATGTAAGGTGTGGTGATGAAGCGCATCTCCATCATCGATTCGCACACCGGCGGCGAACCCACGCGCCTGGTGGTGGGTGGTTTTCCCGATCTGGGCAAGGGCAGCATGGCCGAACGCAAGGCCTTGCTGTCTTCGCAATACGACGACTGGCGTGCTGCCACGGTGCTGGAGCCGCGCGGCAATGACGTGATCGTGGGCGCACTGCTGTGCGAGCCGGTGTCCCCTGATGCCGCGGCAGGTGTGATCTTCTTCAACAACACCGGCTACCTCAATATGTGCGGCCACGGCACCATCGGTCTGGTGGTGACGCTGGCGCACATGGGCCGCATTGGCGCCGGTGTGCACACCATTGAAACCCCGGTGGGCGATGTGACAGCCACCCTGCACGAAGACGGCACGGTGAGCGTGCGCAACGTGCCCGCTTATCGCTACCGCAAGCAGGTGGCGGTGGACGTACCCGGCTACGGCACGGTGCGCGGCGACGTGGCCTGGGGCGGTAACTGGTTCTTCCTGGTCAATGACCACGGCCAACGCATCGCGCTGGACAATGCCGTTCACCTGACCGACTACACCAGCAAGATGCGCCACGCTCTGACCGAGCAGGGTATCAGTGGTGCGGACGGTGCCGAGATCGACCACATCGAACTGTTCGCCCCCGACACGCAGGGCGCCGACAGCAAGAACTTCGTGCTCTGCCCTGGCAATGCCTATGACCGGTCTCCTTGTGGCACCGGCACCAGCGCCAAGCTGGCCTGCCTGGCGGCGGACGGCAAGCTCGCGCCCGGCGCCGTGTGGACGCAGGCCAGCGTGATCGGCAGCACCTTCGAAGCCAGCTATGAAACGGATGGCGAGCGCATCATTCCCACGCTGCGTGGCAGTGCCCATGTGTGCGCCGAGGCGACGCTCCTGATCAGCGACAACGATCCGTTTGCCTGGGGCATACGCGCGTACTGAACCGGATGCAAAAGACCGACGTCATCGTCATCGGTGCCGGCATCATCGGCGCCGCCTGCGCCCATGCGCTGGCGCGTGCCGGGCAGCAGGTGCTGGTGATCGACTCCGGCACCGGCGGTGCAACCCATGCCGGCATGGGGCATCTGGTGGTGATGGATGACAACCCGGCCGAGATGGCTCTGAGTCAGTACTCGGTGGACGCCTGGCGCGCAATGGCGGCTTCCATGCCAGCCGAGTGCGCCTACAGCCACTGCGGCACGCTGTGGGTCGCGGCCAATGCCGAGGAAATGGCCGGTGCCGAAGAGAAGCGCCTTCGCCTGCAACAGCATGGCCTGGGCTGCACCTTGCTCAGCGCCAAGGAGCTTGCGCAGGCCGAGCCCGGTTTGCGCAGTGGTCTGGCCGGTGGTCTGCTGGTGCCGGGTGACGGCACGCTGTATGCACCCAACGCCACACGCTGGTTGCTGGGTCTTCTGCCGCAGCGGGTTACGGTGCAGCGCGGCTTGGCGGTGCGCATCGACGGCAATACCGTCGTCTTGTCGGACGGCACAGCGCTGCAGGCTGCGCAGGTGCTGCTGGCCACCGGGCTGCAGTCCGCCAAGCTGGTGAGCGGCCTGCCCATTCGCGCCAAGAAGGGCCATCTGGTGATCACCGACCGTTACCCCGGTGCGTTGCAGCACCAACTGGTGGAACTCAGCTACATCACCACGGCACACCACAGCGACGGCCCTTCGGTCGCCTTCAATGTGCAGCCCCGCCCAACCGGCCAGTTGCTGATTGGCTCCTCGCGCCAGTTTGACACCGAGGACACGGCGGTAGAGCCCGCCATGATGGCGCGCATGCTGCAACGGGCCATCTCCTACATGCCCGGCGTCGCCGACCTCAATGCCATTCGCTGCTGGACCGGGTTGCGACCCGCCACACCCGACAGTCTGCCCATTCTGGATCGTCACCCCGACAACCCCCACCTGTGGATGGCGGTAGGGCACGAGGGCCTGGGCGTGACCACCGCCACGGGCACGGCCGCCATCATGGCCGCGCTGATGACCGGTGCTACCGCACCGCTGGACCCGGCACCTTTTGCACTTTCACGTTTCCCGTCATGACGCCTTCTTCCTCCCACGTGCTGGTCAATGTCAATGGTCGCTACATCACGGTGGCGCATGGCACCACGGTGGCTGCCGCGCTGGCACTGGCGGCTTGCGGTGCCGCGCGCACCTCGGTGAGCGGGGAGCCGCGCGCGCCGGTCTGCGGCATGGGCATTTGCCAGGAGTGCCGCGTGCGGGTGGATGGAAATGTGCGCCTGGCCTGCCAGACACTGTGTGCCCAAGGCATGCTGGTGGAGCCCATGGCATGACAACGCAAGACACGCCCACGCAACAACGCTGTGACGTCCTCATCGTGGGCGCCGGGCCTGCCGGACTGTCCGCCGCCAAGGCTGCGGCCAGCAACGGCGCCCGCGTGCTGGTGCTGGATGACAACCCGGCGCCCGGAGGCCAGATCTGGCGCGGCGGCCCCCATGCGGATCTTCCCGCCGTAGCCACAGCCTTGCAGCACGCTGTGCGCGCCAGTGCCAATGTGCAGGTCCTCAACAGCGCCAAGGTCGTCGGCATTCTGGATGCCAATACCTTGCTGGTGGAAACCAACCAGGGCGCCTTGCATGTGCAATGGAACAAGCTCATTTTGTGCACCGGCGCGCGCGAACGCCTGCTGCCTTTTCCTGGCTGGACCTTGCCCGGCGTGACCGGCGCGGGCGGCTTGCAGGCGCTGATCAAGGGCGGCCTGCCGGTGCAAGGCCAGCGCGTGGTCATTGGCGGCAGCGGCCCCCTGCTGTTTGCCGTGGCGTCCACCGTGCGCAAGGCCGGCGCCAAAGTGCTGATGGTTGCCGAAAACGCACCGCTGTCGCGCATGACCACCTTTGCCCGCAAGCTGCCGCTATGGCCTTCCAAGCTGGTGCAGGCGGTGCAACTGCGCGAAGCGAGCTACCGCACCTCGTCCACCGTGCTGTCCGTCCAAGGGCAGGGCAAGGTGCAACAGGTCACCATCCGCCAGGGCAGCCGCACACTGACGCTGGATTGCGATCGCGTGGCCGTGGGTTATGGCCTGGTGCCCAACACCGGACTGGCCCAGGCACTGGGTTGCAAGCTGCACACGGCCGATGGCGCGCAGGCCATCACCGTGGACACGTGGCAGGCCACCAGCGTGCCCGGTATCTACGCTGCTGGCGAGTGCACCGGCCCTGGCGGCTGTGAGCGCGCTCTGGCCCAGGGCAGCATCGCCGGCTATGCCGTCGTCGGGCAGACCGCCAAGGCCCATGCATTCGAGAAAGACCGCAAGTACTGGAGCGCTTTTGCCGCGCATGCCAACGCCTGCTTTGCGCTGGATGACCGGCTGAAGCAACTGCCACAGCCCGACACCCTGGTGTGCCGCTGCGAAGACGTCAGCCACCAGGCGCTGCAGCCCCACGCCAACTGGACCGAAGCCAAGATCCACACCCGTTGCGGCATGGGCGCGTGCCAGGGCAAGGTCTGCGGCACCGCGGCGCAGTTCCTCTATGGCTGGAACCCGCCGCAGGCACGCATACCGTTTACTCCGGCGCGGATTGGCACGTTGGCGGCAGATCCGGAGGCGCGGTAGTTCGCATCCAGTCCACCTTGCGGGTAAGGTACATGGTGATGCCCAGCAACGAGAATATCAGCCAGGCGCCCAGCAATAGCGCATAGTCTTCCGACTGCAGCATCAAGTACAGACCCGCGTACAGCAGGCCGTAGCTGATGGCCACTACACTGGCCAAGCGCGTGCTGCGCATCAGCACCCGGCTGTAGCTGGAAATCATCAACATGCAGGCCGCTGCGGCGATCAGGTAGGCCCACTTGAACGCCATGTGCTCGGACAAGGCCAGCAACAAAAGGAAGAAGATCACCACGGCCAGGCCGATCAACAGATATTGCATCGGGTGCAGGCGGTCACCTTGCAGCTTTTCGAAAACAAAGAAGCCACCCAGCGTCAGCATCACGAACAAAAAACCATAGACAACGGCGCGCATGGACAGGCTATAGGCGTTGATCGGGTCAATCAGGGAGACACCGAAATTGCTGTCCTTCTGGCTCGCGCCACCCGTAGCGAAATCGTTGACGTGCCAGGTCGCCTTGAACCCATTGCCGTCCACACTGCGTTGGTCAGGCAAGAACTTTCCCTGAAAGCTGGGGTGTGGCCAAGCAGATTGCAGCACGATTGCATTTTGTTCAGCCAATGGACGGAAGAAGAGGCTGCTGGTGCCAGCGATGTCCATCCGGGCCTGCAAGGTATGCGGGGTTTTCAGAAGTTCTGGCGCCACGTCAATGTGAAATCCGCCTTGTGTATCGTTATTCAGGCTGCCTGGCAGTGCCTCCAACGGGTTGCCATCCAACTGCGCTTCCACCTGCTTGATGCCGCGCGGATCAGTCACGGCAAATACGATGCTGGCCCTGATCTGGGCGCCCGGCGGAGGTGTCCACTCCGGTAGGGTGGCTTTCACGAGCATTTTGGCGGCATAGACGCGTGCCTTGTAGATGCCGCGGTAACGTTCACTGACATCCAAGGAGCCATTCACCTCTAGCATTTTGGGGCGCAGTGTTTGCGAGCAATCGCGCTCGGTAGTGACCATCCGTTCATGGGATGACGCATCCACCACCTTCTCTGTGCTTTTGGTTACGCAACGGATCTGCAGCAAGGGGCCGTCCAAAACCTGATCGGTAGCAAACTGATTTGCGATGCTGCGCACTACCTCATCTCGGGTGTTGGAGCGCTCATTGACTTTGCCCTCAATCAGCGACAACGCCCACGCCAGGGCGAGCGCTATCAACACCAAAGCCGTTAACTTTCCGGGAAACCATCGGTTCATGCAATCCTCCTAATGAAGGCGAGGATTGTTCGTGGCGTCTATGGAGTCAGTGTGGAATGCGTGTGAAATCCATGTGAAATCGGCTCGCTTGGAGTGGTTGGCGCCAGAGGCAACAGCAAGCGCACGATGGCGCCGCCCTCGGGGTGGTTGCCAACCGAAATGTCGCCCTGGTGCAGACGCACAGCTTCTTGCACCAGATTGAGCCCCAGTCCGCTGCTGCGCGCACCGGTTCCAGGTCGAGGTGTGGAATAAAAGCGCTCAAATACCCGCGGCATGGCGAAGTCAGCTATTCCCGGGCCGTGGTCACGCACAGTGAGCTGCGCCTTGTCTGCTGCAGTATCCAGGTGAATATCCAATGCGCCGCCGTGTGGGCTGAAATCCAGCGCGTTGTCCAACAAGTTGGCAATACACTGGCGCAACAGAAAAGGGCTACCCAGTACGGAAACAGCCGCCATTTCGCAGTGGACTTGCATGTCTTTTGCCTCCAGACGTGCCGCGCGACTGGCCAGGGTTTCGTTCACCAGAGTGTCCAGCGCAATGCGCTCCTTTTGATCCAGCTGGCCTCGGTTCTCTGCACGTGCCAGATTTAGCGTACCCTCCACAATGCGGCGCAAGCGGTCGGTCTCGGCCAGAATGTTGGCCTCCAGTTTTGCGCGCTGCATGGCATCTACCTCATTGCACAGTAACTCGGCTGCGCCTTGAATGGCAGCAATAGGGCTTTTGAGTTCGTGAGCCAGTATTTGGGACACTTTTTCGACGTGGGCCTTGCCATCCAACTCGGCGCGCAGGTTCTCCAATGCCTTTGCCAGTCGCCTGAGTTCGCTGCGGCCCACTGTGGGGATGTGGCTGCGTTTGCCGCTGGCGACTTCATTGGCGTAACCCACCAGACGGCTCAGATCGCGCGTCATCCACCACGAAAAAGCAAATGCAACCAGCAACAGCAACAGGAGCAACCAGAGCGCGGACTCCCACACTTTGGTCTGGGCCATGTCGATAAAGTTCTGAAATGAAGCGGCCGGTTTGCCCACACTCAGAACCCCGATGATTTTGTCGTCGCGCCTAATGGGTGCGGCCACGTACATCACGGAGCTCTGCGTGTTGTAGACATCCTCACGCGTGGTGCGTGCACCGTACTGACCTCGCAGTGTGCGGGCGATGTCCCGCCAGGCCGAGTAATCTTTCCCGACATCCAGCCCTCTGCTGTCATACACCACTTGTCCTGTGCCATTGGTCATGATGATGCGCAAGTCCGGGTCGGACTTCAGTACGCCGTAAATGCGCCCATTGAGGTGGCGTTGCGCGTAAGCCTGAAAGGCCTTGTCCACTGGCAAGGCGTCTTGTTTGCCCGTGCCGTTGGAAATTTCATCGGTAACCATTTCCGCCAATAGATTGGAGGTTTGCAGCAGCATTTCCTCTACAGATTGCCGAACACCCGGCACAAACTGCTCGTTGAACAGACGAACCGCCATGCCCAGCCCAACGCCTGCAATGATGAGGAAACCAAGCAGGAAGCGCGTTAGGAAGTTCATGACCCAATCGGTAGGCGAAGGCTGTAGCCCATGCCACGGTGTGTTTGGATCTGAAACGTGCCATTGGCGCATTCACCCAATTTGGCGCGCACGCTCTTGATGTGGCTGTCGATCGTGCGTTCCAGGCTCGCTTCGGCCAGTTGTGCAGCATCCATCAGTTCTGCGCGGCTGAAGACACGCTCTGGCCTAGTTACCAACGCCTTCAAGATAAGGTATTCAGCCCGACTCAGGTTCAGTATGTCGCCAGCGCACCGGATGCAGGCACGCTCTTCATCCACTTCCAAGCCGTTGGAAGGCGGTTTGGTGGTTGACGTGGGGATTGCGGTTTGGGCTGTCGGGGCTGGTCGGCTGCGCCGCAACACAGTTTTGACACGCGCAGCCAGCTCGCGCGGGCTAAAGGGTTTGAGGACATAGTCGTCTGCACCCATTTCCAGACCAACGACGCGATCAATTTCGTCGTCCCGCGCAGTCAAGAAGATGATGGGAATCGCGGAGGTTAGCCTCAGTCTTCGACAAAAATCGAAGCCGTTTCCATCAGGTAGACCAATGTCCAATATCAGCAGATCAAACGCGTTATCTTGCAGCGCTGCAAGTCCGTTTTGACCCAGGTTGCAATGGGTACACCGCATGCCCTCACGTTCGAGCGCCAACATGACGTTGTCGGCAATTGGTTGATCGTCTTCAATCAACAGGACATGGGGCATAGGGCTCATGGCAGTAACTTCGCCAGATAACGCCCAGTAAAGCTGGCCGGGTTGGCCGCAATGTCTTCTGGCGTGCCCACACCCACCACCGTGCCGCCACCCGAACCGCCTTCCGGCCCCATGTCGATCAACCAGTCGGCGGTCTTGATGACATCCAGGTTGTGCTCGATCACAACAATGGTGTTGCCCGCGTCGCGCAGCTGGTGCAGCACCTTGAGCAGCAGGGCAATGTCGGCAAAGTGCAACCCGGTGGTGGGCTCGTCCAGAATGTAGAGCGTGCGGCCGGTGTCGCGTTTGCTGAGTTCCAGCGCTAGCTTGACGCGCTGGGCTTCGCCGCCCGAAAGCGTGGTCGCCGCCTGTCCCAGCTTGATGTAGGACAGGCCCACATCCAGCAGCGTCTGCAGCTTGCGGGCAATGGTGGGCACGGCTTGGAAGAAGTCGTACGCGGCTTCCACCGTGAGCTCCAGGATCTGCGCGATGTTCTTGCCCTTGTAGAGCACTTCCAGCGTTTCGCGGTTGTAGCGCTGGCCAGCGCATACATCGCAGGGTACGTACACATCGGGCAGAAAGTGCATCTCCACCTTCACCATGCCGTCACCCTGGCAGGCCTCGCAGCGGCCACCGGCCACGTTGAAGCTGAAGCGTCCCGCGCCATAGCCGCGTTCGCGTGCGGTGGGTACCTCGGCCATGAGTTCGCGGATGGGGGTGAACAGGCCGGTGTAGGTGGCCGGGTTGGAGCGGGGCGTGCGGCCGATCGGCGACTGGTCCACGTTGATGACCTTGTCGAAATGCTCGATCCCTTCAATGGCCTCGTGCGCTGCGGGCTCGTCGTGCGCACGATACAACTGACGCGCCACGGCGGTGTAGAGCGTGTCGTTCACCAGGGTGGATTTGCCAGAGCCGGATACACCGGTCACGCAGGTGAGCAAGCCCACCGGGAATTCGACGTCCACCTTTTTGAGGTTGTGGCCGCTGGCGCCAATGATGCGCAGGGCCTGCAGGTCGCCCTGGGTTGCAAGGTGGGCGGCATGGCGTTCGGCCCAGGCCAGCGCGGCCTTGCTGGGAGCGCCTTTGGCCACTGGCTTTTTCTCTGCCACAGCGGGCTGCACTGTAGGCAGCCAGGGTGTGCGGCGTGTGGGCACTTCGATCTTGCGTGTACCGGCCAGATATTGACCTGTGAGCGATTCGGGGCTGGCCTTCACATCGTCAAAGGTGCCTTGTGCGATCACGCGTCCGCCGTGGATGCCGGCACCCGGGCCCATGTCGATCACATGGTCGGCGGCGCGCATCATGTCTTCGTCATGCTCCACCACCAGCACGCTGTTACCGATGTCACGCAGGTGCTTGAGGGTGTCGATCAGGCGGTCGTTGTCGCGCTGGTGCAGGCCGATGCTGGGCTCGTCCAGCACATACATCACGCCGGTCAGACCGGAGCCGATCTGCGACGCCAGGCGGATGCGCTGCGATTCGCCGCCGCTGAGCGTCTCGGCACTGCGGTCTAGGCTGAGGTAATTCAGACCAACATCGTTGAGGAACTTCAGCCGCAGCCCGATCTCGCGTATGACCTTGGAGGCGATTTCGCCGCGGGCGCCGTGCATGGTCAGGGCATTGAAATAGGCGTAGCTCTCGCGCAGGGTGGAGCTGCTGATCTCGTAGATGGCGCGGGCTTGCTCGCCTTCGCCAATCTTGACGTTGCGCGCTTCGATGCGCAGTCGGCTGCCGCCGCAGTCGGGGCAGAGCTGGACGCTGCGCAGGCGCGCCAGGTCTTCACGGACCATGGCCGAGTCGGTCTCGCGGTAGCGCCGCTGCATGTTGGGGATGATGCCCTCGAAGGGGTGCTTCTTGGTGACTTTTTTACCCTGCGAAGCGCCCGAGTCCATGATGTAGCTGAACTTGATTTCCTCTTCGCCCGAGCCATACAGAATGGCATTGCGTACCGCCTCTGGCAACGTGTCAAATGCGCTGTCGATGTCAAAGCGGTAGTGCTTGGCCAGGCTCTCCAGCATGGAGAAGTAGTAGCCGTTGCGCCGGTCCCAGCCCTTGATGGCACCGCTGGCCAGACTCAAGGTGGGGAACGCCACCACGCGTTCGGGGTCGAAGAATTCCTGATGGCCCAGTCCATCGCAGCTGGGGCAGGCACCCACTGGCGAGTTGAACGAAAAAAGCCGCGGCTCCAACTCGCTGATGGAATAGTTGCACACCGGGCAGGCGAACTTGGCGTTGAACAGGTGCTCCACCGGTTTGCCATCGGCAGGAGCGTCCATCTCCAGCGCGATGGCGCGGCCCTGGGCCAGTCGCAGTGCGGCTTCAAAGCTTTCGGCCAGACGCTGGCGCAACCCAGGCGCACGGGCGCTGCCCGGCTCTGCCTGGGCCACTTCGGGGCGGACCTTGATGCGGTCAATCACCACGTCGATGTCGTGCTTTTCGGTCTTCTTGAGCTTGGGCAGGTCGTCGAACTCAAAGGTCTCGCCATTGACGCGAAAGCGCACATAGCCTTGCGCCTGCATGTCCTCAAACAATTCCAGGAACTCGCCCTTCTTCTCCCGCGCGATGGGCGCCAGAATCATCAGGCGGGTGTCTTCGGGCAGGGCCAGCACGGTGTCCACCATCTGGCTGACCGTCTGGCTTTGCAGGGGCAACTGGTGGTCCGGGCAGTAGGGCGTGCCGGCGCGGGCAAACAGCAGGCGCAGGTAGTCGTGGATTTCGGTCACGGTGCCCACCGTGGAGCGCGGGTTGTGGCTGGTGGCCTTTTGCTCGATGGAGATGGCGGGCGACAGGCCCTCGATCATGTCCACATCGGGCTTGTCCATCACCTGCAGGAACTGTCTGGCGTAGGTGGACAGGCTCTCCACATAGCGGCGCTGGCCTTCGGCATACAGGGTGTCGAATGCCAGGCTGGACTTGCCGGAACCGGACAGGCCCGTGATCACCACCAACTGGTTGCGCGGGATATCCAGGTCGATGTTCTTGAGGTTGTGCGTGCGCGCACCGCGGATGTGGATGCTTTGGTGCTGCAAGGCGTGAACCAGATACGTGCCCTCGGCTGCGGCGGATGGAATACGGGCGTCGGAAGAGGTGGTCAAAGCGGTGGCCGGATGGAAAACAACCCTCCATGATAGACAGTAAGCTTCCCGGCTGCCGTCTGGGGCCGCACCGCAGCCTGGCAAAGGTGTTTGGTCCGGCTGTTGGGAGGTGGCTTCAAAGGCTGGATAATCCACGGACATTCTGGAGAAACCCATGGCATCCGTTAACAAAGTCATTCTGGTCGGCAATTGTGGCCGCGACCCCGAAATCCGCTACTTGCCGTCCGGGCAGGCCGTTGCCAACGTGAGCATCGCCACCACCAGCCGTCGCAAAGACAGGACCAGCGGCGAGTTCGTTGAAGAAACCCAGTGGCACCGCGTCACCTTCTTTGAGCGTCTGGCCGAGATCGTGGGCGAATACGTGAAGAAGGGCACCCCCATCTATGTGGAGGGCCGTCTGAGCTATCGCAAATACACCGACAAGGACGGCATCGAAAAGAACGCTACTGACATCGTGGCCTCCGAAATGCAGCTGCTCGGCGCTCGCCAAGGCATGGGTGGCCCTGGTGCGGGTGACGGTTATGGTGATGAAGGCGGTGCCCCTGCCGCCCCCGCCCGCCGCCCGGCACCCGCCGCTGCCCGTCCAGCCGCGCCTGCGGCACGCCAGGCCCCGGCTCCACGCCCGGCCAGCGGTTTTGACGATATGGACGACGACATTCCGTTCTGATCCCCGGACGGCCGTTTCAGCGGCCGACAAACACGCAGCTTCCCTCACACCTAGGCATTTTTTGTTCATTGATGTACAAAAAGTGCCGCATGGAAATGCGTGTCGCACCAAGCTTCGGGTCTTGACCAAGGTCTTCGGTGCGCATGCGCTTTCGCTCGCGCGCACCGTGACGAGGAGTTGTGATGCCGAAGAAATCGAATATTCCCCAGCCTTCGAACCCCGTTTCGCTGCAAGCCATTGAGCTGCTGACCCATCTGGGTGGCGCGCTCAAGCTCCAACGGCGTCATTTCGATGAGGCTGTGGTGACCCATTGCGTGCAGTTGATCCAGGAGTACGTGCAGGGCAGTGCGCCGGAGCATCGTGTCCAGGAGCTACCGGCCCACTACGGCGGCAAGAATCTCTAGGAATGGGCGGAGCTATTCCGCAGCCAGCTCTGACAGCAGCTCTTCAAAGCTTGGATTGAGGTCGTTGAATTTGCGTGCGCGCTGCTTGTTGGAAAACCGCTGCCAGTTCGGTAGCGACAGGATTTCCAGCCTTCCGTAGGAAATGGACAACCAGCCTTTTGCTGCGAGCTTTTGCACGTGCTCGGAAAAGACTGTTCTGGAGACTCCGCACAGGTCGGCCAGCGTCTTTTGCTTGACCGGGATTTCCACGCCCTGGCCGAAGCCAATCGTGGGCGGCCGGTCAGAGTGGTAGTTCAGCGCCTCGGCGAACTGGGACAGACCCATCACCACGCGCAGGCACGGGTTGCCGAACTTCATCAGCATCAGAGTTTCTGAAGTCTTTTGGACGCGCCAGGCCATCAGCCGTGTCAGGTACAAGGCAAATGCGGGTTGCGTCTCCATCAACTCCAGCACGATGTCACTGGAAATGCCCATGACCTCGGTTGTAGACAGGCAGACGAAGTCGGCGTAGCTGGCTTTGCGGTTGATGATGGATTGTTCGCCGAACCAGGAGCCTTCACCGTAGATGCTGATGGGCATCATCTGCCCGGTGGGCGCTTCCAGGGAGGCGGAAACGAGGCCGCTGATGATGAATTGCCAGGCGTCCACCTTGGAGCCCTTGGACCAGATGACTTGGCTTTCCTCGAACGAAGAAACCCTGATGAAGGCGGCCATCTGCAGGGCTTTTTCCTGCGAGATGCCTAGGTTGCGGAGCTGCTGGTATTTGAAGTTTCCGTACATTTCTTATTGGATCGTTATTCATGTGTACAGACTCCCTTTCAAATTTCAGCTGATCACCCCCCCACCGAGACACACTTCACCGTCATAGAGCACAGCAGATTGACCAGGAGTCACCGCCCATTGTGGCTCTGTGAATTCCAGCGCAAAGCTTTGTATATCCAGATTTTGCAATTGGCATGCCGCGTCGTTTTGCCGGTAGCGGGTCTTTGCCGCCAGGGAGCCTTCTGCAGGTGCATTGCCAGCAATCCAGCTTGCATCCTGTGCCTGTAACTGTGTCGATTGCAGCCAGGGGTGGTCATGACCCTGCACGACCCACAGTGTGTTGTTCTCCACATCCTTGCGCGCCACAAACCAGGGCTGGTGCTCGCCACCGCCGCGCTGCGCACCCTTGGCCTTGAGGCCGCCTATGCCCAGGCCTTGGCGCTGGCCCAGGGTATAGAACGACAGGCCGACATGCTCACCGATGGTGCGTCCCTTTGGGTCCTTGATAGGCCCCGGCTCCTTGGAGATGTAGCGGTTCAGAAAATCGCGGAATGGCCGTTCACCGATGAAGCAGATGCCAGTGGAGTCCTTCTTGCGCGCATTGGGTAACTGGATTTCTGCAGCAATGCGCCGCACCTCGGTCTTGTGCAGCTCGCCCACGGGGAAGAGCGTCTTGGCGAGCTGCGCCTGGTTGAGCCGGTGCAGGAAATAGCTCTGGTCCTTGGACGGGTCCAGTCCCTTGAGCAATTCGTGCAGGCCGGTTGCCGGGTTCTGGCGCACTCGCGCGTAGTGGCCGGTGGCAATCTTCTCGGCACCCAGGCGCATGGCATGGTCCAGAAAAGCCTTGAACTTGATCTCGGCATTGCACAGAATGTCCGGGTTGGGCGTGCGTCCGGCCTGGTATTCGCGCAGGAACTCAGCAAAGACCCGGTCCTTGTATTCGGCGGCGAAGTTGACGTGTTCGATTTCTATGCCAATGACGTCGGCCACGGCGGCCGCATCGACAAAGTCGATATTGGAGGAACAGTATTCGCTGTCGTCATCATCCTCCCAGTTTTTCATGAAGATGCCGATGACCTCATGGCCCTGTTGCTTGAGCAGATAGGCGGTGACCGCAGAGTCCACGCCCCCACTCAAACCGACCACGATTCGTTGTTTTGCCATCCCCCGATTTTAGGTGGGCGACTGCAAAGCCCGTACCGACGGGTGGGTATGCACCAAACCCAGGTCAAATCGCTGACCCGACAGGTAGTCTTCCATGCACTGCAAAACCAGCGGGCTGCGCAGCCGGCTTTCCTGTGCGCGAATCTCGTCAGCCGTGAGCCAAAGTGTCCTGATGATGCCTGTGTCGAGCGTGCGCTGTGTGTCCAGCACACCCAGCTGACCGCAAAAGGCGAAGCGCAGATAGGTGATGTCTTGCGCGACTTCGCCCGGTGCTGGGCCGGGTCGTTGAAAGCGCGCCAGATACACGCCAACCAGCGCCTGTGGAGTGAATTGGTAGGCCGTTTCTTCCAATGTTTCGCGCGCACAGGCTTGTTCAGGCGATTCCCCAGGGTCCAGATGCCCGGCCGGGTTGTTCAGACGCAAGCCCTCGGGTGTGTGCTCTTCCACCAGCAGGAATCTGCCGTTGTTTTCAATCACGGCCGCGACCGTGACGCTGGGTTTCCATCGATTGTCCATGGGGCATTATCCAAAGGCTTCCGCTGGGCTGTCTGACCTATGGTTTTAACGGGTAAGAACAGGTCGCAAACTCATGTAAGCTCTAAGACAGCATTCCAACCAGATTTCCCAAGGAGTTCCCCATGCAGATAGGCATACCTGCCGAGACGCTGGCAGGCGAGAGCCGGGTGGCTGTCACGCCCGAGACGGTGAAGAAACTCAAAGCCCAGGGCCATAGCCTGCGGGTACAAAGCGGAGCCGGTGTCGTTGCCAGCGTGACCGACGAG
>NZ_JBXAMW010000016.1:0-100289 GCF_058801025.1 Rhodoferax sp. GW822-FHT04A08
ACACCTGGCCGGCATGAAGGACTCCAAGGTGATCGTGGCCATCAACAAGGATGGCGAGGCTCCGATCTTTTCGGTGGCGGACTATGGCCTGGAGGCGGACCTCTTCACCGCTGTGCCGGAACTGACAGCTGCGCTCTAGGAACCACCCGCATGTACGAACTGCATGGCGGCGTGGCCGTGGTACGCCTGGACAACCCTCCAGTCAACAGCCTGGGCCACACGCTGCGACAGCACATCCACACCGCCGTGCAGGCCGCACTGGCGGATGCGGATGTGCGCGCCCTGGTGCTGGTCGGCACCGACAAGGCCTTTTCCGCCGGTGCCGACGTGACGGAGTTCGGCAAGCCCGCACAAGCCGCCTATCCCATCCTGCCGGATGTGCTGGCGCAGCTGGACGCGTCAACCAAACCCGTCGTAGCGGCCATCGGTGGCATGGCACTGGGCGGCGGACTGGAGCTGGCGCTGTGCTGCCATGCCCGCGCGGCATTGGCCTCTGCCAAACTGGGTTTGCCTGAAGTGAATCTGGGGCTGATACCCGGCGCCGGTGGCACACAGCGCCTGCCGCGTCTGGTCGGTGTGCACCTGGCGCACAACCTGATCCAAAGCGGTGTGCCGCAGACTGCCCGCCAGCTGGAGTCCAGTGGCTTGCTCGACAAGGTGGTGGACGATGGCTTGCTGGATGCGGCCTGCGCCCTGGCCCTGGAGCTCGGTCGCCATCCGCAGGGATTGATACGGGCACGTGACCGCGCACCGGACGTACAAGCCACGCACCGCTTCATTGCAGAGCAGCGCGACAAGCTCACGCTGCGCCAGCGTAAACAGCCTGCCTCCAATGCCGTGCTGGATGCGCTGGCCGCCAGCGCCGGTGACTTTGATGAAGGCCTGCGCACCGAGCGCGCATTGTTTCTGGAGCTGTTGGGCAGCACAGCCGCCAAGGCCTTGCGCTACCAGTTCCTGGCCGAACGGGAAGCCGGCAAGCCTGCGGCCGCCGGCCAGGCCACTGCCCGCGCCGTGCACAGCGTGGCGATCGTGGGTGCCGGCACCATGGGTTCGGGCATTGCCATCAGCGCGCTGGACGCCGGCCTGAATGTGGTGCTGCTGGAGCAGGATGCGGCCGCGCTGCAGCGCGGTCAGGCCCGCATCAGCCTGCACTACGCCACGCGCGTATCCGCGGGCAAGATGAAGGCCGCCCTGGCTGCCGCCAATGAAGCGCGCCTGAACCCGACGACCGATTGGAGCCAGATCGCGCAAGCCGACCTGGTCATAGAAGCGGTGTTTGAAGACCTTGCCGTCAAGCAGGAGGTATTCAGGACAATCGACACCCACGCGCGCCCCGGCGCAGTGCTGGCCACCAACACTTCGTACCTGGATGTGGACGCCATTGCCAACGCCACCAGCCGACCGCAGGACGTGCTGGGCCTGCACTTCTTCAGCCCCGCCAATGTGATGAAGCTGCTCGAAGTGGTGCGCGGCAGTCGCACCGCACCCGACGTGCTGGCCACCGGCATGGCGCTGGGCAAGACCCTGAAGAAGATACCGGTCCAGACCGGCAATGCCTTTGGCTTTATCGGCAACCGCATCTACAACGCCTACCGCAAGCAGTGCGAGTTCATGCTGGAAGACGGCGCCATGCCCGAGGAGGTGGACGCCGCCCTGGAAGACTTTGGTTTTGCCATGGGCCCGTTCAAGGTGGCCGACCTCTCGGGCCTGGACATTGCCTGGCGCATGCGCAAGTCACAAGCGGCCACGCGGGACCCACGCGCGCGTTACGTGGACATTCTCGACACCCTGTGCGAACAGGGACGCCTGGGCCGCAAGAGCGGCGCGGGCTACTACACCTATACCGACGGCAAGCCGTCACCCATGGTGGACGCTGCGGTGCGCCGGATCATTGAAGAGGCGTCCGCGCGCCGTGGCATACAGCGCCGCACGTTTGCAGCCGAGGAGATCGTGCGCCGCGCCCTGTTGGCCATGGTGAACGAGGCCGCGCTGCTGCTCTCTGAAGGTGTGGCCCGCCGCGCCAGCGATGTGGACGTGGTCATGGTCCAGGGCTACGGCTTTGCGCGCTGGCAAGGTGGCCCGGTATTCTGGGCACGCCAGCAGGACCAGGCCAATCTGACGCGCGATCTGCAGCAGTTGGCGCTGCAGTCCGGCCATGGATTTCATGTGGCCGATCTCTCTGTTCTCTTTTCAACCTGACGCTGCACAGCGTACACACACGACATGAACCACGCCTTTATCTGCGATGCCATCCGTACACCCATAGGCCGCTATGGCGGCGCACTCAGCAGCGTGCGCACCGACGATCTGGCCGCTTTGCCCATCCAGGCGCTGATGCAACGCAACGCGCAGGTGGATTGGAACCAGCTCAGCGATGTGTACCTGGGTTGCGCCAACCAGGCCGGTGAAGACAACCGCAACGTGGCCCGCATGGCGACCTTGCTGGCGGGCTTGCCAGCAGAGGTGCCAGGTGCCACCCTGAACCGCCTGTGCGGCTCCGGCTTGGACGCAGTAGGCACTGCTGCACGGGCCATACGCGCGGGCGAGGCCGGCATGCTGATCGCCGGTGGCGTGGAGAGCATGAGCCGCGCGCCTTTTGTGATGCCAAAGGCCGAGAGCGCATTCAGCCGCAACAACGCGGTGCATGACACCACCATCGGCTGGCGCTTCGTCAACCCGGCCATGAAAACACGCTACGGTGTGGACTCCATGCCCGAGACAGCCGAAAACGTCGCCAGGGAATTCGGCATCAGCCGTGCAGACCAGGACCTGATGGCCCTGGCCAGCCAGACGCGTGCACTGGCCGCGCAGCAGGCAGGCCATCTCGCGCGCGAGATCGTGCCCGTCACCTTGCCCTCCAAAAAGGGCGAGCCCATCGTCGTGCGTCAGGACGAGCATCCGCGTGCCACCACGCTGGAAGCCCTTGGCAAGCTCAAGCCCATCGTCAGCCCCGACGGCAGCGTGACTGCAGGCAACGCCAGCGGCGTCAACGACGGAGCCTGCGCCCTGCTGCTGGCCGACGAAGCCACGGCACTACGCAACGGTCTGACACCGCGGGCACGCATTGTGGGCATGGCCACCGCCGGTGTGGCGCCGCGCGTCATGGGCATAGGCCCAGCGCCCGCCACGGAAAAGCTACTGGCGCAAAACGGTCTGTCACTGGCGCAGATGGACGTGATCGAACTCAACGAAGCCTTCGCCGCACAAGGGTTGGCGGTGCTGCGCATGCTGGGTCTGCCTGACGATGATGCGCGCGTGAATGCCTGGGGAGGCGCCATCGCGCTGGGCCATCCCCTGGGCGCAACGGGCGCGCGCCTGGCCACTACCGCAGTGAACCGCCTGCATGCCGGCGGCGGCCGCTACGCCCTGTGCACCATGTGCATTGGCGTGGGCCAGGGCATCGCGCTGATTCTGGAACGTGTCTGAGCAAAGGGAGGAGCGGCCATGGGCAAGACGGTGGTGTACGAAGTGAAGGTGATGTTCGGCGACTGCGATCCCGCAGGCATTGTGTTCTTCCCCAACTTCTCCAAATGGATGGACGCTTCTTCGCTGAACTTCTTCATGCAGTGCGGCGTTCCGCCCTGGCGTGAACTCGAGAGGATCAACGGCATCATCGGCACGCCCCTGCTGGAGATCAACACCCACTTCAAAAGCCCCGCCACCTACGGCGAGACGCTGCAAGTGCATACCTCCGTGATCGAGTGGAGCCCCAAGGTGCTGACGCAGAAGCACGTCATCATGCGGGGCGACACCCTGATCTGCGAAGGCACCGAGAAGCGCGCGTTCTGCGTGCGCCTGACCGGTGAGTCCTACCGCATCAAGGTGGTGCCGATTCCGCAGGACATCCGCGAACGCTGCAGCTGAAATTTGCCAATTGCGCGTCGTCGCGCGTGGGGCCCGGGTAACGGCCTCATGCGTCTGGGGCCGCAAAATCGGCCGTCACCCGGGCCCCACCCACGACAACGCTTCCTGGGACTGAGACGTTACAGCGACTGCTGGCTCAGCATGGCGTCGAGCGCCTGCGCGCGAAACTCGCGCGGGCTGCGGCCTGTGTGCTTGCGGAAGAAGCGACCGAAGTACGTTTCGTCGGCGAATCCCAGGCTGAAGGACAGCTGCTTGATGGAGCTAATGGTGTAGACCAGATCACGCTGGGCCTCATGCACCACGCGCGCGTTGATCACGTCCATGCTGGACATGCCCAGTTCCTCGCGGCACAGACGCGTGAGCTGGCCGGCGGTGATGCCCATCATTTCGGCATAGGCAGAGACAGACAGGTGCTTCTTGAAGTTCTGCTCCACCAGCGCGCGGAATTTTTCGATCTGCGCGACCTTGCGCGTGTTGGCCTTGGGAATGGCCTGGCGCTGTGCATCCGACAATCTGGCGATCTGCACGCACAGGGCTGTGAGCAGCGACATGCCCGCAGCCATCTGGCCCTGGGCATGGATCTGCGTTTCGCGCTCGATGGCCAGGAAGATCGGCATCATGGCCTGGGCGTGCACGTTGTCGGCATTCACCGGGATCAAGGCAGGTTTGCGCACCAGCGTCAGCAGGTCAGGCATCAGCAAGGCAGCCACCGATTCCAGCGGCCCTTGCGCGGCCGTCACCACCGGACCGTTGGTGGTGGTGTCGAACACGAAGCCATGCACGGTTTGTGCAGGAATGACGATCAGGCAGGGTGCGGTGGCAGTCAGCCGGGCGCCGTCCAGGATGACTTCACAGCCGCCTTCGGTGAGATACAGGATCTGGATGAACGCATCGTGCTTGTGCGGACTGATGTTCCAGTTGTATGGACGAGAGCGTTTGGGTATCCACTCGAAGTCGAACAGGTTGTTCCAGCTGGCCTGCACCTGGTCACCGTAGAGCGCGTAATTGGGAATAACTTTGGTGGCCACAGTGCGTCCGTGAGTGATGCACGAATTGTCTGAATCTTGGCGGGAATTGTCAAACCGCGCAGCACGGCGAAACAGAACAATCCGGCATCCCCCAAGAAAGAACGAAATGAACAAGAGACAAGGCGACTGGTTGGGTCTGCAAGAACAGGTATGCGTGGTCACCGGTGCGGCCAGCGGCATTGGCGCTGCGGTGGCACGCGAGCTGGCCGCGTGCGGTGCCAAGGTGGCACTGCTGGACCGCGACGGTGACGGATGCAACAGGCTGGCAGCAGAACTCGGCGCCGCAGGCGCAACAACACTTGCGGTGCCGTGCGACATCAGCAGCGAAGCGCAGGTGCAGTCCGCTGCGGCGCAGGTGCTGAAAACGCTGGGGCCTTGCCATGCATTGATCAACAACGCCGGCATGCTGCGCTCCGGCGCATTGAACGACGTCAGTCTAGAGGACTGGAATGCGGTGCTCGCCGTCAACCTCACCGGCTACCTGCTGTGCGCGCGCACCTTTGCCGCACAGATGCGCGAAGCCGGCGGCGGCAGCATCGTGCATGTGGCATCCATCTCGGCGCTCACGCCGCAGACCAGCAGCGGCGCCTACAGCGCCAGCAAGGCCGGTGTGCTGCTGATGTCACGCCAGATGGCGGTGGAATGGGGGTCGCAGGGCATTCGCAGCAATGCGGTCTGCCCCGGCATGATCCGCACTGCGCTCTCCGCCAAGTTCTACGAGGTGCCGGGCTTTGAAGCCAAGCGCGCCGCCGTCACTGCCAGCCGCCGCGTCGGCGAGCCGCAGGACATTGCCGATGTGGCGGTGTTCCTGGCCAGCCCGCGCTCGGCCTATGTGAATGGTGCCCAACTGTCCGTGGACGGCGGCATGTCGTCCATGCTGATGGACATGGTGCCGCGCCCCGGCTTCAACACCACTGCCTGACAACAACAACGAGGAGCAACACTATGTCGAACAATCTGGAATGCGATCTGGTCATCGTGGGTTCGGGCGCCGCAGGCCTTGCCACCGCCATCACCGCCAAGAAGCGCGGGCTGGATGTGGTGGTACTGGAAAAGGAACCCGTCTTTGGCGGCACCACCGCACTGTCCGGCGGTGTGCTGTGGATTCCCATGGGACCGCATGGCCGCAAGCAGAACCCGGCCGATACGCGCGAGGCAGTGCGCCGCTACATGATGGAAGAGACCGGCAGCTACTTTGATGAAGCCGCCGTCAACGCCTTTCTGGACTTTGGTCCGAAGATGGTGGAGTTCTTCGAGCGCGAGACTGCCATGCAGTTCGTGCCCACGCTCTACCCGGACTACCACCCCACGGTGCCGGGCGGCGTGGACATTGGCCGCTCCATCCTGGCCAAACCGTTTGACATCCGCGGCCTGGGCAAGGACATGGCACGCCTGAAGCCACCGCTCAAGACCATCACCTTCATCGGCATGATGTTCAACTCGTCCAATGCCGACCTCAAACATTTCTTCCAGGCCACCAAGTCGCTCACGTCCTTCCTGTATGTGGCCAAGCGTCTTGCCACCCATTTGAAAGAGCTGGCGGTCTATGGTCGCGGCATCCAGGTGACCAGCGGCAACGCGCTGGCCGCGCGGCTGGCCAAGTCGGCGCTGGACTTAGGGGTTCCCATTCGTACCAGCACGGCAGCGCGCCGCATGGACCTGCAGGATGGCAAGGTGCGTGGCGTCATCGTCCAGGGCGAAGGCGGCGAATACACCATCACCGCACGCCATGGCGTGGTGCTGGCCTGCGGCGGCTTTCCGCATGACGTCAAGCGCATTGCCAAGGCCTATCCGCATGTGGCGCGCGGCCACCAGCATCTGTCACCCACACCGCTCAGCAACACCGGCGATGGCCTGGCCATGGCCGAAGCGGTGGGTGCCACCGTGGACATCGTGTTCAAGGACAGTGCGGCCTGGATGCCGGTGTCCCGCGTGGACTATGGCAAGGGCGAGATCGGTGTGTTCCCGCATCTGCTGGACCGCTACAAGCCCGGCATCATCGGCGTGCTGCAGAACGGCAAGCGCTTCTGCAACGAGTCCGAGTCGTACCACGACGTGGGAGCTGCCATGGTGCGGGCCTGCGCCGGCCAGAAAGAGACCGCCATGTGGCTGGTGTGTGACAAGACCACGCTGGGCAAGTACGGCATCGGCTTTGTGAAACCGTCGCCCATGCCCATCGGCAAGTTCCTGCGCAATGGCTACCTCATCAAGGGCAACACCCTGGCGGAGCTCGCCCACAACTCGGGCATCGATGCCGCAGGTCTGGAAGCGACCGTGCGTGCATTCAACACCGGCGCGGTCAAGGGCGTGGACACGCAGTTCGGCCGCGGCACCACCAGTTTCAACCGCTACCTGGCCGACCCCGCCAACCAGCCCAACCCCTGTGTGGCGCCGGTGCAGAACGGCCCCTTCTTTGCAGTCAAGGTCATCATGGGCGACCTGGGCACCTTCGACGGCATCAAGACCAGTGTGGTGGGCGAGGTGCTGCAGCGCGACGGATCGCCCATACCCGGCCTGTACGCAGTGGGCAATGACCGCGCCAGCGTGATGGGTGGCAACTATCCCGGCGCCGGCATCACGCACGGACCCAACATGACGTTCGGCTACGTCACGGCCAACCACATTGCCGACCAGGCCGGAGCCGCCGCATGAGCGCCCCTGCACTGCCGCAGACACTGCAACCCCATCTGCAGCGCCCGCTGGTGGACCACCGCATCTACACGATTGCGCTGCGCAAGATGCCGGAGTTCCTGGAAGTCTTCAACCGCCTGGCCATGCCGGTGCTGATGCAGACCCTGTGCCACCCGGTGGGCTTCTACACCAGCCTGGTGGGGCCGCAGAACCAGTTCATCCACCTCTGGGCCTACGAGGATCTGGCCGACTACGAACGCCGCTGCCATGCCCGCGATACGCATCCGGATTTCCCGGCCTACATGGCCGCGTCCGGGCATCTGATCACGGCGCAGGAGACGCGACTGATCAAGGGCGTGGCCATGCCCGGCCTGGTGCTTCCCAAGGTGTGAGCATGGCCGCACCACGACAACACGCATTGGTCACCGGCGCAACCGGGGGCATTGGGCGCGGCATCTGCCTGGCCCTGATTGCGCAGGCACAACGCGAGGGCCATGCGCTGCACATTTCAGCCGCCGCATCGCAACCGGGCGAGAAGCTCGACGCGCTGGTGGCCGAACTGCGTGCCCTGGGCATCAGCGCCCAGGGCGTGGCCGGCGACATCACCGATCCGGCCCAGTGCGCCAAGCTGGTGTTCGAGGCGCACGGCCACGGCGGCGACATCAGCACCCTGGTCTGCAATGCGGGCAAATCCGGCCCCGGCAGACTGGCCGACCTGCCCATGGCCGAGTGGGACCTGACCTTCAACCTCAACACCCGCTCCGCATTTCTGCTGGCGCAGGCAGCACGCGAACAACTGGTGCGCACGCGCGGCAGTATCACCGCGGTGGCGTCCATGTCCGGCCTGTCACCACACCCCGGCTACGGCGCCTATTCGGCGGCCAAGGCAGCCCTCATCATGCTGTGCCGCCAACTGGCACAAGAGTGGGCAGCCGACGGCATCCGCGTCAACACCGTATGCCCCGGCATGATCCGCACCCCGCTGACCGAGCCGGTGTACCAGGACGCTGAAACGCTGGCCCGCCGCGAGGCGCTGGTGCCGCTGGGGCGCATAGGCCGTGCCGACGACGTGGGCCAGGCCGTGGCCTGGCTCAGCAGCGCGGCTGCCAGCTACATCACCGGCCAGAACCTGGTGGTGGACGGCGGCGTGAGCGAACACATGCTGGCCATGATCCCCGGGCGACCCGGCAAGCCGCCGGTGCAGCACTGATCACAGCCCGGTCTTGAACCGGGTGTAGAGCCGCGTCATCAAGCGGCGCGTGTCGGGTTTGCGGACTTCGTAGAACTGCGCCTTGTTGGCCAGATAGTCGTCTGGCGGGAAGGCGATGGCATTGGCCAACACTTCGGGTCTGATGTATTTGCGGGCCGCCAGATTCGGGCTGGTGAACATCACCTTGTTGGTGATCTCGGCCTGCACTTGGGGCCGAAGGATGTAGTTGATCCAGGCGTGGGCATATTCGGGGTGCGGCGCATCGGCGGGAATCATCATGGATTCGAAACCGAACTGGCTGCCGTTGGGTGGCAGCGGCGCTTCGATGTGCACCGCCTTGCCGCCTTCCCTGGCCTTGTTGTTGGCGTTGTTGAAGTCGCCGCTGTAGCCAAGGGCCACACACAGGCTGCCGCTGGCCAGGTCGTTGATATAGCCATTGAAGCTGAACAGGGCGATGTCCTGGCGCACCTTCTGCAGCATGGCAAAGGCCTCGTTGTAATCGGACTGGGTGTTGCTGAACGCCGGCTTGCCCACATAGATCAGCGCCGAGGGGAACAGGTCACTGGCACTGTCCAGAATCGAGATGCCGCACTTCTTGAGCCGGTCTGCGTAATGCGGGTTGAACACCAACTCGAACGGATTGGCCGGAATGGCTTCAGCCCCCAGTACTGCCTTCACCTTCTCGGCGTTGTAGCCGACGCTGACTGCGCTGCCCAGCCAGGGCACCATGTACTGGTTACCTGGGTCGAGCCTGGCCATCATCTGCATCACCGCGGGCTGCAGATTGCTCCACAGCGGCAGCTTGCTGCGGTCCAGCTTTTGCACCAGACCTCCGTCCATCAGGATGCGGCCGAAGTCACTGGAGGGCACGATGATGTCGTAGCCGGTGCGACCGGCAATCATCTTGGCCAGCAGGATTTCGTTGGAGTCGAAGTTGTCGTAGCGCACGCGGATACCGGTCTCGGCTTCAAACGCTTTGACGGTGTTCTCACCGATGTACTCCGACCAGTTGTAGATGTTGAGGACTTTCTCATCCGCTGCGCGGGCACCAGGGCTGGCCAAGGCCAGCAGGGCCATCGCCACCGGTGCCAGGCCGCGCTTCATGAAGGAATGCAGTTTCATACGGTTTCTCGCTTGGGTTCAGTGGTTGGAGGCATGCTGCTCGGCCAGCAGGCACAGCATCTCGGCGGCAATCTGCGCGGCAGCCAGCGCGGTGATATCGCTGTGGTCGTAGGCGGGCGCCACTTCCACCACATCCATGCCCACCCAGCGCAAACCCACCAGCTTGCGCAGAATGGCCAGCGCCTGTGCCGAACTCAGGCCACCCGCCACGGGGGTGCCCGTGCCCGGCGCATAGGCCGGGTCCAGGCAATCGATGTCAAAGGTCAGGTAGGTGGGGTGATCCCCCACGATGCTGCGCACCTTCTGCACCGTGGCGGCTACGCCGTGCTCGTGCACCCAGTCGGCGCCCAGCACCTGCACACCCATGAAGTCCTCGTTCCAGGTGCGTATGCCGATCTGCACCGAGCGCTGCGGGTCTATCAGCCCGTCCTTGATGGCCTTGTAGAACATGGAGCCGTGGTTCAGGGACAGCGGTTCGTCATCCGCCCAGGTGTCGCAGTGCGCATCGAAGTGGATGATGGACAAGGGCGCACCATGTTTCTCGGCATGGGCCTTGAGCAGCGGGTAGGTGATGTAGTGGTCGCCACCCAGCGTGAGCATCTGCGCGCCGGAGGCCAGTATCTTCTGTGCATGTGCATGGATGCTGGAGAAGACGGTGAGCGGGTTGTGCGGGTCCAGCCAGCAGTCGCCGTAGTCGATGACCGACAGGCGATCACACGGCCCATAGCCCCAGGGGTGCAGCATCTCGTTCATCTGCACCGAGGCAGCCCGTATGGCGGCCGGCCCCAGGCGGGCGCCGCTGCGGTAGGTGGTGGCCAGGTCCAGCGGCACGCCGGAGACCACCACCTGGGCATCGCTCAGGTCCTTGGTGTACTGGCGGCGCATGAAGGAGAGCACGCCGGCAAAGGTGTTTTCCTTTTCATAGCCTCTTTGGTTGCTGCGGGTGATGGCGCTGTCGCCATGGGTAGTGGTTTCGGTCATAGGGGTTCCTGTCATGCAGGCAATGGTCCGGGATTTACCCCGCCCAAGCAATTAGCTATGCTTGGTTAGAAATTAATTTAATTAATACCATGAGCCAGCCACTGCCCCCGTTCAAAAGCCTGGTGGCATTCGATGCCGCCGCCCGCCTGGGCAGCTTCTCCCGCGCGGCCGAAGAGCTGTCGCTGACCCAGTCAGCTGTCAGCCAGCAGTTGCTCAAGCTGGAGGAGTCTCTGGGCCAAAGCCTGTTCTTTCGCAATGGCAAGGGCGTGGGGCTCACTGCCGCTGGCGAACTGCTGCACGAGACCGTGCGCGAGACCCTGTCTCGCCTCTCCGCCGGGCTGGACCGGATCGAACCCTACAAGAGCCAGGACTCGCTGCTGATTGCCTGCCCGGCCGACTTTGCCCAGGGCTGGCTACTGTCGCGCCTGGACGCCATGCGGCGCGACCATCCGGGTGTGGAAATCTGGTTCATCACCGCCAACACGGTGCGCGAGATCGACCGCATCGACGTGGACCTGGTGATCTCTCGCCGCCCCATCCACACCGCCGATGTGGAATGTGCCGCCTTGGTGGAAGACTATGCCGTGGGCCTGTGCGGCCCGCTGACCGCGCAGCGCATAGGCGCCACGCCCTACCCCAAGGTATTAGAAAAAGCACCGCTGCTGATGCTGGAGAGCGAACCCCAATGGGACGGACGGCTGTCGACCCCAGCCTTGAAAAAACTGCGCATCACGCGCGGCGCCACCATGGACGACAGCCGCCTGCTGCTGGAGGCCACCATGCGTGAGCAGGGCATCAGCCTGATGTCGCACACCATTGCCGGGCAGGCCCTGCGCGAGCAGCGCGTGGTGATGCTCACGCAGATCCCCACCGTGTCGCGGCAGCGTTTCTGGCTGATGCGCTCTCGGCTTACACCGCGCACGCCGTTTGCCAACTTGGCGTTTCAATGGTTGCTCAAGGCCGCACGCGAACCCTGAGCACGCGGCAGGTATAGTGCCCCGACATGATCAACATCCCCCCCTTTCGCATCCTGCTGGCCCGGCCCCGTCTGTTGATCAGCATCGGCATGGGTCTGGCCACCTACCTGTGGTTGCCGCAGTCCATTGCGCACCAGATGGTGACGCGCGCCCTGATCGGCTGGAACGTCACCGCGGTGCTGTATCTGTTGTTGGCCCTGGTGATGATGGCGCGCTCCTCGCACGACCGCATGCGTGAGCGGGCGCTCAAACAGGACGAAGGCAGCACGGTGATTCTGGTGCTGGTGATCACGGCGGCCATGGCCTGCGTCGGTGCCATCGTGGCCGAGCTGGGCATCGTCAAGGAACTGCAGGGAGAAATACGCTACGCCCACATCGCGCTGGCGGCGCTAACGATTGCGACCTCCTGGGTGTTCACCCAGACCATGTTTGCCCTGCATTACGCGCACGATTACTACGCCACGGCCACCCGAGGCGCCCATGGCGGCCTGGACTTTCCCGGCAACGAGCCGCCCGACTACGCCGACTTTCTGTACTTCGCCGTGGTGATCGGCACCTCGGCCCAGACCGCCGACGTGGCACTGAGCAGCCGCCGCATGCGCAGGACCGGCATCGTGCATTGCATGCTGGCCTTCTTCTTCAACACCACGCTGCTGGCGCTGACCATCAACATCGCATCCGGCCTGTTCTGAGGCCGCAGCCCCTTAGGCGGCGCGGAAGTGCGCGTTATCCATCACACGCAGCGGCTGTGCCACCTGGGGCGTGAATTCCATCTGGTCCAGGATGTCGCGCTGCAGGTCAATGCCCGGTGCGATTTCAAACAGCTCGATACCTTGCGCCGTGAGCCGGAAGCTGCCGCGCTCGGTGAGGTAGAGCACCTCCTGTCCGCGCACCAGACCCTGCGGTCCGCTGAAGGTGATCTGGTCCACGCGCTGCACCAGTTTCTTCACGGCCCCCTGCTGCAGCACCCGCATCTGCCCGTCACCGGTCTGCAGCTGCACCCCCTTGGCCGCCAACGTGCCGCAGAACACCACCTTGTGGGCGTTCTGCGCAATGTCGATAAAGCCGCCAGGCCCCACGGTGATGCCCCCCAGGCGTGAGACGTTGACGCTGCCCTCCTGGTCAAATTCGCCAAAGCCCAGAAAGGCCACGTCCAGCCCGCCACCGCCGTAGAAGTCGAACTGCGTGGCCGCGTCCAGCATGGCCGTGGCATTGCGCGCGTAGCCGAACAGCACGCCGTCCATCAGCGTGCCGCCGTAGGTGCCGTGCTCGATGGTCTGGTAGATGCGGTGGTGCTCGTTGCGCGCGGCAATCATCTTGGCCACCGCGTCGGGCACACCCACGCCGTAGTTGATGATGGGGCGCGCCTTGCCGGTGTTGAAGATCTCCTGATAGGCGCGGCGTGCCACCGCCTGCCGCTCGCCAAAGGCTTCCTGCGCGGCAGCCACTTCGGCCGCATGGTCGGCGGCTTCACTGGCCGCACGCTCCTGCCCCGTGAGCTCGCCACTGAAGGCCGGATCAAACGGAATGGCATAGCTGACCTGCTGGTTGGCATCCACCACGATGGCGTCCACCCAGGCACCGGGAATGCGCACCTCGCGCGCCTTGAGCGCGCCCTTGGGCAGACGCTCGCGCACCTGCACGATGACCTTGCCGCCGCTGTTGCGCGCAGCCAATGCCAGCGACTGCGCGTCCAGATTGGCCGCCTCGTGCTCGAAGCTGATGTTGCCCTCTTCATCCGCGGCACTGGCACGCACGATGGCCACATGGATGGGGAACGGTTTGTAGCGCAGGTACTCGTGACCATCCATCTGGATGACCTCGGCCAGATCGTCACGCGCCGCTTCGTTCATGCGGCCACCACCATGGCGCGGGTCGCACACGGTGCCCAGGCCCACGTGGGTGATGAGGCCGGGGCGGCCCGCGCCGATCTCGCGCATGAGCTGGCTGGAGACGCCGCCGGGCAGGATGTAGGCCTCGATCTTGTTGTCGCGTGCAAGCTGCTGCATGGCCGGTGACCAGACCCAGTGGCCGCCTATGACCTTGCGCACCAGGCCTTCGTGGGCAAAGCAGTTCATGCCCTTGGTTTTCTTGTCGCCTATGCCCAGGGCGTGGACAAAGCTGAGGTTGCGTGGGGATTGGGTGGTGAGGAAGCGGTGTTGCACAGCCTCGAACATATGGGTGGCTTCCATCAGGCCACCACCGCCGCCCATCAGGCCTATGGTGTCGCCGTCGTTGATGAGGTTTGCCGCTTCGGCGGCTGTCATGAATTTGGTCATGTCTTGTCTCTTGTTGGGTTATGGGCTGGCGTCGAAAAGCCAAAGGTGTTTGCATGAGGGGTAGTCCTCCGCTGCGCGCCGCAGCCGGAGCAAGGGGATGGGCGGGCTCCTCATGCTGGAGTACCAGAAATCGTCGCCCGCCCATCCCCTTGCTCCGGCCCACGCCAACGCCACCCCGCATGAGCGCAAACTACCGATTCACATCAAACAAAGCAGCACCCTTCTTCAGGATGCTCTTGGCAATGACCCCGCGGTGAATCTCACTGGTGCCATCAAAGATGCGGTAGATGCGCGCATCGCGGTAATAGCGTTCAATCGGCAGCTCCTTGCAGAACCCCATGCCACCGAAGATCTGCACCGCCCGGTCTACCACGCGCCCCAGCGTCTCGGCCGCATGCACCTTCACCATGGCCACCTGCTCACGCGCATCCAGCCCCTGGTCCATCATCCAGGCCGCGTGGTACACCATCCAGCGCGCCGCGTTGATCTCGATCACGCTGTCGGCGATCTGCTGCTGCACCATCTGGAAGTCACCGATACGGGTGTTGAACTGCTTGCGGTCGTTTGCATAGCCCACCATCAGCTCGCACACATGGCTGGCCTTGCCCACCGCGCGGGCGCCCACCTGGGCCAGCCGCACCACATTGAGTGCACCCATGGCCAGCTTGAAGCCCTGGCCCACTTCGCCCAGCAGAGCGGCATCTTCCAGTGCCACGTTGTCGAAGAACAGTTCCAGATGCGGCGTGCCACGCAGGCCCATCATCTTCTGGTCCTTGCCCACGGTGAAGCCGGCCAGGCCCTTGTCCACCATGAACATGCTGATCTCCTTCTCGCCGGTCTTGGCCGACACGAGGAAGAAGTCGCTCCACTCGCCGTCGCTGATGAAATGCTTGCTGCCGTTGAGCACCCAGCCCGCATCGGTCTTCTTTGCGTTTGTCTTGATGCCGGCCGCGTCCGATCCGGCGCCGGGCTCGGTGATGGCGATGGCGCAGGTGCGCAATCCTTCCACCGTGGGCTTGAGCCAACGCTCCACCTGTGGACCTTTGCAATGCAACAGCGGTTCATACACATTGCCGAAGGCGCGGCGAATCAGGTAATCGCTGGTGTGGCCGAACTGCTCTTCGCACAGGACGCGGTCCAGCACCGAGAGGCCGCCACCGCCCAAGTCTGCCGGCATGTTGAGCGCGTACAGGCCCAATGCCTTGGACTTGGCGTGCAGGGCCTGCGCCTTGGTGGCATCCAGCGCGCCGTGCGCTTCGAGTTCGTCTTCCAGCGGTTTGCATTCTTCAGCGATGAATCGACGCACGGTGTCGATCATCATCTTCTGTTCTTCGTTCAGGGAAAAGTCCATGGTCTTGCTTTCGGTATTTCAAAGGGAGTCGGGTGGTTCGGCTAAGGAAACACCGGAACTCAGGCGCTGCTGAACCAGCGCGCTCCAAAAAAGAACGGCAGACGCGAGATGCGGTCAACGGCAATCAGCATGGCAAGGCCCTGGTTCTCTAACCGCGTGGTTCCACGAACGGGCGGCTGGCGGCCATGCAGATGGCAGCCCACTCGCTCGGGTTGGCCTGGGCTTCGCGCGCAAAGTTCACCACCTCCACGCTGATGGGCAGGTCTGTCGGCAAGGCGTCAAACAGGCCTTGCACGTCAATGGTCCCGTCGCCGGGCAACAGGCGCTCGCAGCGCGCCGTATGGATCATTTCTTCGGTGGTGAAGTGGGTGCCGGCCACCGCGTCGCAAATCTGCGCGTAATGCAGCAGCGCGCGCGGAATGGCGCGTATGTCATCCAGCGTGGTGTGTGAGCGGCCCACATGCAGGGCGTCCACCAGAATGCCGGCGTTGGATGGCATGCCGGCATTGCGAATGATGCGCAGGGCGCTGTTGGCATCGGGCACTGCGGTCCAGGGCATGAACTCCAGGTCTGCGGTCATGCCGTAGGGCTGCATCACTTCGCACAGGCGCGCGTAGTTGGCCGTGAGGCGTGCTTCGTCTTTGTCATCGCCCGCCACCAGAATGGCTTTGGCTTTCAACGCCGCACCGGCGTCGTACAGGGCGTCCCAGGTGTGCGGGTCGAACTGTTCACCGATGCGGATGATCTCCAGATCAAACACACCCACGCCTGTGTCCTGCTGCGCGGCCAGCGTCGCGCGCAGCACGTCGGGCTGGCCCAGCAGATGCTGTTGCGGCGCGCCCGGCGCATTGGGCCACAGGCGCAGACCCACAAAGGCGTAGCCGTTGGCCGCGGCGACCCGGATCGCTTCAGGCGGTGTGCAGCGGTGGGAAGTCAGATAGGCAAGAGAGTAGGTGCGCATGTTCAGAAGCTCTGGAGGTGCGTCATTTCAAAGGGGAAACCGGTGTGGGCAGCGCAATGGTGGACACCATGTTGGTGGTCAGGTGCGCCGGGCCGCCCTTGGGTGGCCAGATGCCTTGCGCAACCGCATCGGCGCGTGCCTTGCTGCGCGCATCCAGCGTGGGGTAGGCCCAGATGTTGGTGAAGCGCAGCGGGCCATCCAGTGCCACCATGGCCACCACGCAGGGCGAGAGTTTTTCGCGCGGCGGCACGTATTGCGCCCACAGGTCAATCGTGGGCTGCACGCCGCCGGTCTTGATGCCGTAGGTGCGTATCTCGTACACCGGCCCCACGATGCCGGACTCGGCACTGGGTCGCACTGGCTTCATCCAGGGGAAGCCTTTGTAGCTGTGCTGTTCCAGCGTCTGAAAAATGTCGCCGCAGCCGAACGGGCTGGCGCTCTTCTGCGTGCGCTCGCGCTCGGCTTGCAGCGTGGCTAGATCGGCAAAGCCGCGCAGCACGATCATCTGGTTGAGCACGCCGATGTCGGTAAACCAGCAACCCAGCAGTTCGCCCTGGGCGTCCGCAGAGGTGGCATAGGCCTGCACGTTGGCGGCAGCCTGTCCGGCTGTGCCGAAGGGCAGGGTCATGGTGGCGAGTTCGTAGAACATGGTGATTGGTTCTCTTGGTTAGTGGTTTCTGGAATAGTTTTGTGGCGCTTGGATTTGCTTATTGCTTGGTAGGTGGGGACCGGGAGAGGTGGGTAGGCCATTTCGTCCGTGTCCCCCGCCCTTCGGGCTCCTCCTTTACCTACCGAAATGGCCTACCCACCTCTCCCGGTAGCATTGCGCGCTCGCCAACGCCCTTGTGTGCTGACCACTCTGTCGGAGCTGAGTGATGGGAGGCTTTGCGCAGCGAAATAAAGGAGGAGGCCGCTTGAGCGGCCGGGGGACATTCGCGGAGTAAAGCCTCCCGTCGCTCGGCGACACTACAAAAGCGGGCACGCTATGCATTACAAACTCCCGCAGCGTGGTGCGCCGCGATAAAACCGAAGGTCATGGCGGGGCCGAGGGTGATGCCGCCGCTGGGATAGTTGCCGCCCATCATGCTGTTCATGTCATTGCCACCGGCATACAGGCCAGCGATGGGCTTGCCTTGTGCGTCAAGCACCTGCGCGTGGGTGTTGGTTCGCAGACCTGCGAAGGTACCCAGGCTGCCCGCGACCACCTCGACGGCATAAAAAGGGCCGCGTGCAAGCGGTGCCATGCAGGGGTTGGACAGGCCCTGGCGTTGCGCTTCCACCGCATCGCCCTGGATGCGGTTGTAAGGCGTCTGGCCTTTAGCAAAGTCCTGGTCCACACCGGTCAGCGCCATCTGGTTGTAGCGCTGCACCGTGCGCTCCAGCCCCAGCACGCTGATGCCACAGTTGTTTGCCAGCTCGGCCAGCGTGGTGCCGCGCTGGAGGTAGCCGTTGTCCAGCATGGGGCTCAAGGGCATGGGCGCGGGCTTGACTGCACCCAGCCCATAACGCCGGATAAAGGCGTGGTCGCACACCAGCCAGGCCCGCACCGTCTGCCCTTTGGGCGTGACGCGCAGCAGTCCTTGCATGAAGTCGTGGTACGAATCGGCTTCGTTGGTGAAGCGCTCGCCCTTGTCTGTCACTGCTATCAGCCCCGGCTTGGCACGCTCGATCAGATGCGGGAAATGCGCCACGCTGCCGTCGGCGCGCGGCACCAGCGATACCGGTGCCAGTGCGGCGGCCTGCACCAAATCTTTGGCCACCACACCACCCGTCGATTCGCCCAGGCGCAGGCCATCGCCGGTGTTGCCACGCGAGGCGGCGGACCAGTGCTCCACACCCGTTTCAGCGTGGGGCAGCAGTTCCTTCTTGCGTTGCACGTCATGCGGAAAGCCGCCACAGGCCAGCACCACGCCGCAGCGCGCGCGCACCGTGACATCGTCCTGTGGGCCAGCCAACACGGCACCCACCACTCGGGCGTCCTCGGTCAGCAGGCGCTTGGCGGGGCTGCTGGTGCGGATGTCCACGCCCTTCTCGAAAGCTGAAGCGGCCAGCGCGGCCACCAGCGCATTGCCGTTGACACGGCGCATGCCACGGCCATGCAGCAGCAGGTCGCGCCCGTAGCCCAGCACCCGACGCGCCACGTACCAGAACGAAGCAGGTTTGCGCAGCGCATTCAGAAAATGACGCAGCTCCGCACCTGATGCAATACCCATGCCCCACAGCGTGGTCTCCGGCAGAGGCGGCTTGAGCGCAGCGATGCGCGGCCCCAGCCGCCTGGCGTCAAAGGGCGCCGCGCAAATCGAGCGTCCGCCCGTGGATGCATCGGGCGTGTTGCCATGGAAGTCGGGGATGCCATTGCCATCAATGAATTGCAGCGCCGTGTTGTTGCGAAAGAACTCCACCATCTTCGGCCCGGCCTGCAAGAACGCCAGCGCACGGGCTTCGTCAAACTGCGCGCCCAGTTCATGGCGCAGGTAGGACAGGGGCACGCTGATGTCTTCCACAATGCCCGCCTCGGTGGCCAGCGGGTTGCGCGGTATCCACATCCAGCCCCCCGACCACGCGGTGGTGCCGCCGTATTGCGGGTCCTTCTCGGCCACGATGACCTTCAGCCCCAGATGCGCGGCAGTGACCGCGGCGGACAACCCACCGGCGCCGGAACCGATGACCAACAGGTCGCAGTCCAGCACCGGCGTTGCGTAGGAAGTTGCAGACATGGTTTATAGAAACACGCTTTGACTCAGGGTGCGTAGATGGGCGTGCGTCCGGCACTGGCCGGCACGCCGGAGTGCATGCCCGTCTTGGCAAAGAAGGGCGATGCACTGCTGGCGGCTGCCAGTTGATGGGCCACGTTCACCAGTTCAGCCGCCAGGCCTTGCATGCGCTCCAGCGACAGGCGCACGGTGGGCCCCGCGATGGTCAGCACACCGATGGCCGGCTGGTTGGCAAAGCGCACCGGCGCAGAGATGGCGCTCAGGCCCAGGGAATAGGTATCTATCGTGATGCTGTAGCCGCGCGCACGCGTGGCCTGCACCTGGGTCATGACTTCCTGCAGGGTGGTAGGCGCGTTGGGACCAAACTCTTCGGGCTTGCCCAGCCCCTGGCGGGATACGCAGGCCAGCGCATCGTCATCGCTCATGGTTGAAAGCCAGGCCCAACCGGAGGATGAGCACGACAGGCGCGCATCACTGCCCATGTCGGGGTCGTAGCGCAGCCCTTGGCGTGCGCCCTGGGCTCGCGCCACCCAGGTCAGGCGCTCGCCGTCCACCACCGACAAACGCGTCAACTCACCCGAGACTTCGGCCAGGTGATTGAGCAACGGCTGGGCAATATCCACGATGCCGCTGTTGCTGAGGTAGGACAGGCCCATGGCCACCAGCTTGGTGGTGAGGATGTAGTCGCCGTGGTCGCGCGTCTGGCGCACGTAGCCGTACTTCACCAGATCGGCCAACAGGCGGTGCGTGCCGCTGCGGGGAATGTTGAGCTGGTCGGCAATGGCGGCAAGCTCCAGGCCTTCGCCATGCTTGGACAGCAATTCCAGAATGCCCAGGGTTCTTTCCAGCACGCCGCTCATGCTGCTGCCCCTGGCAGTTGTACGGTGTTGCCGGTACTCGCCGCCTCGCTCACCGCCAGCGTGGCCTGCAGGGTGCGCAGGCCGTCCAGCGCACTGCACAGCGGCGCCTCGGCACCGGCAATGACGGCTGCAAAGTGCTGCAGCTGCATGGTGTAGGGGTCGTCCTTGTGGACGAAGGTTTTCTCCTGCGTCATCTCGGCATACCAGCTGCGCTCGCCGCGGTAGCTCCAGAGCTGTAGGTCGGGCAACGAAAGCGAGCCATGCGTTCCGGCAATGAAGTGCGACTGCACGTTCTGGCGCGGGTACTGGTCCTGCTCGGCGGCACAGAAGTCCCAGCACCAGGGCGCGGTGGCAGTGTCAGACAGCACCACCGTGCCCAGCGCACCATTGGCAAAACGCAGCACGGCAGCGGCCGTGTCTTCCACCTCAAAGCCGCGCACCGCGTTGCTGCCCAGTGCCTGCACTGTGGTGATCTCGCCGCACAGAAAGCGCAGCATGTCGATCTCGTGGATCAGGTTGATCAGGATGGGGCCGCCGCCCTTGCTGCGGCGCCAGGCTGCGTCAAAGTAGGCATCGGGCTTGAAAAAGGTGGCCATCACATTGGCACTGACCATGCGGCCCAGGGTGCCGTCCTGCACGATCTTGCGGGCGCGCCGGTTGATGGGGTTGTGGCGGCGGTGGTGCCCCACCAGCACGGGCACGCCCGTGCGCGCCTGCACATCCACCAGCTGCTGTGCCTCGGCCACGGTATCGGCCACGGGCTTCTCTACCAGCGCGGCCACGCCATGCTCCAGGCAGTCCACGGCTTGGGTGATGTGCAGGGAATTGGGCGTGGCCACGATGGCCCCCTGGGGTTTGATGCTGTCCAGCAGGTCCAGGTGGTTGGCAAACCAGGGCACGTTCAGGCTCTGCGCCATTGCCTTGGCCGCGTCGCTGGGGTCGGCAATGCCTGCCAGATTCAGGTTGCTGCTGCGGCTGATGCGGTCGATATGGGTGCGGCCAATGCCGCCGGCGCCGAACAAGGCAATCTGGGTCTTGGAAGAAAGGGACATGGTTATGGCGATCCGTGGTGTTTGCGCCAGTGTAAATAAAACCAGAACATAAATCAATAGTTGAATAGCATTCCACTTTTATGTACCATTCACCCACCTTTTCAAAAAAACCTATTTGCGAGACCTCTCCATGTCCGACCCGCTCAACGGTGCTACCCGTGTCCATTTCATCGTGGGTGACCCAATCGCCCAGGTAAAGTCCCCCGCCGGCGTAACCCAGGCCTTTCACGACCACGGCAATAACGCCTACGTCATGCCGGCCCATGTGGCTCCTGCCGATCTGCCCGCCTGGGTGGCCGGCGTGTCACTGGCCAAAAATGTGGACGGCATCATCGTCACCGTGCCGCACAAATTTGCCTGCCACGACCTGTGCGGCAGCACGTCGGAGCGCGCCGCATTCCTGCACACCGTCAACACCATGCGCCGCAACCCCGACGGCAGCTGGCATGGCGACATGTTCGACGGCCTGGGCTTTGTCTCTGCAATGCATGACAACGGCTGCGCCCCCCAGGGCAAAAAAACCCTGCTGGTGGGCGCTGGCGGCGCCGGTTCGGCCATAGCCCATGCGCTGGTCACGGCCGGTGTGCGGGAGCTGGCCATTTACGACGAAGACAGCACCCGGCGCGAGACCCTGATCCAGCGCCTGGCTGGCTTGCAGCGTTGTCCGGTGACCAGCGGCAGCGCCGACCCCAGCGGCTTCGATGTGGTGATCAACGCCACGCCGGTCGGCATGAAGGACGGCGACCCGTATCCACTACTGGCCGACAAACTCAGCGCAGACATGTTTGTGGGCTGCGTCATCACCCAGCCCGCCATCACGCCGCTGATTGCCGCGGCGCGTGCCAAGGGCTGCAAGACCATGACCGGGGCGCACATGTTTGGCCGCGTGCGTGACCTGATGGTTGACTTCCTGCTGGGCAAATAACCATGGAAGTGCTCACAACCCTGCCTGCCACCGCAAGCTACGACGTGGTGGTCATAGGTGCCGGCGGTGCTGGCATGTCCACCGCGCTGTTTGCCGCCATGGACGGTGCTCGGGTGCTGCTGGTGGAACACACACAGTATGTGGGCGGCACCACCGCCTGGTCTGCCGGGACCACCTGGGTTCCGGGCACGCACCATGCAGCCAAGGTCAACCCGTCGGACACGCTGCAAGCCGCCCGCACCTACCTGGACGCGGCCATCGGCAACCATGCCGCACCCGCCATGCGCCAGGCCTTTCTGGACCATGGAGCCGCTGCCGTCAAGCGCCTGGAGGCACAGAGCGATGTGCAGTACCGCCCCTACCCCAAACACCCCGACTACATCTCCGACCTGCCCGGCTCCACCCTGAACGGGCGCGCACTGGAGCCGCTGCCATTTGATGGTCGGCTGCTGGGTGATCTGTTCGGGCTGATCCGCCCGCCCATTCCCGAATTCACCGTGCTGGGCGGCATGATGGTGGACCGCACCGACATCAACCACCTGCTGGGCATGACGGGCTCCTGGGCCTCGTTCCAGCACTCCGTGCGCATCATCCTGCGCCACGCCGCAGACCGGCTGCGCTACCCGCGCGGCACACGGCTGGTGATGGGTAACGCCCTGATTGCACGGCTGCTGTATTCGCTCTCCAAACGACCCAACGTGACGCTGTCGCTCAACACGTCGCTGGAGCAGCTGGGCGATGCGAACGGCCCGGTGCAGAGCGTGGTGCTCAGCCAGGGTGGCAAGCGCTGCACGGTGCAGGTCAAGGGTGGCGTGGTGTTGGCGTCCGGCGGCTTCAACCGCAATGCCGCCGAACGCCAGAAGCGGCTACCCGGCGGCAATGAGGCCTGGTGCCCCGGCGCACCCGGCCACACCGGCGTGGCGCTGGAGATGGCACGCCAGCGTGGTGCCCACTTTGCCACCGGCGGCAAGAGCGATGCATTCTGGGCACCGGTGTCGCTGCGCAAGCGCGCCGACGGCAGCACCGCCGTGTTCCCCCACTTTGTGATGGACCGCGCCAAGCCCGGCTTTGTCACCGTCAACCAGGCAGGCAAGCGCTTCGTCAACGAAAGCACCTCCTACCACCTGTTCGGACTGGCCATGCAGGAGGCCCACAAGACCAGCCCGTCCGTGCCGGCCTACCTGGTGTGCGATGCCGAGGCCCTGCGCAAATACGGTGTCGGCATGGTGCGCCCGGGCGGCAAGGGACTGGCGCCCTTTCTGGCCGATGGCTATCTGACCGAAGGCGCCACACTCGAAGAGCTGGCGGGCAAGCTGGGCGTGGATGCACAAGGACTGGTCGCCAGCGTGCAGCAGATCAACCGCTATGCCGAAACCGGTGTCGACCCGGACTTCGGCCGCGGCGTAACGGCTTACCAGCAAAACATTGGCGATGCGACGGCGGGCCACAAGAACCCCAACCTGGGCCCGATCGCTACCGCCCCGTTTTACGCGGTCAAACTCTACCCGGGCGACATAGGCGCTTCCACGGGCCTTGCAACCGACACCCAGGCGCAGGTACTGGGCGAGGACGGCCAGCCCATTGGCGGGCTCTACGCGGTGGGCAACGACATGCACTCCATCATGGGCGGCGTCTACACCGCTCCGGGCATCACCATCGGGCCGGGTTTGGTGTTTGGCTGCATCGCAGCGCAGCACGCCGTCGCGCGCGCCAGGAGCTGATACACCAGGATCAGGAGCGCGCTCTGGCCCCGGCTGAGCGCGACCAGAACAGCCAGATCAGCAATTGCAAACCAACGGCCAATGCGCCGTTGGCAAACAGGGCCTGACGCACGCCAAGCAGGCTGACGGACAGCCCGGTGAGCAATCCGCCCAAGGCCATGCCGCCGCGCATGACCAGCATGAACAGGCTGACACTCTGGCCACGCACTTCCGCCTGTGCGGCGGACTGCAGCAAGGTGTTGGCGGATGTGTTGCTGAGCGTCATGGCAAAGCCCGCGCAGGCGAACAGCAGCGCCAACTCCCAGGGTGACGTGCATTGCGAAGCCAGCATGACCACCAGGCCGTAAGCAATGGCAAAGCCGGTGCTGATGGCGCGCCGGTCGCGCTGGGCGTCCAGCCCCAACAGTGCGATGGCACCCAGCAAACCGCCCACACCAAAGGCCCCGACCGCCATGCTGAAGTGGCTCACATCCCCATGCATGGCCTGCTGCACCAGCACCGGACAGAACACCACAATCGGCGCGCACAGCACCGCCGAAACCAGTACGGTTGCCAGCGCTGAGCGCAGCAGCGGCTGGGCCAGGACGGCGCGCACATTGCCCAGCATGCGCAGCCAGGCAAAACCGGAAGAGGCGTTGGTCCCGTTGTTGGCAGGCGGCAGCACCCACAACGCCACCAGGATGAAAGGCAGGTACGACACGGCGCTGACACTGAAGGCACCCGCTGCCCCCATGCTGCCCATCAGCACCCCCGCAATTGCCGGTCCCGCGATGCGTGACAGGTTGAACTGGGTGGAGTTGAGCGCAATGCCGGTCGCGATCTGGCGCTTCTCCACGATGCTGGGAACAATCGACTGGAAAGACGGCATGGACAAGCCGTCGGTCACGCCGACCACCAGCGACAGGCCAATCACCATCCAGGGCTGCACCGCATGGAAATACAGCAGCAACACAATGGCCACCGGGCACAGCATCTGCACCGACTGAAAGCGCAGAATCGTCATGCGCCTATCCGCCGTATCGGCCAGCGCGCCGCCCACCAGGGTCAGTACGAAGACGGGGGCCGCCAGCGCAAACGCATCCAGCCCCAGCAGCATGGGCGAAGCGCCCAGGCTGAGCAGCAGCCAGGGCTGGGCCACCTGTTGCGCCCAGGTGCCGATGTTGGAAAGCAGCGAAGCGCACCAGAAGGTACCGAAGCGCCGGGTGCGCAGCAGGCGCAGCGACTCACTGAAAGCGGTGGCAGACATCGCCCATTATTGACTTGCAGCCAGCCAGGTCCTGGTGGCGCACCCTGGGTAAAGACAAGTTGTGCGGCGGCTTTTCTTGTCCCAAGTCAAGGAGCGATGGCGGCCAAGGCGTCACCATTGCTGCACGACAGGTAGTTGCGCGCCGCGCTGCCGGCTTCGCTTCCCACATCCATGACCAAGATCTCCTTTCCCTCGAAACTGCGCTGGCGGCATATTGCTGCGGCCCTTGCCTTGCTGGCAGTCGTCTACTTTGCCGTCACTTGGTGGCTGGGCCCCAAGGTGAATGTGGAAACCGTGGTGCGACACGACTTTGTCCAGTCGGTGGTTGCCAGCGGCCATGTGGAAAGCCCGCACCGCGTGGACATTGGCTCCCAGATCACCGCAACGGTGACGCGTGTCCCCGTCAACGAAGGGGACAGCGTCACGGCAGGAACGTTGCTTATAGCCCTTGCCAACACCGAACTGCAGGCCACCGAACGCCAGGCCGATCTGGCTGTCATCCAGGCACAGGGCAAGCTGCGCCAATTGCAGGAGGTACAGGCACCCGTGGCGGAGCAGGCCTTGCGCCAGGCACAGTCCAGCCTGGATAACGCCAACGCCAGCTACAAACGCAACCAGGACTTGTTCAAGCAAGGTTTCATAGGCCAGGCGGCGCTGGACGACTCCCGCAAGGCAGCGGAGCTGGCCGATGCACAGTTTCACTCCGCGCAAAAGCAGTTGGAGACCACCGGCAAGTCCGGCAGCGATTACGCACTGGCCCTGAGTGCGGTGGAAGAGGCGCGCGCTGCTGCCGATGCCGCGCACGCGCGCGCCAAGTACGCGTTGGTGCGGTCGCCTCTGGACGGCACCTTGATCGGACGCAGCGTGGAAGTGGGTGACGTGGTGCAACCCGGCAAGGTGCTGATGACACTGTCCCCCAATGGAAAGACCCAGGTCGTGGTGGCCATCGACGAAAAGAACCTGCATCTGATCCGCCTGGGCCAGAAGGCCGTGGTGTCGGCCGATGCGTATCCGCAGCAGAAGTTTGAAGCGCAGCTGGTGTATATCAACCCTGGCGTGAATGCCCAGACCGGTGCGGTGGACGTCAAGCTCGATGTGCCACAGCCGCCCGAGGTGCTACGCCAGGACATGACAGTCTCGGTCGATATCGAAGTGGCACGCCGCCCCCGTGCATTGATGCTGCCCGCCTCCACGGTGCGGGACGCGGAAAGCGCTGCACCCTGGGTATTGCGTGTGCAGGACGGACGCGCAGCCAAGGTGCTGGTGCAGATCGGTCTGCGCAGCGGCAGCATGCTGGAGGCGCTGCAGGGCGTGCAGGAGGGTGATCTGCTGGTATCGGGATCGCCCAGCGTGAAACCCGGGGACCGGGTGCGCGTTGCCGCCACAGCGCATTAGGAGCCGGTGTGTTCACAAGCTGGTTACCGTTTGAATGGATTGTGTCCATCCGCTTTCTGCGCGAGGGGCGGTTGCAGACTGTATTCATCATCGCCGGGGTGGCCATTGGTGTGGGCGTGATCGTCTTCATGTCGGCACTGCTGGCCGGTCTGCAAAGCAACTTCATCCGCCGTGTGCTGTCCACCCAATCCCACATCCAGCTGCTGCAACCCCAGCAGGTGACGCGCCCGCAACGCAACGGCAGCGATGCACCCAAAGGCCAGCTGGAAGGCGCCATCATCCAGCCACCGTTGCAACAGGCCAAGTCGATAGACCAGTGGCAGGCCGTGGTCAGTCAGGTGCGCGCCCTGCCTGGCATCAAGGTGGTGTCACCGGTGGCCAGCGGCTCGGTGCTGGCCGTGCGCGGCAGCGCCACCAAGGCGGTGACGGTCTCCGGCATTGAGCCTGACACCTACTTCCGCATCGTCGACTTCAGCGACAAGCTGGTACGCGGCAGTCTGCGATTGACAGGCTCGGACATCCTCATAGGCACCGAACTCAGCAACGACCTGGGCGTGGACGTGGGTGACAAACTGCATGTGACTGCAGCCAACGGCAGCACCTCCGCACTCACCATCACCGGCATCTTTGATCTGGGCAACAAGGGTGCCAACCAGCGCAGCACCTTCACTACCTTGCGCATGGCGCAAAGCCTGCTGGACATGTCGGGCGGCGTGACCAGTGTCGAAGTGACCGTCAACGACATCTACGCCGCCGAAGTCATGGCGCAGCGCATCGCAGCGGCCACCGGCGTGGAGGCCGACAGCTGGATCAAGAACAGTGCCCAATTCTTTGCCGCAGTGAGCGCGCAGACCACAGCCAACACGGCCATCCGCTTCTTCGTCGGGCTGTCGGTGGCTTTCGGCATCGCCAGCGTGCTGGTGGTATCGGTGGTGCAGAAGTCGCGCGAGATCGGCATTCTGCGCGCCATGGGCATCTCGCGCAGTCAGATCCTGCGGGTGTTCCTGTTGCAGGGCGGCCTGTTGGGCTTTGGCGGCTCGCTGGTGGGCTGCGCCATCGGCGCCACGGCACTCAGCCTGTGGCAGAAGCTGGCGCGCAATGCCGACGGCACGCCGCTGTTTCCGCTGGAGTTTGATCCCCAGCTCTTCGCGCTGGCCCTGGTGCTGGCCACGTTGACCGGCCTGTTGGCCGCCTATGCGCCAGCCCTGCGGGCAGCGCGCCTTGATCCGGTGGTGGCTATCCGTGGCTGAAGAAACCGTTGTCCATCTGCAGGGGGTACGCAAGGCCTTCAACCAGGGCACGCCTTTTGAGACCGAAGTGTTGCATGGCATTGACCTGAAGCTGCAGCGCGGTGAGTTCTGCGCCGTGGTGGGGCCGTCGGGTTCCGGCAAAAGCACCTTGCTCAACATCGTGGGCCTGCTGGACCGGCCAAGCTCCGGCAGCCTGCAGATCAGCGGTGAAGAAACCACGGTGCTCAACGACAGCTCGCTCACGCGGCTGCGTGGCCACACCATTGGCTTCGTGTTCCAGTACCACCATCTGATCACCGCCTTTACTGCGCTGGAGAACGTGATGATTCCCATGCTGGGCGCGGCCGGCTTCCCCAATCCGCAGATGCGCGAGCGGGCGCTGCAGCTGATCGACAGCGTGGGCCTGACGCAGTGGAAGGACAACATGGCCGGCAACATGAGCGGCGGCCAGCAGCAACGCGTGGCCATCGCGCGCGCCCTGGCCATGAACCCGGCTGTGCTATTGGCCGATGAGCCCACCGGCAACCTGGACACCAAGAGCGCCGACGCGGTCTTCTCGCTGCTGAGAAAGGTCAATCAGGAGCAAGGCACCACCATCCTCTTCGTCACCCACAACCCGGACCTGGCCCGGCGCTGTGACAAGACCATCCAGGTGGTGGATGGCATGGTCATCGAATAATGGCTAATCGTCGAATTGGCTCGGATCAGAGAGTTTGGACCGCTGACGGAAAAATTCCTCTTGAGTCTTTCTGTAACGTATGGCCGCACTTGGCGTTTGCCATTTCCATTGAATGGCCTGGAATTCCGGTAGGGCGGCAAACTTGATCATCAACGCATCTATCCTCTTGATGGTTCGCCTCCCCCACTCTGTCTTGGGGCAGGAAAAGCCGAACTTCACCATGGCATTTCCGGCCACCGGTGCAGTGATGAAACCGGCGCTACGCAATTCCGGATTTCGATTTAACTGGTACGCAAAGATCGTGTCATATTCCAGAAAGTAGTCTCCACGTCCCAACGCAACCATCTTGAGCAAGTTGGAACCAGCGTCTGCTCTAAGGACTTCGTGGATGCCTGAGTTTGGACTGCGTCGACTTAACAATGCATCGAACACAGGACCATAGCTGCGTTTTTGCTCGATTAAGCCCTTCATGTCAGCTCTATCGAACAGCGTCGCAGGCAGGATCTCTCCGTTGGAGTTTTTTGCAAGCTTGGCAATGATTTGGGGACGGGCAATCAGTTGTGGCGGAGCCACCAGAAACGCAGGGGAGTGGTATGAAAATTTCGCCCGCTCCGGAGTGTTCACACTGCCTGCCAGGCAGCTTTCAACGCCATTACTTAGATTGGACAGCGCACGTGGTGTGCTGACAACCGTGAATTCGTGTTTGGCATCGGGCCACTCATCCATCAACATTTGAATAATGGCATCCATTGTCCCCGTGGTTGGTCTGCCGTTATCCAGCATCCATATGGGTGCGATATCCTGCACCATCCAGTTGATAGTTGGTAACTCAGTGGCATTGCCCATTCGCGGGCAGCAAAGTCCCCACGCAATCGCTCCGATCGCCAGCGCCATACGGCGACGCGACACATATTCCGAAGTGCCATGAGATTCTTTGGATTCTGGTGTGCGGGGCATGCCTGACCTACCTCCTCTGATTGAACGTGCGCCCTTTGCGGGGAAGAAAATCCAACATCTTCAACGTCGCAAATGGTGACAATCGATACACCGCCCCCAATCCCCGCATTGCAGAACTTCATGCAATTTGCCAACCACCTCCAACTTTCTGTGACTGACGCGAGGAGCCTGTGACGCTATGAATGTCTGCGCACAATTATTTTGATTTTCTCACTTCCTGTCTCAAAGTATCTGGAAGGTTTTACAAGTGCGTGTTCGTGAAGAACTATTCATGCATGCAGGCCTCGTCGGCACTGCGTTGCCCTTCATCCCGTGTGCAAGGATGTTCTTCAGGGCAGCACAAGGCCCTCAATGGAGACGCCCAACATGTCGGCCAGCACCTGCACCACCACGCGGTGGTCGTCACGCTGCGGCAGGCCGGAGATGGTTACCGTCCCCAGATAGCCCACGCCCCGCACCCGCACCGGAAAGCTGCCGCCGTGGTGGGCGTAGTCGCGCAGGGGCAGGCCCGACTGTGTTTGCAGGGTCTCCCCGTCCTGCAGCGCCAGCCCCACGGCATACGAACTGCGCTGCTGCAGTTCGGTGGTGTTACGTTTGCGGCGGGCCCAGTCCGTGTTGTTGGGTGAGGTGCCCGGCATGGCGTAGAAGAAGACGGTGTCGCGGGCCAAGCGTATCTCTATGGTCACCGCCAGACTCTGCGACTCGCAATACGCCTTGAGGGCGTTGCCCAGGTTCCACGCAACCGTGTTGTCAAAGGTTTCAAATTGCAGCAGCGCTTCCTGACGGGCAATGATCGCCAGATCACGCGGCGCGTCGGTGGGTATGTCCATGGGGTGTGCGTCTCAGAGGATCAGAACGGCTCTGAAGTCATTGATGTTGGTGAAGGTCGGCCCGGTATGAACCAGCGTGCCAGCGGCATCGAGAAAGCTGGCACTGTCGTTGCCGTCCAGGCACTGCAGGGCCGAGAGGCCGCGCTGCGCGCCCAGCGCCAGCGTCTGGTCGTTGATCCAGGCGCCTGCGGCTTCGGCCTTGCCGTCCAGCCCATCGGTGCCAGCTGAGAGGGCGAGGATACGCTGCACGCCCTTCTGGTCTTTCAGGGCCAGGGCCATGGCCAAAGCGAATTCGGTGTTGCGACCGCCACGACCCTTGCCGCGCACGGTCACGGTGGCTTCGCCGCCGGAGATCAGTACACAAGGCGCCTTGAAGGGAACATCGTGCTGCGCCACGCTCAGGGCAATCGCCGCATGGGCCTTGGCCAGATCCCGGGCCTCGCCTTCCATGGCGTCGGAGAGGATGTGACACGCCAGCCCCAGACTGGCCGCCTTGCGGCTTGCTGCCTGCATGCCGTCCCAGGCACTGGCAACCACCGCGTGGGTGTTGGCAGCAAGCCGCGCGTCACCCGGCTTGACCGACTCCCAACGCCCTGCCTGCAGCGACTCCAGCACCGCCGGGAGATGGGTGATGCCATAGCGCTGCAGCACGGCCAGGGCATCGGCGCAGGTGCTGGCGTCCGGCAGGGTCGGCCCGGATGCGATGAGCGTGGGCTCGTCTCCCGGAATGTCGGAAATCAGCAGGGTGACCACGCGCGCCGGATAAGCCGCGGCGGCCAGGCGCCCGCCCTTGATGGCCGACAGATGCCGGCGCACGGTATTGATTTCGGAGATGGACGCCCCGCGCAGCAGCAACGCCTTGGTGATGCTTTGCTTGTCTTCCAGCGTGAGCCCATCCGCAGGGTTGGCGCACAGCGCTGAGCCACCGCCGGACACCAGGGCAATGACCAGGTCGTCGCTATGCAAACCGCTGACGGCCTGCAGCAGCGCATCACCGCCGTGCACGCTGCTCGCATCCGGTACCGGGTGGCTGCCTGTCAACACGCGGATGTTGCGCAGCGGGCGCGTAGCACCTTCGGGCACCACCACCACACCGCTCACGGGCCCTTGCCAGTGCGCCTCCACGGCCTGTGCCATGGCAGCGGCGGCCTTGCCCACGCCCACCACCACCGTGCGCCCCAAAGGCGGCGGCGGCAGATGCGGCGGAATCACCTGCAGCGGATCGGCCGCATCCAGCGCGGCGCGGTAGAGCTGCATGAGCACATCGTGCGGCGCCAGCTCAGCCCAGGTCATAGTCGATCACCAGCACATCCTCCAGATACGGCTTGAGGCGCTCCACAAAGGCCTGGTGCTTTGGGTGCGGGAGGTAGTGCGCACGTGCTGCGGCATCGACAAAGGTCAGCACGAAGGCGTGGGTGAAACCGCGGTTCAGCCCCTCGGGGCTGTTGTTCTCGCCGGCCTCAAAGGCGCTGACGCCCTCGATCACTTTCGGCAAGGCGGCAAAGGCCTGGGACAGTTCCGCGATCACCGCCGCAGTGGCGCTGGCGTTGAACTTGAACAGGACGATATGGCGAACGGGTAGGGATGTTGTCATAGGCCGCACTGTACTGCCAGCAGCTGTTGCATGCGTGCCAGCGCCAGGTCGGGTTGCGCCAGCACGCCGCACTGGTCGGCCAGCTCGAACACGCGGGCGTAATGCGCAATGCCGCGCGATGCCTGTGCGCCTGCAGCCATGGAGAAATGGCGCTGATGTCCGTTGAGCCAGGCCAGGAACACCACGCCGGCCTTGTAGTGGCGCGTGGGCGCGCGAAAGATTTCGCGCGACAGGGCGACGGTGGGGTCCAGCAGTTCACGGTAGCGTTGCGTGTTGCCCGCTGCCAGCTCGCCCAAGGCCACGGCTGCCACCGGCGCGATGGGGTCGAAGATGCCCAGCAGCCCGTGCGAATGGCCCTGCGCGTCGCCCGCGATCAGTTCGGCGTAGTTGAAGTCGTCACCGGTGTACATCTTCACCCCCGCGGGCAGACGGCGGCGCAGCTCGATCTCCCACTTGGCTTCCAGCAGGGACACCTTGATGCCCTCGACCTTGGAGGCGTTGGCACGTATCAGTGCGGTCACCGTGTCCAGCGCGGTGGGGATGTCACTGCTGCCCCAGTAGCCCTTGAGTGCCGGGTCAAACATCTCACCCAGCCAGTGCAGGATTACCGGCTTGTCGCTGTCCTGCAGCAGGCGGCCATACAGGCGGTGGTAATCATCGGCAGACCTGGCGGCACGTGCCAGGGCGCGGCTGGCCATGAGGATGGCGGTGCCGCCTTCGGCCTGCACCACCTCGAACTGCTCGCGGTAAGCGCGCTCGACCTGCTCCAGTGTCACATCGGGTCCGGCAGCGAGCTGGTCGGTGCCGACGCCGCAGGCCAGATCGGCACCGGGCACAGTGCGGGCATGGCGTATGGAGCGCTGGATCAGCTCGCGCGCCACGGCCCAGTCCACCCCCATGCCGCGCTGCGCGGTGTCCATGGCCTCGGCCACCTTGAAACCGAGCCGGTACAGGTGGTCCCGGAAAGCCAGTGTGGTGTCCCAGTCCACCACGGGGGAATCGTCAAACGGATTCTGCGTCGCACACGGGTTGATCACCACGTGGGATGCGGCATACACCGTGCGATTGAACGCTGGCAGTGCGCGCGCCGGCACGATGGGCTGCGCCTTGGGTGTGTAGGGCTTGAGGCTGCCGTCGGCCTGGGGAAGTTGGAGCGTGTGTGTCATGGAATGCGTGGCGTCAGAGTTTTCCGAGGATGTGGTCTGCCCCTTTTTCGGCGACCATGATGGAAGGGGCATTGGTGTTGCACGAGGGCACGCGCGGCATTACCGAAGCGTCCACCACGCGTATGCCTTGCAGGCCGATGAGCTTGAGGTCGGGCGTGACCACACTGTTGCGGTCGGTGGCCGGGCCCATCTTGCAGGTGCCCACCGGATGGTGATCGGTCTTGGCGTGTTCGCAGGCGTAGCGGAACAGGTCTTCGTCGCTGCGCAGGTTCGCACCCGGCAGCACCTCGGCCTTGACGTAGCGCTGCAATGCCGGCTGGCTGAGGATCTCGCGCGCCAGGCGCAGACCCTTGATGCCCATGGTGCGGTCATACGGGTCGGACCAATAGTTGGGGTCCAGCAGCGGCGCGGAAGAAGGATCGGCGTTGGCCAGGCGCACGGTGCCGCGCGAGCGGGGCCGCAGGTAGGCGGAGTTGAGCGTCACGCCCGAGTTCTTCATCTTGGCCACGCCGGCTTCGATGCCCGAGCCCAGGCCCAGGTGGAACTGGATGTCGGGCGAGCGGGCGCGCTCCTTAGGGTCGGCATACCAGAAGCCACCCGTCTCAAACAGGCTGGAGGCCACCGGCCCTTTCTTGAACAACAGGTACTGCAGGCCGGCCCATGCGGCGTGGTGCGGCTGGTTGTATTTGTCATAAGTGTGGTCACCCGTGCATTCGGCAATCACGAACAGGTCCAGATGGTCCTGCAGATTGGAGCCCACGCCGGGCAGATCGTGCAGCACCGGCACGCCCACCGTGCGCAAATGATCGGCCAGGCCTATGCCCGATTGCATCAGCAGCTTGGGCGAACCCATGGCGCCGGAGGAAACAATCACCTCGCGGTTGGCGCGCACTACGGTGCCAGTCCTGCTGCCGCCCTGCACCACTTCCACACCCACCACGCGGTCGGCCTCCATCACCACCCGCGTGGCCATGGTGTGCAGCATGACCGACAGGTTGGCGCGATCGCGCACCGGCTTGAGGTAGGCGATGGAGGTGGACGAGCGACGCGCGTTGAGCTGCGTGAGCTGGTAGTAGCCCAGGCCACCCTGCGTTTCGCCATTGAAGTCGGGGTTGAAGGGAATGCCCAGCTCCTGCCCCGCCTGAAAGTAGGCCTCGCAGATGGGCAGCGGGCTGATCGGGTTGGACACGCCCAGCGGCCCCTGGTAGCCGTGGTAGCGGTTGGCAAAGCGCTGGTTATTTTCGGCCTTCTTGAAGTAAGGCAGCACGTCTTCATAGCCCCAGCCGGTGGCGCCCTCCTCGCTCACCCATTCGTCGTAGTCGGCGGGCACGCCACGGGTGTAGAGCTGGGCGTTGATGGACGAGCCACCCCCTATGACCTTGGCCTGTGTGAAACGCAGCACGCGGTTGTTCAGGTGCTTTTGCGGTACCGTGTGCCAGCCCCAGGAGCCTATGCCCTTGGTCATCTTGGCAAACCCTGCGGGCCAGTGGAAGAACGGGTGGCCGTCGCTGCCGCCGGCTTCCAGCAGCAGTACCTTGACGTGGGGGTCTTCACTCAGGCGCCGGGCCAGAACGCAACCGGCCGAACCGCCGCCGGTGATGATGTAGTCGAAGGAATCGGTAGTCATAGTCGTGGAAGGGAAAGGCCGCCGTCCACATGGACGACGCTGCCGGTACAAAAGCCCAATTTACCCTGCGCCAGGGTGGCCACAGCCTGGGCCACATCGGCGGGGAATCCCCAGCGCCCCATGGGCACCAGACCGGCGGCGATGCGTTCGTCGTACTTCTGTGCCACCGGGCCGGTCATGGGGGTCTTGATCACGCCGGGGCGCACTTCGAACACTCCGATCCCGTGGGGTGCCAGGCGCAGGGCAAACAGGCGCGTGAGCATGCCCAGCCCGGATTTGGACAGGCAGTATTCGGCGCGCTCGATGGAGGCCATCTCCACGCTCACCGACGACACGGTGACGATGGAGCGCGCATGGTCCGTCGTGGTGGCCAGCATGTGGCGCGCCACGGCCTGGGTAAGGAAGAAGGTGCCGCGCAGGTTGACGTCCAGCACCGTGTCAAAGGACTGGGGCGTGACCTCCAGCAGGTCACCCCGCGCGGGGGATGGAATGCCCGCGTTGTTGACCAGGCAGCTGATGGGACCGCCCCACTGCGCAATGCGCTCCACCAGTGCGGCGTGGCCCTGCACATCACCCAGATCAGACGCAAAGAAAGAGGCCTGCACACCGTGGCTGCGCACCGCCTGCAGCACTTCCTGCGAGCCCTCGGCATCGATGTCGGTGATGGCAACGTGGAAGCCGCGCTGTGCGAACTCCAGCGCAATGCCGGCACCTATGCCCCGGCGCGCGCCGGTCACCACCACCAGGGGTTTTGCGTCCGTCATGCCAGGACCTTTTCACGGATGTGGTTGCCGACGCGCAAAGCCTGTGCGGCCACGGTCAGCGCCGGGTTGACCGCCGCGGAGGACGGGAAGAAGCTGGAGTCCACCACAAACAGGTTGTCGTGGTCCCAGGCCTTGCAGAAAGGGTCCAGCGCCGAGGTCTGCGGGTCATTGCCAAAGCGAATGGTTCCGCACTGGTGCGACACCACGTCGGTCCCGAAAGGCGCGGACAGCACTACCGGGTAGCCGGTGGCGCGCAGTATGGATTTGCACTTGTCCACCCAGCGCCTGTGGGTTTGCAGGTTGCTGCGGTGCCAGTGCAGGTTGATGGCGCCATCCGGGCGCAGGGTCACGCGGCTTTCGGGATGCGGCAGGTCCTCGCTTTGCGCATACCAGTCCACGCTGCGCTGCGCCAGCGCGTGGCGAATGAAGCGGGGCACATGGCCCAAGGCGCCGCGCAGCATGGGCTCCTTGATCTTGCCCAGCAGCTGCAGACTGCCCAGCGGGGTGTCGCCCTCGCCTTCGCCGAAGTAGTAGTCGTGCACCGCCAGCGTCTTGGGAAAATGGGTGGTGTTGATCTTCCAGGGGTGCACCGCCATCAGTGCGCTGGTGTTGTGCGTCATGTAGTGGCGCCCGACCACGTCGGAGCTGTTGGCCAGGCCGCGCGGGTTGTGCGCATTGGCCGAGCGCAGCAGCAGCGCTGCCGAGTTGATGGCACCGGCGCTCAGCACAAAGGTGTTGGCAACGATGCGCTGGCGCACGCCGCCCACCACCACCACGGCCGCGACGATGCGCCGACCCGTGGCATCGGTCTCCAGCGTTTCCACCAACGCATCGGTCATCAGTTCCACATTGGCGCTGCGGCAGGCGGGCTGGATCAGACGGGTTTCGGCATCGCCCTTGGCGTTGATCTGGCAGGGAAAGGCATCGCAGTTGGCGCAGCGCTGGCAACGGCCACCGGGGCCGAAATCCACAGCGCTTGGCATGGGAAACGGTTGCAGACCCTGCGCGCGCAAGCGCTGTGCGATGGCATCAATCACCGGCTCATGCGGAATGGGCGGGTGCGCATAGCCACTGGAGCGGGGCGGCTCCGATGGGTCGGCCCCTGCCTGGCCGCGCACGCCAAACAGCTGCTCGGCTTTGCCGTACCAGGGCTCCAGGTCCTGGTAGCCAATCGGCCATGCGGGTGAGACGCCTTCGGGGTGCCGGACTTCCTCGAAATCGCGCGCACGGAAGCGGAACATGGCGGTGCCATAGAACTTGGTGCTGCCGCCCACGAAATAGAACATGCCGGGCCGGAACGGCCGCTCGTCCGCCCACCAGGTTTCGCTGGTGTGGTAGCGGTGCTCGCAGAACACCGCTACCGGGTCCCAGTTCTGCGGCTCGCGCGGCAGGGTCGGGCCGCGCTCCAGAATCAGCACCTTGGCATTGCTGCCGGCCAGCCGCAGCGCCACTGCGCCGCCGCCCACACCGGACCCCACAATGACCACGTCATAAGCCTTCATGGCACGTCTTTCAGGCAATCAGTGTTTCGGACTTGGCGTCAAAGCACACCAGCTTGGTCAGGTCCACGGTGAACTGGGTCTCCTTGCCTATGCCCAGGGCAACGTCCGGGTCCAGGGTGGCTGTGAACTCATGTCCGCCGAAGTTCAACAGCGCCAGTGTCTCCGCGCCGGTCGGTTCTGTCACTTCGATCTTTGCGGTAAAGGCACGCTGCAGTTCCTTGTGGACCAGGTGCGGCGTGGGCAGGTTGATGGTCTCGGGGCGTATGCCGGCAATCACGTCCTGGCCCAGGTAGGGGCGCAGATAGGAGAACTGCTCGGACAGGGGCAGACTGATCTTCTGCGCGTCGCCCGTCTGGAACTCCAGCGCGACGACGCCGGCCTGCTCTGCCACGCGCGCCTTGGCCAGGTTCATGCGCGGCGAGCCCATAAAGCCTGCGACAAAGGTATTGGCCGGGCGGTTGTAAACCTCGTGGGGTGTGCCCAATTGCTGCACCACGCCGCCCTTCATCACGGCGATGCGGGTGGCCAGCGTCATGGCCTCGATCTGGTCATGCGTGACGTAGACGATGGTGGACTTCAGTCGCTGGTGCAGCTTCTTGATTTCGGTGCGCATGTCCAGCCGCAGTTGCGCATCCAGGTTGGACAGCGGCTCGTCAAACAAGTAGAGCTTGGGCTCGCGCGCCAGTGCACGCCCGATGGCCACACGCTGGCGCTGACCGCCCGAGAGCTGGCGCGGCTTGCGCTCCAGCAGATGCTCGATCTGCAGCAGCCGGGCCACGCTCTGGACCCGCTCGGCACGCACCGACTTGTCGACCTTGCGCATCTCCAGCGGGAACTGGATGTTCTGCGCCACGGTCATGTTGGGGTACAGCGCATAGGACTGGAACACCATGGAGATGTCGCGCTCAGCCGGGGCCACGTGGGTGATGTCCTTGCCGGCCAGCTTGAGCAGTCCGCCGGTGGGCTCTTCCAGCCCGGCAATGATGTTCATCAGCGTGCTCTTGCCGCAGCCGCTGGGGCCGACCAGCACCAAGAACTCACCGTCCTGCAGCGAGACCGACACGTCGTGAAGAATGTGGACCGGTCCGAAGCTCTTTTGGATGCTGACCAGATCGAGTGAAGCCATGTGTTACCCCTTGACGGAACCGGCCATCAGGCCGCGAACAAAATATTTACCAGAGACCAAATACACCACCAGGGTAGGTATGGCCGCGATGAAGGCGCCAGCGAAATGCACGTTGTATTCCTTGACACCAGTGGAGCTGCTCACTAGGTTGTTGAGCGCCACGGTCAGCGGGAAGGACGTGAAGTCGCTGAAAGACGCGCCGAACAGGAACTCGTTCCAGATGTTGGTGAACTGCCAGATCACGGTGACCACGATGATGGGCGCGCTGTTGGGCAGCAGGATGCGGTGCAGCACGCCAAAGAAGCCGGCCCCGTCCATGCGGGCCGAGCGGATCAGCTCATTGGGAAAGGCCGCGTAGTAGTTGCGGAAGAACAGCGTGGTAAAGCCGATGCCGTAGACCACGTTGACGAAGATCAGCCCCTTCACGGTACCAGCAAGGCCCAGCATGCCCAGCGTCTTGGCCATGGGAATGAGCACGATCTGGAACGGAATGAACACCGAGAACAGCATGGCCGCAAACAGCGCGTCGGCAAACTTGAAGCGGAACTGCGTCAGGATGTAGCCATTGAGCGCACCGATCAGCGTGGAGATGACCACGGCCGGGATCACCAGCAGGAAGGAGTTGATGAAGTAGGGCTTGAGGCCCGTGGCCTGCACCCCGATCTGCGACTTGCTCCAGGCCATGAGCCAGGGCTCCACCGTCCACTGCACGGGCAGCGCCATCAGGTCGCCACTGCGGATTTCGTCGAGTGGCTTGAGCGAGTTCACCACCATCACATACACCGGCATGATGAACGCGAACGCGGTGATGGCCAGGATCAGGTACAGCGCGGCGCGTGCGACCTGCTGCAAAGGTGTCTTATCCATGGTGGACCTTTCGCAGTTCGCTGTAGAGGTAAGGCAGCACCACCACAGCAATGCCCAGCAGCATGAGCACCGAGCTGGCAGCGCCTACCGCCATCTCGTTGCGGGTGAAGGTGTATTGGTACATGAAGACCGAGGGCAACCAGGTGGAACGACCGGGCCCGCCGTTGGTCAGCGCGATGACCAGGTCGTAGGACTTGATGGCCATGTGCGCCAGGATCACGAAGGCCGAGATGAACACCGGCCCGAGTTGCGGAATGATGATGCGGTGGTAGATCTGCCAGGCCTTGGCGCCGTCCAGGCGCGCGGCATTGACCTGCTCGCTGTCCACGCCGCGCAGGCCGGCCAAAAACATGGCCATGACAAAGCCCGTGGTCTGCCAGACAGCGGCAATCACCACGCAATAGATGGCCATATCGGAGTCCTTGATCCAGCCGAAAGAGAAGTTGGCGAATCCCAAGGTGTGCAGCGTGTGCTCCAGCCCCACACCGGGGTCCAGCAGCCACTTCCAGGCGGTGCCGGTCACGATGAAGGACAGCGCCATGGGGTAGAGAAAGATGGACCGAAAGGCACTCTCGGCGCGTATCTTCTGATCGATCAGGATGGCCAGGCTCAGGCCCAGTGCCATGGCAATCAGGATGTACAGGCTGGCGAAGATCCACAGGTTGCCCAGCGCCACGCTCCAGTTTTCCAGCCCGAAGAGCCGGGTGTAGGCAGCCGTTCCGTTCCACTCCAGCACGGGCAATATGGTCGAGGGCGTGAACGACAGGTACACCGTGAACATGATGTAACCGTAGACACACACCAGCACCAGAAACGCGCTGGGCGTGATCAGCAGCTTGGGTAGCCAACCAGCTTTCATTTGAATATCTCCATGTGTTTGCAGACCAGCGCCGGGCAGGGCCGCAGCCCCACCCGTGCGCGGCAACCGTGCGGCTTAGTTCTTGGCAGCCGATGCCATTTCGGCAGCAGCCTTCTTGGAGTCGATCTGGCCGTTGAACTGGCGTGTGATCACGTCATAGAACGCGTTCTTGATGGACGCGGGAACAGCGTGGCCGTGTGCCATGGAGCCCACCAGGTGGTCGGACTTGTTGGCTTCTGCCAGATCCTTGATGGCCTTCTTGCCGCAGGCATCAAAGGCGGTGTCGGGCACATCGGTGCGTGCCGGGGCCGAGCCCTTGACCACGTTGAAGGCGGACTGGAAGCCCGGCTCCAGGATGGCGGTGGCCAGCTTGTTCTGCGCAGAGACCTTGTCAGCACCCACCTTGAAGAGGGCAAACTGGTCGGCATTGAAGGAGACTATGCCTTGGGTGCCCGGTGTACGGAAGCAGGCAAAGTCTTTCATGGCCACTTTCTTGGCGCCCACAAACTCGCCCTTGGCCCAGTCGCCCATCATCTGGAAACCAGCCTTGCCGCTGATCACCATGCCACTGGCGACATTCCAGTCACGCCCCGAGAAATCCTTGTCCACGTATTTGCGCAGCTGCGTCATGCGGTCGAAGGACTTGACCATGGTGTCGGAATTCAGGGCCTTGGAGTCCAGATCAATGAAGGCCTTCTTGTAGAAGTCCAAACCACCGGTGGCCAGCACCACGCCGTCAAACACAGTGGCTTCCTGCCAGGGCTGGCCGCCATGGGCCAGACCAATGAAACCGGCCTTCTGCACCTTGTCCAGCGCTGCAATGAACTCGTCCCAGGTCTTGGGCTCGGCGGTCACACCGGCCTTGGCCAGCACTTCCTTGTTGGCCCAGACCCAATTGGTGGAGTGCACATTGACGGGAGCGGCCACCCACTTGCCGTTGTACTTGGAGAAGCGTTGCAGCGCCTGCGGAACCGTCTTGTCCCAGCCTTCCTTGGCTGCGATCGCATTCAAGTCGGACAGCACGCCCTGCTTGGCCCAGTCCTGGATGTCAAAGCCCAGCATCTGCACGGCAGTGGGCGGGTTGCCGGCGGTCACGCGGGCGCGCACTGCAGTCATGGCCTGCTCGCCACCGCCACCGGCCACCGGCATGTCGTTCCACTTCACGCCTTGTTTTTCGAGGTTGCTCTTGAGCACACCCAACGCTGCGGCTTCACCGCCCGAAGTCCACCAGTGCAGGACTTCCACAGACTCCTCGGCCATCACCGGTGCCGCAAATGCTGCGGCAATCAACATACCCAATACTTGCTTTTTCATGCGATATCTCCTGTCAGTTTTTGAATGTGCGACGCCACTGAAGCGCACGCTGAGTTGCCACATCGTGGCGTTACCCACCCGGGCCCCTGCGGGTCCGGGTGAATCCGGTTGCATCAGCGCGGCACGTACCAGTCGGTACGCACACCCAGATGCATTTGAAGAGTCTTGGTCTCGGTGTAGTCCTCGGTCGCAAAGCGGCCCAGCTCACGGCCAATACCGCTCTCGCGGTAACCGCCGAACGGCAGCTCGGCATGGCCTTCCAGAAAGGTGTTGACCCAGATGGTTCCGGCCTTGATGCGCCGGGCCGCAGTCATGCAGGTGCTGAAGTCCTGGCTCCACACGGCTGCCGACAAACCGTAGAGCGTGCTGTTGGCCAGCGCCACTGCTTCGTCCAGGTCCTTGAAGGTGAGCACCGCCAGCACCGGGCCGAATACCTCTTCCCTTGCGATGGCCATGCCTGAGGTCACACCAGTGACGACAGTGGGCTCGATGAACATGCCACGACCCTGTATGCGCGCGCCGCCCAGCTCCACATTGGCGCCCGCGGACTGGGCCGCTGCGATGTGGTGCAGGATGGTCTCCATCTGCTTTTCGGTGGTGATGGCTCCGACCTGCACGCCGCTGATGAGCGGATCACCCACCTTGACGTGGCGGGAGCGCTCGATGACGGCGGCGCTGAAGTCCTTGGCGATGGATTCCTGCACCAGGATGCGGCTGCCGCTGTTGCAGCATTGACCGGCGTTGAAGTAGATGCCGTACACGGCGGCATCCACTGCGGCGTCCCAATCGCAGTCGGCAAAGATGATCTGCGGATTCTTGCCACCCAGCTCCATGGACACCTTCTTGAGTGTGGCCGCCGACTTGGCCACGGCCGCCTTGCCCACGGCGGTAGAGCCGGTGAACGACAGCATGTCCACATCCGGGTGCGTGACCATCACGTCACCCACCACGCTGCCACGGCCCACCAGGATGTTCACCGCGCCTGCGGGCACGCCTGCGTCGAGCAGGATCTGGCCCAGCATCACCGTGGTCCCGGAAGTCACTTCAGCCGGTTTCACCACCGCGGTGCAACCGGCGGCCAGGGCAAACGGCAGCTTCTGGCTGACGATGAGGAAAGGGAAGTTCCAGGGCGTGATCACACTCACCACCCCGATGGGGTCGCGCAGCACCACACCCAGGGTGTTCTCGCCCAGGGTGTTGTAGCTGTCGCCGTGCAGATTGCGCGCCAGCGTGGCAGCGTATTGCCACAGGTCGGCAGACCCTTCGATCTCGGCCAGGGCCTGGGCCAGGGGTTTGCCGTTTTCCAGCGTTTCCATTTCGGCCAGAGCGTGCTTGCGCTCCAGGATCAGGTCGGCTACCCGGCGCAGGATGCGGGCGCGCTCGGCGCCCTTCATGCGCGGCCAGGCGCCGTGGTCAAACGCCTTGCGCGCGGCAGCAATGGCGCGCTCTGCGTCGGCCACACCGGCCTGGGCATACACGGCGATCAACTGGTCGTGCGCGGGGGACTTGCGCTCCAGGGTGCTGCCGTCGGCGGCATCGGCCCATTGGCCGTCGATCAGCAGCTTGCCCTGGAACACGGGGCGATCGGTCAGGGTATTTGCGGTAAGGGGGGTGGACATGGTGCTATTTCCTGTTGCGGTGATTGGCGGGTCAGCGGCCGGCGTAGGCGGCCTTGCGTTTTTCGGTGAAGCTGCGGATGCCTTCCTTGGCATCCTCGGTGCTGGCGGCCAGCGCGCCGGCCATGGCTTCGAGCACGGCGTCCCGGTCTTCGCCGGTGGCGGCGTTGACCAGTTGTTTGGTCAGTTGCAGCGAAATGGGGGCCTTGGTGGCCATGTCGGCGGCCAGCGCCTGCGCGCGCGCCATGAGCGCGTCGACCTCCACCACTTCGTGCACCAGCCCAGCCTGCAGGGCCTTACTGGCCGACAGGCGCTGGCCGCTGAGGGCCAGGTACTTGGTCTGGCTGCCGCCTATGAGGCGCACCATGCGCTGCGAGCCGGACCAGCCCGGGCAGGTGGCGATGGATGCCTCGGGCAGCGCATATTGGGCGCCGGTCGTGGCAATGCGGATGTCGGCACTGATGGCCAACTCCAGTCCGCCGCCAAAGGCGTGGCCGTTGATGGCGGCAATGACCGGCTGGCGCAGCCGAGCCCACTGGTCGAACACCTGGTGCCCGCGCTTGACCCACTGGCGCCACATGTCCAGCGGTTCCAGCGCGGCCCATTGCGTGATGTCGGCGCCCACGCAGAAGGCACGGCTTCCGGCGCCGGTGAGGATGACCGCGCGGATGTCGCGGTCCGCATCAATGGCCCGCGCATGCACTTCCAGTTCATCCAGCATGTCCGGGGTCAGGGTGTTGAGCTTGGGTTCGCGGTTCAGGGTGACGATGGCCACGGCGCCGACGCGCTCCAGCAAAGTCCAGGTGTGTGTCATGCGTTACTTCCCGGGCTGGAGTTGCAGGCCCATGGGCGCGTCGGTGAAGATGGCCGCATCCATCACTTTCAGCGCAGGGCTTACGCGCAATGCGACCTCGGACTGGTCCAGCACGTCGCGCTGCAGGTCCACGCCCGGAGCGATTTCGGTCACCGTCAGCCCGTCTTCTTCCAGGCGGATGACGCAGCGCTCGGTGACATAGGTGACATGCTGATGGCGCTGGCGCCCCACCACACCGCTGAAGGTGATGTGCTCGCCCTTGCGCACGAACTTGCGCGTCTTGCCCTCTTTGAGAATGGTCAGCTTGCCGCTGCCTACTTCCAGTTGGGCGCCCGCGGTAAAGAAGCCCGAGAACACGATGTTGCGGGCGTGTGCCGTGATGTCCACAAAACCACCGCAACCTGCCGTGAGGTAGGGTTTGGCGCCCAGCTTGGAGACATTGACGCTGCCGTTTTCATCCACCTGCAAAAAGGACAGCAAGGTGGTGTAAAAGCCTGCGCCCTGGAAATAGGTGAACTGGTTGCTGGAGGCCATGATGGCATCCGCATTGGAAGCGCAGCCAAAGGCGAACCCCAGCAGCGGCATGCCGCCCACGGCGCCCTGCTCGATGGCCCAGGTCACGGCGCCGTGCAGGCCCTCCTCCAGCAGGATGCGCGGCACGTTGGCCGAGATGCCAAAACCCAGGTTCACGGCGGTGCCGTCCCGGAGTTCCAGCGCGGCGCGGCGTGCGATGACTTTCTCGGCGCTGAAGGGCTGGGTCTCGAAGGTACTCAGGGGCTGCAGGATTTCGCCGCTGATGGCGGGGTCGTACACCGTCTGCGTGGTCTGCCACTGCTCGGGATCCACCACGACGTAATCCACCAGGTTGCAGGGAACATGCACGTCGTGTGGCCGCAGGCTGCCCTCCTTGACCACACGCTTGACCTGGGCGATCACGATGCCGCCGTTGTTGCGGGCAGCCAGCGCCTGGTCCAGGCCACCCAGTAGCGCGCCTTCGTGCTCGTAGGTGAGGTTGCCCTTTTCATCGGCCGTGGTGGCACGGATGATGGCAACGCGCGGGACGATAGCCGGGAAGTACAACCAGTCCTGGCCATCAAAGTGCTCCTTGCGCACCACCGGATGCGCTGCTGCCTTCTCGTTCATGGCACAGCCTTGCTGGGCCGGGTCCACAAAGGTGCCCACGCCGACTTGCGTGAGCACGCCGGGGCGCCGGGCGGCGGCGTCGCGGTGCATGTCAAACAGGATGCCGCTGGGGATGTTGTAGGCCGCGATCTGGTTCTCGACAATCATCTTCCAGATGGCGGGCATGGGCAGCGAAGAAGGTCCGCTGGGATAGGAGCCGGCCAGGATGCGGCTGAGCAGACCGGGTTTGGCAATGTGGTCTATGCCCTTGATGCCGTACATGTCGCCCGCAGCAATCGGGTTGAGCGTGGTGATATTGCGCGGCGCGCCCTCTTCGTCAAAACGCTCGCCAATGCCTTGGAGGACCCGATCCGGGCAGCCCAGGCCACTGCTGGAGCTGATGCTGACCACATCGTTGTCGTGTATCAGGGCGGCGGCCTGACGCGCGGAGATGACTTTGTTTCTCATGGGTGTGTTCATTCGATCGTGAGAGGGGGGACGCTCTGGCGGCTGCCGGTCTTGCAGGCGTCGAGTACGGCGAGCGCGCCCGCCAGGGACTGGACGCCATCCAGGGCCGTGGCCGCAGGCTCGCCGCGGCCCAACATGGCTTCGCAGAATGACGCCACACCACGTGCATACAGGCTTTGGTGGTCGATGGCGATGACCTGTTCGCCCTCGGCATTGCGCAGGATGACTTCGCCCACGGGTTGCTGGGTCATGACATTGCGTCCTATGAGCGACCCTGCTTCGCCGTGGTATTCCACACCAGTGCCAGCGTGCTTGACGGTGAACGCGTCATGCACCTGCGCCAGCACGCCGTTGGCAAAGCGCAGCACGGCCATGGCGCCATCCTCCAGCCCCTCCTTGGCCATGGCGGCGGACTGGGACATGCCCACGACCTCCACCAGCTCGCTGTCCAGCGTGAAGCGCAGGGTATCGATGTCATGCACCGTGATGTCCAGAATGACACCGCCGCCAGCCTGGGGCTTGTCCAGACGCCAGCCCTGCAGATGCGGCGGCAGATAGACCGCGTGGAACACGCGCGCGAACAGAGGCCGGCCAATGGCGCCTAGGCGGATCAGCTCACGCATCTTGCGGTGGGTGGCGGCGTTGCGCAGGTGGTGGTTGGTGGCCATCACCACGCCCGCCTGCTGGCAGGCCCGCACCATGATCAGGGCATCTTCCGTGGTCAGCGCCAGAGGCTTTTCACACAACACGTGTTTGCCTGCCGCCGCTGCGGCCAGAACCTGGTCGCGGTGCAGCTCGTTGGTAGTGCTGATGTAGACCGCATGTACGTCCGGGTCGGCCAGCAGTGCGTCCAAGGAACTGTAAGCGCGCGGTATGCCCAGGTCATGCGCAAACTGATCGGCGCGCTCCTGCTGACTGCTCATCACCGCCTGTACGCGATGGCCGGCTTGGGCACGGATGGCATCGACCATGTACTGGCGGGCGATGGTGCTTGCGCCTATGAGGCCCCAGCCGGTAGTAGCTACTTGTTGGTTCATTTTGCTTTTTGCCGTATGCTTATTGGAACGTTGCAATAGATGAATTATTGGAACGTTCCAAAGCATTTGACAAGTGTTAATTCAAGAACCTAGGGAAAACACCAATCCGCCATGGCTACCAGACCACCGAGCACGCGCACCATCACCATCGTCGATGTGGCTGCCGAAGCCAATGTTTCCAAATCCACCGTCTCCCTGGTGCTCAAGGGCAGCCCGCTGATCAAAGGAGAAACAGCAGATCGCGTCAAGGAGGCGGCACAGAAGCTGGGCTACGTCTACAACCGGCGCGCCGGGGAACTGCGCGGCAAATCCTCCAACGCCATTGGCGTGGTCATCAATGATCTGATGAACCCCTTCTTTGCCGAGATCCTGGTGGGCATAGAACGCAAGCTGGTGGAAGCCGGTTATGTGGTTCTCATGGCGCATACGCGGGAAGACGTTGCGCTGCAGGACAAGGTGCTGCAATCCATGCGTGAGCAGCATGCCGCCGGGATCATGCTGTGTCCGGCACTCAACACGCCGCGCTCCATTCTGAAAACCGTCCAGAGCTGGGGCATCCCGCTGACCGTGTTTGTGCGCAATCTGGGGCCTGGAAGCTACGACTTTGCCGGCGGGGACAGCGAGCGCGGCGTCTACCTGGCCACCACCCACCTGATCGAGGCCGGGCACAAACGCATCGGCTTTCTGGGTGGCCAGAACGGCGTGGTGTTTACGCAGCGACTGTCCGGCTACAAGCAGGCGCTACAGGCCCATGGCATGGAATTCAAAGAGGAGTTGGTCATCCATGCCAACCCCAACCGGGAGGGCGGCCACCAGGCCATGAACGCCTTGCTTGCCATCACCCCACCCGTTACCGCAGCGGTGGGCTACAACGACATCGTGGCCTTTGGCGCTTTGTCGGCACTGGGCGAAAAAGGACTGCGGGCTGGCTCCGATATCGCCCTGTTCGGCTTCGACAACGTGCTCGACTCCGCCCACTCCAATCCACCCCTGAGCACGGTGGACATACGTCCCAGCGAGCTGGGCGAACAGGCGGCTTCCATCCTGCTGCAGCGCATTCAGAACCCGAATGCCAAGCGCATGATCTACACCTCGGCTCCGGAGCTGGTGATTCGCCAGACCGGCTGAACAAAGGGGTGTGGTCCAGCGGCCCAAAGCGGACCATTTGGGCGATAGCCCCAGCCGCTTTACACCATTGACACGAACAATTAGCACTCTCTATACAGGAGTGCTAATATCATGCAATGAACACAAGGAGTTCTGCTATGACTGCTTCCCTGACCGTCCCAACCAACGCACTTTCGGTGGCCAACCCCTGGTCGCTGGTGCCACCGCTGGGCAATCTGGACGCCTATATCTCTGCGGCCAACCGCCTGCCTATGCTCACCCTGGAAGAAGAGCAGGAATACGCACGCAAGTTCAAGCAGGATAACGATCTCGAAGCCGCCGGAAAGCTCGTGCTCTCGCACCTGCGTCTGGTGGTCTCCGTGTCCCGTCAGTACCTGGGCTACGGACTGCCCCACGGCGACCTGATCCAGGAAGGCAATGTGGGCTTGATGAAGGCGGTCAAGCGTTTTGACCCCGATCAAGGCGTGCGCCTGGTGAGCTATGCCATGCACTGGATCAAGGCCGAAATCCACGAATACATCCTGAAAAACTGGCGCATGGTCAAGGTGGCCACCACCAAGGCCCAGCGCAAGCTGTTCTTCAATCTGCGCTCCATGAAGCAACGTTTCAAGAGCGACGACGCGGCAGCCGACCTGGGCACCCACCGCGACACACTGAACCCCGAGCAGATCGACGCCATGGCGCGCGAACTCAACGTCAAGCCGGAAGAAGTGATCGAGATGGAAACGCGGCTTTCCGGCGGTGACGTGTTGCTGGACCCCAGCCCGTCTGACGACGGTGAAGACGCCTTTGGCCCTATCGCTTACCTGACCGACACCAACCACGAGCCGGTGGCCATGATCGAAGCGCGTCAGCGCGACATTCTGGCAACCGACGGCATTGCCACGGCACTCAACAGCCTGGATGCACGCAGCCGCCGCATCGTGGAAGAGCGCTGGCTCAAGGTCAATGACGACAACTCCGGCGGTATGACACTGCACGACCTGGCCGCCGAATACGGTGTCAGTGCCGAGCGCATTCGCCAGATCGAGGTGGCAGCCATGAAGAAGATGAAGACGGCGCTGGCCGCCTACGCCTGATCACCTAGCAACATAAAACAAAGCCCCCGCAGCCCTGAACTGCGGGGGCTTTTTTTCATGCCCTGCGCGTTTACGCGCCTTTGAGCAGGGTCTGGATGTCCTTGATCACCGCATCCTTGGGGCTGCCGTAGCGAGAGAATAAACGCAGTTGCCCTTTGGGGTCGTAAATGTAGCTGCCCGCCGAGTGGTCCATGCTGTAGCTGGTGGGCGTCTTGCCTTCCACCTTCTTGTAGTACACCTTGAAGTCCTTGGCTACTTGCTCCAGCTTCTGGGGCGGCGCGTAGAGAGCTAGGAAGGTCGGATCAAAGTTTTCCATGTAGGCTTTGAGCAGTTCCGGGGTGTCGCGTTCGGGATCAACCGACACAAACAGCACCTGCAGCTTGTCGCTATCGGCGCCCAGCGCCTTTTTGACCTCGGCCATGTCGGCCATGGTGGTGGGGCACACGTCGGGACATTGGGTATAGCCAAAGAACATCACCACCACCTTGCCGCTGAAGTCCGTCAGGTGGCGCAACTTGCCGTTGTGGTCGTTCAACTCGAAAGCTTTGGCGTAATCGGCGCCGGTGACATCCACCGCGGAGAAGGAAGGTTTGGACTCGAAGCAGCCCCCCAGCAGCACGCTGGTAGCAAGAAGGGTTGCAGCGGCCAGGCGCTGCAGGGTTTGGCGTTTATGGGTCATAGAGCCGTCAATCAAAGCAGATAGTGGTCCAATAGTAGCGCCGCGAACAGGGCGCTCAGGTGGATCAGGGAAAAACGGAAGGTCTTGCGCGCCAGCTCATCCGAATAATTGCGCAGCAACTTCCAGCCATACCAGCAAAAGCCCACGCTCAACGCCACGGCCACGGCCAAGTACAGCCAGGAGCTCATGCCGTAGACAAATGGGAGCAGACAGGCCGCAAACAACACAAAGGTGTAAAGCAGGATGTGCAAGCGGGTGAATTCGCTGCCGTGTGTGACCGGCAGCATGGGCAATCCGGACTTGCGATAGTCTTCCACGCGGTACAGCGCCAGGGCCCAGAAATGCGGTGGCGTCCACAAAAAGATGATGAGAAACAGGATGATGGCTTCGGGCCCTACGTCACCCGTCATGGCAGCCCAACCCAGCACCGGCGGCATGGCACCAGAAGCGCCGCCGATCACGATGTTCTGCGGCGTCAGCGGCTTGAGAATGACGGTGTAGACGACCGCGTACCCGACAAAGGTGGCAAAGGTCAGCCACATGGTCAGCGGGTTCACCCATAAGTACAACAACGTTGAACCCGCGATGCACAGGATGGCGGAGAACACCAATGTTTGCGTGTCACTCAACTGCCCGCGCGCCGTGGGCCGCCACGAGGTGCGTTTCATCTTGGCATCGATTCCTTTTTCCACGATGCAGTTGAAGGCGGCAGCAGCTCCCGCCACCAGATAGATTCCCAGACAGGCCAGTGCCGCCACGCCGACCTGTGCTGCACTGGGAACACCAGGAACAGCCAGCACCATGCCGATGAGCGCGCAAAACACAATGAGCTGAATCACGCGGGGTTTGGTCAGCGCATGGAACTGGCGCAGCACCGTCATATTGATCATGTAGAAGTTCGCAATCATTCAGTCACCTTTGCCTTGCACAGCGCAAGCATCCACACCAGCGCAGCCACCATGCCGGCGGCTCCACCGGTATGCGAAATGGCGGCCGCCATGGGCCAGCCCAGCACCACATTGCTCAATCCCGTGGCCAGTTGCAACAAGACCAAAGCCCCCAGCCAGCGGGCTGGTCTTTGCAACAGATCGTCTTTGCGCAGCCACCACGCCAGTGTGGTCAGAGCCAGTGCGGTGACCATGGCCAACAGGCGATGGGCCACGTGTATCGCAGTCATGGCCTGAAAGCTCAGGACGGTACCATCGGCGCTTTCGCCCAGCGGGCGCCAGATTTCAAAGCCACGCGCAAAGTCCATGGTCGGCCACCACTGTCCCTGGCAGCGTGGAAACTCGCTGCAGGCCAGCACGGCATAGTTGGTGCTGACCCAGGCGCCTGATGCCGCTTGAAGCACCAGTAGCGCGAGTGCTGCCGCGATCCATCGCGGCGCCACGGACGGTGCGGTGCGCGGACCGGAAGTCGACATGGCCGCGCCTTGCAGCGTCAGCAGTGCCAACAGGAAATAGGCTCCCAGCAAATGCAGGCTGACGATGGCGGGAAAGAGCTTCATGGTCACAGTAAGCGCGCCAAAGGCACCTTGCACACAGACCCAGACAAAGGTGAATGTAGGCAACCAATCTGCCCATGCAATGCGACGCTTCGCCCGTCGGATGGACATCCAGGACATGACCATCAGCACTGTGATGAGTGCACCTACCGCCGTGGCCAGATAGCGGTGCACCATCTCGACCCAGGCCTTGGACACGGTGACCGGCCCGCTGGGCATTTCGGTCTGTGCAGCATGGATGGGCGCATGTGCGGCCAAAGGACTCGCTTCACCGTAACAGCCCGGCCAATCGGGACAACCCAGCCCGCTGTCGGTGAGTCGGGTAAATGCGCCAAACAGGATCAGATCCAGCGTGAGAAACAGCGTCACCAGGGTCAAGGCGCGCAGCCGTGCTCCGGGAGCGGCTTGCTGGTGACGCAAACCAATCCAGGCGACTGGCGCCAGTGCCAGTAGCAGGCCCAGGATCAGGATGGGCAATACCGGCGCAAGGTTGTAGAGCGGAACCGCCATGGGATTCAGGGACGACCAGCCTTGTCCCAACCTTCGGAACCGCGCATCAAACGTTCCAGGTCCTTCTTGATCTTAGGCGCAGTTTTCAGGTCCACTTCAGGGGCGAAGCGCATCATCCAGTTGCCCATGGGATCCACCACGTAAAGATGGTCTTCCAGCTGGGCGCCAGCTTGCGGAGCCAACCATTGCGCCAAGGCGGCCTTGGGGACGCGTATCACCGTGGCGCTGCGCAAGGCGGGCTGCAGTGTGTCTGCAACCGGTGCTTCATCGTCCACCAGCCAGACCCAGTCCACGCGGTCCTTGTCCTTGCCCAGACCTTCGCGCAATTGCCGTTGGAAATACAGGCGGTTGGTGCAGGCGGCATCGCACGCGCCGCCTGCCACGCTGACCAACAACCATTGGTCCTTGAGCGTGCGCAGATTGACCGGCTTGCCGTCCAGTGAGGTTCCCATCACGTCAGGCAGTGGCCTTTGCGGGTCGATCAGTTCGCCGTAATTGCGACGGCCGTCGGGACGCACCACGTAATAGGTGAAATAGGAAGCGACCACCGGTGCGGCACAGATCAGAAACACCAAGGCCATCTTCCAGCGCCCCACCCGGGTACGCGCAGCTGGATCAGCGGCAATCTCGGACGGTGTGGGCATGGAGTACACGGTCAGGCCCAGAGGCTGGTCTTCTTGCGGACTATCACTATGCATGAGGCTTCGAATCCTTGGAGCGGAAGTAAAGAGGTTTGAGAAACTGGAACCAGAGATACAGCAAGGCCATCAAGGCGGCCATACCAAACCACTGCAGGGCATAGCCGTAATGCTTTTCTACCCCTAGATTGACTGCGGGCCAGGCGCGTTGCAATCCTTCGCTGCCGGGCCCCGTCTGAACCAATGTCACGGAAAGAAGCGGCAAACGGGTTTGTGCCCGGTACTGCTCCATGTTCAGATTCTGCCGTATCGGGGTCGTGGCGGGGCTGCCAAGCTCGAATAGCTTGCTGGGGGGTGGGGCAACCCGCCCTTCCACCGTCACCCAGCCGGCTGGTGTTTGCACCGCTGGCAGGGCGTCGCGCTGCTCAAAGTTGCGTGGGGCCCAGCCCCGCTGCACCACAATGGCCTGCTTGTCACCGTCCAGCATCAAGGGAGTGAGGACGAAAAAGCCCACCTTGCCATCCATTTGCCGGTTGTCCAGATAGACGGTCTGATCGGCCATCCAGTGCCCGCGCAGCTGCGCGTGCTCATGAATCAATACGCTTGGATCCGGGCTTGCAAGCAGTGTGGGCGTATCCAGGTAGTGCTTGGCACCTTGCGCATCCATGCTGGCCTGCAATGCCTCCTTTTCGGCCGCCCTGTGCAATTGCCAGCGCCCCAGGGAGCCGGTCACGCCGATGCCGACAACGGTGGCCAGTGTGATCCAGAAAAACCGCAGCCTGCTATTCACGGGATAATCGCCAGCATGTCATACCTTGTTGCACTGGTCTTTCTGGCCATTATTGCCAGCCTTGCGGCAGCGCTATTCTTCATGCTCCGAGGTGGAAGCCAGAATCCTGCGGACAAATCCAAACGCATGGCACGTGCCTTGGCGCTGCGGGTGGGCTTCTCGGTGCTGTTGTTCCTGTGCATTCTGCTGGCCTGGATGATGGGCTGGATCCATCCTACAGGCATACAGAGCGGGCAATAGAACTGTTGAGCAAGTGAAGGGACACCAATCAAAAAGGCACCGCGCGCGGTGCCTTTTTTTGGGGAGCTGCTGGACTTAGAGCCAATACACCAGAACATACAGTCCCAGCCAGACCACGTCCACGAAGTGCCAGTACCAGGCCGCCCCCTCAAAACCGAAATGGTTGTCGGCGCTGAAGTGACCCTTTTGCAAACGCAGGGTGATGAACAGCAGCATCAACATGCCCACCAGAACGTGGAAACCGTGAAAGCCAGTCAGCATGAAGAAGGTGGAGCCGTACACGCCGGAGCTGAGCTTGAGGTTCAGCTCAGTATAGGCATGGTGGTATTCATAACCCTGAACGCACAGGAACGTGATACCCAGCAATACCGTCATCCACATAAAGCCGATGGTCTTGCTGCGCTTGCCAGCCAGCAAGGCATGGTGTGCAATGGTCAAGGTAACGCCCGAGCTCAGCAGCAAGGCCGTGTTGATGGTGGGCAGGGGCCAAGGGCCCATGGTGGTGAAGGGTTCCACAGTTCCTGCAGGAGAGGCTGTCACGCCGGCAGCCAAGCTGGGCCAGACCGCCTTGAAGCCGGGCCAGAGCATGGAGTTGTCCAGGCTTCCCAGCGCAGGCACCGAGTGCGAACGGGCCCACCACAGTGCAGTGAAGAAGGCGCCGAAGAACATCACTTCCGAGAAGATGAACCAGCTCATACTCCAGCGGAACGACAGATCGATCTTGCGACCGTACTGACCGCCTTGGCTTTCCTTGATGGCATCACCAAACCACTGGTACAGAACGCCCAGCCACCAGATCAGGCCAGCGAACAGCGAGTACTTGCCCCATTGAACACCGTTGACCCATTGGCCTGCACCCAGAATGACAAAAAACAGGCCGAGTGCCGCCATGGCCGGATGACGCGATGGCCCGGGTACGAAGTAATACGGTGTTGATCCGTGTGTCGTTGAACTCATTTCGGCTCCATTCCTTCTTCTTAAAAACGTTTCAGCGATAGCGCCCTATTTGGCGACCACCCAATTGACCAAACCAATCAGCGACACCACAAACAGCAGCACCGCCACGAACCCAACCAACACCACATGCACTGGATTGACCTTGGCCAGATCATCCTGATAGCCCTTGCGGCTGCGTATGCCCAACAAGGACCATGCGACCAGCTTGATGCTGCGCGCAAATGAAGTTCGCTGCGCCGGAGCAGATGGCGGTTCGCTGGCCATCAGGTTCCCAATCCCGCAACAGGTGCTGGCTTGACACTGGCCACAGGAGCCGGTGGTGTGCCACTGCCCACTTCAAAAAACGTGTACGACAAGGTGATAGTCTTGACGTCCTTGGACAGCTTGGAGTCCACCACAAACACCACCGGCCAAGTTTTCTTTTCACCCGGTTCCAGCGTGTACTGGTTGAAGCAAAAACACTCCACCTTCTGGAAATGCGCTTGCGCCTGCATAGGCGCGTAACTGGGAATGGCCTGCGCCGACATGCGACGGTTCTGCACATTCTGGAATTCGTACATTACCGTGGTCAGTTCACCCGGATGCACTTGCACCGAACGCTGCGCCGGTTTGAACTCCCAGGGGCCGCGCGAATTCGCATCAAACTCGACCGTGATGGTGCGACTCAAGTCGACCTGGGTGTTGGCCGCCACCTGGGCTTTCACTCCGGGGATGGACTGCTCACCCAGCGCCAACACGTTGATTCCGGTCAGCTCACAAATGGATTTGTACAGCGGCACCAATCCATAGCCGAATGCGAACATACCTGCCGTGACCACGGCAAGCTTGCCCATCATCTGGCGGTTGAGTCGCTGCAGATTCATCGCTCAATGGCCCAGCAGAATCATCTTGGCCATGAATCCCACAAAGAAGACCGCAGCCACAGACGCCAGGATCAGGCCCATGCGCAGATTAGCCTTCTTTTGCTCAGGAGTTTGTGCCATGGCTCAACCAATCACGCGGGTTGCAGTGGCGTCCAGTTTGGGCGGGTTTTCAAAGGTGTGGAAAGGAGCCGGTGAGGGAACTTCCCACTCCAGGCCTTCGGCGCCTTCCCAGGGTTTCTGGGGCGCTTTTTCACCCTTGCCACGCATGGTGGGCACAACGATGAAGAAGATGAAGAACACTTGTGCCAGACCAAATGCAAAGGCGCCAATGGAAGCCACAGCATTGAAGTCGGCGAACTGCATGGGGTAGTCAGCATAGCGACGTGGCATGCCGGCCAGACCCAGGAAGTGCATGGGGAAGAAGGTGACGTTGAAAGCAATCAGCGACCACCAGAAGTGGATCTTGCCGCGTGTCTCGTTGTACATCACACCGGTCCACTTGGGGCTCCAGTAGTAGTAGCCGGCGAACATGGCATACAGGGAGCCGGCCACCAGCACATAGTGGAAGTGGGCCACCACGTAATAGGTATCCTGCAACTGGATGTCGATAGGTGCCATGGCGCAGATCAGGCCGGTGAACCCACCCATGGTGAACACGAAGATGAACCCCACGGCAAACAGCATGGGCGTTTCAAAGGTCATGGAACCGCGCCACATGGTGGCAATCCAGTTGAAAATCTTCACCGCGGTAGGTACCGCAATCAACATGGTGGCGTACATGAAGAACAGCTGGCCCGTCACCGGCATGCCGGTGGTGAACATGTGGTGCGCCCAGACGATGAACGAAAGAATGGCAATCGAAGAGGTGGCATACACCATGGAGGCATAGCCGAACAGACGCTTGCGGGCAAAGGCCGGAACGATCTGGCTGATGATGCCGAAAGCCGGCAAGATCATGATGTACACCTCAGGGTGACCGAAGAACCAAAAGATGTGCTGATACATCACCGGGTCGCCGCCACCAGCCGGATTGAAGAAGCTGGTGCCGAAGTGGCGGTCCGTCAGCGTCATGGTGATGGCACCGGCCAGCACAGGCATGACGGCAATCAGCAGGTAAGCGGTGATCAACCAGGTCCAGGCGAACATGGGCATCTTCATCAGCGTCATGCCGGGAGCGCGCATGTTGAGGATGGTCACGATGATGTTGATCGAGCCCATGATGGAAGACGCGCCCAGGATGTGCATCGCAAAAATGCCGGCGTCCATGCTGGGGCCCATTTGCAGGGTCAGCGGCGCATACAGCGTCCAGCCCGCAGCGGGTGCGCCGCCGGGCATGAAGAAGGAGCCTGCCAGCATCAGAGCCGCAGGAATCATCAGCCAGAAGCTGAAGTTGTTCATGCGGGCAAAGGCCATGTCACTGGCGCCGATCTGCAGCGGGATCATCCAGTTCGCAAAACCCACGAAGCCCGGCATGATGGCACCGAACACCATGATCAGACCGTGCATGGTGGTCAGCGAGTTGAACAGCTCGGGGTTGACGAACTGCAGCCCTGGCTGGAACAGCTCGGCACGGATCAGCAACGCCAGCACCCCGCCGATCATCAGCATGGTCAGGCTGAAGATCATGTACAGCGTGCCGATGTCCTTGTGGTTGGTTGCAAACACCCAGCGACGCCAGCCCGTAGGGGCGTGGTGATCGTCATGGTGCTCATGGGCGTGATCGTGGTGGCCTAGAACTGCGCTCATTGTTTCTTCCTTCTCAATTCACTTCATGGGGCTTGCGTTGGTTGCCGAAGGCAACTACTTGCGCAAGGCCATCACGTCGGCAGGCTGCACCAGCTGACCGGTTTTGTTGGACCAATGGTTCTTGGTATAGGTGATCACGGCTGCGATCTCGGTGTCGTTCAGAGTCTTCCAAGACGGCATGGCACCATTGTTCTGGCCATTGAGCAGCACCTGGATCTGCTTGGACTTGTCTGCGTCCAGCACCACGGCCGCGCCATCCAGAGGCTTCACCGTGCCGCCGCCCTTGCCGCTGGCCTGGTGGCAGGACACGCAAGCACCCGGCGTGTAGTAAACCTTTTCACCACGTGCCATCAGATCTTCCAAGGTCCAGACCTTGGTCGGATCATCTGCCTTGGCTGCCATCTTCTTCTGTTCGGCCCCAACCCAGGCAGTGTAGTCTTGGGCGGACAGCACCTTCACGTGAATCGGCATGTAGGCGTGCTCCTTGCCGCACAACTCGGCGCATTGGCCATAGAAATCACCCGTCTTCTCGGCACGGAACCAGGTGTCACGTACAAATCCGGGGATGGCATCCTGCTTGATGCCAAAAGCTGGCACCATGAAGGCATGGATCACGTCGTTGGCGGTGGTGATGATGCGGATCTTCTTGCCCACGGGAACCACCAAGGGGTTGTCCACCTTGAGCAGGTAATCGTTGACGACCTCGCCCTTCTTGGGGCCGCCGTTGTTGGACATTTCGCGCTGCTCCACGTCCAGCGTGGAAATGAAACCGATGCCCTCGCCTTCGCCCTTAAGGTAGTCGTAACCCCACTTCCACTGCATGCCAGTGGCCTTGATGGTGAGGTCGGCATTGGTGGTGTCCTTCATGGCGACCACCGTCTTGGTAGCCATCAGACCCATGACCACCACAATGATGAAAGGTGCAGCCGTCCAGGCAATTTCAACCGCCACGCTTTCGTGGAACAGCGCAGCCTTGTGGCCCACAGACTTGCGGTGCTTCCAGATGGAATAGAACATCACGGCAAATACCGCAACGAAGATCACGACGCAAACGATCAACATGAACCAGTGCAACCACGCCTGATCTTCAGAAATTTTGGTCACACCCTGGGTCAGGTTCAACTGGTTAACCGACGGGCCTCCCGGCAAATCTTCGACCGCGCGTGCCAGCGTGAATGCTGCCGACCCGGCCCAAGCGGTGGCTGATATCAAAGCCGTCGCCAACCAATTGAAAACGCTCTTCATCGTTCGTACCTCTGTGTGCTGCTGCGTGCCGTCTCACTCACTGGCGTCCCTTAGCAGTTGTCGGGACTCAATCACTTGATTGCCAGAAATTCTTTCGGGCGATTGTAGCCCAGCAGACCGCCCCCTAAGGTCAACGTAAGGCGCTTATGTCAAGCACGAAAGTCAATGGGAGTGGAACTAAGGTTTGATCTTGCGCAATGATTGGCGCAATTCATCCAAAGAGACCCGTGTTTCAGGGCGAACCGGCATGCGCGCTGCGGGTTTGAAGGCATGTCCATAGATCACTTCGAAGGTCAGCGTGAGGCGACCATCCGGCCCCCTCAATTGCCGCTCCAGTGCCTCGCTTAAGGAGCGGCGCCAATTGCGCCCGCGCAAGGCCGCAAACCGGTCTATGTGCAAATTACGCCCCAATCCACGTAGCTCCGCAAGCAGGGTTTCCCCAGTGGAGTAACTGAGTGTGATGTGCTCCATATCCATGATCGGTTCGGCAAATCCGGCGTGCACCAGCATGTCGCCCCAGTCGTGCATATCGGTAAACGCATGACTGGGCGGCGCCCACCCCAGTGCCTCATAGACCGTGCGCAGCTCACGCAGCGTATCGGGCCCCAGGCAGGAGAACATCAGAAAGCCGTCCACCTCCAGTGCGCCATGCCAGCGCTGGATCAGGGCCTGCGGATCGGCATCCATGTGCAGCGCCATGTTGGCCCACAGCATTTGCACCGGCTGCACAGGCGCATCAAATTGGACCCCGGCCTGCAACCAGCGGGCTGGGCGCCACCAGGCCTGCTGCAAGTGCTGCTGCGCCAGCTTCACTTGCGCAGGCGTTTCCTCCCGCACGTAGCTGTGGGCCTTGGGGTAACGGCGAACCAGCTGCTCATGTACCTGCCGCCCACCTTGCAGCGGCCCCCAGTGCATCCAGCTTGCGGGGGTACGGACTATCCATTGCAGACGATCCTCCATGCGCCGCGCCACTTCCTCGTGCAGCCAGGGCGATTCGGTGGGCAGATGGCGCGCCCAGCGGCTGGCGGCCGTCGGGTCTATGGAAGGAGGGCGTTTGGTGTTCATCGTTCTCGCAAATGGCTGAGGATCAGTATATTGGCGCCATGTTTCGCCAGTTGCTTGCCGGGATATCCCGCCACATCCCCAGCCAGTGTGCGGTCTGTCACGCCTGGCCGACGCGGGCAATTTGCGAACCCTGCGTACAACGCTTCGGGCAACCGGTGCATCGCTGCCCCACCTGCGCATGCTCCTTGCCCGATACCCTGATGCAATGTGGCACTTGCGTGGCAGAGCCGCCGCCATTGGATGCCGTTCTGGCCGCCGTGACCTATGACTTCCCATGGGCGGGGTTGATCGTCCAATTCAAGTTTCACCAGGGCACAGGATGGGCTCCCGGTTTTGCCGCACTGATGCGCAGCATGCCCTGGGTCGAGCCCGCTCTGGATTGCGCAGACTGGGTGCTCCCCATGCCACTGTCACCGGCGCGACTGCAGCAGCGCGGCTTCAATCAGGCCCTGGAGCTGGCACGCGGTCTGGGCACCTCCAAACTGCAACACGACGTACTGCTTCGGATCAAGGAAGCCCCGCCACAAAGTACTTTGCCTCGCAAGGAGCGGTTGACCAACGTACGAGGCGCCTACGCCTTGGCGCCCGAATTCGCGCCTGCCGCCAAAGGCAAACGCATTGTCCTGGTGGATGACGTCATGACCACTGGCGCTTCCCTGCACGCTGCAGCACGGGCGTTACGCCGCGCGGGTGCGACACACATCACTGCCATCGTACTGGCCCGTGCGGAATAATCGGGCATGTTCAATATCGTTCTCGTAGAGCCGGAAATCCCCCCAAATACCGGCAACATCATCCGCCTGGCGGCCAACACCGGATGCCATCTGCACCTGGTGGAGCCGCTGGGCTTCTCCATGGATGACAAACACATGCGACGTGCAGGCCTGGACTACCACGAGTACGCCGACCTCAGCCGCCACGCCGACTGGTCAACCTTTCTGCAGTCGGCTCAACCCGATCCTGCACGGACATTCACCTTGACGACACGCGGAACGCGTAGCCCGTTTGACCTGGCCTTCCAGGCAGGTGACTGGCTGGTGTTCGGCTCCGAGACCAAAGGCTTGCCCGACAGCGTGCGTGCGTTCTTTGAACCGCAACAGTGCCTGCGCCTGCCCATGCGTGAGGGTCAGCGCAGCCTGAATTTATCCAACGCAGTTGCCGTCACCGTCTTTGAAGCCTGGCGCCAGAACGGTTTTGCCTGAAGTCGGCATAAGTCCTCAACGCTGGTCCAGCCACTGGCCGATCGGCTCCCATAGCTCCAGGTCACGTTCGACCTTGTGGGGAGCCACATCAAACAGCGTGAGCCCCTGGGCCGTCAGATGGATGAAGTTCTGGGTATCGCGAACGTAGCCCACCATGGGCAGCCCAATGGACTGCACAAACTCTGCGAGCTTGTCTGCGGCAATAGTCCGAGCATCTACCCGCATGCCGATGATGCCGACCCGGGCCTTGGCCGCGTGCGAATTGGCGGCCAGCTCGTCCAGAAAAGCACGGGTGGCATACATGTCAAAAATGCTGGGTTGCAGCGGCACCAGCACTTTGTCCGCCAGCTTCATGATGTCCTTGAACCGGCGGCCGTGTAGCCCGGCGGGAGTATCCAGCACCACGTGGGTAGTTCCTTTAGGGGGCTTGGCGACGTTCTCGCTGTCAAACTCCCACGTGCTGATGGTGCGGGCTGAAGGCGGGCGCAAACTCAGCCAAAGCCTGCTGGACTGCTGCCGGTCGGCATCCCCCAGCATGACCGCATGCCCCTTAGACGCGAAATAACCAGCGACCTGGGTCGAGAGGGTGGATTTCCCCACACCTCCCTTGGGATTGGCAACGACAACCACCGGCATAACCACCTCCGTAGCAATGAATGTAATGCCCTAATGGTACGAGTTTGATATAGGACAGTGGTTTGCCCACGCCCTTTAACCGAGGTCATGCTACGCTTGCCCCCCATGTTCAGCCCCTCCCAAGAAGACGTCCGTCGCTTTTTCTGCGAAACCTTCGCCAAGGCTCGCGAGGGCAAGCCGCTGGAGGCGATCGAAATCATCGCCGCCCGCTGGATGGACGAACACCCTGAATACCACGCCGACTTTGCGGATGTTGACGCTGCGCTGGCCTCCATGTCCACCGTGAATGCCGGACGCACCAACCCGTTCTTGCATCTGTCCATGCACCTGTCCATCAGCGAGCAGTGCAGCATTGATCAGCCGCGTGGAATCCGGCAGGCCGTGGAGCTATTGACGCACAAGCGCAACTCCTTGCACCTGGCCCACCACGAAGCCATGGAATGCCTGGGCAAAATGCTGTGGGAAAGTCAGCAGGCCGGTCGACCGCCTGACGGCGACAGCTATATCGCCTGCATACAACGCCACGCCACAAAAGACTGACAGAGGCCTATGGAATCCTTTCAATGGGATCAGTGCTTTGTCACCGGCCAGGCCATGGTGGACGAGCAGCACCACTACTTGGTTGACCTGATCAACCAGTTTGGCGACCTGCTGATGCAGCCGGAAGGCGCAAGCGCACAGGAAATCGAAGCCCTGTTCGGAGAGCTCACGCGCTACACCCAATACCACTTCAAGGAAGAAGAGGCATTGATGACCGGCGCGGGCCTCGATCCGATCCAGCTGAGTCACCATCTGAGAGAGCACACTCAATTCCTGAGCGATCTCGACCACATGCATGCGGAAGTCGCGGGCAACCAGTCCGAGGCTGCACACGCGTTGCTGCAATACCTGGCCAACTGGCTGGCGTATCACATTCTGGGCTCAGACCAGATGATGGCCGGAGCCATTCGCGCCATTGCCGAAGGTGTGCCGCCGCACGAAGCCTACCTCGCCTTTCATAAGAACAGGGACCCAGCCACTGCTTTGCTGCTGCAGGCCATGAACCGGTTGATCGAGCAGGTATCCGAGCGCAGCCGTGCCCTGTTCGAGCTCAATCAGACGCTGGAAGCCCGCGTCAGGGAGCGGACCCAGGCGCTCTCTGACATGAATGAGCAGTTGGAAAGCATGGCCATGACCGACGTGCTCACGGGTCTGCCCAACCGCAGGCACGCCATGCGCATTCTGGACACCGAGTGGAAGAAAGCACAGGCAACGGGGTCCGCCCTTTCCTGCATGATGATTGACGCGGATGGCTTCAAGAGAATCAACGACACCTGCGGTCACGATGCTGGCGATACGGTGCTTCGCACCCTGGCGCGCTGCATGACGGAGGCTGTGCGCAATGACGACGTGGTATGCCGCCTGGGTGGAGATGAGTTCCTGATTGTGTGCATGAACACCAACCTGCAAGGCGCCCTGACCTCGGCCGAGAAGGTGCGCGAAGAAGTCTCTGCTCTACGAGTGCACGCGGGTGGGGGTGAATGGCTTGGTAGCGTCAGCATTGGCGTGGCCCACGTCAACCCGGAACTGCAATCACAAGGCGTTGATGCGTGGCTGAAAGCTGCCGATGCAAGCGTTTACCTGGCTAAGCGTCGTGGCCGCAACTGTGTGGCCACGGTACAGGATCACTTCGCCTGAATGAACAGGGGCAGAAGCCCCCCAATGCATCCTTAGCGGAAGCGGCTTTCGGGAACCGTCTTGAGCTCGCTTGGCAGGCTACCAACGTAGGCTGCTAGTTCCTTGAGCTCCGCGTTGGAGAACTGCTTGGCTACGCCGCCCATGATGGCGTTGCCGCGACCCACTTGTGCATTGCCTTCGGCCTTGTAGGACTTGAGCGCGACAAACAGATAGTCGTCATGCTGACCGGCAATGCGCGGGTAGCTGGGATCGATCGGGGCGCTGAAGCTGGCGCCGTGGCAGGAGGTGCAATTGCCCTTGGCAACCAGCTCGGCCGCCTTGCCAGTTGCTGCGGGCGCTGCTGCCAGTGCGGCGGCGCCTTCCACCACACCATTGGTGGAATAGAAAGCCGCCAGATCAGCGATGTCCTGGTCCGTCAGGGAAGCCGCAATGCCGCGCATGGTCGGGTGCTTGCGATCACCTTTCTTGTAGGCATTGAGCGCGCTGGCAATGTACTTGGCACTTTGACCGGAGATCTTCGGCACCTTGTGCACTTCGGGGAAACTGGCCTGGTAGCCGATGATGCCGTGGCATCCAATGCACATGGCGTTTTTCTTGGCGCCCGCCTTGGCATCACCTTGGACTTCCTGCGCTTGCGCAGTCACGAGGGTCACACAGGAGACAAGCGTGGCAGCTACGATCAAGAGAAGTTTGTTCATTTTGCAGAGACAATCCAAGAGTGATTGGTATAAATTGACTGGGCGGATTATATCGACCCACCCCCGCCATTTGCACAACGTTTGATCCCGATCAACCCTAATGTTTCTAACTTTGCTATGAAATTTACCGGCTCCCCCAATTACGTCGCCACGCAGGATCTGATGCTGTCGGTGAATGCCGCCATCACCCTGCAGCGCCCGTTGCTGGTCAAGGGCGAGCCCGGCACCGGCAAAACCATGTTGGCCGAAGAGGTGGCGATGGCATTGAAGATGCCGCTGCTGCAGTGGCACATCAAGTCCACCACCAAAGCCCAGCAAGGCCTGTACGAGTATGACGCAGTCAGTCGCCTGCGCGATTCGCAGCTGTCGGACATCGATGGCGGAGAGCGTGTCAAAAACATCCACAATTACATTGTCAAGGGCGTGCTGTGGCAGGCCTTCACTTCCGAGCAACCGGTCGCCCTGCTGATCGACGAGATCGACAAGGCCGATATTGAATTCCCCAACGACCTGTTGCGCGAAATCGACCGCATGGAGTTCTACTGCTACGAGACGCGCGAGCTGATCAAGGCCAAGCACCGCCCCCTGGTGTTCATCACCTCCAACAACGAGAAGGAACTGCCCGACGCCTTCTTGCGCCGCTGTTTCTTCCACTACATCAAGTTCCCGGATGCCACCACCATGCAAAGCATCGTGGACGTGCACTTTCCTGGCCTCAAGCGCGAACTGCTGAATGCCGCCATGAAGACCTTCTTCGAGATCCGCGGCCTGCCAGGACTCAAGAAAAAGCCTTCCACCAGCGAACTGCTGGACTGGCTCAAGCTTCTCATGGCCGAAGACATCCCGCTCGAAGCCCTGCATGGCAAGGATGACAAGACGAGCATGCCGCCCCTGGTAGGCGCACTGCTCAAGAACGAACAGGACGCCACCCTGTTTGAGAAGCTGATGTTCATGCAACGCAACAACCGATAAGACACCCACCATCCCAACACAAGGAATCGCCATGGCATTTGTAGAGCCCGTCAACCTGTCCGCCCGCGGCGTGGAACTAGTCCCCCTGTCCCTGGAGCACGAAGCCGGTCTGCGCGCCGCCGCCGCAGACGGAGAGCTCTGGAACATCCGCGTCACTTCCGTGCCCGAACCCGAGCAGACCCGCAAATACATTGAAGACGCCTTGGCCATGCGTGAAGCAGGCAACCGTTTTCCCTTTGTTGTGATTGAGTCTTCCACCGGCAAGGTGCTGGGTAGCAGCAGCTACCACGACATCGTGCCCGCCGTAAAACGCGTGGAAATCGGCTGGACCTGGTACGCCAAGAGCGTGCAGCGCAGCCATGTGAACAGCACCTGCAAACTGCTGCTCATGACCCACGCCTTTGAAACCCTGGGCTGCCACGTGGTCGGATGGCGCACGGACAACTTCAACTTCGCCTCGCAGGCCGCCATTGAGCGCCTGGGCGCCAAGAAGGATGGCGTCTTGCGCGGCCACGCATTGCGCCGTGACGGCACCATCCGCGACACCGTGATGTACAGCCTGCGCAGCGGCGAGTGGCCCGAAGTCAAGGCGCAGCTGCTGCATTCGCTCAACAAGCCACGCGGCTGAGGACAGCCCTCACGCACCATGCTGCTCGACTTCTTCTACACCCTGCGTGCGGCCAAGCTGCCAGTCTCCGTCAAGGAGTACCTCACGCTGCTGGAGGCGTTGCAAAAAGGCGTGGTCGGCCCCCGGTCGGCAGCGCCTGGCAGCGACGAGGACGGCAACGGTTATCAGGTGGACGACTTCTACTACCTGAGCCGCACGGCGCTGGTGAAGGACGAGAAGCACTACGATAAGTTCGACCGTGCCTTTGCGGCCTACTTCAAGGGTGTGGAGCTGGTGACCGATTTCACCCAGGACATTCCACTGGAATGGCTTCGCAAGAACCTGGAACTCAACCTCAGCCCCGAGGAACTCGCCAAGATCGAGAAGATGGGCTGGGACGAGCTGATGGAAACGCTCAAGAAGCGGCTGGAAGAACAGAAGGAACGCCACGAAGGCGGCAACAAGTGGATAGGTACCGGCGGCACCTCGCCCTTTGGCGCCTACGGCCAGAACCCCCAGGGCATACGCATAGGCCAGGACAAGAACCGCAACAAGAGCGCGGTCAAGGTCTGGGACCAGCGCGCCTACAAGGACTATGACGACACCCAGGAGCTGGGCACGCGCAACATCAAAGTGGCGTTGCGTCGCTTGCGCAAATTCGCCCGCGAAGGCCATGAGGAAGAGTTGGACCTGGACGAAACCATCAGCAAGACAGCGGCCAACGCCGGCTATCTGGACATCAAGATGCGGCCCGAACGCCACAACAACGTCAAGGTGCTGCTGCTCATGGATGTGGGCGGCACCATGGACGAGCACATTGCGCGCGTGGAAGAGCTATTCAGTGCGACAAAGACCGAGTTCAAGCACCTGGAGTTCTACTACTTCCACAACTGCGTGTACGACTTCATGTGGAAGAACAACCGGCGCCGCTATGCCGAGAAGTTCGAGACCTGGGACATCATCCGCAAGTACAACAAGGACTACAAGCTCATCTTCGTGGGCGACGCCACCATGAGTCCCTATGAGATCCTGCAGCCCGGCGGCAGCGTGGAATACAACAACGAAGAGGCCGGAGCCGAGTGGCTACAGCGCCTGACCCACGCCTTCCCCAAGTTCGCCTGGATCAACCCCGAACCCCAGGGCGTATGGCAATACCGCCAGAGCATTGCGCTCATCCAGCAACTGGTCAGCCAGCACATGTTCCCGCTCACCCTCAAGGGCCTCGAAGATGCCATGCGGCACCTGAGCAAATAACGCGACGGCTTTACTTGCCCGGCATCACCCCGTCGAGGGCCCCGCCTGGGCACAACCGCGGGGAAAGCTGTGTACAAACCGCACAGACCTGTGGATAACAGCGCATTTCTCCACCTTCTTCTGGAATTTGTTCTAAATTGTTGTCGATCTCCGGATACGCATTGACAAGACAACCCGCTGGTGAAATATTCCCCCTTACGAAAGAGAATTGCCGAGGTCCTTCCGAGTGCCAGTGGGCGTCAAGGTTTGCAACTGAGTGCAAGCACCCGGCTCCCAGCTGTTTGAGGTCAACCAACCCACTTCTGAGAGGTGATGCGCCATGCTTGACAACAATTTCGCTTTTGCGGTGGTTCGCTCAAAGTACCCCCATGTCGGGAATTTGATCGAAGAGCACTGGGAAGAGCCGGACTTCGGCGCCGTGATGGATGAATTGTTAAATCCGGACCCCAGACGCCAGGGGTTCCCCAGTGCCGTGTTCAACGCCCTTCGCTCTTTGGCGCTCATGCACGAAATGGAAGTCATCCACGCCGCACGCCAAGGTGAACATCCGCAGCTGATCCTGAATCTGGAACATTGACCGGGTTGGGCAGGCGCTTTGCCCACCAGTCGTGAACGTACTTGGTTGGAGCTTGCGATGGGGTGCGACTGCGTGAGACGGTCCGGTGGTCCCAACAACAGGAATCGAACCTGTATCTGAGTCTTAGGAGGACCCCGTTCTATCCATTGAACTATGTCGGGAGACAGAGCTGGATTGTAGCCAGACTGCTCGTCGAAGCCTCACGCACTAGAAGGTTTCCCACTCACCATCCGCCGCTGCGGAAGCAACTCTGTCCATGACCTTGGGCGGTGGCGCCTTCAACGCCGGGCTGGCGGGCTTGGCAATTTCGCGTTTGAGCTGCACAACCAGTCGGGTGACCTCGTTGGACGCGTTGGAAAACGCTGTACCACTCTCCAGCATGGCGTCCACGTCGCCGCTACCTTGATTGACCGCGCGAGCGACCTTGCCAGCCTCCTGGTGGAAGGCCTTGTGCCCTGCCACCAGGCTCACAAAAGTGGGCTGGCTGGCAAATTTTGCACTTCCTTTGCCCATCAACCACTTGCCCATTTCGCAGCAATCGTCCCGGGCAATGGTTTCTGCATCCAGCTTCTCGTGCTTGGAGGCCGCAGCCCTTAGCTTGGTGCGCCAATCAGCATGGGCCTTGATGGCGTTGTCCAGATTGATGCCTAGACCATCTGAATCACCCCGGGAGCCGCCTGCGGGCAGGGGTTTGGGGGCAGACGGCGCAATCGCGCGCGGTGCGCTGGCAATGGCTGCGGCTGGTGCCATATCGGGTGCCGGCACAGGACGATAGACGCTCTCGTTCCCCGCCAGCTTGAAGACCGCCACGGTCTGCACCAGCTCCTGTGCCTGTGCTTTGAGACTGCCGGCGGCAGCCGCCATCTGCTCGACCAGTGCGGCGTTCTGCTGGGTGGTCTTGTCCATTTGGCCCACGGCCTCACCCACCTGAGCGACACCTTGATTCTGCTCGTTGCTGGCGGCACTGATCTCGCCCATGATGTCTGTCACCCGACGGATGGAGCTGACCACTTCGGTCATGGTTTCGCCCGCCTTATCCACCAGCACCGTGCCCTGCTCGACGCGCTCGACGCTGGCGTTGATGAGATTCTTGATTTCCTTGGCAGCCTCTGCGCTGCGCCCGGCCAGAGCGCGAACCTCGGATGCCACTACGGCAAAGCCGCGGCCCTGTTCACCCGCACGCGCCGCTTCCACGGCCGCATTGAGCGCCAGGATGTTGGTCTGGAATGCAATGCCGTCGATAACGCCGATGATGTCGGAGATTCGGCGCGAAGACTCATTGATGCCGCGCATGGTGTCCACCACCTGACCCACAACTTCGCCGCCCTGGATCGCAACTGTCGACGCGCTGCTGGCCAACTGGTTGGCCTGACGCGCCGATTCCGCATTCTGTTTAACGGTGGCGCCCAGCTCCTGCATGCTGGCCGCGGTCTGCTCCAGTGCACTGGCCTGTTGCTCGGTACGTGCAGACAAGTCGTTATTGCCTTGCGCAATCTCGGCACTGGCTGTTGCCACGGCCTGTGAACCCTGGCGCACACTGCCTACGATGCGCGCCAGACTGCCGCGCATCTCGGAGAGCGCCTGCAGCACTTGCGCGGTTTCGTCATTGCCTTCCACGCGGATGTCGCTGGCCAGATCACCGCTGGCCATGGCTTGCGCGGAAGCCACGGCACGCCGGATGGGCACCGTGATGGAGCGCGTGGACAAGATGGCCAGCGCCAGACCCAGCACCACCGCAACGGCAGCCCCCACACCCAGAATCCATTGCCCAGTGGCGCCTACGGAAATGGTCTCCTCCTGGCTGGAAGTCAGTGCCTTTTCAGTCTGTTGGGAGAATGCGGCCAGTGCCTTGAGGTAGGTCTCTGCAATGGGCCGCAGATCGTGATCTATCAGGGGTGCAACATCCTCCCCTGCCTTCTTTTTCTTCAGCAGTTCGGCCCGTGCATTGCGATAGGCCTCACGACTCTTGGCCACATCGGCCATCAGCGCCTTGCCGGCATCATCCTGCACCAGCGTTTCCAGCTTTTTCTGGATTTCGGAGATGGACTTGGTGGTGGCGTCCATCTCCTTCTGCAGGACATCCACATACCCGGCATCGGCAGACCGCATGGAAGCGACGGCGCGTACCCAGTTGATGTTGATGCTGGCCTCCCACTGGTGCGCCAGCGTGCTACGTTGCACCTGCACTTCCACCAGATCATGGCTGGCAGATTTCAGGGCTCCGAGACGGGCCATCCCAATGATGGCCAGGAACACGGTGATGACGAGAACCAGACAAAATGCCAAGCCCAGACGCGTGCCGACTTTGAATTTGTCCATAGTGCGTACCTGATAAAGATGTCCCTGATAACGGATTCATTCTAGATGTCAAAATGGCTGCTAAAACCGAGACAAACCCTGTACAAACAGAAATACGCAAGCCAGCCCCGAGTTGATGCATGATTGAAGCTATCGACCTATAGACATCAGAGAGACTCCCACCATGGCCACCTCATTTGCCTCCGAGAAGGAAAAACGCAACGCCAGCTCCAGCAACAACATGTTCGAGTTGCTGCTGTTTCGCCTGGGGCAACCCAGTGGCGCACTCAAGCACGAACTGTTCGGCATCAATGTATTCAAGGTGCGCGAGATCATGGTAATGCCGGAAATCACTTCCATGGTGAATGCCGGGCCCAACGTCATGGGCATTGCCAATGTGCGCGGGCAACTGATTCCGGTCGTCAACCTGCCCAAGATTGTGGGCTGCACGCCAGCCAAAGGCACAGGCATTCTGCTGGTGACCGAGTTCGCCCGCACCACGCAAGCCTTTGCCGTCGAAGAGGTGGTGGAAATCGTGCGTCTGGACTGGAAACAGGCACTCTCCGCTGAAGGCACCGGCGGTGGGCTGGTGACCAGCCTCGCACGTCTGGACGGCGACAAGGAAAACAGTCGCCTGGCCCAGGTGCTTGATGTGGAGCAAATCCTGCGCGACGTATTCCCCGACCAGCACCACACCTTCCGCGAAGACACAATCATGCCCAAGGGCTCCATTCCGGCAGGTTCCGTGATTCTGGCCGCTGACGATTCCGCAGTGGCACGCATGATGATTGAACAAGCCCTCAAGGCCATGAACCTGCCGGTCATCATGACCAAGAGCGGCAAGGAAGCCTGGGAAAAACTGGACAGTCTGTATGCACAGTCCAAAGCCCAGGGCATCCCCATTCGCGACCGTGTGGCACTGGTGCTGACCGATCTGGAAATGCCGGAGATGGATGGCTTCACCCTTACCCGCAACATCAAGGATGATCCGCGCTACAGCGGCATACCGGTGATGGTGCACTCCTCGCTCTCAGGAACCGCGTCGGAGAACCATGCCAGAAGCGCAGGCGCAGATGCCTATGTGGCGAAGTTCGTGGCCGAGGAACTGGGCAGCAATATCCTGAAAGTAGTTGCCGGTTCGCGCTAGGCGCCCAGACGGCACCCGCGCGTGCGGCCCTCAGCCGCCGTGCGAAAAGCTGGAAGGTTTGTAGCTCGCCAGGAACTCCGTCAAGGCTTCTGATGGCAAGCCGCGACTGATCAGGAACCCCTGCATCACGTCACAGCCCATGCCCGACAGGTACAAGGCTTGCTCTTTCGACTCCACGCCTTCGGCGATGATTTCCAGTCCCAGGCTGTGCCCCATGGCGACAATGGCCTTGACGATGGAGGCATTGCTGGCATTGGTCGTGATGTTCTTCACGAATGACATGTCCACCTTGAGCTTGTGCACCTTGATCTGCTGCAGATAGGAAAGCGATGAGTAACCGGTGCCGAAGTCGTCGATCGACAGGCGCACACCCAGCTGGCGCAATTGGGCCAGGGACTCGATGGACTTCTCGCGGTTGGACATCAGGAAGCTCTCCGTGATCTCCAGTTCCAGACGCTCAGGTGCAATGCCCGTGGTGCGCAACGCAGCTGTGACCGACTCCACCAGATTGCCGCGGCTGAGCTGAACGGCCGATACATTCACCGCCGTATGCAAAGGCGCAATACCCGCTGCGGACCAGGCCTGTATCTGACGGCAGGCCTCATTCAGAACCCAGTCCCCCAGGCGAACAATCAGGCCGCTTTCTTCGGCGAGTGGTATGAACTCGTTGGGCGGAACCAGACCACGTTCTGGATGCATCCAGCGCACCAGTGCCTCCACTCCCACGACCTGGCCGCTGGCCAACGCCACTTGCGGCTGGTAGTGCAGGCGCAATTCGTTCTGGTCCAGCGCCCGTCGCAGGTTGGCTTCCAGGTTCAAGCGCGCACGGGCCTGTCGCGACATGTCGGGCGAAAAGAAACGCAAGGTGCTGCGCCCCTCGGCCTTGGCGCGGTGCATGGCAGCGTCCGCATTGCTCAGCAGCTGCTCTGCAGTGGATGCGTCATCGGGAAACAGGGCGATGCCAATGCTGGCACCTACATAGATGCTGTGGTCATCCACGACGAACGGCAGGGTCAACGCGTCAATCATGCGCTGCGCCTGCAAGTCCACCCAGGGATCGGGCGAAGTGCTGTCCAGGATGATGTTGAATTCGTCACCCCCCACCCGCGCGATGGCATCGCTATCGGGAAGCAGTCCTTGCAGGCGCTGGCTGACTGCCAGCAACAGCTTGTCACCCACGCTATGCCCCAGGCTTTCATTGATGGTGGCGAAGTTGTCCAGGTCCAGGGTGAGCAGCGCAAACTGGCTCTGGTTGCGCTGTGACTGTGCAATGGCATGCGCCAACTGCTCCGCAAACAGCACGCGATTGGGCAAGCCGGTAAGCGTGTCCCGGTGCGCCAGGATCCGGTACTTCTCCTCACTGATCTTGAGCAGGGCCGTGCGCTGCGCTACCAGGTTTTCCAGAAAGCGGCGCAGACGCGCCAGCTCCAGATGGGTCTGGATGCGTGCCCGCACCTCATCCACATCAAACGGCTTGGTGATGTAGTCCGCCGCCCCCAGCGCAAAGCCCTTGACCTTTTCTTGCGGCGCATCGACCACGGTCACAAAGATCACGGGAATGCCATTGCCTGTAGGCATGGCCTTGATGCGCCGGCAGATCTCGTAGCCGTCCAGTCCGGGCATGCGGATGTCCAGCAGGATCAGGTCCGGCGGCTCCCCGTGCTGCACGATGTCCAGCGCCTTGAGGCCACTGTTGGCCACCATGATCCGGTATTCGCTGGAGAGCGCCCCCACCAGCTCGTGGATGTTTTCCGGCACGTCGTCCACCACCAGAATGGAAGCGGTCTGGTTGCTGTCGCGCTGTGCCGCAATGTCGAACAGCACCGGGTGGCTGCGGATGCGGCGCAACTCCAGCAGATTGCGGATGCGCACCTTGAGCAGGTCGGGATTGACCGGCTTGGTAATGTAGTCCGCCACACCGAGAGACAGCCCGCGCGTCTGGTCTGCCGCATCGCTCAGTCCCGTCAGGAACATGACCGGTATGTTGGCGGTAGTGGCATCTATTTTCAGTTCGGAAAGTACCGAATAGCCGTCCATGCCCGGCATCTTGATATCCAGCAAGATCAGGTCCGGCTGCGGTGCGCGCCTGGCCAGCTCCAGCGCTTTCTCGCCACTGACGGCCGCCGAAATGGCATAGTCATCGCGCAGCACGCTCATCAATGCGTGCAGGTTCTCCGGAACATCATCAACAATCAATAGCCGGGGCTTGCCATTGTTCAATGCTTGGGCGGTTTCATTCATGTTGTCTGTCCAGTTGCTTGGCTTGCAGTGCCTTCAGCAGGCCTTGCGCCGCATCGATATCAAATACGTCCACCAGTCTCGCAAGTTCTGCCACTTCGGCTTCCATGGCGGTATTTAGCGTACCGGCGCGCAGTTGTGCAATCAGTCCATCGGCGGCACCCAGATCGTAATCCAGCGCATGGCCCAACCGTTGCAGCAACGACTGCCATTCCGTGGTCGACAGTGTCTGGGGTTTCTCAGCGACTGCGGGCATGGTGCTCAGCAGCACTGCATCTATGTCGCGCAAGACATTCACCATCAGCGCATCTGCATCATCCATATCCTGGGCTGCAGGCGCTTGGCCTTGCTTGAGCGTGCTCTCCAGCATCTTCAATTTGTCATAGAGCAGATAGGCCCCCAGATTGCCAGCCACGCCCCGCAGTGCATGGCACAGATGCTCCGCGACCTGCACGCCCTGGTTCTCGCAGGCCGCACGCAAATCTTCGATGGCCTTGGGATAGTGGTCGCGAAAGCGTTGCAACTGCCTGCAATAGGCGTCCAGATTGCCACCGATGCGCCGCACCCCCTCCACCGCATCCAGACTGGAGGCAGCCAGCAGCTCGTCGGGTAGCTCCACGTTCTTGCGTGCCACCTGCGTCGGCGCAAATCCCATGCCCTGCCGGGGCAGGCGAACCCATTGGGACAAGGTTGCCATGAGCCGTTCCGGCGATATGGGTTTGGTGACGTGGTCGTTCATGCCGGCGGCACGGCTCTGGTCTGCGTCCTTGGCCATGGCCAAGGCGGTCATGGCAATGATGGGAATGTCGCGGAAATACGCCCCGTTGGGCTGTCCGGCCAATGCACGGATCCGTCGCGCAGCCTCCAGCCCATCCATCACCGGCATCTGGACGTCCATCAGCACGGCGTCGTAGCTAGAGGCCTGCACCTTCATCACCGCTTCCTGGCCGTTGACAGCCTCGTCCACTTCAATGCCCTCGCTGCGCAACAGCTCGGTTGCAAACTCGCGGTTGATATCGTTGTCTTCCACCAGCAGCAGGCGCGCCCCGGCCAGTTGGGTCTGGGACAGGCCCAGCGGTAGCTTGTGTTTGCCGCTTTCGCCGTCGCTGAGAATGCGCCGACGCCCCAGCACGGACAAGATGGTGTCCAGCATGGACGATGGCGTCACCGGCTTGACCAGAAAACCATCCACTCCGGCCTGTTCGCACAGACGCATCACGTCCTCGCGCCCATAGGCCGTCACCACCACGATTTTGGGCTTGTGCGCAATGGCGGCGCTGCCGTGCACACGTCTGGCCACTTCATCGCCATTCATTCCGGGCATGCGCCAATCCATCAGCAGCAGGTCACAGGGTGAGCCCGGTTTTTCCAGCGCCGCCAGCACGGCGGGGCCGTTGGATACGGCCACCACATCCATCTGGAAGAAGCGCAGCATCTCCGACAGGATCTCCAGCGAAACCTGGTTGTCGTCCACCAGCAGCACGCGCACGCCCTTGAGCAAAGGCCCGACCTGATCCACCAGCTGACGCTGGTGCAGCAGGGCACCCTGCGCAATCTGCAGCCGCACAGTAAAGCACACCGTAGTGCCGCGGCCCAACTCAGACTCCTCCAGCCAGATGCGCCCGCCCATCAGGCTGCACAGGTGCTTGCAAATGGCCAGGCCCAGACCCGTTCCGCCAAATCGGCGCGTGGTGGTCTGGTCGGCCTGCGTGAACTTCTCAAACAGTTTGGGTTGCACGTCGGGTGCAATGCCGATACCCGAATCCCGCACGGTGAATTGCAGCATGACGTCCGACTGCGTGCTGCTGATGCACTGCAAGGACAGCTCCACCTGCCCCCGCTCAGTGAACTTCACCGCATTGCCGCACAGATTGATCAGCACCTGCCCCAGGCGCAAGGGATCGCCGATGAGCCGGGGAGGAATGCCCGGGTTGTAGCGGATGAGGAATTCAATCCCCTTGTGCTCGGCCTGGAAGCTCAGCGTATCGGCAAGCTGCTCCAGCACCGCATCCAGACCGAACTCCACCTGCTCCATATCCAGCTTGCCGGCTTCGATCTTTGAAAAATCCAGAATGTCACTGATGATGCCCAGCAGCGAATTGGCCGCGCCCTGGGCCTTGGTGAGGCGGTTGCGCAGCCCCTGGGGCATGTCCTCCTTCAGTGCCAGGTACAGCATGCCCAGGATGGCGTTCATGGGTGTGCGGATTTCATGGCTCATATTGGCCAGGAAGTCCGATTTGGCCCGGGTCGCAGACTCGGCCTGCTCCTTGGCTTGCCGCAGCTCCAGGGTGCGCTCAGCCACGATCTTCTCGAGGTTCTGGTTCAGCGCATTGAGCTTTTGCATGGACTCGAACAGCCGGAAGCGGCTCACATCGAACGCCTTGACCAGTTCGCCCAACTCGTCCACAAAGGGGTAGTGCAAAGGCTCCAGCGGCACCGCCTGCGGCTGGTTGCGCCCATCCGCCACCGCCCTGGCCAGACGCGTCACGTGATCGGAGAGCTTGCGCCGCACGGCCCACCTGAACAGCAGCCACAAGGCCGTGGTCACCACCAGCGAATTGAGCAGGATGACGAGGACGCCGTACTTGGTGCGGTCCCAGATGACCTTGCGATCCGAGTACATCTTCAGGGTTCCGATCAAATTGTCACGACCCCGCATGGATTGGTGGTACAGGGGGAGCCGGATCAGCTTCTCGGCGTTGGGAAAAATGCCTGCCGCATCGAGGTCCGTCGAAGGCACATGGCCATCCTCGGCCAGCACTTCACCCGTGCTGCTCTCAATCTGAACGCCAGAAACAATCGCGTTTTGGCGAACCCCTTGAACAAGGGTTGCCAGTTGCGCCGAATCCAGCTGCCACACCGCACCAACGACGGTCGGCGAGATGGTGCGCCCCAACGTGGCCAGATCGCTTTCTATGTCCCGCCCCACATTGGCATATTGAATGACAAGCTGCACGCCCGTCATGCCGATAGCAACCAGCAAATACCAGGGAAGCAGGGTGTAGATGAGGCGCTGAGAAAGTGTTTGCGTAAACTGCATCGGTATTCTTTGCCGTGATGCCAGGCATCTTAGTGCCACCACCAGCTGGTATCCGTAGGCGGTGTTCCGGGCGGCAAGATCGGGTTGGTCATGCGCACTACCGTGCGCTTCTCTTTCGCCAAAGTGGCGATTTCGTTGGCGTGGTACGTCTCGAACAGCTGGCGAAACGACCCGTCTGCCAGCGCTGCCCGCAAGCCGCGCTCGATCTGCCCGGCCAAGGATTTGTTCTTCTTGTTGACCCAGAAATACACTGGATAGGGAAAGAACAAGGCCTTGCTTTGCTCCACGGCCAGCAGCGGATAGCGGACCTTGCGCTCCTCCAGCTCGCGCGCCGCCTCGTTCAATCCTCGGGGAAACGCATCAAAGCGCTTGGCCGATAGCATGACGAAGAGGTTCTCGTAGTTGGGTGAAGTCTCCACCGAGAACCCGTTGGCACGCATGACCGGCAGATCGGCCCATTGGCTGTTCAGGCCAAATACCAGTTGCTGCTGCAGTGCGGCAGCGTCCATGCGGGCAATGCGGTCCTGATCCGTCGCGCGGATCACAAAAATGCGAAACCCGACGATGCCGCGCAGGATGTCGATCTTGATCGGCAGCATCTGGCTTTCGCGTTCCACATTGGTTCCCAGCGCGATCACATCCAACTCGCCGGATTGCAGCAACTCCATGCCGCGGTTTTGTGTGATGTCTTCCTGGTAGGGCGTCAGCTGGTAGCTTGTGCCGGCGCCGCGCACATGGGACAACGCCAGCTCCAGCAACTTCCAGCGGTACTCGTAGATGGGCCCGGTCGGGAACACCGCAAGCCTTGTTTCTGCGGCCCAGGCGCCGTGCAAGGGTTGAAATCCCCCCCACGCAAGCAGCAAAAGTGACAACAAGCACCGCCACCGGCCGAAGCAAAGTACGCGAACCTTCATATTCCCGCTTTCAAGGTCTTTTCGGACGCCATTGAAACCATCGACCTGCGTCGATGTTCCCTCCCCCCACAACTATGGGCGTCTTCAAATACCTATGCAAGACCTTTTTGCATGCCCTGCGCGCGCAGGATGCCTCAGCTCACCACAAATCGTAGGCTGAAACGTCCGCCTTGCTGATGAAGTCCATGCGCGATGCATCCATCGCAGCACGGCTGGTTTCATCGTCAAGCCCCTCCACCAGCTGGCAGGCCAACCGCCCCACCTGCGTCAGTGCCGCCTGCTCCTGCGGCCCCCAGGCGCCGGCAAAACTCAGGCGCAAGCAATGCCGGTAACGGTGGCTGGTGCAAAACAGCTGGCCCGGCCCCACGGTAATGCCTTGCGCCTTGCACAACGCAAACAGCACCATGGTGTCCACCTCACCGGGCAGCTCCACCCACAGCGTGTATCCGGCAGGTGGATCATTGACGCGGGTACCCACCGGAAAGCTGGCCTGGATCAGCTTGCGGGCCTGGCCCAGACGCTGTTTCATGAGCGCACTCAAGCGGCGCAAATGCGCCTCGTAACTGCCCTGCGTCAACAGGTCGGCCAGTGCATATTCCAGCACCGCGTTGGTGGAGGTGCCCTGCACCCGCTTCAGCGTAGATAGCTCCTTGCTCCAGCGCCCGGCCTCAACCCAGCCCAGACGGATGCCGGGCGACACGGTCTTGGCAAACGAGCCGCAGGTCATGACCCAGCCTTCGCTGTCAAAGGCCTTGACCGCACGCCGCCGGAAGTCGGTGGCCAGCAGATCGTTGAACACCACGTCCTCGATCAGCGGCACCTGGTACTGGGCCACCAGCCGCGCCAGCGCGCGCTTGTGCGTCAGCGGCATGATGGATGCCAGCGGATTGGACAGCGTGGGCACCAGCAGCAAGGCCTTGATCGGCTGCGTGTCCAAGGCGAGCTGCAGCGCGGGCAGCGACACGCCGGTGCGCGGGTCTGTGGGCAAGGCAATGGCCTTGAGGTTGAGCGACTCCAGCAAATCCAGAAAGCCGAAGAACGTCGGACTTTCAATGGCCACCAGGTCACCGGGCTTGGTCACCGCCTGCAGGCACATGGCCACCGCGTTGATGCAGCCCGATGTGATGACGATGTTCTCGCCCTTGAGCGCACAGCCCAGATGCAAGGCGCGCAAAGCCACGGCATTGCGCAGGGCCAGCGTGCCGGACGAGCTGCTGTAATCGGTAAAGGTGTCGCGCTTGAGCCGCGCGGCGCGACTGACCGCCACGCGGATACGATCATTGTCGAAAAAGTCCTTGTCCTTGGGGCTGTATCCGGCAAAGCTGACCGCCGGCCTTTCCAGGACGTTCGCTGCGTTGTCCTGCTGGCCCTTGGGCAGTTCAGGCGCATGCTGGATGGCCCGCACCACGCCGGCTGCCTTGGCCCGGCTGGCAGTGGTCACGAAATAGCCCGACTTGTGGCGCGGCGTCACCACGCCGTGCTCTTCCAGATAGCGATAGGCCTGCACCACAGTGGCCACCGACACATGGTTCTGTGCTGCCGAATCGCGCACCGAAGGCAGGCGCTGCCCGGTTTGCAGGGCGCCAGACGCGATCAACTGCGCGCAACGCAGTGCAATCTGCAAATACAGGAGGGGCGCCTCGGTTGCCATGCGTTCCATGGTAACGCCAATGCCGCCGCGCAGTGCCGCAACAGCAGGCAAAAAAGCGGTACAGATGGACCCGAACCAGACCAGCACAGATGCGTCGGCGCTTCTGTGTGCACCGGTACAGGTTGTCCTTCTGTGTATATGGGCAAGAGCCGCACATCGGCAGACAGTTGAGCCATCACTACCGGAGAAAACCCATGTACCCGCAGCAGCCCGAGCCGTCCGTCCTATTACCCCGTCAGACCCGCCTGATCAATGCGGGTGAAGGCTTTCGTCTGGAAGTCCTGGGCGGCAGCCTGTGGCTGACCCGGCCCTGCGATGCGGTGGACCGTTTCCTGGCAGCCGGCTCCGTCATGGATCTGCATGAGGACCTGGTACTGATCCAGAGCGACTGGAGTCCGGCTAGCACACCGGCACAGCCTGCGCTTTACCGGCTGGTACCACTGACCCAGCAGATACAGCAGGGCACGCGACCGCGTGCCAGCCTGATCAAACGCTGTGGTTGGCTTCTGCTTCGTCCATTTTCCGCTTGAAGAAGCGGGCGTACCAGACGGCCATGCCCAGCACGATGACGATCACGGCCAGACTCATCAGGCCGTAGTCGGTTGAGAGAAGGTCTTGCATCAATTTCATGGCTTACTCCTTTGCAATCTGGTTTGCAGAATACGCACGGGGGCAAAGGGGGCTGTGATGTGCATCAAACAATGTGCACAGTCTGGTGCACGCGAATGTTGGCATTGATATTGCTCAGTAGTTTTCGAGAGGAAAACGCCAAGCCTTAATCATTTTTTAGTTTCAGTCATTCAAGACAGCTAGGGTTCCGGGTGCCATGTGCACTGTCTGGTCCAAGAGCGGTCGGCTGCACGCAAGTGCGGTTCCACGGAGGGATAAAAGCCCGGGAGATCACGGTTAACGCCGCCTGACCTCTCGCGTTTTTGTTTTTACCTGGAGCCTGATTTGCAAAATACACAGTCCCTCTATCTGCCGCCAGACGCTGCGCCACGGGTCAAGAAACCCAGCATCTGGTCGATTGCAGCCTCCATCTCCCGCACCCAGTACTGGCTCTTTGCCGGCTTGGGCCTGCTGCTGCCCCTGGTGGCCTGGGCCGTGCTCACGGAGTCGGGCTATGTGGACCCGGTGTTCCTTCCCGGGCCGGTACAGGTGGTCACGCGGCTATTCAGTTGGATGATGGACGACGACCTCTGGGGCGACACCATGATCAGCATGTACCGGGTGCTGGCGGGCTTCGTGCTCTCGGCCGTGTTCGCCCTGCCGCTGGGCCTGCTGATAGGCGCCTTCAAGCCGATTGAGGCGATTCTGGAGCCGCTCACCGACTTCATCCGCTACATGCCGGCCGTGGCCTTCATTCCGCTGGTGATGCTGTGGCTGGGCATTGGCGAAAGCGCCAAGATTTCCATCATCTTCATAGGCACCTTCTTCCAGATGGTGCTGATGGTGGCCGAGAACGTGCGGCTGGTGCCACGGGCGCAGATCGAGGCAGCGCAGACCATGGGTGCAGACCGCGGCGAGATCGTGCAGCTGGTGCTGCTGCAGTCGGCCAAGCCCGCCATCCTGGATACCCTGCGCCTGACCATGGGCTGGGCCTGGACCTACCTGGTGGTGGCCGAACTGGTGGCCGCCAACTCCGGCTTGGGCTACTCCATCCTCAAGGCGCAACGCTTCCTCAAGACCGACACCATCTTCGGCGGAATCATCCTGATCGGCCTCATCGGCCTGCTGATGGACCAGGCCTTCCGCTGGTTGCATCGCCGCTCCTTCCCCTGGCTGCACAGCAAAGGCTGATGACCATGTCCAAAGTACATATCCAGAACCTGGGCAAATATTTTGGTGCGCCCAGCACCAATGCAGTGCCCGCACTGCAGGGCGTGAACCTCTCCGTCGAAGAAGGCGAGTTCGTGACCCTGGTCGGCGCATCGGGCTGCGGCAAGTCCACGCTCTTGCGCATTCTTGCCGGGCTGGAGACGCACACCAGCGGCAGTGTGGAATGCAATGGCCTGCCCATCGAAGGTCCGGGCGCGGACCGCGCCATGGTGTTCCAGCACTACAGCCTGTACCCGTGGCTGACGGTGATGCAGAACATCAAGTTCAGCCGGCGCCTCAAGGTCAAGCGCGAGAACCTCACTTCTTCGGATGTGGAAGCCGCCTCGGGCCGTGCCGATGCATTGCTGGACCTGATCGGCCTGTCCAAGGTGGCCGATGCCTATCCCAATCAACTCTCGGGCGGCATGCAGCAGCGTGTGGCCATTGCCCGCGCGCTCATGGGCAAGCCCGCCATGTTGCTGATGGATGAGCCCTTCGGTGCACTGGATGCGCAGACGCGCGAGGTCATGCACGACCTGATCCTGCACATCCACCGCATCGAGAAGACCACCATCGTCTTTGTCACCCACGATGTGGACGAGGCCATTTACCTAGGTCAGCGCGTGGTGCTGATGCAGCCGCGCCCGGGACGCATCCACAGCATCTATCCGGTGCCCCTGCCCAAGGCACGCGACCAGGAGATGAAACACGGCAGCGAGTTCCGCGCCCTCAAGGCCGAGATCCTGGCGCGCATCCGCGAAAGCTCCGGCATGGCCACCGACCAGGAGCTACTCGACAAGCTCTGCCGCACCGAAGCCATCGGCTAAGCCCTATTCACTTCTTACGCAAAACCGTATGCAAACCTCTTTTGAAACCCTCTCGCCCCTGGCGCGCGCTGCCGTGCCGGACCACTCCACCGCGTTTGACCCCAGCCTGATCCTGTGGACCGAAACCGTGCCCGGCGGCACCGCCTGGTCTGCGCGCATGCGCCGTGGCAACACGCTGCGCATCACCGACGTGCGCGGCAGCGCCAACGTCTCCATGCTGCTCTACAACGCCGAGGAAAAGACCGAGCGCTACAACATGCCCGACACGCTCAAGGCCCAGCACACTGCCTACCTCACTGCGGGTCATGTGTGCTACTCCGACATGGGCCGCGTGCTGTGTTCCATCGCTGCCGACACCTGCGGCTGGCACGACACCGTGTGCGGTGCTTCCACCGAAGCGGGCGTGCGCGCCAAATATGGCGAAGCGCGCTACCAGGAACACCGCAACGCCATGCACCGCAACGGCACCGACAGCCTGGTCAACGAGCTGGAAAAGTGGGGCATGAGCAAGCGCGACATGGCTGCCAACCTCAACCTCTTCAGCAAGGTGCAAAGCGATGAAGTAGGCCGCCTGCAGTTCGTCACCGCGCACCGCGCGCCGGGCCAGTACGTGGACCTGCGCTTCGAGATGGACACCCTGGTGGTGCTCTCCACCGCGCAGCATCCGCTGGACCCCAACCCGGTCTATGCGCCACAGGACGTGGCACTTACCGTGTGGCGCTCCGGCACTGCCGGTGCCGACGACCCCTGCCGTCTGCACTGCCCCGAAAACGGGCGCGGCCTGATCAACACCGAGCGCTACTACCTCTAAGCGCGCAGCCCACATAGACCACCGAATCCAAAGGCAACACCATGCACACCGTAGAAAGCAGCTACAGCGCTGCCACCGCTGTCTTCAACACCATCCACCCCGCAGGCGAGCCCTGGGTGCACACCGTGCGCCGTGGCCAGATCTTTCGCATCGTCGACCTCGAAGGCAACCAGGCCGTGGACACCTTGTTCTACAACGCCGCCGACCCCAGCGAGCGCTACAGCCTGACCCACACCATCCAGGCACAAGGCGCGCTCTACCTCACCGTGGGCACCACGCTGATGTCCAGCGAAGGCCGGCCCATGCTGACCATCGTGGCCGACACCTGCGGCCGCCACGACACCCTGGGTGGCGCCTGCTCCTGCGAGAGCAACACCGTGCGCTACGCGCTGGAAAAACGCCACATGCACAGCTGCCGCGACAACTTCATGACGGCCATCGCCAAGTCCGGCATGGAAGGTCTGACGTTCGAGAAACGCGATGTGGTGAGCAACATCAACTTCTTCATGAACGTGCCGGTCACACCCGAGGGCCAGCTCACGTTTGAAGACGGCATCTCCGCCCCCGGCAAGTATGTGGAAATGCGTGCCGAGATGGACGTGGTGGTGCTGGTCTCCAACTGCCCGCAGCTCAACAACCCCTGCAACGCCTACAACCCGACACCGGTGCAGTTTCTTGTGTGGGACGGCGCCTGAATGTTCACCAAGGTTCTGATTGCCAACCGCGGCGCCATTGCGTGCCGCATCATCCGCACGCTCAACCGGCTGGGCATCCAGTCGGTGGCGGTGTACTCCGAGGCGGACGCGCACTCCATGCATGTGGCCATGGCCAGCGAGTCGGTCTGCATAGGCCCGGCGCCTGCGGCACAAAGCTATCTGGTCGGCCAGAAGCTGATTGACGCCGCGCTGCAGACCGGCGCACAGGCCATCCACCCGGGCTACGGTTTTCTCTCGGAAAACCCCAGCTTTGTGGAAGCCTGCGAAGCCGCAGGCCTGGTGTTCCTGGGGCCCACGCCGCAGCAGATGCGCGTGTTCGGCCTCAAGCACTCGGCCCGTGCCCTAGCCACCGAAGCCCAGGTGCGCCTGCTGCCCGGCACCGGCCTGCTGGCCAGCGCCGAAGAAGCCCTCGCCGCCGCGCAGACCATTGGCTATCCCGTCATGCTCAAGAGCAGTGCGGGGGGTGGCGGCATCGGCATGCAGATGTGCCGCGATGCCGCTGAACTGAGCGCTGCCTTCCAGACGGTGAGCCGCCTGGCGCAGGCCAACTTCTCGGACGCCGGCGTGTTTCTGGAGCGCTTCATCAGCGATGCGCGCCACATCGAGGTGCAGATCTTTGGTGACGGCAAAGGAGCCGTGCAGGTGCTGGGCGAGCGCGACTGTTCGCTGCAGCGGCGCAACCAGAAAGTGGTGGAAGAAACCCCCGCCCCCAACCTGCGCGAGGAAGTACGCCAGGCCCTGCACGACACGGCGCGGCGGCTGGTGCAGTCGGTGCAGTACCGCTCGGCCGGCACGGTGGAGTTTGTGGTGGATGCGCGCACCCAGGACTTCTACTTTCTGGAAGTCAACGCGCGGCTGCAGGTGGAGCATGGCGTGACCGAGGCCGTGACCGGCGTGGACATCGTGGAGTGGATGGTCAAGCTGCCTACGGGCGACCTGCCTGCGCTAGACACCCTGACGGTCACACCCAAGGGCCATGCCATCCAGGCCCGGCTGTATGCCGAAGACCCGTACAAGAACTTCCAGCCCTCCACTGGTGTGCTGACCGAAGTCCTGTTCCCCGGTGACCTGCGCGTGGACACCTGGGTGGAGCGTGGCACCGAAGTGGGTGCGTCATACGACCCCATGCTGGCCAAACTGGTGGCCCATGGTGCCGACCGTAGCGACGCCATTGCCAAGCTGTCTGCAGCTCTGCACACCAGCCGCATTGCCGGACTGGAATGCAATCTGCAATACCTGCGCGCGCTGATGACCTTCGCGCCCTTTGTGCAGGCCACGCACACCACGCGCAGCCTGGCCGACTTCAAGGTGGCCAGCCATGCGGTGGACGTGCAAAGCGGTGGCGTGCACACCATGGTGCAGGACTGGCCCGCACGCCTGGGCTACTGGGATGTGGGCGTGCCGCCCAGCGGCCCCATGGACGCACTGGCCCTGCGTGCGGCCAATGCCATCGTGGGCAATGCCCAGGGCGCGGCCGCACTGGAGATCACCGCTGCCGGCCCGACCTTGAGCTTTCGCTCGGCCATGCGCATTGCCGTGACCGGCGCGCCGCTGGACGTGCTGCTCGACGGCCAGCCGGTTGCCATGTGGTCCGCAGTGGATGTGGCCGCTGGCCAGGTGCTCAAGATCGGTCGGGTGCAGAGCGCCGGTGTGCGGGCCTATCTGGCGGTGCTGGGCGGCTGGGACGTGCCCGACTACCTGGGCAGCAAGTCCACCTTCACCCTGGGCCAGTTCGGCGGCCATGGCGGGCGCGTGCTGCGCGCGGGCGATGTGCTGCATGTGGCAGCGCCCGACACGGCAGCACCCGCTGCACTGAACGCCGCACAGATAGACGCAGTGCGCCCGGCATACGCCACGCACTGGGACATTGCCGTGTTGGTGGGGCCGCACGGCGCGCCCGACTTCTTCACGCCCGACGACATGCAGATGCTGTTTGCCACCGACTGGGAAGTGCACTACAACTCCAGCCGCACCGGCGTGCGCCTGATTGGCCCCAAGCCGCAATGGGCGCGGCGCGATGGTGGCGAGGCCGGGCTGCACCCCAGCAACATCCACGACAACGCCTACGCCATTGGCGCCATCGACTTCACCGGCGACATGCCAGTGATCCTGGGGCCGGACGGCCCCAGCCTGGGCGGCTTTGTCTGCCCGGCCACGGTGGTGCGTGCCGAGCTGTGGAAGCTGGGCCAGCTCTCGCCCGGCAACACCGTGCGCTTCCGCCCGGTGTCACTGGACATGGCCAATGCCCTGGCGCTGGCACAGGACGCGCTGCTGGCGGGTCGCGCCACGCCGCTCACGCCGACACAGCAAACGGGTGCGTTGGCATTGCCCGATGCCGCCGTGCTGCTGCGCCACAAGGCATCCGACGATGCAGAGGAAGTGGTGTTCCGCCGCTCGGGCGACTGCAATGTGCTGATCGAGTTTGGCGCGCTTACGCTGGACCTGACCTTGCGCTTCCATGTGCATGCGCTCATGACGCGGCTGCAGGACCTGTGCCGCAGCGGCGCACTGGCGGGCATCGTCGACATGACGCCGGGCATCCGCTCGCTGCAGGTGCACTACGACCCCAGCGTGATCGCCTTGCCCGCGCTCATGCAGGTGCTGCTGGATACGCTGCCCGCCGTGTTCAGCGCAGCCGAGGCCGACATCGAAGTGCGCAGCCGCACCGTGTGGCTGCCGCTGTCCTGGGATGACGAAGCCACGCGCCTGGCCATCGAGAAATACATGCAATCGGTGCGTGCCGATGCGCCCTGGTGCCCGAGCAACATCGAGTTCATACGCCGCATCAACGGTCTGCCCGACTGGCAGGCGGTGTACGACATCGTGTTTGAAGCCAGCTACCTGGTACTGGGCCTGGGCGATGTGTACCTGGGCGCGCCCGTGGCCACCCCCATAGACCCGCGCCACCGCCTGGTCACCACCAAGTACAACCCGGCCCGCACCTGGACGCCGGAGAACGCGGTGGGCATAGGCGGCGCCTACATGTGCGTCTACGGTATGGAAGGCCCCGGCGGCTACCAGTTCGTGGGCCGCACGGTGCAGATGTGGAACCGCTGGCGCGATGCGCGCAATGGCGCGCAGGACTTCGAGGCCGGCAAGCCCTGGCTGCTGCGCTTCTTTGACCAGATCCGCTTCTACCCGGTGAGCGCCGAAGAGCTGCTGCAGTGGCGCAAGGACTTTCCGGCAGGCAAGGCCAAGCTGCGCATCGAGGAAGGCAGCTTTCGCCTCTCGGAATACCAGGCCTTTCTGCAGGCCAACGCCGATTCCATTGCCGCCTTCAAGCAGGTGCAGCAAAGCGCCTTTGAAGCCGAGCGCGAGCGTTGGGCTGCAGCCGGTCTGCTGGAAACACCGCAGGCGGAAGCCGACGCTGTGGACAGCGGCCTGGCCGCACTGGCCGATGCCTTTGCCGGCGAGGTCATCACCTCGCAGGTATCGGGCGGCGTGTGGTCCATCCTGGCCAAGGAAGGTGCGCAGGTGAAAGCCGGTGACCTGCTGCTGGTGGTGGAGTCCATGAAGATGGAAATTTCCATGAGTGCACCCTGCGACGGCACAGTGCACAAAGTGTTGTGCACCGAAGGCCAGCCCGTGAGTGCGGGCCAGGCCCTGGTGCTTTTGAACTGAATGAACCCTAAACATAAAACAAGCTGGAGCCTGTATGCGTCTTGACTTATCCCTATCCCATTTGCGCAGCCGTTATCTGGATGGCAGCCTCACCCCGCTGGCCCTGGTCGAAGCACTGCATGCGCAGATGCTGGCCGAGGACGCGCTGGTGGACCGCCACATATGGATTCACCGCCTCTCGCTCGACGCACTGCAAGGCTATGCCCGTGCACTGCAGGGCCGCGACCCCAAGGACCTGCCCCTGTACGGCATCCCCTTTGCCATCAAGGACAACATTGACTTGGCCGGCGTGCCCACCACTGCCGCCTGCCCCGAATACGCCTACACGCCCGAGAAGAGCGCCACCGTAGTGCAGCGCCTGATCGAAGCCGGTGCCATCCCCGTGGGCAAGACCAACCTGGACCAGTTCGCTACCGGACTGGTGGGTGTGCGCTCGCCGCACGGCGCCTGCCGCAATGCCTTCAACCCCGACTATGTTTCGGGCGGCTCGTCGGCCGGCTCGGCCGTGTCAGTGGCGCTGGGCCTGGCCAGCTTTTCGCTGGGCACCGACACGGCGGGTTCGGGCCGCGTGCCCGCGGGCTTCAACAACCTGGTGGGCCTCAAGCCCAGCTGCGGACGCCTTCCCACCACCGGTGTGATTCCAGCTTGCCGCACGATTGACGTGGTGTCCATCTTCGCGCTCACTGCCTCAGACGCAGCCAGCGTGCTGGCGGTGGCAGAAGGAGAAGACGGCATCGATTCCTTTGCGCGCCGCATGCCCGAGCCGGGCTTCAACTTTGGCGCAGCACCGGCCTTCCGCTTTGGTGTGCCGCGCGCAGAAGACCTGGAGTTCCACGGCAACGCCGAAGGCCCGGCGCAGTTCAAGGCAGCTGTGGCCATGCTCGAAGCACTGGGCGGCACCGCGGTGGAGTTTGACCTGCGCCCGTTCCGCGCCGTGGCCACGCTGCTGTACGAAGGCCCCTGGGTAGCCGAACGTTACGCCGCCATCCGCCCCTTCATCGAGGCCAAGCCCGAAGCCCTGCACCCGGTCACCCGTGCCATCACCGAAAAGGGCATACAGATCAGCGCGCCCGACACCTTTGCTGCGCTCTACAAACTCAAGGACCTGGCGCTCAAAACCAAACCGCTGTGGGACAGCGTGGACTTCATGCTCACGCCCACCTCCAGCACGCCCTACACCATTGCCGATGTAGAGGCCGACCCGATACGCCTGAACTCCAATCTGGGCCACTACACCAACTTCGTCAACCTGCTGGACCTCTCGGCGCTGGCCGTGCCTACCGGCTTTTTCTCCAGCGGCCTGCCCTGCGGCGTGACCATGGTGGCACCGTGTGGCAAGGACTTCGCGCTGCTGACGCTGGCGGCCAGGCTGCATGCAGTCGCCGTGCCCACCGTGGGCGCTACCGAACATGCACCGCACAAGCTGGGCGTGGCACCCGATGCCACGCTGTTCCCCTCACAGCAGATCCAGGTGGCCGTGTGTGGCGCACACCTGAGTGGCCTGCCACTGAACCCGCAGCTCACCTCGCGTGGTGCACGTCTGCTGCGCTCGGTCAACAGCGCGCCCGACTACAAGCTCTATGCCCTGCCCGGCGGCCCACCTTACCGTCCGGGCATGGTGCGCGTGGCCAGCGGCGGCGCGCCGATTGCCATGGAAATCTGGGAGATGCCCGCAAGCCAGTTCGGCTCGTTTGTGGCCGGTATTCCGGCACCCTTGGGCATAGGCACGGTGAAGCTGGAAGACGGCAGCAGCGTGCAGGGTTTTGTGTGTGAAGCCATTGCCGCCGATGGTGCCGAAGACATTACGCACCATGGTGGATGGCGTGCATTCCTGGCGAGCAAAAAATGAGCGCTGTTGGTGCGTGCATGCCCCGACGCATCGCTTTTGCATGCCGCAACAACACCATAAATCTGGCACGCATGTTGCTCACTTTGTAGTCGCAGGTTGAGCGGTTCGGTATGTTGGAAAACATGCAAAACTTGCTTTACTCATGTTCAGTTAGGTGCACTAGGGTTCCGGTCCTGCAAGCATGCTGTTGCGGTGATGTCTGGTCCGAGAGTGCACCGGCTCTGGTGGCAGAAGCACCGGGGCTCCACGGAGGGATAAAAGCCCGGGAGAGCGACGTACATATCGTCTCTTCCTGCTTTTTTTCATTCACTTCTGGAGCTTCGTCATGGTCACCTTCTCTCCTCTCCTGGCATCCTCTGTTGCATCCAATGGCGCCCAGCCCCGTGCGCGCACATGGATGAATCGTCTGCTCAAACCCCTGGCCAGCCTGGCTCTTGTGGCCGCTGCCGGTAGCGCTCTTGCTGCCGGCCCCACACCGCTGAAAATCGGCACCGTGGTGTGGATCGGCTACGGCCCGTTCTATGTGGCCGAGGCACTGGACCTCTACAAGAAATACAACCTCAAGGTCTCGCTGCAGGTGTTCACCGATCCGGCGCTGATCCCCTCGGCCATTGCCAGCGGTGCCATCGACGGCGGCATGCTGACCTATGACCAGGTGGTTGGCCAGGTGGCTGCCGGACAGGCACAGAAGGTAGTGATGCCCATCGACTACTCCAATGGCGGCGACGCCATCGTGGCCGACAAGACCATCACCAAGGTGGCTGACTTCAAGGGCAAGAAAGTGGGCTTCAACCCGCTGTCGCCGTCGGACTTCCTGCTGTCCTACGCGCTCAAGACCGCGGGCCTGACCGACAAGGACATCACCCCCATCAGTATGACGCCAGAAGCCGTGCCCGCTGCCATGGCCTCCGGCCAGATGCCCATTGGCGTGACGTATGAGCCCAGCCTGTCGCAGATCGTCAGCCAGGGTGGTGGCAAGAAGTTCAAGGTGGTGTTCTCCAGCAAGAACGCACCCGGCCTGATTGCCGACGTGCTGGTGTTTGACGACAAGGTCATCAAGGCCAAACCCACCGAGATCTCCGGCATCATCAAGACCTATCTGGACGGCCTGGCCTACATGAAGGCCAAGCCCGATGAGTCCTACAAGATCATCGGCAAGTTCATGGGCGTCACACCCAAGGAAGTCAAGGAACAGCTCACCGGCGTGTACAACATTCCTGCAGCAGAAATGCCCAAGGCGTTTGTGAAGTCGGCTGACACCACCTCCTACTACGGCAGCGGTGACGTCATCGGCAAGCTGCTGCTGGCCAAGGGCCAGATCAAGGCGGTGCCTGCGACCGAAGCCACCATCGATGCGCAGTTTGTGACTGCGCTGACCAAGAAGTAATCCGCACCGGGGGCCCTCTGTGGCCCCCTGGTTTTTTTGCCGGCATGTCCGGCACCCCTGCGCGGCGGCTTGCCCACGCGTAGCGGGACCGGCTGTGTCCATTGATTGATGGGGAGACTTCAACGTGCAATCCATTTACCGTTATCCCGATGGCGTGTGGCCCAACACGCTGGCACTGGCGGCCACCGTGCTGCTGTATCCGTTGGGCCTGGGCCTGATGTTGGCCAACGCCTGGGGTTGGAACATCCTGGGCCTGGCCTGCATGATGCTGAGCCTGACCTGGTCGGCCTACTTCATCCACGAGTTCGCGCACCACGCCATCTTCCGCCGGCCCGAGACCAATGCGCGCTGGGGCACCTTCATGAGCTGGCTCAATGGCAGCTGCTACGCCCGCTATGAAGACATGCGGCGCAAGCACATGCGCCACCATGTGGAGCGTGCCGACGTGGTCACCTTCGATGCCAAGGGCTATCTGCTGAAGGCACCGGCCTGGCTGCGCAACACCGTGCTGGCACTGGAGTGGGCCTACTTTCCCGCAGTGGAATACCTGATGCGCGGCTTTGTGATCGCCATGCCGTTCCGCAAGGACCTCAAGGGCCACAACACCGGCGGCAAGCTGCGCATGGTGGCCATCATCGTGGTGCGCTTCTCGGCGCTTGCCCTGCTGGGCTGGGTGTCGCTCAAGGCGCTGCTGCTGTATTGCATGGCCGTGCTGATCTTCATCACCCTGCTGCGCTTTGCCGACTGCTTCCAGCACACCTACATTGCCTACCCCATCCTGGACGACACACCGTTGCCCAAGGAACTGGTGCGCGACCGCGTCTACGAGCAGGCCAACACCTATTCCGACGTGGTGGGCGTGGCCAGTGGCCTGGGCAACAACGTGCTCAACATGCTGTGGCTGAACTTCGGCTTTCACAACGCGCACCACGAGCGCCCTACCGTGCCCTGGTACCGTCTGCCGGCCTACCACCGCGAGCTGTACCCGGACGACTATGCGCAGGTGGTCACCGTGGGAGAGCTGCTGCGCAGCTTCCATGTGAACCGCCTCAAACGCATCCTGGCGGACGACTACGGCGCGGTGGCGCCCGTGGGTGTGCCAGGACGCGCCAACACCTTTGTGGGCGCGGTGGGCGTGTCGTTCCTGACGGCTGTCTGAGGCCTTCACGTCCATGACTTCCAACTACGGACTGCAGGGCCGTGTGGTCGTGCTCACGGGTGCGGCCAGCGGCATTGGCCGCGCACTGGCCCAGGCCTTTGCTGCACAACACGCCGAGCTGGTGCTGGTGGACCGCACCGCCGATGCGCTGCACGCCGTGGCCGCTGCGTTTGCGCCGCAATGCAAGGTCACTGCGCATGTGTGCGACCTGTCGGACGACGCGGCTGTGGCAGCCCTGGCCGCGCAGCTCGCAGCACAACACCCCCAGGTGCATGTGCTGGTCAACAACGCGGGTGCTGAATACCCCACGCCTCTGTCTGACACCGCGGTGGATGCCAATACGCGCTGGGCCCGTCTGCTGGACAACAACGTGACCAGCATGGCGCGGCTCACGCGGGCCCTGCTGCCCTTGCTGCACAGCGGCGCCAGCATCATCAACCAGTCGTCCATCTGGGGCCGCACCGGCGTGGCGGACTTCTCGGCCTATGTGGCCAGCAAGCATGCGGTGATAGGCCTCACGCGCGCACTGGCCTGGGAGCTGGGGCCGCGCGGCATACGCGTCAACGCGGTCTGCCCGGGCTGGATACGCACCGATGCCGCCATGGCGTCGCTGCGCAGCATGGCACAGACGCAGGGCCGCAGCGAAGCTGAAGTGGAGCGCGAGATCCTGGCGGGCCAAGCCCTACCCCGCATGCTGTCGCCCGCCGACATTGCCGGGGTCTATCTGTTCCTGGCCAGTGACGATGCGCACTGCATGACCGGGCAAAGCCTGGTCGCCAGCAATGGCGAGGTGATGGCATGAGCGCACCCCACACCATGAACCTGCAAGGCCGCACCGCGCTCATTACCGGTGCTGCCAGCGGGATAGGCCGCGCTACCGCCCTGCTGTTTGCGCAGGCTGGCGCAACCGTGGTGGTCAACCACCTGGGGCGTGCAGAAGCGGCACAGGAAGTCGTGAGACAGATCACCGCCCACGGCGGCAAGGCCTGGGCCGTGGAGGCTGATGTCACCCAGGCCAGCGCCGTCAGCGCCATGGTCGCGCAGGTGCAGTCGGCGAGGCCCATCGACATCCTGGTGAACAACGCCGGCATCATCCAGGAGAAGCCATTTCTGGAGACCACCGAAGACGATTGGGACCGCATGCTGGATGTGGACCTGAAGTCGGTGTTCCTGATGTGCCGCGCCGTGCTGCCCGGCATGGTGGCGCAGGGCCGTGGCGTGGTCATCAACACGGCATCGGACCTGGGCTACCTCGGGCGCGCACAGTTTGCGCCCTACTGCGCGGCCAAGGCCGGAGTGATTGGGCTCACACGCTCGCTGGCGCGCGAGTTTGCACCGGCCATACGCGTCAATGCGATTGCACCGGGGCCGGTGGATACGGCCATGGTGTCGCTGGAGTCAATGAGTGCGGAAACCATAGCGCTGGAGCTGGCGATTCCGCAGCACCGCTTTGCCCAGCCCGAAGAAATCGCCGCCACCGCGCTGTTCCTGGCCAGCGACTTGTCGCGCTTCTACTGCGGTCAGGTGCTGGGGCCCAACGGCGGATCGGTGATGCCGTGAGTGCCGTCTGGGTTCTGCTGTTTTCTTCCTCGCTGTGGGGCCTGACCTGGTGGCCGCTCAAAAGCTTTGCGGCAGCGGGCCTCTCCGGCCCCTTGCTGGCCATGCTGACCTATGGTTTTGCCGGGCTGGTGGGCCTGCCCTGGCTGCTGAAGCAGCGCCAAGCGTGGCGCACGCAGACCGGCCTGCTGGTGTGGATTGCACTGGTGGGCGGCTGGGGCAATACCGCGTTTGTCAGCGCCATGGTGCTGGGCGATGTGGTGCGGGTGATGCTGCTGTTCTACCTGGCGCCGGTGTGGTCGGTGCTGGGCGGGCGTTTGTTCCTGGGCGAGCGCGTGTCCAAGCGCCGCGCACTGGCGGTGGCGCTGTCGCTGTGCGGCGCGTTTCTGGTGGTGGGTGGCATGGCGGCCTTTGCCGCGCCGCCCAGTGCGGCGGACCTGCTGGCCGTCACCGCAGGTCTGGCCTTTTCGGGTAACAACATTCTGGCGCGCAAGGCGCAGGGCGTGCCCACCTCCAGCAAGACCATTGGCCTGCTGCTGGGCTGCGGCGTGACGTCCGCGCTGATGCTGGCTCTCATGGCAGCGCTGGGCGCGCAGTCGGGCAACTTGCCCAGCGCAGCGGTATTCAGCCCACGCATCGTCTTGTTGCTAGCCGCGTTCTCGCTGTTCTGGATGGCGCTGGTCACCTGTACCTGGCAGTGGAGCGTGACCCGGCTGGAGGCTGGGCGCTCGGGCGTGATTGCCATTGCCGAGCTGGTGGTGGCGCTGCTGTCGGCCACGCTCTCGGGCTTTGAGACCATGACGCTGCTGGAGTGCATGGGCGCCGCACTCATCGCCTCGGCCGCCGTGCTGGAGGCCACCGACAACCCCACACCACCTGCCCCACTTTCATCAACCTCTCTTGTCAAGGACACCGCATGAGCACCATCTGGATGAACCAACTCTCGTGGGTCGATTACGAAGCCCGCATCCGCAACGAACAGCCGCCCATCTTCCTGCCGGTGGGCGCGCTGGAGCAGCACGGTCCGCATCTGCCACTGGGCACCGACGGCCTGCTGTCGGCAGCCGTTGCCGCCGACACCGCCGCCCAAGTGGGCGGGCTGGTGGCGCCCACGCTGTCGTATGGCTACAAGTCGCAACCCAAGTGCGGCGGCGGCCAGCACTTTTGCGGCACCACCAGCGTGGACGCGGCTACGCTGATCGGCTCGGTGCGCGATGCGGTGCGCGAGTTCGCACGGCATGGCGCCACCAAGCTGGTGATCGTCAACGGCCACTACGAGAACCAGTGGTTCCTGATCGAGGGCATAGACCTGGGCCTGCGCGACCTGGGGCCTGGGGCCAAGCTGCAAGTGATGCGGCTAGAGTACTGGGACTTTCTGACCGAAGCCACGCTGGCCAGCGTGTTCCCCAATGGCTTCCCCGGCTTTGCGCTGGAGCATGCAGCGGTGATCGAGACTTCCATGATGCTGCACTACCACCCCTCGCTGGTGCGTACCGACCTGATCCCCGAAGAGCCACCAGCCGACTTCCCGCCCTACGACGTCTACCCCACCAAGAAGCACTGGGTGCCGCTCTCGGGCGTGCTGTCTTCCGCCAAGGGATCGACCGCAGAAAAAGGCCAGGTCATGGCGCACGAGCTGGCGCAGCGCATGGCCGTTGCGGTGGCCGAGGCGTTCCAGTAAGACGGGCCACGCAACCATGCTGAGCGCCACATCCACTGCGCTGCTGGTCATCGACATGCAGCGTGATTTTCTGGACCCGCGTGGCTATGCGGCGCAGGCCGGGCTGGACATTGCGCGCCTGCGCCAGACCATTGCCCCGGTGCAGGCCCTGCTGGCAGCGGCCCGTGCTGCGGGCATGCGCGTGCTCTTCACCCGCGAAGGCCACCGGCCCGACCTGAGCGACTGCCCACCCACCAAACTGGCACGCAGCCACGCAGCGGGCGCCGCCATTGGTTCACCGGGTCCGTTAGGGCGGCTGCTGGTGCGCGGCGAATATGGCCACGACATGGTGGACGAATGCGCGCCGCTGGCTGGTGAGCCGGTGATCGACAAGCCGGGCTACAGCGCCTTCCACCAGACCGACCTGGACCAGATCCTGCGCGCCCAGGGCATACAGACCCTGCTGGTGTGCGGCGTGACCACCGAGGTGTGCGTGAGCACCAGCGTGCGCGCCGCCACCGACCTGGGCTACCACTGCATCACCGTGGCCGACGCCTGTGCCGCGTCTGAGGCGCACCTGCAGCGGCCCGCGCTGGACATGCTGCAGGTGGAAGGTGGCATATTCGGCGACGTGCAGCCCTGCGCCGCAGTGCTGGCACGCATGCCCGCCGCTTTGGAGACACCTACATGACCCAGGTCCGCAAACTCTGGCCCCTGCTCACCGCCACGCACCGCTACGAGAAAACCATCTCCACCTACAACCGCGGCCATGGCGAGTTCATCGACGCGCCCATCCTGGCCTACCTGATAGAGACGGCCAACGGACGCATCCTCTACGACGTGGGCTGCGACCACCGCAAGATCAACGACCCCGCACTGCGCAAGCGCTTCTACGAAGACTCGGCCCTGGGCATGGCCGCGCCGCGCATGGACGAAGAGCAGCGCATTCCGCACCACCTGGCGCGCCTGGGCCTCACACCGGCGGACGTAGATGTGATCTTCATCGGCCACCTGCACTTTGACCATGCCGGTGGACTCAAGGAGCTGCGCCGCTGCGGCTGCGGCGCCGAAATCCATCTGCAGTTCGACGAGAAAGAGGCGGCCGACACCGGCGAAGACATCGCCGTGTGGGACGACGACCTTGCCGACGACGCAGGCACACCGCTGCAGTTCAAGCTGCAGCGCGGCGAATACAGCGTGGTGCCGGGCGTGCAAGCCATCAGCACACCGGGCCACACCGCCGGACATATGTCGATGTGGATCGAGCTGCCCAAGGGGCCACCGGTGCTGCTGGCAGGCGACGCAGCCGACCTGGAAGAGAACATCGCCGACGAGATCGCCCCCGGCGGCCTGTGGCGTGGCAACGAGGCGCAGGCCATTGACAGCATCCGCAAGCTCAAAGCCCTGGCGCAGGAGACCGACGCCCACATCTGGCCCAACCACGACATGACTTTCTACAACCGCCTGCACACCTTCCCCCAAGCCTATGAATGACCTGAACCCCTCCACCCCCGGCTGGCCCGTACCCGCACCCAGCACCGGCGATGTACCCGAGCGCTACTTTGGCGTATGGTCGCGCACGCTGCTGGAAACCCCGGACACCAAGGACACCACCACCCTGGTGCGCTGGATGCAGCTCGGCCAATGGCATGTGGACCTGCGCGTGCCACAGTCACCCGACCGCCCCTTGCAGGGCTTTAGCGGCACCACCCGCATCACGCAAGTGGGCGACAAGGAAATGTGCACCTGGCAACGCCTGGTGGACTACCAGCCACCGCGCGCCACGGTGGACGAAGGCTGGATGGAATTCGAAACACCCGAGCGCGTGCTGGAACGCGGCATCCACAGCACCTACTTCGAAATCTGGGACCGCCTGCCCGGCTCTGTGGGCAGGCGCATTGCGCTGTCAGAGCCGACACGCGACGATGGCCGCGTCAGTGCGCGCATTTTTGTGTCCGGCAACTACCTGATGCGCATGCGGCCGTGTGAGCCGATTGGGCCGGCGTTTGAGATTACGTTTGGTACTTGGGATGGTGGGGTATTCCGCATTGAGGCTTCGACGGTAGGGGCGCTGCAGGGGACGGTGGAGGCACTGGAGCTGCGGCAGGCGGATGGGGGAAGGGCGGTGGTTACTGCTGCTGGGCACGCTGGGGAGTGGGGAGTGCTGGAGTGGTGGGCTGGGGCGTTGGACCGAATTTAGGGCGATAGCGTTCAAAAGGGAGTCAGACACTGAGGATTACGGCGGCCACAGTTGTGACGGTCAAGCCTTCGGGGTAGCGTTGCAAAAGATAGGGTGGGATTGGCCGGTTGGGAAGACCGCAAGCTTGGAAGGAGAGTACTTCGCAGAGCATCTTTACAAATCTAAACCAAATTTCGCCCAACAAGCGTGCCGTGTCGATTGACTCAGATTTCGGTCAATACGACAATACGCGCCTCTCAACAACGGAGTAATCCATGGAATCTGGCCCTAGTACCGGTTCGCCCAAGGCGAGCCCTCCAGCGCGTACGTAGGCGGCCTTTTTCCGCATCGTCTCGCTGGTTTCAGCAGGACGATGTGTTGCAGCTTTCTCTTTCGGTGTCAGTTCTTGGCACTGCAGTGCATCTCCTCGGTTTTTTGCATTTGCGCAATGCGTTTGTGCTGAAGCGTTCGCCTGAGCGTTTTCGGTAGCAAAGACGTGTGCGCTTTGACGTCGATCCTGTGGATCGCCTTCACAAAGGAGTTGCCATGAAATTCAATATTCACTTTGTCATCAAGGCTCTGGCTTTGGTTTGGACATGCGTATCTACAACCCGACCCAAGGCTGACCAGCACCACGACCCTGTCGCGGCCGCTCCGTATGGAGCCTTGTTTTCCATCTTGACCAGCGCTCGCTGATCGCGCATGCCTACAGAGGAGAAATCAATATGACCCCAATCAACGCAATGAACGATTCCGTCAAAGTGGGCTCCAGCGCAGTGCTCGACAGTGCACATGTGGGAGATATTCGTGGAGCGTTTGGAACCATCAAACTAGGGGATACCGGTGTGCGCGCAACATGGAAACAGCGCTGGCACACCTTACTGGCAATACTTGGTCCCGGTCTGATAGTGATGGTAGGAGACAACGATGCGGGTGCATTCGGCACCTATACGCAGGCCGGACAAAACTACGGCACATCCTTGCTATGGACCCTCTTGTTGCTTGTACCTGTCCTTTATGTCAACCAGGAGATGGTTCTTCGCCTGGGAGCCGTCACGGGAGTTGGGCATGCTCGGTTGATTTTTGAGCGCTTTGGAAAGTTCTGGGGGGCTTTCAGCGTAGTCGATCTGTTCTTGCTCAATGCCTTGACCATCGTTACCGAATTCATCGGTATCAGCCTCGGATTGGATTATCTGGGCGTCTCGCGCATATGGGGTGTCGCAATCGCAGCGCTAATCATCATCGGAGCAGCCAGCACCGGGGACTTTCGTCGCTTTGAGCGATTCTCCTTGTTTCTTGTTTTTGCGAGTCTGCTACTGATTCCCATCGTGATCATGGTCCATCCAGCCCCGACCCAGATCGCTCATGACTTCTTTGTGCCCCAAATGCCCAAGGATAGCAAGCTGAGCGAAGTCATGCTGCTGATCATTGGCATTGTCGGGACCACCGTCGCCCCTTGGCAATTGTTCTTTCAGCAAAGCTATGTCATCGACAAGCGAATCACCCCGCGCTTCATCCGATACCAGCGCATGGACCTTTGGCTGGGCATCTTCCTGGTGGTCGTAGGCGCCGTTGCCATGATTGCCTTTGCGGCGCAGACCTTTGGCGGGCAGCCGGAATTCGGCAATTTCACCGATGCACTGGGTGTCGCCAATGGGTTGGAGAAATACTATGGTCGTGTGCCAGGCGTATTTTTCGCCATTGCACTCATCGACGCTTCCATCATTGGTGCATTGGCGGTATCGCTTTCAACGGCTTACGCCATTGGTGATGTATTTGCAGTGCGTCACTCCCTGCACCGCAAGCCCGGCGATGCCAAGGCCTTCTATGCGGTCTACATAGGGCTGATCATCGTTGCTGCCGCCTTGGTACTGACTCCTGGCACGCCCTTGGGACTTCTCACCAACCTCGTGCAGACCTTGGCAGGCGTGTTGCTTCCTAGCGCTACCGTCTTCTTGCTCCTGCTGTGCAACGACAAGGCGGTACTGGGCCCTTGGGCCAATTCCAAAGGGCTCAACTGGTTCACCGCAGCCATCATTGCTGTACTGGTGATGCTTTCGGTCATTCTGACTGCGGCCGTGCTCTTCCCAGACATCAGCGATGCACACATTCTTGGTGTCCTGGTTGGTGGAACGGTACTCGGCGCAATCTTGGCATTAGCCGTCAAGGTCTATGAGCGCTATCAAGGCGTTCAAGTTTCCGAAGACACGCTCCTTCCAATGACGCAAGTAGAGCGAGACAACTGGAGAATGCCCGCCATGGACATGTTGACGCCGGCACGCCTCAGCTTGTCCAGCCGCATGTGGATGCTGGTGCTGCGCGCCTACCTGGTTATCGCGGCGGGATTACTAATCGTAAAACTCGTTTTGCTAGCCATGCCTGCCTGATTGAAGCGTGCGCCCAAATGCTGTATGTAGGCGCAAGCGAATGATCGAGGTTGCTATCTTGGCGATCCGATCGACGCCAAATATTGCGCTACAGCTTCCATATCCTGATCTGATAGCGCGTGCGTGATTTGCTTCATAGCGGCACCACGGGGACGTTGGTCCGTGTGCTTGAACACTTTGAGCTGCTCCACGACATAGCTTGCATGTTGGCCGGCCAAGCGTGGGAATCCACCATTGCCCTCGGCCTTCGGTCCATGACACGCCATGCAGGCTACGACTTCGTTCTCGGGAATTCCGTTGTTGAAAATTTGCTCTCCTCGGACCAATAGCGCGCTCTGACCAATATGTGCCCGCATAGCAGGCTGACTGGAGAAGTAATCTGCAAGCTCGTCAACCTGACCTGCAGTCAGGTGGGTAAAGCCCCACATGTATTGGGTGCCACGGGAGTCACTTCTGTCGTGGCCCTTGAAATCGGCCAATTGGGCTGCAAGGTACTCCTTTTGTTGACCTGCCAGTTTGGGAAATGCCGGTGATGTGGACTCACCTGTCACTCCGTGACAGTTGGAGCACACCTGAACGGCTACAACCTTCCCGGGCACACCCGGGTTTGCAACATCACGGCTACTGCCAAGGCTGGTGCAGGCGGACATCGTCAGCACCGCGGCCACGACGGTGAAGGATTTCAATAAAAGCTGTTTGGTCTTCATCATCGTCTCCCCAATTAGAAAGCGGCCCACAGATACACATATGTGGAATTGTTGTCACTGGCATTTCGACCAGCACCGTCGTAATTTGATGTACTTCCCAGGTATTTGGTGAAGATATTGAACTGAACGCCCACGCGCACGTTCTGATTGATCAGGTAGAAGAACTCTGGTGTCCACACCTCAGAATCCGGAACACTCGTCGCGTTGTAGGTGTAAACCGCTGCGTCTGCGCTACCTGTTACGTTTCGGTAGGTCAAACTTGCGCCGTATGTCTGCCGATAGACATAACTCGCCTTTGCAAAGAGGGTATTTAATGTCGCAGATCCGCTGTAAGTTGGCGTAACTTGGTTGTCATCAATGTTTTCCTGTATTGCACGTATTTGTGCAGTAAACGTATGTGGAGCTAACAAGTACTGATACTGAGCGTCTATGCCCACATCCCGGTAGTGCAAGCTTCCAAGAGACGCGTCAGGAATTGCATCCGCATTGTCCACCAGCGTTTTAGCATCGAATCCAAAAGCACCTACCATGATGTTGTGAGCATCCCATTCACGCGTGTATGCAAGGCGCCAGTACAGGTTGTTGCCGTCAACATAGGTACCGGCAAATGGATGACTGGTGTCTCCGCTTTGCGTTGGATAGCTCAGGAAGGAAAGCCCACCCTTGGCAGCCTGGTATGAAGTCAGTTCGGCGTAGTAAGTCTTATCGAGGTAGATATAACCACCAATACCTGCTACCTTTTGAGAGAGCCCGCCCTCGAGCAAGGTCGTGTACGGCAGCCCCCCAAACGCTCCCTGTGTCGTGCTCATATAGGGAGAAGACCATGCTGGCGCGCTGTTCCAAACGTCTTGAACCGACGGATTGTTGTTGAGTGTGAGCCCCCAAACCAGATCTCTATTGACATCAACCGTTCGATCGGCATACCGCAGATCAAAGTTGTCGGCTGCAAAACTTCCCCCATCTGGAAAAGACTGGGTGTACTGCGCAAATCCGCCGATGTTGTCAGTAACCTTGCCGGCCAAAAAGACACTGGCACTCTCAATAATGGTTTGACCATCCCGGCTTGAGGCCATGGCTCCATACCCGTCTGCCGCTGGATTTTGCGTTGTGGTGTTGGTTGCCACCACCATTGCCGACAGCGGATTGCCACCTTCACCCAAGGTGTATCCGGTCAGCTTGAACATCCGCCCATAGGGAGTCAATTCGGGGTACTGACCTCCCGCATGACACGCCACGCAACTTTGTCCCGTTTGTCGTGCGAACGTTGGTACAGCCAATGCTGACTGACACGCAATCAGCGATACCAGTCCGACAAGTCCAGCAATGGCCGACTTTCTCCATGTCCCCAACCACAAAGATCGAGCAACGCCACAAACGCATTCAACCAATTTCATTTTCGTCTCCTGCCAATTTGCCGAAACAACTTCGACATGGGTCAATGCTGATCCGATGCAGGCAGAAAATATTGACGTAGCGCAAGGTGATTAGGCAAAAAACCAGCTTTACATTAATTTGCAAAGACGCACATTTCAAGAGTATCGAACTGTCGACAATGTGCACTGTGGGGGATTGGCGCCCTCGCTCTACATGTTATTGGCGAAAGCTTTTCAGAACCCTCCATCCGTCATGTGATGGAGGTTTTTTTTTCGCAAGCTGCTAACTTGGTACTCCCATCAATGGATGCAGAGTAGCGGCAACTCATTCACCATGGGTACGGCGCTATTTTGTTGGCGCAAGGCACTCATAAATGTCTTCGCCCTTTGGCTGGTAGAACGGGCACTTGCGCAATTTCGCAATAGTCATCGGCTCATCGCCTCCCGCAAAATTGACTTCGAAGTCGCCGTGCGGCGCATTTACGATGACAAATTCAGATACCAACGCGCAGTTCTTTGAATCGCCCCCGGGTCCAGGCGTCAGGTCATAGCCAACCGTTAAGTGATTGTCCGTAAACTTGAACTTTGCGGCCTGTGGCTGTTGCCCGCAAACCACCGGGTCAAAGACTGTCACTACAAGCTTGTCATACAGGCGATACGGTGTCACCACCTCCTGTTGTTTGTCCTTCGTGTTCTCAATCTGGATGGCCTTGAAGATCAACGATGGAGTTCCTGTGGATACGGGCAACTCTGCAAATGCAGACATAGATAACAACGCTACACCAACCAATATTGCTGTCTTTTTCATAAGAAACTCCGAAGTTATTCAATACCTTTACAAGCGCCACGCGCACCTTAGGGTATGACTCTGTTCGGAAATCCTTTCGTTGCGATAGGTCAAGGTCTTGTCAGATGACAACACTTCCCATCGGCACACCATTCTTGGCGGATCAGTTCAATTTACCCCTTTGCCC
>NZ_JBXAMW010000017.1:0-88861 GCF_058801025.1 Rhodoferax sp. GW822-FHT04A08
GGTGGCAAAGATCATCGCGTAATTCGCAATTAACAAAGGAATTACCATGGCCGCAAAACAAAAAATCCGCATCCGCCTGAAAGCGTTTGATTACAAGCTCATCGACCAGTCGGCCGCTGAAATTGTGGACACTGCCAAGCGCACCGGCGCGATTGTCAAGGGCCCCGTGCCCCTGCCAACACGCATGAAGCGTTTCGACATCCTGCGTTCACCCCACGTGAACAAGGCAAGTCGTGATCAGTTCGAAATCCGTACCCACCAACGTCTGATGGATATCGTAGATCCCACAGACAAGACAGTGGACGCGCTGATGAAGCTGGACCTGCCAGCTGGCGTGGACGTCGAAATCAAGCTGCAATAAGCAGTTCCGGATCCGGTGGGAACCGGATTCACAAAGAGTCGAATTGTTGCGCGCTTGCCTAGTTGGGCACAGCGCGCTATAATCGCAGGCTCCATTGGGTTTCCAATGGGGTTTTATTAACAGTCTTCCACGCAAAAACGTTGCAACCAATTGAAGCTGCAACGGTGGAAGTTACGGAGAAAACAATGAGTCTTAGCAATCACCTAGGGTTGCTGGGTCGCAAGGTTGGCATGATGCGCCTATTCACCGACGACGGGGATGCAGTTCCTGTTACGGTGGTCGACGTTTCCAACAACCGTGTTACTCAGGTCAAAACCCAAGAGAACGATGGCTACGTTGCCCTGCAGGTAACGTTCGGTTCGCGCAAAGCATCGCGCGTAACCAAGCCCGTTGCTGGTCACCTCGCCAAGGCGGGTGTTGAAGCCGGAGAAATCATCCAGGAATTCCGCGTAGCCGCTGATACGGCTGCCAAGTACGCCGCTGGTGCGCAAGTGCCTGTGTCGGACGTGTTTTCCGTGGGTCAAAAGGTGGACGTGCAAGGCACTTCCATCGGTAAAGGCTACGCCGGTACCATCAAGCGTCACAACATGAGCTCGCAGCGCGCCTCGCACGGTAACAGCCGTTCGCACAACGTGCCCGGTTCTATCGGTATGGCACAGGACCCCGGTCGCGTGTTCCCCGGCAAGCGCATGACAGGTCACCTGGGCGACGTCACCAAGACTACCCAGAACCTCGATGTCATCCGCATCGACGAAGCACGTCAACTGCTGCTGATCAAGGGTGCTATCCCTGGATCCGCTGGTGGTTTTGTGACCGTGCGCCCTGCTGTGAAAGCTAAAGCCGCGAAAGGAGCGAACTAATGCAGCTCGAACTCCTGAATGACCAAGGCCAGGCCACTTCGAAATACGAAGCGCCCGAGACCGTGTTTGGTCGTGAATACAACGAAGATCTGGTTCACCAGGTCGTGGTGGCTTTCCAGGCTAACGCGCGTCAAGGCACCCGTGCCCAGAAAGACCGCGAACAAGTCAAGCACTCCACCAAGAAGCCGTTCAAGCAAAAGGGAACCGGTCGCGCTCGCGCTGGTATGACTTCCTCGCCTCTGTGGCGCGGAGGCGGTCGTATTTTCCCGAATATGCCCGACGAAAACTTCGGCCAGAAGATCAACAAGAAGATGTACCGCGCTGGTATGGCTTCGATCTTCTCGCAACTCGCCCGCGAAGGCCGTCTGGCCGTGGTGGACTCGATCAAGGTCGACTCTCCCAAGACCAAGGTGCTGGCCGCCAAGTTCAAGGCCATGAACCTGGACTCCGTGCTGGTGATCGCCGACGAAGTCGACGAAAACCTGTACCTGGCATCGCGCAATCTGGTCAATGTGCTGGTGGTCGAGCCCCGTTACGCTGACCCCCTGTCTTTGGTGCACTACCGCAAGGTGCTGGTTACCAAGGCTGCCATGGACAAACTCAAGGAGATGTTCGCATGAGCCACGGTCCTAATCTGTCCAAATTCGACGAAGGTCGTCTGATGCAAGTGCTGGTCGCTCCCATCGTGTCCGAAAAGGCCACCATGGTTGCCGAAAAAAGCAATGCCGTGACCTTCAAGGTGCTGCAAGACGCTACCAAATATGAAATCAAGGCCGCTGTGGAGTTGATGTTCAAGGTGGAAGTCAAGGGCGTCTCCGTAGTGAACACCAAAGGCAAAACCAAGCGGTTCGGCAAGTCTGTGGGTCGTCGCGACAACGTTCGCAAGGCTTACGTGACCCTGCAACCCGGTCAAGAGCTGAACCTCGGTGGGGAGGCTGCGTAATCATGGCTGTTATCAAAATCAAACCTACTTCCCCAGGCCGTCGTGGCGTGGTGAAGATTTCGCGTGACCACCTGTACAAGGGTGCGCCTCACGCTGCATTGCTGGAGCCACAATTCCAGCAAGCCGGTCGTAACAACAACGGCCACATCACTACCCGTCACAAAGGCGGCGGGCACAAGCACCACTACCGCGTGGTGGACTTTGTTCGCAACAAGGACGGCATTCCTGCCAAGGTTGAGCGTATTGAGTACGATCCGAACCGTTCCGCGCACATCGCTCTGGTGTGCTATGCAGACGGCGAGCGCAAGTACATCATTGCTCCGCGTGGCCTGGAAGTGGGCGCTACCATTCTGAGTGGTTCGGAAGCCCCGATCCGTGTTGGTAACACTCTGCCAATCCGTAACATCCCCGTGGGTTCGATCATCCACTGCGTGGAACTGCAAGTCGGCAAAGGCGCACAGATCATCCGCTCTGCGGGTACATCTGCAACCCTGCTGGCCCGTGAAGGCACCTACGCCCAGGTTCGCGTCCGCTCTGGTGAAGTCCGCAAGATTCACATTGACTGCCGCGCCACCATTGGCCAGGTTGCCAACGAAGAACACAGCCTGCGCCAGCTCGGCAAGGCCGGTGTGAAGCGCTGGATGGGTATTCGTCCTACCGTTCGCGGTGTGGTGATGAACCCGGTGGACCACCCCCATGGCGGTGGCGAGGGCAAGACTGGCGAAGGCCGTCATGCAGTCGATCCTTGGGGTAATCTGACCAAGGGTTACCGTACCCGTAACAACAAGCGCACGCAGGTCATGATCGTGTCGCGTCGCAAGAAGTAAGGGGAAGGTTAAATGACTCGTTCTCTCAAAAAAGGTCCCTTTGTAGACCATCACCTGATTGCCAAGACCGAAAAGGCCGTGGCAACCAAGGACAAGAAGCCGATCAAGACCTGGTCGCGTCGCTCCATGATCCTGCCCGAGTTCATCGGCCTGACCATTGCCGTGCACAACGGCAAGCAGCACGTGCCTGTCTATATCACCGACCAAATGGTAGGCCACAAGTTGGGCGAGTTCGCACTCACCCGTACTTTCAAGGGCCACCCTGCGGACAAAAAAGTCCAGAAGAAATAAGGAGGTGACCATGGAAACACGTGCAACCCTTCGTGGCGTTCGTTTGTCGGTAGACAAAGGTCGCCTGGTCGCGGATCTGATCCGTGGCAAAAAAGTTGATCAAGCCCTGAACATCCTGCAATTCACACAGAAAAAAGCTGCTGTGATCATCAAGAAGGTTCTGGAGTCTGCGATTGCCAATGCTGAGCACAATGACGGTGCCGATATCGACGAATTGAAGGTCAAGACCATCTACGTCGAACAAGGTGCTTCTCTGCGTCGCTTCACGGCCCGCGCCAAAGGTCGCGGAAACCAAATCCGCAAGCCCACGTGCCATGTGTACGTGACGGTTGGTAACTGAAAGAGGCCAGGAAGATATGGGACAAAAAATCCACCCAACCGGCTTTCGCCTGAGCGTCAGCCGTAACTGGTCTTCGCGTTGGTACGCCAGCAACCGTGATTTCGCCGGCATGTTGGCCGAAGACATCAAGGTTCGCGAGTACCTGAAGGCCAAGCTCAAGAACGCGTCCGTTTCGCGTATCTTGATCGAGCGTCCTGCCAAGAACGCACGCATCACCATTTTCTCGGCACGTCCGGGCGTGGTGATCGGCAAGAAGGGCGAAGACATCGAAAACCTCAAGCGCGATCTGGGCAAGCAATTGGGCGTGCCGGTAGCAGTGAACATCGAAGAAGTGCGCAAGCCAGAAATCGATGCCAAGCTGATTGCCGACAGCATCACCCAGCAGCTCGAAAAGCGCATCATGTTCCGCCGTGCCATGAAGCGCGCCATGCAAAACGCCATACGTTTGGGCGCACTGGGCATCAAGATCATGTCTGCCGGTCGTCTGAACGGCATTGAAATCGCTCGTACCGAGTGGTATCGCGAAGGCCGTGTGCCACTGCACACCCTGCGCGCTGACATCGACTACGGAACTTCTGAAGCCAAGACCACCTATGGTGTGATCGGCGTCAAGGTCTGGGTCTACAAGGGTGACACGCTGGGTCGTAACGATCTGCCGGCCGCCGTTGAGCCCCGCGCCGAAGAAGAGCGTCGCCCACGTGGCCCCCGTCGCGATGACCGCGGTGGTGCACGTCCTTCCGGTGACCGTCGCCCTGCTGCTGGTGCCCGTCGTCCTGCAGGTGGCAATGCCGCTCCTGCAGACGGCAGTGACAAGCCTGCAGAAGCACTCGGTGCCGATAACAAACCCGCCGTTAAGCGCGTTCGCAAAGTCGCCGCGCCAGCTGCAGCAGCTGACGGTAAAGGAGAATAACCATGTTGCAACCCGCTCGCCGGAAATACCGCAAAGAGCAAAAAGGCCGTAACACCGGTATCGCAACCCGCGGAAGCTCGGTCGCGTTCGGTGACTTCGGTCTCAAATGTACTGACCGCGGCCGTCTGACGGCTCGCCAGATCGAAGCTGCACGTCGTGCAATTTCCCGTCACGTGAAGCGTGGTGGCCGTATCTGGATTCGCGTGTTCCCCGACAAGCCAATCTCCCAGAAGCCTGCTGAAGTGCGTATGGGTAACGGCAAGGGCAATCCCGAGTACTACGTGGCTGAAATCCAGCCCGGAAAAATCGTGTTTGAAATCGTCGGCGTTCCCGAAGAGCTGGCTCGTGAAGCGTTCCGTTTGGCTGCTGCCAAGCTGCCTTTGCGCACCACCTTCGTGGCCCGCATGATCGGTCAGTAATTCAGGAGAAATCGAAATGACGAAAGCTGCTGAACTGCGCCAAAAAGACGTTGCCGGCCTGAAAGACGAAGTCAAAGCGCTGCAAAAAGCACACTTTGGCCTGCGTATGCAAAAAGCCACGCAACAACTCAACAACACCGCTACGCTGCGCCTCGCGCGCCGCGATATTGCTCGCGCCAAGACTATTCTTGTCGAGAAGCAAAGCGCTGAAAAATCCGCCAAATAAGGAGCGATAAATGACGGAAGCTAAAAAATCCCTCAAGCGCACCTTGATTGGCAAGGTGGTCAGCGACAAGCGTTCAAAGACAGTGACTGTGCTGATCGAGCGTCGTGTGAAGCACGAGCTTTACGGCAAGATTGTTGCGAAAACCAGCAAGTACCACGCCCATGACGAAAAGGGCGAGTACAAGTTGGGCGACGTGATCGAAATCACGGAGAGCAAGCCTATCTCCAAGACCAAGAACTGGGTTGCGACCCGTTTGGTGGAAAAGGCTGCTGCGGTTTAAGTCTTTAGACTTCCTCCCTGCAGGACTCTGATAAACGGCCCACAATGTGGGCCGTTTTCATTGGAAATTACAAACAGGAGATTCACATGATCAAAGTAGGCGACACACTTCCCGCAACCACATTGATGGAGTACTCGGAAGTGGAAGGTGAAGGCTGCAGCATTGGCCCCAATGCGGTTGATGTAGCCAAGGCCACCGCTGGCAAGACCATTGCCCTGTTTGCCCTGCCCGGTGCGTTTACACCCACCTGCTCTGCCAAGCATGTACCGGGCTATGTGGAGTCTGCTGACGCTTTCAAGGCAGCCGGCGTGGATGAAATCTGGTGTGTGAGCGTGAATGATGCGTTCGTGATGGGCGCCTGGGCACGCGACCAGAAGACCGCTGGAAAGGTCCGCATGCTGGGCGATGGCGATGCCACCTTTGCCAAGGCAACGGGACTGACACTGGACCTGACCGGCAAGGGCCTGGGATTGCGCAGCAACCGCTACTCCATGCTGGTCAAGGATGGCAAAGTTGTTACCCTGAATGTGGAAGGCCCTGGCAAGTTTGAAGTGAGTGACGCTGCAACCTTGTTGGCACAGGCAAAGGCCTAACGCAGAAGCGTATGCCGGGGAGGAGTCCCCGGCAGCGCCCTATAGATCAACCTTCAGGTAATGGGCGCCTGCAATCGGGTTGAAATAGTAGGGTGGAATTTCCTCAAAACCCAGATCGTCGTAGAGCGCGCGTGCCGCCTCCATCTCGTCCAAGGTGTCCAGTAGCACACAGGAAAAACCAGCTTGGCGTGCCTGATCCAGAACAGCCTCCACCAGCTTGCGTCCCAAGCCCAGACCACGGTACTGGGGGCGCACATAGAGCCGCTTCATTTCACAGGCATTGGCGTAATCGGTGGTGTCCAGGGCACGTAACGCGCAGCACCCGGCGTCGTCCGCGGCCACCGTTGCGATCAAAAGACTGCCTCTGGGGGGAGCGTATTCGCCGGGAAGTTGGGCCAGTTCCTGTTCAAAATTCTGGAAACACAAATCCACTCCCAAAGCCTTGGCGTATTCCCGGAACAGAAGCCGGATGCCTTCGAGCTGACTGTCGCTTTGGGCGGTTGAAACCCCTATACCGGTGCTGTCAGACCACAGGCCGGACTCACCACGTGCTCTAGCCATATTGCATACGTCCTTTATAGCATTGCCCAGGAGCGGCAGCCAACTGGAATCCAACGCGCTACCATGTGGCGTTGGACAGATTTCCTCAATGACACCCAAGGTATTTTCATGGATAGACGCCAGTTTAATTCCCTTACTTCCGTAACGCTTGCCGGATGGCTGGTCTTGGCCATGGATCGGGCCCGGGCGCTCACATTGGACGATCTGAGCGGCGCCGACGCCAGCAAAGGTTTGAAAACTGCGCTGGAAAAAGGCGCCTTGTCTGCCGTAGCCCTGCTGGGCAAACCAGACGGATTCCTGGGCAATGACAAAGTGCGTATTCCGTTACCGGGCTTTCTGAATGACGCGGTGCAGTTGTTGCGTACATTCGGTCAAGGTGCGAAGGTCGATGAATTGATCACCTCCATGAACCGTGCCGCCGAAGCCGCGGTACCCATGGCCAAGGATCTGTTGCTGAAGGCCGTGCAAAACATGACCGTGACCGATGCCAAAGGAATCCTGAGCGGCGGCAATACTGCCGTAACGGACTTCTTTGCCAGCAAGACGCGGCCGGCCCTGGCGGACCGATTCCTTCCTGTGGTCACCCAGGCCACGGCCAAAGTGGGATTGGCGGACAAATACAACGAAGTGGCAGGCAAGGCATCCGAACTGGGTCTGATGAAAAAGGAAGACGCCAACATCCAGAAATACGTCACGGGGAAAACCCTGGATGGACTGTTCTTCATGATTTCCGAAGAAGAAAAGAAGATTCGCCAGAACCCGGTCGCATACGGCAGTGCCATTCTGACCAAAGTGTTTGGCGCCTTGCAGTGAGCCGCATCGCATCGGGTTCAATGCATTGGGCCCCTGTGGCAACCATCGCAGTCGCCGCGGCGGCATGTTCACCAAGTCTGAACTGGCGCGAAGTGCATGTGGGCGAACTCACGACGCTGCTGCCTTGCAAGCCAGACCGCGCAACACGCCCAATAACCCTGGAGGGGGAAACCGTCAACCTGGAGATGGCTGGCTGCGAAGCCGCCGGTGCCCTCTACACGGTGAGCCGCATCCAGATGGAAGACGCCATAAGGGCACAGGCAATCATGATCCGGCTACGCAAGGCCAGCTTGGCCAGCGTGCAGGCGGGCTGCATCCACCCAACTGCCAACAGTGGTGACGAGCACAGCAGCTTCGACGTGCAAGTGAGCGGTAGAGATCCTGCTGGAAGTCCGGTGCAGGCCCACTTCAAATGGATGATGCAAGGCCAATCGGCTTACCAGGTGGCTGTGTATGCGCCCAGTCTGCAGGCCGGGCAGGTCGAAGGCATAGTCGGTGGGATACGCTTCCAATGAGGCGGACCATCAATTGCAAATCACACTTGTGCTGCATATTTGCCGTGCAAAGACGCCATAATCGCCAAACGACTGGCAGACCATGAACACAGGCATTCTCATCATCGCCCACGCTCCTTTGGCGAGTGCATTGCGCATGGGGGTGCTGCACGTCTTTCCAGACCTGGGGCAAGGCATCTTGGCCCTGGATGTGCCTCCTCAGGAGGCCCCGGACGTCACACGTGCCACAGCCCAGCGCATGCTGGTCCAGTTGGGAACCCCCAACACGCTGGTGCTAACCGATGTGTTTGGCGCCACGCCGTGCAACATTGCCCAAAAGGTGGTGGACGGTGTGCGCTCCAAGCTGGTGGCAGGAGTCAACCTCCCCATGCTGCTGCGCACGGTCAACTACCGCCATGAACCCCTCGACGTCTTGGTGGCACGCGCGCTGGCCGGAGGTACCCAAAGCATCATGCAGGTGGCAGTGACAGCGCCGCAGAATCAGCAGAGAAAAATCAATGATCAACAGCACCACGACCATAGTCAATAAACTCGGCCTGCACGCCCGCGCATCGGCGAAGCTCACCAAGCTTGCCGGTTCCTTCCCCTGCGAAGTCTGGATGACCAAAGGCGAGCGCCGCGTGAACGCCAAAAGCATCATGGGCGTGATGATGCTGGCAGCCGGTATCGGTTCCGAAGTGCAGATAGAAACGCACGGTGAGCGGGAGCAGGAAGCCATGGACGCACTGTTGGCCCTCATTGCCGAAAAGTTCGGAGAGGGCGAATGAAGACGCGTACGGCGTCTCAGCCACTCGCTCGCAAAAGGAGCGTTGCTTGACCTTCTCCATCCACGGCCTGGCAGTATCCCGTGGTGTCGCCATCGGACGCGCGGTCCTGGTGGCATCAAGCCGGGTGGATGTGGCGCACTATTTCATCGATGCTACGCAGGTAAAGGCTGAAATCGACAGGGTGCGTGCGGGACGTGATGCGGTGGTGGACGAAATTCACCGGATGCAGGAAAGCATCACCCGCATGGGGCCCAAAGAGGCGCCGCACGAACTCAGTGCCTTGCTGGACGTGCATCTGATGCTGCTGCAGGATGCCGAACTGATCAGTGGCATTAAGCACTGGATTACAGACCGCCTCTACAACGCGGAATGGGCCCTGACCACGCAACTGGAGGTCATCGCCCGCCACTTCGACGAAATGGAAGACGCCTATCTGCGCGAACGCAAGGCAGATCTGGAGCAAATTGTGGAGCGTGTGCTGCGCGCCATGAAGGGCGCATCCTCACCTATTCAGGTGCCGCATGGCCACCGACCGGCGCGTAAGCAATCCCAGCAAGACCTGCTGCTGGACGACACAGTGGATGTGCCTCTGGTACTGGTGGCACATGACCTGTCGCCCGCCGACATGTTGCAGTTCAAGCAAAGCGTGTTCGCCGGATTCATCACGGATGTGGGAGGGCGCACCTCGCACACCGCCATCGTCGCACGCAGCATGGACATTCCAGCGGTAGTCGGTGCGCGCACCTGCAGCCAACTGGTGCGCCAGGACGACTGGGTCATCATCGATGGGGATTCGGGCGTGGTCATTGTGGATCCGTCCCCCATCATCCTGGCTGAATACGGCTTCAAGCAGCGCCAGGGCGAGCTGGAGCGGGGTCGCTTGCAGCGCCTGTTGCATACGCCAGCTGTCACGATGGACGGAGAAAAGGTGCAGCTGCTGGCCAATATCGAAATGCCGGACGATGCTGAGCAGGCGCTCAAGTCCGGCGCCCTGGGCGTGGGGCTGTTTCGCAGCGAGTTTCTGTTCATGGGGCGTCAGGGCAAGCTGCCCGATGAGGAGGAGCAATACCAAGCCTACAAACGCGCAGTGGAGGGCATGCGCGGCTTGCCGGTCACCATCCGCACGGTGGACGTGGGCGCAGACAAGCCGCTGGACGACTCCATCCGGGATGACGCCCACCTCAATCCCGCGCTGGGTCTGCGTGCCATTCGCTGGAGTCTGGCTGACCCGGCGATGTTCCTGACGCAACTGCGGGCCATCTTGCGGGCAGCAGCACATGGCCCTGTCCAGTTGCTGGTGCCCATGCTGGCGCATGCGCGCGAGATCCGCCAGACGCTGGCGCACATTGACCATGCACGGGCTTTGCTGGACAACAAGGGTATTGCCTATGGTCCAGTCAAGTTGGGTGCCATGATCGAAATACCGGCTGCGGCCCTGAGCCTGAAGCTGTTTCTCAAGTACTTTGATTTCCTGTCCATAGGTACCAACGATCTGATCCAGTACACATTGGCGATTGACCGGGCAGACGAATCGGTTGCCCATCTGTATGACCCACTGCACCCGGCGGTTCTGCAACTGGTGGCCGACACCATTGCCGAATGCCGTGCCCAAGGCAAGGAAGTCAGCGTCTGCGGCGAGATGGCAGGTGACACGGCCATGACCCGTTTGTTGCTGGGAATGGGCCTGCGCAGCTTCTCCATGCATCCGGCGCAAATTCTTGCAGTCAAGCAGGAAATTCTGCGCGCAGACGCCAGCAAACTGGTCAACTGGGCGCACAAGGTGCGCACCGCGGAAGACCCTGCCAAAGCCCTCGCATCTGCATAACGGGTCACGCCTGCACGCGTTCCCAGGCGTGCACGTCCAAGAGTTCGTCAGCGTGTGCTACTTGGCTGAGCGCGTTCCCAAGACGGCCGCGCCAACAATCATGATGGCAGCCAGAATCACCGAAGTGCTGGGCATCTGCGCACGCACAGCCAGCAAGGTCAGGGTGGACAGCAGCGGAGTGAGGAAAGACAGCAAGCCGATATGCCGCGCATCCCCGCGCTTGAGTGCTGCGTCCCACAGATAGAACGCGCCGCCCAGCGGCCCCAGTCCCAAGACGGCCAACTGCGTCCAGTCCGTAAGGCTCAGTGACACTGGCGGCTCCAGCACAACATGGCAGAGAAGCGAAAGCAGACCTGATAGCAAACCGAACAGACCAATGGTCGCCGTGGGAATGCCTTGACCCAGGGCGGTGCGTCGGACGGTTTGCAGAGAATAGTTGGCCCAGATCAGGCCCGAGCAAAGTGCCAGCCCGTAACCCAGCGCAGCGCCCCAGCCAGGACTTACAGACTGGGCTTCGGCACGGCGGCTGCCGAGAATGGCAATGGCCGCACCCGCAAAGCCGATCAGGGCGGCTATGACATGCACCGCGCGCAACCGGATGTGTGGCAGGTACAGCGGCGACAGAATGACGATGAACAGCGGCCACAGGTAGTTCACCAGATTGACCTCAACCGCCGGTGCCAGTCGCAGCGCGATGAATAACAGGAAGTGGAAGCCGAACAAAGTGAATACGCCCAGAACCAAAGAGGACGGCGCAATCCTCCACAACGTTGGCTGACGTGCCACCATGGGCCAGGCCAGTACGCTGCCGACCATGAGCGTGATGCCGGTCAGCAAGAAGGGCGGCACGTGTCGCAGCGCCACACCGAGTGCGGCAAGCGACGCCCACAGAGCAATGGCGGCAATGGCATAGAGGTTGGCTTGCATGCGTTGTAGCTTAGGGCCCTGCAAGCGCGCGTAACGACGGCCAACTAGCGCACAACGACGGTTTCAATGATCCAAGTGCTGACGCAGTGCCGCGCCCAAGGCAGAGGCAGATTGGTAGCCACAGCGCGCCGCGACCACGGCGGCTGGCAGCCCTTGCGCGCGCAGCACCCGCGCGCGGGCAAGACGCAAACCACGCAGCCACTGCATGGCACTGATGCCGGCCTCCTGGCGGCAGCGCGCAGCAAACTGGGTGGGGCTGAGGCACACCTGTTCTGCCAGTTCCGCAACCGTCAGAGGCTGGTGCATATGCTCCTGACACCACTTCCCAAGCGCGGTCCAGTCAATGGCACGGCGACTGCGTGCAACGGGTGCGCCAGGCGCACGCCAGCAGTCAAGCAAGAGCATGGGGCCATAGTGCCAGGCCAGGCTCTGCGGCTGCTCCAGTGCTTGGCGGAGATATTGCGCCAGCGCGCGAGCCGCCGCCGGCTGCGCGGGGTTGCCAGCACATGCAGCCCACCCCGATTCCTCGGTATCCAGCACGAGGCAACGGGCCATGCGGCGCGCCTCGAAGTCGTGCCGCTCCCACGGTGCGATGACACACCCATCACCCGGCACAATGCGCCGCCCCTTGCCCTGCACCTCAATCTCCAGCGTGCCTTCCACGCCAAGCAACACCTGAAAGTGGGCGTGCGCATGGCTGCCCGGCGAGTTGCCGTACTGGCGCAGGGAGAGTGAGCCGTGTGCGCTGTGCATGGTTCAACTGGGGCGTTGGTCGGTGGAAGGCTTCTTCCAGAGGTTGATGCCGCCTTCCACGGCATGGACGTCAATAGCCGCAAGTTCCTCCGCGGAGAACTCCATCTTGCGCATGGCTCCTGCCAGATCCACGATCTGCTCGGGCTTGCTGGCGCCGATCAGGGCCGAGGTCACGCGCGCATCGCGCAGCACCCAGGCCACGGCCATTTGCGCCAGAGACTGGCCGCGTGCCAGGGCAATCGCATGCAGGGCGCGCACGTGGCGCAGGTTGGTCTCGCTCAGGTAGTCGGCGGTAAAGGAGCCTCCCCCCGGGCGATTGACCCGTGCGTCTTCGGGTACGCCGTGCAGGTACTTGTTGGTCAACAGGCCTTGGGCCAATGCACTGAATGCGATGCAACCCATGCCGGTATCTTCGAGCGCATCCAGCAGATCTTCTTCAATCCAGCGGTTGAGCATGTTGTAGGAGGGCTGGTGAATCAGCATGGGAACGCCCATGCTTTTCAGGATGGCCGCAGCCTCGCGCGTCTTGCCGGACGAGTAGCTGCTGATGCCGACATAAAGTGCCTTGCCTTGCTGTACGGCACTGGCCAGGGCACCCATGGTTTCCTCCAGGGGTGTGTCGGGGTCGAAGCGGTGCGAATAGAAAATGTCCACATAGTCCAGGCCCATGCGCTGCAGGCTCTGGTCCAGACTGGCCAGCACATATTTGCGGGAGCCACCACCTTGTCCGTAGGGGCCGGGCCACATTTCCCAGCCCGCCTTGGTGGAGATCAGCAGCTCATCCCGGTAAGGTTTGAAGTCCCTGCGCATGTGCTCGCCAAAATTGGTTTCCGAGCTGCCGAACGGTGGGCCGTAGTTGTTGGCCAGATCGAAATGCGTGATGCCCAGGTCAAATGCTGTGCGCAGCATCTGACGCTGCGTCTCTATGGGGGTGGCATCGCCAAAGTTGTGCCACAGGCCCAGTGTGATGGACGGGAGTTTGAGCCCGCTCTTGCCGCAGTTGCGGTAAGGCATGCGGCCGTCGTATCGCTCGGGATTGGCTTGGTAGGGCATATGCGCTTTCCTATTTCTTTGCGGTCTTGGCCGCAGCCACGCCAGCGCGCAGCCCCAGCAGATAACTTTCTGCGCCGAAGCCGCAGATCTGCCCGCGCACGATTTCGGAGAAGACCGACACATGGCGGAATGCTTCGCGCGCGTGGATGTTGGACATATGCACTTCCACAATGGGGCAGGTGAGGATGGCCAGCGCATCCCGTATGCCGTAGCTGTAGTGGGTCCAGGCACCCGCATTGATCAGTACCGCATCCACCTTGTCGTGGAATGCCTGGTGAATGCGCTGACACATTTCACCTTCGATGTTGGTCTGGTAGCACTCCACAGAAACCCCCAGTTCCTGGCCCAGTTCGGCCAGGCGCAAGTTGATTTCTTCGAGTGTGACCGTGCCGTATTGCGCAGGGTCGCGCTTGCCGAACATGTTGAGGTTGACGCCGTTGAGTACCAGTACTTTCATGTGCACGCTCCTGATTGAGGATGGTGATTATCGGCTGCTTCGCCGTTTACCTGGGGGCAGGCCGGTATTCCCGATAATGCTCCGGTACAGCTCCTGAATGCCTCCATGACACCTCGCGATCCTTCCGTACCCGCAACGCTCAGCCTGCATGAGTGGATGCGTAGCCCCGTGCGTCAGGTCCCGGTGATCACCATGCTGATCGTCTGCAATGTGCTGTTGTTTCTTGTGATGGCTTGGTCTGGTCGGGCGCTGTGGCATATGACACCCGGCGTTCCCATGCAGTGGGGTGCGAACTTCGGCCCTGCCACCCAAAGCGGCGAGTGGTGGCGCTTGCTGAGCGCTGTCTTTGTGCACTTCAGCCTGATCCATATCGTGGTCAATATGTGGGCGCTTTGGGACGTGGGTCGACTGATGGAGCGCGTGCTGGGTCGATGGCGCTTTGTGGTCCTGTATCTGGGGGCCGGGGTTGTAGGCAACCTGGTGTCGTTGGCGATGCATGGGCAGCCGCGTGTTTCCGGTGGCGCTTCCGGTGCCATCTTTGGCCTATACGGCGCTTTGCTGGTGTTTCTGTGGCGCGAGCGACGCAGTATTGACCCCTTCGAATTTCGCTGGCTGTTCGTGGGTGCGCTGGTGTTTTCTGCGTTGATGCTGCTGCTGGGATTCTTTCTTCCCGGGATCGACAACGCGGCGCATGGCGGTGGCTTGCTGGCAGGGGGCTTGCTGGGCGGCTTGCTGCGGCGGCCCTTGGGTTTGCCGGATGGCGGATATGCGGGGCCCTCACGGCGGTGGATGGCTGCGTTGGCGCTCGCGGTGATCGCTACGCTGTTGGCTGGAATTTCTCCACCGCCATACCGCTATGAGGAAGAGCTGGAAACCCGTGCGGCCATTCAGCGCTTCATGCGTGAGGACCAGGCTATTTCCGCGCGCTGGAGTGCGCTGCTGGCAGACCGCCGGGGAATGTCATTCGATCAGCTTGCAGATGCATTGCACAGTGAAGTGGCTGCCTCCTATGAACACAGCTTCAACGAGCTGGCGGCGGTGCAGGCGAGCCCCGCCGTGCCCTCCCGGCTCACACTGCTGAAGCTACAGGCCTATGCAGTGACCAGGAAGGAAGCCGCTCTGCAAGCGGCACAGGAACTGCGGAGTCGTGGCGCGGGACACGCTTTGGTGCCCCAGCGCAAGGCGCCAATGACTTCTGGCAATCCTTGATGGCCAAAGGCGCTGCTGTTGGCTAGCTCGCCTGGGCGGCGGAATGCGCTTGCTGATCAGCGTGGTAGCTTGATCGCACCATCGCACCGACGGCTGCGTGCTTGAATCCCATCTTGTAGGCTTCGGCCTCGAACATCTTGAACGTATCCGGATGCACATAGCGGCGCACCGGCAAGTGGCTGGTCGACGGGGCGAGGTACTGGCCTATGGTGAGCATCTCGATGTTGTGCGCACGCATGTCGCGCATGACTTCCAGAATCTCTTCGTCGGTTTCGCCCAGGCCCACCATCAAGCCGCTCTTGGTGGGAACGTCTGGAAACAAGGCCTTGAATTTCTTCAGCAGATTGAGTGAGAACTGGTAGTCCGATCCGGGGCGCGCTTCCTTGTACAGGCGTGGAATGGTTTCCAGGTTGTGGTTCATCACATCCGGTGGGGCGGCTTTCAGGATTTCCAAGGCGCGGTCGTCGCGCCCCCGGAAGTCGGGGACCAGCACCTCGATCTGGGTGGTGGGTGACAGCTCGCGTGTCTTGCGTATGCATTCCACAAAGTGGCCTGCACCACCGTCTCGCAAGTCATCGCGATCCACGCTGGTGATGACCACGTAGCTCAGCTTCAGTTGGGCGATGGTCTTGGCTAGGTTGTCGGGCTCATTCACATCCAGCGGATCCGGGCGACCGTGGCCCACGTCGCAGAACGGGCAGCGGCGTGTGCACTTGTCGCCCATGATCATGAAGGTGGCCGTGCCCTTGCCAAAGCATTCACCAATGTTGGGGCAGCTGGCTTCCTCGCACACGGTTACCAGCTTGTTGGCGCGCAAGACGTCCTTGATTTCATAAAAGCGGGTGGAGGGGGAACCCGCCTTGACGCGAATCCATTCAGGTTTCTTGAGCACTTCGCCAGCCTGTACCTTGACCGGAATGCGTGACAGTTTGGCGGCAGCCTTCTGTTTGGCAGACGGGTTGTATTCCGCTGTGCTCTGTGCTTCCCGTACGGTGGGGGTGCTGTCGTTTTGGCTCATGGTGTGGGCGAAGTGATGGCACCTCAGGGCGCCAGGTAGGTTGCGAGCTTGTGGCTCAGTACATCAGCGGCATCCTGCCAGCTGACCTGAAAGCCGATTGTAGAAAGGTCCACGGTTTGCAGGGCCACATAACCACAAGGGTTGATGCGGTGAAACGGCTCCAAGTCCATGGCGACATTCAATGCGACGCCGTGGTAGGTGCAATTGCGACTGACCTTGATGCCCAGTGCCGATATCTTGCCAAGTCCGGTGAAATCCGGGTCCGAACCCGTCTTGTCCTTGCTGGGGCGATTGGCCAAAGGCGCGTGGCCAGCAGGGTCATCCAAGCGAACGTAAATACCCGGCGCGCCGGCCACCCGGTGGCCGGTCACACCAAAGTACAGCAGGGTTCGAATGACGGCTTCTTCGATGCGGAATACATATTCCTTGACGAAGTAGCCGGCGCGTTTGAGGTCCATCAGGGGGTAGCCCATGACCTGACCCGGGCCGTGGTAGGTGACCTGCCCGCCGCGATTCGTCTGGACAACCGGAATGTCGCCCGGGTTGTAGATGTGCTCTGGTTTGCCGGCCAGGCCTTGCGTGTATACGGGAGGGTGCTCGCAAATCCAAAGCTGGTCTTCCGTGGCCCCATTGGCATAACGCTGTTCCGTGAATGCCTGCATGGCGGAGTACGTTGGCAGGTACTCTACGCGTCCCAGTTGACTAATCTGCATGCGCCAGCCCTTACAGCACAACCTTGACCATGGGGTGGGTGCTGAGCGTGCGGTAGAGCTCGTCGAGTTGCTCGCGACTGGTGGCGTTCACCGTGACGGTAACGCCCAGGTATTTGCCACCCTTGCTTTCGCGCAGTTCGATGGTGCTGGCGTCAAATGCGGGGTCGAATTCTCGGGTGATGCTGGTGATGGCATGTACCAGCCCGTCCACCTTGTTGCCCATGACCTTGATTGGAAACTTGCAGGGGTATTCGATCAGCGACTCAGCGCGGGAACTGCCTGCTTGGGGTGTGGGCGAGTCAGGTGTAGACATGGTGTGGTTGTAGTAGGGGCAAATTATGCAGTGCGCGGGCGCTACTGCGCGGTGGCGCTTTTTTGTAAAGGGCGTGTAATGAGGGTCTGGGTTTCTACGTATAATCGCAGGCTGTGCATAAATCTGCAGTCAGTCTGTAACCTGGGCGTAATTTGACATGGTCACAATCCCGCCAGATTCAGATGTGGAAGAAGTTTCTGACTTCACTCCGCTGACTGCGGCACAAGCAAAAGCGCTTCGCGAACAAAATCCGGCAATTTCTCCATGGTGGGTTGTTGCGGGACAAGTGGTGGTTGGAGTCCTGGTGGCTCTGGCGGCTTGGGGTGTGACGGGTAGATCGGTCGTTGGTTGGTCTGCGGCTTGTGGCGCGCTGGCGGTAGTCGTTCCGGCGGCGCTGTTTGCAAGAGGAGTTACTGGGCAATTTGCTTCGGTCAATGCGGGTTCCGCTGTGCTGAGCTTTTTTGTCTGGGAGCTGGTCAAGATTTTGGTGACGGTGGGCATCTTGTTTGCGGCCCACCTGATGGTGGCGGGGTTGAGCTGGCCGGCAATGCTGGTAGGTTTGATTGTCACGATGAAGGTGTACTGGCTAGCTTTGGGTTTCAAGCGAAAACCAAAGGCAGTGCAAATTTAAAAACGCTTAACGGCAAAAGTAACTGATACGAGTAACTGATGGCTGCTGAAGAAAACGTTGTGGAACATGGCCTCACGGCCGGCGAGTACATTGGCCACCACCTGACGCACTTGCGCACAGCGCATCAAGCAGGTGTGGTTGATTTCTCCGTTTTCAATATGGACTCCATTTTTTGGTCTGTCCTGTTGGGCGTGGTGGGTATGTTTGTGATGTGGCGTGTGGCGCGTAGCGTCACGGCCGGTGTTCCTGGCCGCATGCAGGCCGCCGTGGAAATCCTCCTGGAAATGGTGGATACCCAGGCCAAGGGCATTATTCACAATGCCGAGTCGCGCAAATTCGTGGGCCCTCTGGCTTTGACCGTGTTCATGTGGGTGTTTTTGATGAACTCCATGGACTTCTTGCCTGTGGACCTGATCCCGCTGATCTGGGAAGAGATTTATGGCGCCGCAGGTGGTGATATTCACCACGCCTACATGCGTGTAGTGCCTACGGCGGATCTCTCGACTACGTTGGGTATGTCCTGCTCCGTCTTGCTGGTCTGTCTGTACTACAACGTCAAGATCAAGGGTGCTGGTGGCTGGGCGCACGAACTGGTGACAGCACCGTTCGGTACCAGCAAGAACCCCGTTTTTGCTCTGATTCTGGGTGTGCTGAATCTCAGCATGCAACTGATTGAATTCACCGCCAAGACCGTTTCACACGGCATGCGGTTGTTCGGAAATATGTACGCTGGCGAGCTGGTGTTCATGTTGATCGCACTCATGGGTGCGGTTGGTTTCGGGTCGGCTACAGGCATCGCCTTGTGGTTGGGTCATGTGGTTGCAGGTACCGGTTGGGCAATCTTTCACATTCTGATTGTTGCTTTGCAGGCCTTCATTTTCATGATGTTGACCTTGGTGTATGTGGGGCAGGCCCACGACCACCACTGAGTTTGTCGGTCTTTTCACTTTTTTGTTTTCTCGTTAACTTAAATCCATAGGAGCTCTTAAATGGAACACGTTCTTGGTTTTGTCGCGCTGGCTGCTGGTCTGATCATTGGTCTGGGTGCTATCGGTGCTTGTATTGGTATCGGCATCATGGGTAGCAAGTACCTTGAGTCTGCAGCACGTCAGCCCGAGCTGATGAATGAACTGCAAACCAAGATGTTCTTGCTGGCTGGTCTGATCGACGCTGCATTCCTGATTGGCGTTGGTATCGCCATGATGTTCGCATTCGCCAACCCCTTCGTGCTGAAGTAAGCCCTTTCGCCTTCCTAACTTAGAGAGGTGTTGTTGTGAGTATTAACGCAACATTCTTCGCACAGATGGTGGTGTTTTTCATATTGGTGATGTTCACGATGAAACTCGTGTGGCCACCGATAGCGAAAGCACTCGATGAACGTGCGCAGAAAATCGCAGACGGCTTGGCCGCTGCGGACAAGGCCAAAGCCGAGTTGACCAGCGCCAACAAGCGTGTGGAAGACGAGCTGGCCAAGTCCCGCAACGAGACTGCAAGCCGTCTGGCTGACGCGGAACGCCGCGCGCAAGCCATCGTTGAAGAAGCCAAGGCCAAAGCAACCGAAGAAGGCAACAAGATCGTTGCTGCCGCCAAGGTTGAAGCTGAACAGCAAACCGTCAAGGCCCGTGAAGCACTGCGTGAGCAGGTTGCTGCGCTGGCTGTCAAGGGCGCCGAGCAGATTCTCCGCAAGGAAGTCAATGCTGGCGTGCATGCGGATTTGCTGGGCCGTTTGAAGACCGAGCTGTAAGAGGACACCATGGCTGAACTCGCCACTATTGCAAGGCCCTATGCCGAAGCGCTGTACAAGGCTTCTGCAGGTGATCTGGCTGCGGTAAGCACCTGGGTTGAAGAGTTGGCTGCAATTGCCAGCAACGAACAGTTGCTGCAATTCGCCGACAGTCCCAAGGTGACCTCTGCACAAGTCTTTGATGTGATCGCGGGTGTGGCCAAGTCGGCCCTGGGCGATCAGGCCAAGAACTTCCTGCGCACTGTGATCGAGAACGGTCGCCTGAGTGTTCTGCCTGAAATTGCTGCACAGTTCCGGGCGTTGAAAAACGCCCAGAGCGGATCTTCTGACGCTGTGGTTTTCAGCGCTTTCCCGATTGATCAGGCGGCATTGGCTGATGTGGCAGCAACGCTGGAAAAGCGTTTCGGCCGCAAGCTCAATGTGTCTGTGGAACTGCAGCCTGAACTGATCGGCGGCATTCGTGTCGTGGTGGGTGACGAGGTTCTTGATACATCTGTCAAGGCGCGTCTGGAACAAATGAAAGTGGCACTGTCAGCCTGAGGCGTTTGCCGCAGTCTGCAGCCCTAACTAAAGAAAGAAGGAAAGAGTCATGCAACTCAATCCCGCAGAAATCTCTGAACTGATCAAGAGCCGTATTGAAGGTCTGTCCGCCAGCGCCGACATTCGCAATCAGGGCACCGTGGTGTCGGTGACCGACGGTATCTGCCGCATCCACGGTCTGTCTGACGTGATGCAGGGCGAAATGCTTGAGTTCCCCGCCGGTAGCGATGGCCTGCCCACCTACGGTTTGGCGCTGAACCTGGAGCGTGACTCTGTTGGCTCCGTTATTCTGGGTGAATACGAACACATCTCCGAAGGCGATACCGTCAAGTGCACGGGCCGCATTCTGGAAGTGCCCGTGGGTCCCGAGCTCAAAGGCCGTGTGGTCAATGCGCTGGGTCAGCCTATCGACGGCAAGGGCCCCATCAATGCCAAGCTGACTGACGTGATCGAAAAAGTGGCTCCTGGCGTGATCGCCCGTGAGTCCGTCAGCCAGCCCATGCAGACCGGCCTGAAGTCCATCGACTCCATGGTTCCCGTCGGCCGCGGTCAGCGCGAGCTGATCATTGGTGACCGTCAGACCGGCAAGACTGCCGTGGCCATTGACGCCATCATCAACCAGAAGGGTCAGAACATGACCTGCGTGTACGTTGCGATCGGCCAGAAGGCGTCTTCTGTCAAGAACGTGGTGCGCGCTCTGGAACAAGCCGGCGCCATGGAATACACCATCGTTGTGGCAGCTACCGCTTCCGAGTCCGCCGCCATGCAATACGTGTCTGCCTACTCTGGCTGCACCATGGGCGAGTACTTCCGCGATCGCGGTGAAGACGCACTGATCGTCTATGACGATCTGTCCAAGCAAGCCGTGGCTTACCGCCAGGTTTCCCTGCTGCTGCGCCGTCCTCCAGGCCGTGAAGCCTACCCCGGCGACGTGTTCTATCTGCACAGCCGCCTGCTGGAGCGTGCAGCTCGCGTGAATGCCGACTACGTCGAAGCCTTCACCAAGGGTGCCGTGAAAGGCAAGACCGGTTCTTTGACCGCTCTGCCAATCATTGAAACCCAAGCCGGTGACGTGTCTGCCTTCGTTCCGACCAACGTGATTTCCATTACCGACGGTCAGATCTTCCTGGAAACCTCGCTGTTCAATGCAGGTATCCGTCCCGCTATCAACGCCGGTATCTCGGTGTCCCGCGTGGGTGGTGCTGCCCAGACCAAGCTGGTGAAGAACCTGTCTGGTGGTATCCGTACCGACTTGGCCCAGTACCGTGAGCTGGCTGCGTTCGCGCAGTTCGCCTCCGACCTGGACGAAGCCACCCGCAAGCAGCTGGACCGTGGTGCCCGTGTGACCGAGTTGCTCAAGCAAGCCCAGTACAGCCCGCTGACCATCAGCCTGATGGGCGCAACATTGTTCGCAGTGAACAAGGGCTTCATGGACGATATCGAAGTCAAGAAGGTTCTGTCCTTCGAGCACGGCCTGCACGCTTATCTCAAGGACAAGCATGCCGCTTTGCTGGCCAAGCTGGAAGCTGACAAGGCAATGGATAAAGACGCTGAAGCTGAATTGAACGCTGCCATCACAGCCTTCAAGAAGACTTTTGCTTAATTCCGCCCTGACGATCCAAGGAGCCATCAATGGCAGCAGGTAAGGAAATACGCGGCAAGATCAAATCGGTGGAAAACACCAAGAAGATCACCAAAGCCATGGAAATGGTGGCCGCATCCAAAATGCGCAAGGCGCAGGACCGGATGCGCGCTGCCCGTCCATACAGCGAAAAGATCCGCAACATTGCGAGCAATCTGGGCAAGGCCAATCCCGAGTACACGCATGCCTTCATGCGTGCCAACGATGCGAAGACATCCGGCTTCATCGTCGTCACCACCGACAAGGGTCTGTGCGGCGGCATGAACACCAATGTGCTGCGCGTGGTCACTGGCAAATTGCGTGAAATGCAAGGTGCGGGTGAATCTGCACAGGCCGTGGCCATTGGCAACAAGGGTCTGGGTTTCCTGAACCGTGTTGGCGCCAAAGTGGTCTCGCATGCGACCCAGTTGGGTGATACCCCTCACCTGGACAAGTTGATTGGCCCGGTCAAGGTATTGCTGGATGCGTACACCAAGGGTGAGTTGAAGGCTGTGTATCTTTGCTACACCAAGTTCATCAACACCATGAAGCAGGAGCCGGTGGTTCAGCAACTGCTGCCCCTCTCGGCTGCTGAAATGGACGCGCAGGCTGCCGCCAGCGGTACGCAGCACGGTTGGGACTACATCTACGAGCCGGACGCACAGTCGGTGATCGATGACTTGCTGACTCGCTATGTGGAAGCACTGGTGTATCAGGCGGTTGCAGAGAACATGGCATCCGAGCAGTCTGCACGGATGGTGGCCATGAAGGCTGCTACCGACAATGCAGGTAGCGTGATCGGGGAACTCAAGTTGGTCTACAACAAGACCCGCCAGGCCGCGATTACCAAAGAGTTGTCCGAAATCGTTGCGGGTGCTGCCGCGGTGTAAGTCGCAGCATTCGTTGTACAAGTAGTTATAGATTTAATTTTTGGAGCAAACAATGGCTCAAGCTAACTCCCCAGTTCAGGGAAAAATTGTTCAGTGTATTGGCGCGGTGGTGGACGTTGAGTTTCCCCGTGACAAGATGCCCGGCATTTATGACGCGCTGAAGATGGAAGGTTCCACCCTGACGCTGGAAGTGCAGCAGCAGCTGGGCGACGGCATTGTCCGTACCATTGCTCTGGGTTCTTCCGACGGTCTGCGTCGCGGCATGATCGTTTCCAACACGGAAAAACCGATCTCCGTTCCCGTGGGTCAAGCTACCCTGGGTCGCATCATGGACGTGCTGGGTGCGCCCATCGACGAGCGCGGTCCTGTGAATGCAGATCTGCACATGTCCATTCACCGCAAGGCTCCTACTTATGACGAGCTGAGCCCTTCTCAGGAACTGCTGGAAACCGGCATCAAGGTGATTGACTTGGTATGCCCCTTCGCCAAGGGCGGTAAGGTGGGTCTGTTCGGTGGTGCCGGTGTGGGCAAGACCGTGAACATGATGGAACTGATCAACAACATCGCCAAGGCGCACAGCGGCCTGTCCGTGTTCGCCGGTGTGGGTGAACGTACCCGTGAAGGTAACGACTTCTATCACGAAATGGCCGATTCCGGCGTTGTGAACCTGGAAGACCTGCCCAAATCCAAAGTGGCCATGGTGTACGGCCAGATGAATGAACCCCCGGGCAACCGTCTGCGCGTGGCTCTGACCGGTCTGACCATCGCGGAGTCGTTCCGTGACGAAGGCCGTGACGTGCTGTTCTTCGTGGACAACATCTACCGTTACACGCTGGCCGGTACCGAAGTGTCCGCTCTGCTGGGTCGTATGCCTTCCGCCGTGGGTTACCAGCCTACGCTGGCCGAAGAAATGGGCCGTCTGCAAGAGCGTATTACCTCTACCAAGGTGGGCTCCATCACTTCCATCCAGGCCGTTTACGTGCCTGCCGATGACTTGACCGACCCGTCTCCTGCGACCACGTTTGCTCACTTGGACTCCACCGTTGTGCTGTCCCGTGACATCGCTTCCCTGGGTATCTACCCCGCTGTGGACCCGCTGGACTCCACCAGCCGTCAGCTCGACCCCAATGTCGTGGGTGAAGACCACTACAACACGGCCCGCGCCGTGCAAGGTACGCTGCAGCGCTACAAGGAATTGCGTGACATCATCGCGATTCTGGGTATGGACGAACTCGCTCCCGAAGACAAACTGACCGTGGCCCGTGCCCGTAAGATCCAGCGTTTCCTGAGCCAGCCTTTCCACGTGGCTGAAGTGTTTACCGGTTCCCCCGGCAAGTACGTAACCCTGGCTGAAACCATCCGCGGCTTCAAGATGATTGTGGCTGGCGAATGCGATCACCTGCCGGAACAAGCGTTCTACATGGTCGGTACCATTGACGAAGCGTTCGAAAAAGCCAAAAAGGTTGCCTAAATGAACACCATCCACGTTGATGTGGTCAGTGCAGAAGAGTCCATCTTCTCCGGTGAAGCGCGCTTTGTAGCGCTGCCCGGTGAAGCTGGCGAGTTGGGGATCTATCCCCGCCACACTCCGCTGATCACGCGCATCAAGCCTGGCTCGGTGCGCATTGAAAAGGCCGATGGCTCCGAAGAGTTCGTCTTCGTTGCCGGCGGCATTCTGGAAGTGCAACCCAACTGCGTGACTGTGTTGTCCGATACCGCCATTCGTGGCAAAGATCTGGATGACGAGAAGGCCAATGCCGCCAAGGCCGCCGCCGAAGAGGCCATCAAGAACGCCAAGAGCGAGATTGACCTAGCCAAGGCGACTTCCGAACTCGCAGTCATGGTGGCCCAGATTGCAGCGCTGCGCAAGTACCGTCAGAAGCGGTAATTAGATGTGCCACCAAGCAAGACCGCCTTTTGGGCGGTTTTGTTTTTTGTGCTGCGCATTCCTCGCACATGAGGGAAAATTGCCAGCATGGCAAGAACAAAATCCAAATTGCAGGCTGCGGCGGTGGGTGGAACGCCGGACGAGGTGGAGGCCACTTTTTACGAGGGTCTGCGTGAGGGCGACGCCGACAAAGTCATGTCATGCTGGGCAGATGAGGACGACATCGTGTGTATTCATCCGGGAGGTGCGCGCCTCCTGGGTGCTGCCAGCATTCGCGCAGCGTTCGAAGAGATGTTCTCCAACGGAGGCACCCTCCAGCTCGATGTAACCAATGTGCGTCATGTTCACGCAGTAGCGTGCGCGATACACCACGTCAGCGAGCGCGTGGAAGTGGTCACGCAGCGAGGGCCGGTTCAGGCCTATGTACTGGCTACCAATGTGTATATCAAGACCGCACAAGGCTGGCGTCTGGTTGTTCATCACGCCAGTCCAGGTACAGAGTCACAAATGCAAGAAGACGTGTCCCAACCCAAAGTACTGCATTGAACGATTTGTTCGCCTACACCGCGCCTGTGTGGCTGCCCGGCGGGCACTTGCAAACCATATGGCCAGCGCTTCATAGTCGACGCTTCGCCGAAGCCCATGAGAGCTACAGGCGCACTCGGTGGACCACTCCAGACCAGGATTTCATCGACGTAGACTGGCTAGATGCTCACCAGGGCGAGCCGGGTCCACCAATGCCAAGGAACCCCTTGCTTGTGCTGTTCCACGGACTCGAAGGCAATTCCCAAAGCCACTACGCCCGTGCCTTTGCTCAGTTTTCACGACAACAAGGCTGGAATTATGTGGTGCCGCACTTTAGAGGATGTAGTGGTGAAATCAATCTCGCGCCACGGGCCTACCACTCGGGTGACCATGAAGAAGTCGACTGGATACTGCGACGTCTGAAGACCCAATACCGTGGGCCCATCGTGGCGGTCGGCGTGTCCTTGGGCGGCAATGCGCTGTTGCGCTGGGCACAGGAATCCGGACGTACAGCAGAGGAAACGGTGCATGCAGTGTGCGCGGTGTGCGCACCAACCGACCTCACGGCCAGTGGTATGGCGCTGGGACAAGGTTTCAACAAGTTCACCTATACGCCGATGTTTCTGAATACGATGAAACCAAAGGCCTTGCTCAAACTGCGTCAACACCCAGGGCTGTTCAGCCAGGAAGCGCTGCTGTCTTCGCGCAATTTGTATGACTTTGACAATGTGTTCACCGCGCCGCTGCACGGCTTTAAGGATACGCAGGACTATTGGAGCAGAGCGTCATCCAAACCCCGGCTGCAAGCACTGCTGCTCCCCACACTGATCGTCCACGCGCACAATGACCCGTTTGTACCTGCATGGAGCCTGCCGGTCCGGCAGGATGTGGGCGCCAATGTCACCTTGTGGCAGCCACGTCGCGGAGGCCACGTGGGCTTCTCCACCGGGAGGCCCCCGGGAAGTCTGCACTGTCTGCCAAGCGCTGTCGGACAGTGGCTACAACAACATATTGCGTAAAAGGATTGCTATGGATGACATCGTCAAACAGGCCATGCTGAAATGGCCCAACGTGCCCCATTGCTATGGATGGCTCGGGCTGGACGCGCGCGGCAATTGGTACATGCGAGACGACAGAGCGCAGGCGCAAGGTGGCTTTGCCAGTGGCGTACCGGGTGCGAAAGGAAGCCTGCTGCAGCACACCAAACTGATTGAGTTCATACAGCGCAACTACGCCGCAGACAATGAGGGTCAACAGTTCTTTCAGAATGGACCGCAGCGCGTGTATGTGGAGCTGGAAGCCACACCCTGGATATGGCGTATATCAGACCATCATCAAATAACCGCACATGACGGCAGTCTGGCCAATTTGAAGCAGTGCCTGGTAGACGAGCGAGGTTGGCTCTACTGCGAAACAGATGTGGGCTTCGGCTTGGTACATACCCAGGACGTGGCGAATGCGGCAGATGCCATTGAGCAGCAACTGTGGACGATCAAGGAAGTGAACCGTTCCGAATTGGAGGGACGGTATGGCTATGTCTGCAGCCCGCAAATCCGACAGACAACAAAAAAGCCGGTTGACTGAACCGGCTTTTCTAAAGGTGCGAGCGCGTGCTTACTTGGCAGGCTCGGACGCAGCGGCCGCTGGCGGCTTGGGTTCTTCAAACTTGGCGCCGCCTGCGTTGGCCATGTAAACCACACCGCGTGCCACTTCGAAGTCGGACAAGTCGCCACCGCCTTGTGGACCCATGTTGCCCTTGCCCTTCAAGGCAGAGTTCCACAGTGCGTCAAAACCATTCTTGATACGAGGACCCCATGCGCTGGCATCACCAAACTTGGGAGAGCCAGCAGCACCAGTCAAATGGCAGGCATAGCACTGGGCCTTGAACACCTGTTCGCCTGTACGTGGGGCACGGTTGGCATCGCGGATCTCGACCATACCAACTTTCTGAATGCGCTCTGCCACCGCACGTTCCAGGTCAACCGAGCCAGCGGCCGGCTTGTTGCCGGAAGTGACGAAGTACACCAGTCCAATGATGATGAACACGGGGATGATGAAGGAAAAACCCACCGCCACCAGCAACTGCTTGGGATTGGTGATGGGGCCAGTGTGTGCCTCATCGTGGCCGTTAACGTTACTGGTGTCGCTCATAAAATCCTCGGAGTGGGTGCGGCTTCAGAATGAAGGCTGGATTATAGCGGGGTGCTTGCGTGAATACACCTACAATGTCGGCTGCGAGTTGCGGCTGTAGCTCAGTGGATAGAGTATTGGCCTCCGAAGCCTATGGTCATCGGGGGTTCAGCCGCAAAAGTGAGTATTGGTCTGTTTTCCGAAGTGCGGCTGTAGCTCAGTGGATAGAGTATTGGCCTCCGAAGCCAAGGGTCGTGGGTTCGATCCCCGCCAGCCGCACCACCAGAGGGGAAACCGCAGAGTCGGTGCTCACATGAGCAAGAATTTCTGGTGGTGGCCAATAGTCGAACAGCAGATTTGTGACCGGACGCATGGGACTGAACATCCGGGAAGGGGCGGGATGAGCCGGGACAAAACGGGCCGGGGCCAATGAAATCAAGGGGTTGCGGGGCAAATCGGCCCTCTGAGGCATTTTGGGCCATCGTAGCACCGGACGCATGGACATCGGGCCAATCGCGTCTCCTAGGCCGTTTTGGCGCGTCGGGCTCCACAACCCGTCCGCCCCTCTGAAGCGCACGTAAACCCGCGTCAATAAAGGCTTTTCAGGCACCACAGGCCAAACTGGCCGGCAGTCGGCAGGTGGGACTCACCCAGCGAACTTCCACGACTGCGTGGGAGTTTGACAGCGAGCGTAGGAGTTTCTTAACGTGTTGATCTACAAAGGGAAATTTGGGTCTGTAAATAACTGCATGATTCTCAAACTCCCACGCATTTTGCTCAGTTTTTAGGCAGACCATCCACGTAACTTCCACGTTTTGGACGAAAAAAAGCCCCTTTTCAGGGGCTTTTGATGGGGTGAAATCAGGGGTTATAAACCCAGTTTTAAGGCCAATTCAAAGCGGCTTTTTCAGCACCCGATACAGGTGGCGGCGAGTCAATTTGAACTCCCGGCGCAGCAGGTCAAAGGCCTCTCCAGCATCAAATCGGCGGGCAATTTCACGGTCGCGGTGGGCCAATAGTGCCATGCGGCAGACCGGGATGTAAACCGGGGTTCCAGCGTAACGTTTCACCAACTTTTCAGCCGCCTCTGGGCCCACCGTTTCAACCAAGATCTCCCACATCCTGGATGTGCCATTGACCACTTCGGGAATCTTCAGATCATCGCCGCCGAACGTCTTGACCAGGTCGATGGTCGCCTCCAGGCCCATGACCTCTATCAGCTCTTTGGCGCTGGCCGGGAGCGAGTCGACTTCTTCCACGTCGCGCAGCGGCAGCGTCGTGTCAAAAAGGGAGTACTGCTCGCGTGGCGGCATGACATGGCGGCGTACGCTCATCGCGTTGCTGCTCCGTTCTTGTTCTGCTGATATGTGAGCGCAGCGCTTATCTTTTGGAGCTGCTCGCAGGTCGCCCACTCGTAGAACTGCAGGCCAAACATCTGACTTGCAATCCCATCGGCATAGGTGTCGGGTAGCCTATCCAGGCTGATGAGCTGAGCGCGGATTTTGCGCACCAGTTTGACTTTCTCAGGTGCTGGCGTTGGCCTGGACGGACGCTTGGTCTTGTCACTTGCAACAGGCTTGAAACCGCATGCCTTTAGGTGGTCCAAAACCCGCTGGCGGCCAACATGATCCAGCTCGCTTGAGCTGGTGACACGGCCTTGTGTCCAAAGCATGGCCCGGTAGTCGGCATCAGTGAGGCCGAGCTGCTTCTTTGCGACGTGGATTTTTGCCAGGTCACTATTGCGGTGATCACGTGCTAACTTGCTCATTTCCAGCTCGCTTTCTTGGCGTGCCCAATGTGCCACCCGCTGCAAAATTGGCACCGATAGGCTTGCATGAAACCAATGCGTCCCTCCATGCGCCGCACCAGCTTGTGGATCGCAATCTGTGCGCCCTGTTCGTCCAGGTGACGCACCTTGCCTTTGCAGGCATTTCGACGGATACGGCGCTTGCTGCTCATGACTGCACCAGGGAAGTAAAGAGACCGCGTTGGGCGGGTTCATCAACATGGGTAAGGCGGCAGTCCGGGCAGTAGTGCCGGTTCTTACCCACTTCGAAGGCATGAGCTGCGCACAACGGGCGATCGCAGGTGTGACCTCCACCGTCAGGACCATCACACAAGTACGCGCTCATCTCCAGGCAAAGCTGCTGCTTGCCATCAATGCCAACCTTGGCAGCACAGGGCTTGGGCATTTTGGTACCCCGCATATGCACCATCATTCCGTTAAAGCGATAGAAAGGCATCAATCGCTCCCAAGCAGCAATGGGCCCTTGCGCTGACGTGGTGTGCTGGTGACCTCTGGCATCACGACCTGGTCAGCCCTGACAGACGTGAAGTTCACTTCTGGAACTTCGCCGGGGATGTACCTGGTGCGTAATGAACTAGAGCCGGAACCGTAGTCGGTCTTAACCAGCAGACTCTCCTGCAGCAGCGCTACCAACTTCATTCCCTTGTCAGCTGGCATGAGCAGCTCGCAGCTGAAGCCAATATTGACAACGCACATGGGGACGTTTTTCACGGGACGGCTCATGAAGTCCATCCCTTCAGCGCGGCAAACGTGCGTTCAACTTCCGGTCCAGTCAAAATAACCGAGTGCCGTGGCGTGACTGACTCACGCAGCATTTGGATCTCCTGGCGGATAGCGGCCAGTTCAATAGCCACAGTCCTGTCAATTAATGGTCGACGTAGGTATTCGTCAATCTCAGAAAATGCACTTCCGAAGCTATCGTGGGATTTATTGCTCATGTCAGCAGCTCCCGTTGTGCGATGCCACCAACACCGTGATTCAGTTGGGCGGACTTCGCGGCAGTCATTCCAGCCAGGTTGTGGCCGTAGTCGGTTCTCTTGCCTGCGCCAGTGTCCCTAACGGTGTCCTTTCCGAGGTCGGGATACTTGGACTGCATGTAGGAAAGCAGCAGCGGTTTATCCTGGTCGCCGGTGGCGAAGCGCTGCACCAACTGGCGCACTCCGAACACCCAACCCTTTGCAAACTCATCGCCCCGAGTGGTCTTGGTGATGGGCTTGCAGTTCTTGGGTTGCTTGCGGATGTGTTCCAGTCGAGCCTTGGCGCACTGGCGTGACAGCACTTCATAGGCGTAGGCCGCAACTGCGGGCGCGGCATTGGTGCCGATAAACACATACTCCCGCGTGCGGACATAGTTTCCGGCTTCGTTGTAGCGCCCCTTGATGCTGGCGAAGTGTTCGCAACCGAAGGCGTCAACTACCAGGTTCACCAGGCGTATCTCCCACAGGTTCGCTGCGGTCGATACAGCTCTTGCACGAACCTCATTCACGTCGATGAGCGTCATGTCCTGTTCGCCGACTGCATGCTCAGCCATCAGCTTCTGTGCCTGGCGCATGGCGGCTGCGGCTTCATGGGTGCCAGCGCACTTTGCCAGGGCCAGACACTTCTTGATCTTGGCAATTGCTTGGTCGCGCGTCATACCTTCCTCCATTCACCTTTTTCGATATAGACCAGTACGACTGGAAGCGGATCACATGAAGCAACTCGAAACCGGGCAGACTTGTCGACAGTCGAAAGGAATTCGGCGGACTCAACTACCTTGTCAGCGCATTCCTGATCGTCAGCATCGAATCTGATAACTGTCTTCCAAGCCCCGCTGTTGTTTAGCTGCAGTTGGCATGGTTTTTTCAGTTCGATGACGTGCCTTGCTGTGCTCATTTGGCGGTCCCCGTATATTTATGGAGCCCTACACACCACGCCTTAGGCGGTGTGTAGGGCTTGTTGGTGAAAAGGCTGGGCACCCTGAGTGCATCAGTTGCGCCTTTGCGAACGGGAGTCATAGCCGGAGGCGCGTAGTGCTTGGTATTGGCGCTCATGGTTGAGACCCGTCCTTAAACCGAGCAATCTCCACCGGTTCGATATCTGCATCTTTTCCGATGCATACGCCGGTCTCATCGCGTTTGATGGCTTCGTACCAATTAGCCAGAGCAGCTGCGCTGCTGATGGTGTGATGCAAGGCCTTGTGCTTATCACCAGTGATGCATGCGCGCAAGCACTTTCCGGCAAGGTAGCCGACCAGCCAGAACCAGTTCTCTGCGCTCTTGCCGCGATCATGTGCATCGCCCCAACGAATACGTTGATGGGCGGCTTCGGCCTGGACGGCCGTTAGGAACTCTGCGGTCTGCGGGTTGTTAATCAGCGTGTCAAGGCGATCACGCTCTTCCGCCTTGCGTTCGAGTCGGTCATAGTCCACCTGGGATATTTGAATCATGCGGTCTCCCTAGTGGATGTTGGTGAAAAGAGACCACAGGTGCTTGGTCGCAGCGATCCAACCATGCTGAAACTCAGGGGGCAACTCGGCCCAGCTGGGTTCCCGAAACACTCCGATGAAGGCGCCCTGGCGTTTCATCTCGGCCACATGGGCTTCAAAAGCCTCACGTGCTAGCTGTTCAAACGACTTCATGACTTGGCTCCTTCCCGTGACAATGGCTGGTGGTTTGAGCAGACGGCCATCGCAGACACAAGGAAGCCGCCCTTTTTGCAGTGCCAGCGCACGGTGTCAAACGGTGGCATGCGGTCCTCACGGCGCTCTTCGACGTGAGCGCAGTTCTTGCAGGATGGACGCTGATTTGCCGACATAAATCCCATGCCGATCTTTGTTGCCTGAATGGTGCTCACGGCTGCACCTCGGCGTTCGCGTCTTTGGTGGCGTCCTTAATCACCGCGTTGACGGCCTTTTCGACGTCGCTGTCAACGCTCTTGATAATGGGCTCATCGGTATCGGTTCCGATCGTGACGCCAAGGCGCTTGAGCACCTTCCCGTCGAGCTTTTCAAGGGCCTTTGCCACCGGCTTTTCGGTAACGGTGATCAACAGGTCGACCTGGTCAGCAGTCAGCACATCGGCAGACACCAGGCCGTGGATGCGGGCGCAAAGCTTGGCGTCATCTTCCCAACTGAGGGTGCCAACCTTCTTTTGCATGCCGAATTTCAAGCCATCGACCACATGGGTACGTGGCTTGGAAAACAATTCTGGGTTAGCCCGAATCAGATCCTGCAGCTCGGTATGCTGCTTGGTTATTTGGCGAGCGACGCGCTTGATCTCGGGCAGTTGGGCATTGCGAACGATGTCGATACCATCCTGCAACGTCTTGAAAAGGCCGCTCAACGTGTCACGTGTCTTGCTCAGGGCCTCGGCACGTTTCTGGATATCGGCCAGGGATGCTGTTGTCATAAAAATCTCCATTTAAAAGTGGTTTAGGTGGGCAGGTGCAGTTGCCCACGCAGATCGGGCAAGCTGATCTGTTTCATGCGGCTGATCTGAGTCAGGCTTGTCATGGCGCGCTCGTACAGAAACTCGCATGTGTCGTTGAGCTCTTCAGGACTGGCTGCCATGTAGTAGCCGTTCGCAGGGTGAGCGCAGATGTGGTTGCCTTCCATGCGCAGCTCGGCAACGATCTGGCGCACCTTGCGCTCCATCGGCTCGTTGACAACCTGCTGACCGGTAATGCGCGAAACAATGTCGCGGACATGGATGCCCGTTTCTTTTCCGATGTGGTGAGACAGTTCGGTAAGCACCTGGGCAGCAGTGATTTGCATCATGGAAGGCTCCGTTCAGTGGATGGGGGTATTGGCAGGAACTTCTGCGGCCTTGGCCGCGAGCAGCATGGACAGGCGGAAGGCCTGATTGGCGCATTCCTGGTGGCAACACGGATGTGCCATCGCGACAGTGCAATACGCGCTCAGCAGAGCGCTCAGTGCGAGTTCGTGATTGCCTGAAGCCGTCGCGATCTCGCCGACCTGGGTAGTCAAGGCCTGCATTTCCTCAATCGTGAAACGTGGGTGGCTCATGCGTGCTCCACCTCTCGCTTGTCGACAGTTAGCGCAGCCTCAATGCCAACCTTTGTCAGTCCGAAGCCAGCGGCAACTTTTGCAGGCGCTACCAATCCCGCCTTCTTCATTGAATTGAGTGGTTCGCGGATGCATGCACGCGGCCTGCCTATCAGACGGGCCAATTCAGCGGATGTTGCCGTTCCCTTTTTCATCAGGTACCACAGAATTGACTGTTTAAAGTAGCCTGGATAGCTCATTTGAAAACTCCAGGCAGGTTGGTGAAGTAGCCCGCAGTGAAGCCGGTCACCATCGACACGCTGGCAAGTGCAAGCACCACCGCTGCGATAACCAGAACGGCCTTGCCGAAGCGGCTCACCCGCGAAAGTCTCAGGTTGCGTTTGAACGGACCTTCTATGGTTCCTGGCGCAAAGGCTTTCCAGTCGCATCCCTTGCAGGGAGGGTTCTTTCCTTGGCAGACGCCAAGTTCGTAGCAGGAACGCTGGCTCATGACCGTACCCCCCTTGCTCCAGTGAAATCAATCCAGTCTCGCCATGCGTCGAACACGGCAACCCGGCGCGAGACGTTGTAGAAGTTCTGCAGGCGACGCGCCCTGCGTTTAATCCAAGCCAACTTGCTCATGACTGGCCTCCTTTATTCGTTTGGTTATGGGGGCAGGTTTTGCATGCGCGGTAGAGCTGCACACGCACAGGGTTGGCTGTGTGGAAGGGCTTCTTGCGTTCGTCCTGGCACATGCGCGAGGTGATCTCGCCCAAGATGGGACAGGCGACCGTCTGGTTCAGCAGCTCACCACGGATGCGCTCAGCAAGGGCATCCACGTTTCCGATGTAGCGGCCTTTGAGCGCGTTCGATATGGTTCCTTCGCTCACGCCAATGCGGCGGGCGATGTCGGCCTGGGTGGAATGCTGTTTGAGCTCAATGAGGGCATTGAGCGCATCGTCCGGCAGGGCCTTGGCCACGGGTGTCTTACTGGAGGCCATCGCATACCTCCTGTTCAGATTGCTGCCAGGTGAAAGCACCGGTATTGCGATCAAATACGCACTTGCGGCGTGTAATGGCAGGCGCGTGATGACCTGTATCGCGGACCATTCGATAGCGCGCAGGCATACCAGGCTTTGCAGCACGCACCGTCTTGAAATAGCCGGCGCGTGCCAGCAATACAACGTAGCTCTTGGCCGTTTGTGCCGAAATTTGCAACACATCGCCCAGGCTGCCTGCGCGCTGAATGTCCCGGTAGTCAAACTCTTTGAGAGCCTTCATAGCGCGCCACATAGCCAGCGTGACGACGCCCTGGGTGACCTTGCCGCCTTCCTTGTTTATGCGAGGTGCCTCAATGCTGTCTTTGACCAGTTTGAAGTGCACCTCGTCAAAACGTACGCGAGCGTCATGTCCCTGCTTGTTGAGCTGCTCCAGGTATCCAGCGCGGCAGAGCGCCAGCAGGTAATCCTGAATGGTCTCCAGGTTCAGGTGTGGGCTTCCAACGCCCTCCTGTAGTTGCTGGCAGGTGACCTTGCGCGCCTTGCGGATGAAGGCCCACATGCGGTCGCGTGGCGTGAGCATGCCAGTCACCTCGAGGTGAATGGGTTTTCTTGCCATTACAGACCTGCCCTTCCAGGCGCACGGCCTGTGTACAGAGCGACATCACAATCAGCTGGTGCTACCTTGACGCCATTGCGATCGCACCAGCGCTTGATGTTCTCGAGGTTGACCACCACGCGTCGGGTAACGCCATTGGTCTCTGCCAGAACGCGCTTCTTGAGCTCCACCGATACCTGAATGTCACCGGCATACTGCTTTGCCAGCAGGTCAAAATCGCTGCTGTTGCAGACTGCGGCGGGCTGCCAGGTCAACACACGGTTGTCGAACCGTTCATGGCGTTTGAGCTTGCCGGGCAGGTTCTCTTCACCAATCAGCAGGATCGCAGCGCCGCTGGCGTCATGTATGTCGCGGATCAGCTCCAGGGTGCGGCTCTCCACGATGTAGTCCACCTCATCCACAATGAGTGGTCGGCCACCGATGGACAGCACCTCCACGATCGCGTCCACGATGTCGGGAATATTGCCCTTGGCGGTGATACCAATGGATTTGCAAACCTGCTCTGCAAAGCTTTTCTTGGTCTCAAAGCTGCGGCAGCTGACATAGATTCCGTTGGGGCCCGCTGGATGGCTCGCGTACGAAGCACCAAAGCTTTTTCCCAGTCCGGAACGTCCGTAGAAGACTCCAATACCAGGTAGGCCAGCAGCGCGGCCTGTGAGCTGCTCCATCAGCGTGTGCACCAGGCTAATGTTGCTGGTGGGGGCAATGACGCCACCCCCGCTTGCGGTTGCCATTTTCTTTGTCATATACTCAAATCCTCTTTTTCGTTTACCTAAACACCGCCCAGCCCGCCTCCTACAGCAGCTGGGCGTTCCTTTTTGGTCAGCCGGTCAACACTTCGTCAGCCGTCAAACCAAAAGCATCGAAGTAGCGCTGCATGGAGGCCCACTCGGACCCTTGCGCGTACCCCTCAAACCAATTGCCTTCATCAGCACCAAGGGCCTCACTGCGCTGCACACGCTCCTGCAACTTGAGCCATCGCGCATAGCGCGTCTGCGGTGTTTCAGCGATGGGGCGGACCTCTGCCGGTGCTGCCAGGCGCTCAATCAATGCAGCCTGCGCAGCGTCCACTTGTGCCTGATCAATGACCGGTGCAGCTGCTGCATCAATGGACGCGATCGACACGCTGGTGTGCTCTACGGGAGCAGCTGAGGCTGCGCTCTGGATTGGCACCACGTTGGGAGCAGCTGCGACCGCCTCTTCGGTGCGTGTGCGATTGATGCTTGCCACCGCAGCGCGTGTATCGAAGCTCTTCTTGGCATCGCGCAGCTCGCGCTTTTGCGCCCGAATTACGTTAGCTTGGTGCTGGCGACGCTCTGCAGCGACCTCCGCGCTGTTGATACCCAGACGCTGGTAGTCCAGGGCCTCGCAGACAAACTGACCATCCATATCGAACACCCAGCAGCGGCCCAGGTTGGAATCGTCCACCTTGACCTGCACCTGTGTGCCCTCCATGCCGCCGAGGTGCGCATGGTTGTAGAAGCCGCCAGCGATCTTGATACCCTTCTTGCCGATGGTGCGCAGACCGGACTCGGCACTGGGGGCAAGCAATACGTCCAAGGCGCGTTCGCTGATGGTCTTGGCAGCAAAGCCCTTTGACATCTGCAGTGGTGACTTGCCGCCCAGGTAGTCGCGTGGCTTGCTGTCCATGCGGGTGCAGAACGTGTTGAGCTGGTCTTGCACCTGCTCAGGGGTCAGACGCATATCGACCGTGAAGGTCTTGTCTTTCAGGATGCGCTCGGCAAAACCCTTGCGTGATTCAATGCCTTTGCGGTCGGCAACGCTGTGACCTATGAAGCCGTCCAGCAGCTCAAAAAGCTGATGCATCAATGAGCCGATGGCGCGCTCAATGTGTGGCTTTTGGTGCGGACTGAATGGTGCGCACAATGGGTGATCGATTGCCAGGCCGAGCAAGGCCGTCTCCAACACCTGGGCCACGTAGTCAGCGCCGTTGTCGGTCTTGATCGACTCGGGCACGCCCCACAGTTGAATCGCCATGCGAATCAGGCTCATGATGGCGTTGGCCCGGCTGGTGCGCGTGATGATGAAAAGGCGACGGCGCGTGTACACATCGATGACGCCCACGATGTGATGGCGGCAGTTGTCGGCCAGCATGATGTCTCCCACCGTGCTGTCCATTTCCCACTTCTGATTGGGGCGGGTAATGCCTTCGCTGTAGCTGCCCGCTGCCGACATGAATTTGTTGCGCCAGCCGTCCGGATTGATGGCCGCTTCGAAGAGCTGGGCGTTCTGCTGTTTCCAGTAGGCCAGTGCGCGACGGAATGCCCTGGTGCTGGGAAGGTCTGAAAACTGGGTTTCAAGCGCCTCATAAAGCGCTTGAGCTGACAGGTGTGGCTGCTGCACCAGCATTGCCAGCACTGCTGTACCGACTTCCCCGGCAAGCGCCGCGTAGCGACCTTTGCGAGCATGCTCGCGTGGGGTGATGGCTGACAGGCCGCGCTCCTGGACGCCAACGTACCAAGACCGTGTGGTGCTGAAAGTCAACACCGGGAACTGCTGGCGCAGGCCCGCGTCAACTTCCAACTTGGATGCATTCCATTGGGCGCAAAAGGCGTGAAGGGCTGGTGTGACTTGCCCACCGAAGCCTTGCCAGAACCGCTGAAACACGATCAGCACACGGGCGATAGCGTCTTGTCGGTCCTTACGCCAGCCGGTGACTAAGGCGGCATCCCGTGTTGAGTTGGCTCTGGATTGAGCGAGGGTGGCAATTGAGCCCTTGGGCGCAGCGTCGTCATTGGCAGCAGCAAGCCGTGCAGCCCACTCCATGCGCGCTGCTGGTGGCAAAGCCTCTACGGAATATTCAAGCCCGCCACCACGTCCGGAACGTGGTCGTGTAGGAATGCCAAAACGTTTCGCAGCCTCTTGTGCACGGTATTCACTGGAGGGAAAGCCCGGAAGACCGGCAAGTTGCTTGGCGGTGGCCCACGTCATGATGCGGCCCTCGCTTTAGATTTCTTCTTTGGTGGCCGCTTGGCGCACTCCAACGCAACCTTGTTCCTGGTCAGCGCCTTCGCATGGTCACGATTGACGCCTGGTGCATAACGGGATGGCCAGATTTGCTGGGGCGGAACCTCCAGGGCTTGAGCCACCAGCTGTTCAACCACCCACCACGGACGCACCAAAACGTTCTGAATTTGACGGTATCCATGTGCAAGACCAATACGACGGAGTGACAGACCCCTCTTGCGGAGTGCAGCAACTACATCCGCAGGGTGCATGTCCGGTTGATTGACACTCGTTTGTGTGTTCATGGCTGCAATCATAAACACATTTAAGTGTCTATGGCAAACAACGTGAAACTTTTTAAGTGCTTGACACCACCGGTGGTAAGGATTTACACGCGATGTACATAAAAACAGGTTGACCAACACCTAACCTGCGCGAGAATTGGAGCAATGAACACAGAAAAAGTTACAAAGCCACCCTCCAATGAGGACCCTCCTACATCCGACCAAGGGAAGGCTCAGGTGTTCAGTGGGATTCTTGGAGTGCAGGTCGGTCTGAGAATCAAAGAAGCGCGAGGCCTTTTGTCTCAGAAGACGCTGGCGGAAATGATTGGCGTGCACGCCAATACGATCGGAAAATTTGAGCGTGGAGAAACGCTCCCCGACTCCCTAGAGCTGATGCGGATTGGCAGAGTCACCGAATGCAATCCAGCCTGGCTGCTTTGTGGTGACATCTACGAGAAGACGGTCCAACCAGATGGAAAACCGTTTGCACACGGTGGCTCTGCTGACCTGGTGATGGTCCCCGGTTATGGCGTAAGGGCCAGCGCAGGCAATGGTGAACATGTGAACGATGAAAGCGTCATCGGGAGCTTCGCATTCAAACGCTCTTGGATATCGCGCAAAGGACTCAACCCCAATACCCTATCTGTCGTGACCGCTCGCGGTGACTCAATGGAACCAACTGTGCGCGATGGCGACATCTTGTTGATTGATCGGGGAATAGGCCGCGTCGCTTCAGACGGCATCTACCTGATCGAACGCGACAACGACCTGTATTGCAAACGCCTGCAAAGACGGTTTGATGGTGGTGTGACCATCATGTCGGATAACCCACGCTATGAGGCGCAACAGCTATCAGCAGAAGCCGCAGAGGCGCTTCATGTATCAGGTCGTGTAATCTGGATTGGTGGGGAAAGATGATGGAAAAATTATTGGTTTTGTGCCTGCTTGCTGCATCAACGTCGGTGGCATTGGCGGGAGAAATGTGCGAAGAGACCAAAAAGGTCGATGGCAAATTGATGTTTGTACAGGTGCCTTGCAAGGCGCTTGATCGCCCGTTGGTGTGCACGCGCAGCTACCAACAAAACGGTGCAACCAGGTATGAAGAGATACCTTGCCCTCCAGGTGGGCCTCAGACAGTGCAGGAGCAGGAAAAGGCAGATGTAGCCGCTCAAAAGAAAACCTGTGGAAAAGACTTCGGCAAAATCCGCGTCGGCATGTCACTAGAACGTTTTGAAGCCTGCACGGATGGCTTAGCCTATGAGACCGAAACGGTTTCTAATACCGGTGTGGTGGAGACCTATCGGTCGACGTTCTATTACGTGCATGCGAGAGACGGCAAAATAGTGGCATTCACGCGCCGACAGAACTAATTTTTCTCCGTCGATTTGGTGGTTAGTGTGACGCACGTCACACTGCGCGCCACCCTCCATGCCCTGAAGAATTCAGGGCATGGACTCCACCACAAACACCACCCTACAAGCGACCTCTCAAAAGCCTGCACGTCGTGCGGTGAATCTGGTCGTCATCCATTGTTCCGCAACACCCAGCGGAAAACCTCTGCGCCAGGGTGCCCCTGGTCAGCCTGGTTACCTCAGTGCGGCTCAGGTCATTGATCAGTGGCATGCCGCACGCGGATTCCATCGCAATCCTGAAGCCGTCAAGGCGCTGAGTAGCAACCTGCCGTCTATCGGTTACCACTACGTCATTGACCTCAATGGCGACGTGTGCACCGGGCGCGGCCTGGAAGAAGTGGGTGCACATGCCATGAATTTCAATGCGAATTCGGTTGGCATCTGCATGGTGGGCGGCGCCGAGCGCGATGGGCAATACACCCCAGCACAGTGGGTAAGCCTGAGCAAAATCGTTGCCATGCTGCTGGCCGAATACGGCATCCCCTTGGTGGCGCCAAAGCGTGTCTACGGCGCGCAGTACGCAGGCGGTTACACCGTCTTCGGTGGCGTGTGCGGTCACCGCGATCTGAGTCCCGACAAGAGTGGCGACGGCCTCATTGAGCCGTTTGAATGGCTCAAGACGTGCCCCGGATTCAACGTCGCGGATTGGGTCAGCACGGCCATGACACCCGACACAAAGAACATTTTCACAGGTGCCGCATGAGAGCCGCAGTATTGATCAGCGCGCTTGGCCTGGCTGCCGGTATTGGTTCGCTTCCAAACGTGCAGGCGTTTGATGCACCAGGCTTGTCTATGGACACGCAAAAGGCCGTTGCGAAAAAGGCGCAGAAACCGACTCAGCAACCTCAAACCAAACTGCGGGCAATGGTTGGTAGTGGTCTGGGATCTTGGGGTGGACGCCAGCGGCGCGCCGGGTTCGGATGGACAAACCGCCATGCACAGCGCGTTGCGCGCAAGAAGCGCAATGTGTCTCGCCATCGCGCCTTTAGATCCGGCAGGGGGCGCAAATGAGCTGCAAGCCCTGGTATCGCAGCAAGACGCTGCTGTTCAACCTGATCGTGCTGATGTTGGCTGCGGCTGAATCCCAGCTCAACGTGTTGAAGGACGTACTGCCAGGTGGCTTGTACGCCTGGCTGGCATTCGCTCTGCCTGTGGGCAATGCCGCCCTGCGGTTTATCTCTTCCACGGCCATCACGGTCAACCCATCAAAGGTGAGCCAATGAATCTGATCCTGGTGAAGTTCATTGCGGGCGTTGTGCTTCTGCTGGCTTTGGCTGGTGGCAGTTATTGGTGGGGTGACCACAACAGAGACAACGCTTGGCAGGCAAAGCAGGCTAAGTCTGCATTGAAGGCGCAGGAGAAATTCGATGCTGAGGTCATACGCGGCAACGATGCCGTCGCTGGCCTTGAGCAAGACAGAGACGCGCTGAAAACCAATTACTCCGACCTTGAAAGGAATTTCCATGATCTTCGCAATCGCGTTCCTCTTATTGTTGGCGGCAGCACTGTTTGCCCAAATGCTGGTGCCATCACGGTCAACGGTCAAGCAGATGCTGCTCCAGGCAATCAACCCACCAAAGAAGTTGGTACTGGCAATGCTGATGCTGCTAGCCCTGTGCTTAGCGATGGCGCTGTCTGGATGTGGAACTCAGCCCTCGCAGGTGCAGACGTCCCCGCCGGTGCCTGCGGATCTGCTGATACCTCCACAGGCGCCTGTGCTGCTCCATCCGGCCTCACCCTCCAAGACGCCTGGGACAACCAATCCGTCAATGCCAAAAGCTGCGCCGAAGACCGACTCCGTCACCAACACCTGATTGATTTCCTGAAAGGTAAACCCCAATGAAAAGCCTCTTTAAACGGTTGTCCGCCATCGCCCTGCTGGCGCTGTCCGTCATCTGCACCATTACCCCTGCGGCTCACGCTGGCGCTCTGAGCGACTACCTGGAAAACAAGCTCACGGATTTTGTTTTCCGGGGTCAGGCATACACGGCCCCTACCACCATCTATGTAGCGCTGTTCACAAGCGCCTGCAGCGACTCGGCAATCGGCACCGAGGTGAGCGGCGGCAGCTATGCCCGACCCGGCCTGGCCACCAGCCTGACCAACTGGGCAGGTACGCAGTCGGCGGGAAGCACTGCAGCAAGTTCCGGTACCGGTGGAACCACCAGCAATAACGTGGCGATCAACTTTGCGACGCCCTCTGCAGGTTGGGGCACTGTTACGTACATTGGTCTGATGGATGCGCTAAGCGGTGGCAATCTGCTTGTATGCACCGCGTTGACGGTGAGCAAGACCATCAATAGCGGGGATACCGTGAGCTTCCCTGCAGGATCGCTCACCAATCAGATCGACAACTGACATGCCCTATGTGTCAGCCGTCTATAGCGCAAACCGAGACCCCTTGAGCGCGCTTGGGCGACTGGCTACACGCAATGCTGATTGGAACCACTGCGGGCTCATCGTAGGCAATGAAGTCTACGAAGCGCGTATCTGGTATGGCGTCCAACCAACGCCTTTCGAGGCCTGGAAAGAACGCTGCCCGTACCACACGGTGGTACAGATCGAGTGCCCCTATCCAGAGCTGGCGTACGAATCAGCCAGGCAGAAGAAAGGGGCCGGTTACGACTACTGGGGTGCGTTAGGAGTTCCCTGGCGTGCCCATTGGCAGGATCCAGCGCGCTTCTGGTGCGCTGAGTTCCTGGAGACCTGTTTGTTTGATGGCGGATGCCTCCGCTGGCGAGAAGACGTTTTCAGTATCAGTCCACAAGAGAGCTACGACCATAAATGAAATACCGCACCCATGAAGATGGCCCGCTGACCTCGATCTGGATTGAGGTCGGCAAGGTGATTGTCGAAATGAGCTTCGACCATCCAGGTGCCTATGCCCGCCCACATCGGCACACGTTTGATCATTGGTCGCACTGCACCAGCGGCAGTGCGCGTGTTCTGTTGGAAGGTAAGGAGCTGATTCTGCGCGCTGGCGAAAAGGCGATGGTGCCTGCTCATGCACTGCACGGCGTCTGGTCGCTGGAGTCGGGAACTGTGGTGCGCTGCGAGCATGAAAATGAGGACATCCACCCCGACAAGGCACGCGACGGCATCCCAATGGAATGGCTTGATCGACTGACGGAGTTGGAACATGCGGTCAGCTAATTTCGTCGAAATGACGACCACTTCCATCGCTGGAACTTCCGGTGATGGTGCCGTGACTTGCGTGGCCTACACGCCATCAACCCCCGGCCGGACTGTAGCGTTACCTACTGCAACCAACGTATTTGGCGCGAGTGCTACGGTTGTGCGGTACACCATGGAGGATGTGGTAGCAGGTCTAGTAGAGATTGGGGTTGGATCGTTCGCTTCCAACGTGCTCACCCGTTCAAAGCCACAGGAGACATGGAACGGTACCACCTATGCAGACCAAAGTCCGAGCGCGTTGCAGTTTGGGTCGACACCGACAAGCGGAAACGTGCGTATTCGCATTGCTCCTCTGGCGGAATCGTTTATGCCCTCAAGGCCAGGGCAACAGTCAGCAATAGCTGGGGATAGTGTTTGGAGAGACTATCCGCTTTCAGGGCATGGCTACCAAACTGGCAACGGGTCAGGTGGGGCGGTTGCAGCCAATACAGAGTATTACGCTGCATATCGATTGGACATTGGCGGAACGCTGGGCGGAGCACAGATTTCAGTTGCTACGGGAAGCGCCGGCAATATGAAGTGGGCTCTGTACAACATCGGACAAGATGGTTTGCCAGGAACAAAGATTCTTGACTTTACAACTATCACGACGATGGGGACGACCGGCGCAAAGACGGACACGGCCTTCACACCAATTCACATTACGCCAGGCTGGTATGCAATCGGGCTGATCTTCGACAGTACGCCTACCCTCTTAGGCGCAGGGCTTGGAAATCTGTCTTTTGGACCTACACCCTTCGGTAGAAAGAGCAGCTACGGCTATTCGGCGGGCATGTCGATCACAGGCAAGAGCTATGCAACTGGGCTTCCTGCCGTGGCAAATATGACCGGTGCAGCAATGCTCGACAACGGAGTTTCCGCTCTCGCGAGTCTTTGGGTTGGATTGAAGGTAACTCCATGATCAACTACACCGAAAAGGGTGCTGGCCTTCATCAGCGCATTCAACAGGCAGGGCTGGTGCTGCGTGAAGAAAACGGCGTCATGGTGTCCAGCGATGACAGCGCAGTGCAGGCCATCATTGACGCCTACAGCCTAGATGATGCAAAAGCATACCGCTGCGCAGAGGTTGAGGCGCGCGCAAAGTTTCTGCGTGACAAAGCAATCAAGACTGTCAGCCCTGGCGAGATGGCATCTTGGCCGATCAAGTTGGCTGAAGCACAGGCCTACGCGGTCAACAACCAGGCTGCATGCCCATTGCTCACTGCAGAGGCGGCAGCGCGTGGCGTCTCTCTTGCCGATCTGGTCACCAAGGTGGACAGCAATGCGTCTGTCTTTTCAGTGCTTGAGGCAACGATTTCAGGTACATCGGGCAAGCACCGTGACGCCATCAAGGCCCTGTCCACGTTTGCGGATGTGAACAGCTACGACTTCAGCGCAGGCTGGCCGGAGGTGTAAATGAGCTTCGGTAGTGCGTCATTCGGATCAATTGCATCTGGCGATCCAAATCCGGTAGTTAGTGGTGGCGGTGTGAATCTTGCCGCAGCTGCGTTGTCGCAGGACACTGCGACAGCCGCACTGTTGAATGGAATTTCCCTTATCGCCTCTGCGCTCAGTGTTGATAGCGCGACAGCTGGCGTGACCCATACTGTCCCTTTGGCCGCATCTGCGACCGCGCAGGCATTAGCAACCGGTCAAGTTGCCTTGACTATCAACTTTAGTGCGGCTGCGCTCGCTTCGGCTAGTGCCACGGCATCAATGGCATTGGGCATAAGCCTGGCTGCTGCAGCCCAGTCGTCGGATGCAGCAACCGCTGGCCTGGCCCAAACTGAGAACCTGGCTGCCGCAGCTCAGTCCTCTGACACGGCCACTGCAAGCCTGAGTACTGGCGCAGGTGGGTCTACGGTAAATCTTGCTGCCAATGCTGCGTCTTCTGATACTTCCAGCGCCACCCTATCTCTTGCGGTGAACCTGTCTGCCGCAGCCATTGCGCAGGCTTTGGCTACCGCTGGCCTGGGCGGTGCGACCGCATTGGCAGCTGCTGCAATCGCCAATGCGCAGGCGTCTTCCGCCTTGGCTGTTGGCAAGCCCCTGGGCGCTGCAGCTCTGGCCCAGGCGAGTGCCGGCACAACCTTGTGGCTCCAGGTGGCCCTGAGCGCATCGGCATTGGAGCAAGCTGCTGCTGGTGGGTCAATCAGCCTGGTTGTTAACCTGAACGCCTCCGCCCTCTCCAGTGCGTCCTCTGCCGCTGCGCTTGCGGGCCCCGTGCAGTTGTCAGCAAGTGGCGCATCGATCGATGCCGCTGCCGCCACGTTGTCCGTGCAGCCCTTGATGAATGTGCTCAAACACTCTCGCAGCGCTAAAGATGTACGTCGCAACTGGTCTGCGACAGACACCTGCAGGAGCTGGACCGCTGTGGATCGCCGCCGCAATTTCACAGCCGCTGATATGGAGATCCTGTGAACCCAACCCTATTGGCTGCAATCGACCTTACCGAGCAGATCGTGCTTCGGTTTCCCTATGCCAAAGAAATAGAGGTAGGGGAAACGATTCTGAGCGTGCAGCTGACCGTCAAGGTAAATACCGGTATTGATGCGTCGCCTGCCCTCTCTCTTGTAGGCACACCCCAGATCATCAACCTTACATATGAGGTGCTGCAGTCCTTTGCTGGGCGCCTGGCACCCGTTGTCTACCAGTTCAAGTGCGTAGCCACGCTCTCAAGCGGCAGGAAGCTCACGCGCATTTCAGTTTTACCAGTACAGAATTTTTAACAGGGAGTGGTTTGTGCCGACTATTGAATTGAATATCTTCAACCTGGCCGCATTGGCCTCCGCATTTATTGCCGCGCTCTGGGTGCTGGTCAAAGTGATCGTAGTGCAACAAGAAAAGGCTATTGAAACCCGCTTCAAAGCTCTTGCGGACAGCCTCAGTAGCGTCAACGGTTCCATTGCCCGTGAGCAGGAGACAACGCAGCGCCTGGAGCGTGAGCTGCTGCAGTTCAAGGCAGAACTACCACGCGACTATGTACGCCGCGAGGACTTCATCCGAGCAATCGGAACCATTGAAACCAAGATTGACAACATGGCACTGCGCGTGGAGCGTGCGTTTGTTGTCGGTCGCAGCGCGGAGTAAATATGAGTATCAACCCAATCCAAATTGCACAGGTCCGTCGCGGCGCCATGCGCTGGCATCTGCTTGCTAGCGTCAATCTGTCGCGCCCCCAAGGGATGTACACCAGCAGCCTGCTGCCGATCATCCAGTCGGTGTATCCGGACTCCACCGAGCTGGAGATTCGCCGCGAGCTCGACTACCTGGAAGAGCGCGATCTGGTGAAGATCGCCAAGGATCCGATTGACCGCTGGATGGTGGAACTGACCCGCTATGGCATCGACGTGGTGGAGTACACGCTTCCATGTGAGCCCGGCATCTCACGCCCCATCATTACGCAAGGGTAAGGCTATGCCAAAGCGCAGCAAGGTCGAAACACTGCCGCCTGAGCTCAAGGCCTGGCTCGATGGCGAGCTGCTCAAACGCGGCTTTGCAGACTACGTCCAGCTGGCCGCCGATCTGCAGAAAAAAGGGGCTGATCTGTCAAAGAGCAGCTTGCACAGGTACGGCTCCAAGTTCGAAGAGCGTATGGCCCAGCTCAAAGCCAGCACGGAACAGGCCAAGGCCGTGGTGGCAGCTAGCCCGGATGACGAAGGCGCGATGAACGAGGCGCTGATCCGGCTGACCCAGGACAAGCTCTTTGGGATTCTGGTGGAGCTGGATGTGGATCCGGCATCGGTCAGCCTACCCAAGTTGACCAAGAGCATTGCAGATCTGGCGCGCAGCTCCATCAGCCAAAAGAAGTGGCAGATTGAAGTTCGTACCAAAGCGACCGAGCGGCTCAAGGCGGTTGAAGCCGAGGCCAAAGCCATGAAGGGCGAGACCCGCGATGTTGCGATGGCTATGCTGGAAAAAGTGCGCTCTGTATATGAAGGGGTGCTGTGAGCGGCATTCTCTATCCCTATCAAACGCGCTGGCTCAAGGACAAGAGCCGGTTCAAGCTGGGCCGCTTTGCCCGCCAGACCGGTAAAACCTTCACTACGACGCTGGAGATCGTGGACGATGTGCATGAGGCCGAGATCCTCAAGAGTCGCGCTCCCTGGGTGATATTGAGCCGGGGTGAACGCCAGGCGCAAGAAGCGATGGAAGAAGGCATCATGCGGCACAACGCCGCATATGGTGCTGCGCTCAAGGTGGCGCGTGAAGACGCTGATTTCTACGATGAAGACAGCGGCATTCGCCGTCGCGCCCTGCAGTTGATCTATCCGGGCGGCAACAAGATCACCGCCCTTCCTGCCAACCCCGACACAGCTCGCGGCTTCTCGGCAAATGTGTTCCTGGACGAATTTGCCTTTCACAAAGACAGCCGCAAGATCTGGACGGCGCTGTTCCCTGTGATATCGGCAGGCTGGAAGCTGCGGGTGACCAGCACGCCCAACGGCAAAGGCAACAAGTTCTATGACCTGGCTACCAGCTCAGACAAGATCTGGAGCCAGCACGTGGTGGATATCCACCAGGCCATCCGTGAGGGCCTGCCCCGCAACGCCGAGGAACTGCGCGCAGCCTTGATGGATGAGGATGCATGGAATCAAGAATTCTTGCTGGAGTGGCTTGATGAAGCCAGCGCCTGGCTGAGTTACGACCTGATCAACAGCGTTGAGCACGATCACGCTGGCATCCCTGAGCATTACACCGGTGGTCCGTGCTTTGTGGGCGTTGACATTGCTGCCCGCTCGGACAACTTTGTGATCTGGGTGGATGAGCTGGTGGGCGACGTATTGTGGAACCGCGAAACCATTGTGAAGAAACGCATCAGCTTTGCCGAACAGGATGCGCTGCAGGATGATGTCGACCGACGTTACCGGGTCATGCGCTACTGCATGGACCAGACCGGCATGGGTGAGAAGCCAGTCGAGGACGCAAAACGGCGGTATGGCCAGAACCGGGTTGAAGGCGTGCTGTTTACCGGTTCCAACAAGCTGACCCTTGCCACACTGATCAAGGCCAGCTTCGAAGACAGACGTAGCCGCATTCCTATGGCCGACGATAAGTTGCGCTCCGATCTGCACAAAGTGCGCAAGATCACCGGCCCGACTGGCTCCCCCCGCTTTGATGCCGACAGCGATGCCAACGGCCACGCCGACCGCTTTTGGGCAAAGGCGCTGGCCTGCAATGCTGCCCACGGCAACCTGGGGCCGGTGCATGTAGCCAGCAGATCCAACCCGGCAACCCGCCCGGTTTCCAGCCAGCTGTCGGGATATCTGACATGACCGGCCCAAAAGTCGATCCCGTACGGGCGTTTTTCTGCCCAGATGGCACCCAAGGTACCAACCCGACCCTTTGCGCCGTTTTTAAAGGGGGACGAAAGCCCTCCATTTCGATTTTGGGTGGCTTTGAACACCCCCGGAGAACATCATGAGCCGTGGTTTGTACGTTTCGCCGACCGAATTTGTCTCTTTTGCACAGAATTCTGAGCCCCTGAACGGCCCATTGGCGGGCCAGATTGCCACGCGCCTAGCAGCTGGCGACATGACCAGCTTCTTCGGCTTGCTGCCCAACCCGGACCCGGTATTGCGCGCAATGGGTCAGAACATCAAGGTCTACCGCAACCTGCTGGCCGATCCGCTGGTAATGGGTGCGCGCCGCCGCCGCGCCGGTGCAGTGCTGGCACTGGAGAGAGGTTTCAGCCCTGACCTGAGCAAGCGCACCCCCGTTCGGGTACTCAAGGCGGTTGAAGCCATTCTGTCGGAGCTGGACGTGCAGCGCATCATCCGCGACCTGATTGATGGGGCTTTCTTTGGTTACCGGGTTGCCGAAGTCATGTGGGGGCACAGCGCGGGACTGATTACACCGGTGGACCTGATCGCCAAGCCCAGCGAGTGGTTCGGTTTTGAGCCGGAGGATGTGGCACTGCGGTTTCGCCCACGTGGCTCCATCCAGGGTCAGGTGGTTCCCGACCGCAAGTTTGTGGTGGTGGGGAAGATGCGCAGCTGGGAGAACCCATATGGTGAGCCCGACCTAGCAGCGTGCTTCTGGCCGGTGACCTTCAAACGTGGCGGCTTCAAGTTCTGGATGACCTTCACGGAAAAGTACGGCATGCCGTGGGCGGTCGGCAAATTGCCGCGCCAGGCTCCGCAGACCGATGTGGACTCCCTGGCCGACAAGCTCGATGCGATGGTACGTGATGCCGTTGCTGTGGTGCCCGATGATTCCAGCGTGGAACTCATGAACGTGGCAGGCACCTTCAATGCCGACATGTTTTTGTCCCTGCTCATGTTCTGCCGATCGGAGATCTCGATTGCGCTCTTGGGTAACAACCAAAGCGTGGAGATGCAATCCAACAAGGCCAGCGCGACGGCCGCCCACGAAGTGGAACAGGAGCTGCGCGACGACGATGCCGAGATGGTGGCGAGCGGCATCAACCAGTTGGTACGCTTCATATGTGAGGTGAATTTTCCGGGAGTGATCCCACCGGTGTATGCCTTCTATGAGCAGGACGAGGTCAACGATGCGCTGGCGACCCGCGATGGGAAGCTCAGGGATGCAGGCGTGAACTTCACCAATGCTTATTGGAAGCGCACTTACAAATTGGAAGATGGGGATCTGGGGCCCGAGACTCCAGTGGTACCCGCTGCGCGATCGGCTTTGTCGAATCTAAATGCGGGGGACAGTGCCAGCTTTGCCGACGCTTCGGCTGAAGACGTGCCTCCAGACCAGGAAGCACTGGACGCCGCAATTCAGCGACTGCCGGTCGACGCGATCCAGGCTGCCATGAAAAAGCTGCTCACACCGGCTTTGAAGGCCATTGAAAGTGCGTCCACGCCCGATGAGGTTCGCCAGGCGCTCCTGGATGCCTGGCCGGAGATGGACTCCACTGATATAGAAGACCTTATGAGCCGCGCCTACTTTGTGGCCGACCTTGTTGGACGCGATTCCGTAGAAGGAGAAAAGCAATGACGACAGAACAGGATGAGCTGCTCATGCTCAAAGGCATCATCAGCGATCTGACTCCACAAGAGAAGCTCGATGTCAGCTTGATGGAAGAAGTCATAACGGATCTGGTGAAGGAAAAACCAGCTGCTGCGATGCTAGCTATCGGCAAGATCATGCTGCTCGCGCAAATTTCTCCCAAAGACTTTGGGTTGCCCGGATGATTGCTGCAGGCGACATAGGGCACGCCATCAGCCTGGAGCCCAAGGACGCCATTGCGTTCCTTCAGGCCAAGGGCGCGCAAGTCACCGGCAACTGGACCGAGTGGCTTGATGGGCAGCACGCCCGCGCTTTCACGGTTGCCAATGTCGCCAAGTTGGACGTGCTCCAGGACATCCAGGATTCACTTGCCCAAGCTTTGAAGTCGGGCCAGACGCTGCAGCAGTGGAAGGATGGCCTTATCCCCACGCTGCAGCGCAAGGGCTGGTGGAAGCGTGAGGGCACCACCGCCGAGCTACAGGCTGCAGGCCGGGTTGATGCCCAAGGCGTGATCGGCAAGGGCCTGACGCCCACACGCCTGAACACCATATTCCAGACCAATATGCAAAGCGCCTACATGGCTGGGCGCTATGAGCAGATGATGGAGCAGGCCCAGGAGCGTCCCTACTGGCAATACGTGGCGATCCTGGACAGCCGCACGCGCCCCGCGCACCGGGCACTCAACGGGCAGATATTCCGCTATGACGATCCCGCCTGGCAGAGCTTCTACCCACCCAACGGATACCGCTGCCGCTGCCGCGTGCGCAACTTCAGCCAAAGGGACGTGACGCAGCGTGGTTTGACGGTAGGAAGCTCTGAGGGAAAGTTGCGCCAGGTGGAGGTACCGCTCAAGGGTGGTGGCAGCACCACGGTCACTCGCCTGGTGGATAAAAGCCTGCCTGGTGGAAAGTTCCAGCCAGATCCTGGATTCAGCAACAACCCGGCATTGACCGTGTGGCAGCCGCGCCTGGAGGCTGCCGATGTGCAGCTGTCACGCCGCTATATAGATACCGCCATCCAGGGACCAGCGTTTGATCAGTTTGTATCCGGCAAGGCACCTGGTGCATTTCCCGTGGCGGTATTGCGCCAGGTCGACCAGGAAGCGCTCGCCACCAAAGCGTCGGTTGCGTACCTGAGTGGCGAGACCGTTTCCAAGCAGCTTGAAAAGCATCCAGAGATAACGCTGGATGACTACCGCCGTATCCCTGACATTGTGGATAACGGTGATGTGTACCAGCAGGCTGCAAACCGATTGATCTATCTGCAGGATGGTGATGTTGTCTATCGCTTGGCGTTGAAGGCAACAAAATCTTCGAATGAGCTTTTTGTCCTGAGTCTGTTCAAAACAACTCGCACAGCTGCTAGTAAGGAAGTGGCAAGCCGGATGACGCGATTGAGGTGATGCTGCTGGCGCGATGGACCCACCACCGCTAGCCCTCATCACACCTGGCGGTGTGGGGTCGGAAGGTGTTCCGAAGCCAGCAACAGAGGTATTTTAAATGATTGAAGCCAAAATTGAATACCAGCCGTTTTTGAAGGCCGCACGTCGCGCTGCAGACCAGATGGCCGACACACGGCCATTGATGCGGTCCATTGCTGGGATTATGTTTGCTGCCGTTGAAGACAATTTCGAGCAGCAGGGCAGGCCGCGTTGGCAGGATCTGCATCCAGGAACCAAAGCAGCCAGGGCAAAGCAAGGCACGTGGCCTGGCAAGATATTGCAGCGATCGGGCGGACTTGCAGCATCCATGCAGCAAAGCTTTGATGCGACCCATTCGGTAGTGGGCACCAACAAGGTGTATGCGGCCATCCAGAACTATGGCGGCAAGACGCGTCCACACGTCATCCGGGCGAGGACCAAGCGTGCACTGTCGTTCGGCGGCATTGTGGTGCGCCAGGTCAATCATCCGGGTAGTAACATTCCTGCCAGGCCATTTCTCTGGCTCACCTTGCGTGACACACGCGAGATGGTCGCCAGCGCGAATCGCTTCTATCGTTCTGCATTGGACCGAAACGGCCTATCAGGATAAGCCGCAAGAAGTGACACGCGTCACGCTGCGCAGTCTGCAGCTCAACCCCGAAAGTACGGGGTATGGCATCAATCCACATCTCCAAACCAGGCAAGGTCAAGAGCGTAGAGGGCGTTGAACTTGAAATCACGCCCGCAATCTTGAGCGAGGTCCAGCAGACCTACGACCCGACGAAGTTCGAAGCCCAGTTGGTCATCGGTCACCCGAGCATGGATGCACCTTCGTTCGGTGGCATTCGTTCGCTGAGTCTTGCCGATGACGGTTTGGAAGCTGTAGCCAACCCCACTGACGATGCGAAGGATTTGGTGTCAAAACGCCATTTCAAAACAGTTTCAGCCAGCTTTTATACCCCCACCGCACCCAACAACCCAACGCCGGGAAAGTGGCATCTGCGTCACGTTGGACTGCTGGGCGCAACGCCGCCTGCCGTGAAGGGCTTGCGTGCGCTGAGCTTCTCTGAGACCGAGGAAGGGGTGCTCACGTTTGGTGACCTGCCTGGCTATGCCGGTAGCACCATCGCACGCCTCTTTGGAAACATTCGCGACTGGTTCATTGCCAAAGAGGGCCAGGAAGTCGCAGATCGCGTGCTCTCTAGCTGGGAGCTTGATTCCTTGCGTTCCATCAGCCAAGCGGCAGACGCTGATGCCGACGGCGACGAAATTTCAGGCGGTACGCCTGCACTCAGCTTTGCTGAGTCAGGCAAGGCCGCAACCTCTTCACAAACCACCACCCAACTGGAGAACTCTCCCATGCCGAAGACCGTCGAACAACTGCAGGCCGAATTGGATACGTCCAACGCGCAGCTGCAGGAACTGAAAGCCGCCGAGACCAAGCGTGCCGCTGATGAGCGTCATGCAGCGCATGTGAGCTTTGCTGATGGCCTGGTTACAAAGGCCATCTTGCCTGCATCTATCAAGGATGTGGTTGTGGCCACCCTGGACCACCTTGCGCAACCCAATGGAGTGGTGAGCTTTGGTGAAGGCGATGCGGCCAAGCCTCTGGTGGATGTTCTCAAAGAGCATCTGGAGAAATTGCCTCCCAGTGTGAGCTTTAGCGAGTTCGCGAAAGATGGTGGCACCGGAGCAAAGACACCCGGTGCGATTGCTGCGGAGGCAGTTGCCTATCAGGATGAGCAACGCAAGAAGGGTGTTCACGTGAATTCGGCAGAAGCCGTCGCCCACGTGTCTGCCACCTGATCCCCCTGCAACCTATTTTTAACGGAGAAGACCCATGCTTGTTTTGAAAAGCTACATCACTGGTGGAGCAATTCCTGGTTACACCATCGTCAAACCAGGTGGTAGTGCCTACACCGTCGTTGCGGCAGCCGCAGCAGCAGATCTCGCCATTGGCGTATCAGCCGACGTGGACGCTGTGAGCGGTGAACGTGTTGATGTGATCCAACTGGGCGAAGCCAAAGTGGTGGCAGGCGCCGCTTTCGTTGCGGGCGCTCTTCTGATGAGCGATGCCAGCGGTCGCGCCATCACCGCTGCAGCCGCTGCCGGTACCAATGTGCGCACGATTGGCTATGCCAACCAGGCCGCATCCGCTCTGGGCGATATCTGCGAAATCGTTGTGCAGCCCGGAATCTTCCAAGGCTAAACGCAAACCCAAAGCCCCCTTCCTAACTTTCAAGGACCCGAGATGAGCCAATTTGCATTTCCCATCAACCCGGCGTTGACCGCCATTGCGATGGCCTATCGCAACCCTGACCAGGTATTGATTGCCGACCAGGTGTTGCCCCGTATCTCCAGCGCCCAGCTATTCAAGTGGACGAAGTACAACCTGGCTGACGGCTTCACGGTGCCCGACACCAAGGTCGGACCTAAGAGCGATCCCAACAAGGTGGATTTCAAGGGTGTCGAGTTGCAGGATCAGACCTTTGACTATGGTCTGGATGACATGATCTCCAATTCGGAAATTCAAGCCTTCCTTGCGATGCCAAAGCCAGATGGAGCTGGTCCGCTCTCTCCAGAAGAGCACTCCATCATGATGATCATGAATCTGATCAAGCTGGACCGTGAAGTGCGTGTTGCCAATCTGGTCTTCAACACCGCGCAGTACGCAGCGGGTAACCAGGCTACCTTGTCTGGCACCAGCCAGTGGAGTGACCAGGCCAACTCGGACCCCGTGAAGGCCATTGGTGATGCGTTGGACGTGCCGGTCATTCGTCCCAACAAGATGGCTATCGGTCGCCCAGCCTGGACCGCGCTGCGTCGGCACCCGAAGATCGTGCAGGCCTGCAACGCCAGTGCCCAGACCGCTGGTATTGCCAATCGCCAGCAAGTGGCTGACCTGTTCGAAATCCAGGAAATCGTGGTGGGTGATAGCTTTGTCAACACCGCACGCCGTGGTCAGACTGCTGCACTGAGCCGCACCTGGGGCAAGAACTGTCTGCTGTTCTATTCGAACCAACAGGCTGCCATTGAGCGTCAACCGGTGTTTGGCTTCACGGCGCAGTTCGGCACTGCGGTCGCAGGCGAAATTCCAGCTCCCACCAAAGGTCTGCGCGGCAGCAAGTTGGTGCGTGCCGGTGAGTCGGTGAAGGAAATCATTTCTGCGCCCGACGTGGCCTATTACTTCAACCAAGTCGTGCCGTAAAGCAACACCCAGAGAGACTGGTCATCCACCTACGACCCGGCCTCCTGCGAAAGCAGGGGGCTGTATTGAGTGAATGAAGTGTTCCCTCAATACAGCCTTTGAAGCTGTCATCCGCAATTCAACCTGAGGTTTATATGGCCACCAAGAAATCTGACCAAGTCAAAGCGCAATTCAAAGTCTTGTCTCCCGTGGACCATGACAACGTCCGCTACGAAATCGGCGAAACCGTCGAGATGACTGCTGACCAGGCCGCTCCGCTCAAAAACGAGGGAATCCTGGAAGACCTGCCTGCCGCTGCCGCCGCTTAAGCGGCCATCTGAGCCACGCTGAAATCAGATGATCTACGCCACGCCACAGGATGTCATTGACCAGTTGGGGGCCCGTGAGGCCACCGCGATCAGTGACAGAAACAACACTGGAGCGCCCGACCTGGCTGCGCTCACAGCTGCCTTGGCGTTGGCGCAAGATGAGGTCAATGGCTATGTAGGCAGGCGCTATGCACTGCCGCTGCAGACCTCATCCGGTCAAGTGGCCGCAGTGCCGTCAACCCTGACACGCCTGGTGGTTGAAATCGCTCGCTACCGTCAGACCGGCACCGAGATCATGGAAACCGAGACGATTCGCAACCGCTTCAAGGATGCCATCAAGGTTCTTGAACAAATTGCAGATGGCAAGTTCAGTCTGGGTGACCTGATGCTGGCAAATGCCGGTGGCCCTGCATCGGTCGGTGGGAATTTCACCGTACGGGCCCAGACGAAATCCTATAGCGGCCTGAGCCAGGTGCTGTGATGACTAGTCCAATAAGCCTGGTCGAATCTGCAATGGTTGCGCAGCTGCGCAACGTTACGCGGCCCTACACCATCCTGGTGGAAAGCTATGCTGGTCAACTTGACGATGACCTGTTTGGATGGATTCGTACCCTTCCTGCTACCTGGGTCACCTTTGACCAGGTGCATGAATACAAGCGCACTGGCATTCATAGCTTCAAGGTACGCGCTTCGTTTGAGGTGCTCTGCGCCCAACGCGCCCTGGTAGAGAACAAGGGACGTCTCAACTCATCTAGCGCTGGCGCAGACGTGGGTGTGTACGAGATCCTCTCTGACAACCAGGCAGCGCTGGTCAACCAGAAGCTGGATCTGGCAATACAGCCGATCACACCTGGTGAGACGCGCCCTGTCATGAAAAGCATGATCAACCGCGAAGCCGTGGTGGTCTATGCACAGAAGTTCTACACAGAGTGGATGGACGTCTTTGCTGATCCAGACACAACACCACCTGGCGAGCTGCAGACGATTGGCATGAGCTACTACTTGAAGCCCCAGCATTCCGCACCTGGTGATCCGCCAGACCGCACCGATTCGATTACCACGACCTGAGAGGTTCATTCATGAAAGTCATTGCAACACCCGGCCTGAAGGTTCCGACCGAGCAAAACCCCCGTGAGTACATCACGGAAGACACACCTGTCGAAATTGAAGTCACTGCCTATTACCTACGCCGTCTTGCCGATAACGAGCTGGTGGAGGTCGCCGCCGTGCAGCAGAACCCTACCGACTCGGCGGCAGCCGCGAAGTCGGCCAAGGCTGCATCGTAAAAGCGCCGCAAAAGTCTTTTTTCAGAGCGCCGAGATACCAATCAAGTAACTGGCTTCACTAAGGAACCACCAACATGTCGAGCCCCAACGTCAGCTTCAACAGCATTCCCAGCAGCATCCGCAAGCCTGGCAAGTACTTCGAGTACAACGCGGCCCTGGCCGTGCGTTCCCTGCCCACCAACCTGCAGCGCGTCCTGATCGTCGCGCAGATGCGCGCCACCGGCACGGCCGTTGCAGCTACGGTTGTCCAGGTCTATGACTCTGAGACGGCAGCAGCGCTCTTTGGGCGTGGTAGCCAGGCGCACCGCATGGTCAAGGCCGCACTGAAGTCCAACCGCTATGCGCAGCTCTTTGTGCTGCCGGTGGCTGATTCCGGTACCGGTGTGGCAGCAACGGCAACGCTCACAGCGGCGGGCACTGCAACCGCTGCAGGCGCGGTTGCCATCAACGTTGCCGGTATCGATCTGTCTGTGCCTGTATCGGTGGGTGACACCGCTGCAGTCGTGGCGGGCAACATCGTTACAGTGCTCAACACGCTGATTGACCTGCCCACCAGCCAGGCAGCAGCTGGTGCCGTTGTCACGCTCATCGAGCTCAATAAGGGTGTGGTGGGCAACGCCCACCGTCTGACCTCCGTCAGCTCTGCCACTGGTATTACGGTCACTGCCACGGCCTTTACCGGTGGCCTGAACGATCCCACATTGGCAGCGGCCCTGGCCAACGCATTCACCGGGGGTCATGAAATCCTGGTTGTGCCATACACCACAGGCACACCCATGACAGATCTGCGCACGCACCTGGCTAGTGTGAGCAGCCCGATGGAGCGCCGTCCCGCGATCGGCGTATATGCAAGTGGCGGCACCCTGAGTGCAGCTACCACCCAGGCTGGGACGATGAATTCCGAGCGTATGACGCAGGCGCTGATCAAGAATACGGTATCTGCCGCAGAAGAAGTCGCAGCTGCATATGCCGCCGTCTTGGCGTTTGAAGAAGACCCAGCACGCCCTTTGAACACTCTGGTTCTCACTGGCATTACGCCGCCGCTGATCGCCGATCGCCTGAGCCGCACTGAACAGGAAACCTGTCTTGCCAATGGCGTCACACCTCTGGAATGGGGCCCCGGTGATGTCGTTCAAATTGTTCGTGCGGTCACCACCTATACGCTCAACGCGGCAAGCGTCACAGATGTGAGCTGGTTGGACGTGACAACCATTCGCACGATGGACTACTGCATGAAGGCCTGGCGCACTCGAGTTGAATTGCGCTTTCCCCGCGACAAGCTCAGCGACAAGACTCCCGCCCGCGTGCGCAGTGAACTGCTGGATGTTGCGTACAAGCTCGAAGAGCTGGAGATTATCGAGAACGTAGACAAGTGGAAGAACGACCTGGTCGTTGAACGCGACAGCCAGGATGTGAACCGACTCAACGCCAAGATCCCTGTGGACGTAGTCAACGGCCTGCACGTGTTTGCCGGTCGCTTGGATCTGATCCTGTAACAGTCAGCACTGATTAAAAGGAAATAAAAATGTCATTGCAAGAATTTATTGGCGCGGCTTCGATTGAGGTGGATGGCAAGGAAATCGAGGTGACCTCGGTAGGCGTCAAGGCCACGACCGGTAGGCGCCTGGTCAAAACCATGAACCGTGCGATGCGCGCCAAAGGTTTCTCTCGCGGCATCACTATCTATGAGTTGTCGATTACAGCGGTGATCCCTTTGACGGGCACTCCGATTGATTGGTCCAATATCGAAGGGGCCAAGATCACTGTTCAACCGGTGGGCGGTGGTCAGCGCACCAGTTATCTGGATTGCTTCGCCATTGATGCGGGCGAGAAATACCAGGTAGAGGGCGAAGCCGTCATCGATGTGTCGCTGGTGGGCCTGCGCAAGGTGCTTGAATGAGCGCTAGCAACGAGCTGATTGAAACTGGCACCCTTGGTACCGGCCTGACCATTGATGGCGTAGTGCACCGCGATTTCGCACTGCGCCTGCCCACCGTGCAGGACAACATTGATGCGGTGGATCTGGTGGGTGTTACCAACCATGTGGCCCTTAGTGCTGCCATTCTGGCAGGCCAACTGGTAAAGCTCGGCACCCTGGCGGCAGAGAAGATCACCTTCGATCAGATCGTCGCGCTGCATCCGTCTGACTTCAATCTGCTGGAGGCTGCTGCTGCTGAACTCGAAAAAAAGCGGGTCAGCGCCATTCTCTCAACGCCGACTGGTACCGGGTCCGCCTCGCGCTCCTGAGCATTGGTCTGAGCTGGACTGAGTCTGGCGCGATCGACATTGTGCAAGCCAAGGTACTCCTGCAGGTGGCACGTGGTGGTAAGCGCGGTGACCTCACCACTCAGACCACCCAAAAGATGATCAGTCTGCGCCAGGGCAAAAAGAAGAAGCCGCAACCTATTAAGCCGAAGAAAGCATCCTGACTGTGACCCAAGATCTGCGCGTTGCCATGACCACCAGCCTCAATGAGCGGTTGGTGGCACCGCTGCGCCGCACGCTGGATGAGGTGGAAAAAAACCTCAAGGAAATTGAAAAGGAATTGGGCCAGGTAACCCAGGCCAGTGAAAAGACTGGCAAGTCCCTGGTTGAAATGAAGGGGCCTGCCCAGGCCGCCAAGGAAGTGGTGGAGCTCGCCAAGCATACTCAGAATGCAGTCAGCCTGGCCGAGAAGCTCAAGACTGCGTGGAGCGTTGCCGGCAACACCATCAAGGGCGTTACCACCAGCGTTGCAGCATTCCAGGCAGCCAAGTATGTGATGGCTCCAGCACTGGAGCAGGGTCGCACCTATGAAAAGCAGCTTGCCGATGCAGCAAACATTGCTTACTCGGACAAGTCAGCGGCTGAGCGGCGCGTTGGCATGATGAGCATGAATGACGCCGTTGAGCGTGCGGTGCGCACTGGCGGCGGTTCACGCGAGACCGCTTTGAAGGGCATGAACGACCTGTATGCGGCCAACATCGACAAAGACGATGTGAACTACCTCCTGCCGCACGTGCAGAAGTACGCGACCGCTGGAAATGCCGATCCATCCAACATTGCCAACCTGGTGATCTATGGGTTGCGCTCACTCAAGTTGAAGCGCGAAGACATTCCAGTGATGCTGGACAAGACCCTTGCATCCACCAATGTGGGCAGCATGGAGCTGGACAACCTGGCGAAGTGGATGCCGCAAATCGGCGCTGCAGGTGGCGCTGCAGGTATGACGGGCATGAAGGGCTACGAGCAGATGCTCGCTGGTGTTCAGACCTCGCGCCTGACAGCTGGAACCAAGGATGAGGCAGGAACCAACTTCAAAGACCTGCTGTCCATGATCAACGGCCACGCCCTGATGACTGCGGCAAAGTCGATGGGCATCGATGCAGCAGGCTCCATTGCCAAGCACATTGGTTCCGGTGGCAATGCGCTTACCGGTACGGTTGCCCTGGCCGACTACGTTGCCAATCATGACCCACGGTTTGCAGCACTCCAGAAGAAGCTGGATGCCACTCAGAAGATGCGCGATGCCAAGGGCAACCCGATCTACAGCCCCGAGCAGGAAGACATCATGCGCCAGCAGGCGACGCTGTTTGCCGGTAGTGCCTTGGGAAAGCTGTTTCACAACCAGCAGAGCATGCAGGCCCTGGTGGCATTGCGCTCCAACCGGGATTACTTCCAGGAGAACCTGGCTGCGACCGGTGGCGCAACCGGCCAAATAGGCGAAGGCAACATGGAGTTGATCCGCACCACCAACGACTTCAAGACGCAGCAGCTCAAGAATGAAGAATTGTTTGCCCAGACCAAGGGGTTGAGTGGTGTCAACGATGCCCTGGGCAAGTTGGCTGACGGCACGGCTGATCTGTATCGCAGGTACCCAGGCTATGCCACGGTTGTGCAGACGGCCACATGGGCCGTTGGAGGCCTTGCAGCAGCAGCAGCAGCGGCAGGAGGTGCGCTCGGTGTGATGGCCCTTCTTAAAAGGGGCGGTGGAGTCGCAGCCGGTGCTGCTGCCGAATCGTTGGCAGCTCCTGCAGCTACCGCAGGATCCAGCGTGGCAAGCGCCTTCTCTATGAGCAAGCTGCTGTCAGCTGGCGGAAAGCTGCTGGGCCCCTTGATGCTGCTGGAGTCGCTGACACAGCCTAGTGAAGAAGATATTGCCGCGCTGAAGCGTATGGACGCCCAGGACGCGATGGCAAAGGGCGGGCACCGTGGCAAGGGGTTTGTTGATCCACGCCGTCTGGATCTCGCTGGTGGGCCGGATATAGCGGATGCCAATGCGCAGGAGCTAGTGGCAATGATCTCGCCCATTCTTACGCGCATGGAAGCACTGGCAAACCGACCGGTCATGCTGACCGTGGACGGTCAAGTCCTGGCTGACACGCTCAATAGCACCAACGGCCGCACTGCCCGTAGGAACTGACATGGCCTGGGAAAACACACTCCTGGATGCGAGTTTCAAGGGCGTCAAGTTTGACGTGATCAGTGTTGTGCGGTCGGGGCAGCGATCCATCGTGGAGAACGAGTACCCATACACTGCTGGTGCTGATCTGGACGATTTGAATCTGCGTGCCAGGCGTGTCAAAGTGAAGGCAATCGTCTTTGGTGACGACTATGAGAATTCCCTATCTCAACTGATAAGCGCACTTGAGTCACCTGGTGCAGGTGAATTGATCCACCCGGTCCACGGCAAGATGACTGTGCTAGCTGAGAACTGGGAAGATGAGCATGACGAAGACCTGGTGAACGGCGCGATGCTGGCGATCAGCTTCATCGAGCACACGACACGCGATCTGGTGTTCACAACTTCCAGCTCGGCATCCAAGGTGGAAGCTATCAGTGGTAAAAGCGATGCAGCAAGGTCCATTGCTGACGATACCCTGATCCGGAGAATTGAAGATGCCCAGGCGGGTGCTTTGCTGCGCATATCCGTCTTGAAGGATGCTTTCGGCCAGGCTAAAAACGCACTGAGCAATCTGCTGGATACCAGCGCCCTGCGCGTTGTCCTGAGCGATCTGGATCCAGTGCTGTATCCACTGTCCTACGTTGCCGATCTGTTTTCTGTAGTCGACCGCGCCTTGCAGGGACTTCCTTTTGGTGGGCGCAATATTCTGTTTGACCCATCCAGCGGAAATAGCCTGGTCAGCGGCAGCGGCCTCAGTGACTTCAATACGGTCGCTCAAACCGTAGCTCCATCCAAGATTGCTATTGTCCCCAACGTGGCTAACCCTGATGCCACGATGCTGGCAGATACGGCGATCGTGCAAGCGCATACGCAGGTTCATGCGGCCTGCGCAGTTGCAGATGCCTGGACCATTGTGCTGGCTGGCGAGATGGATACCCCAATACTGGATCGCGCAGACATCGAGGCAGCAACCAATGTCACGCGTGCTGGCTTGAAGGCAGCCATCGACAGTACGCGAAGTGCGATGGACGCAGAGGGGCGCGGTCAGGTGGCAGAAGCATTGCGCGAAGTGGCATCAGCGGTGCTGGAGGCGGCACAAGCTGTCATCAACCAACGACCGCCTGTAATAAGCAAGCCTTGCCCAACCAGTGGACCTATCCGATTGGTAGCGCACCAGTTGTATGGTGATGCATCACGTGCCGATGAGATCGCTCGGCTCAATAGCTTGGGACGCAACGTCTTGCTCCAACGTGGAGATATTCTGCATGTCTACTCCATCTGATGACGTAGAGCTTCTTATTGGCGAGGTTGCCCACAGGGGGTGGACATACTATGAAATCGACAGCGACTTGATGACACCAGCTGATGCATGGCACGTGCGCTTGGCACAACCCGTCATCAAATTGCCCGCTACGGTCGTATCTGGTGCCAGAGTTCAGGTGCGTATGAACCATGACACAGTGTTGATGGGCGCTCTCGATGAACGTGACTTATCAGTCGAGAAGGGTAAGCATGAGCTGCTCCTAACAGGTCGTGATGATGCGGGGTTGCTGCTCGACTGCTCAAGCCCAGTACTTTCCATGCGCCAAGTAACGCTTGACCAGGTTATCGCCAAGATTCTTGCTCCTTTGAAGTTCCCAGTAAGCCGCATTCGTATCGACGCAGAGACAAAGCTGATGCGAGAGAAGGTGAATATTGAGCCCGGCGACAGTGCCTGGGACAGCTTGCGTCGCGCCGCTGAAGCCAATGGTCTCTGGCCCTGGTTTGAACCGGACGGCACCCTAGTTGTTGGGGGGCCACGCTATGACCTTCCACCTGTAGCTACGTTGATCTTGCGGGAAGATGGCAAAGGAAACAACGTATTGAAGCTTGCGGAAAAGCATTCAATTGTTGAACGCTACAGCCAGGTAACTGTGTATGGGCAAAGCCATGCCAATGGCGTTGGCGCAAGCGAGCGTGATGGTCGCAACAACATCAAGGGCGTTGAAAAGGATACGGGGGTTCAATCCTACCGACCAAAGGTTGTCGTGGACCATGAGGCAATCAATGAATCCATAGCTCGCGCACGTGGACGCAAGATCATCAGCGACTCTCGAATCAAATGTTACACGCTTACCGCAACGGTGCGTGGTCACCGCACCGACGATGGTGTGCTGTGGTCTCCTGGACAAAGGGTTGCAGTAAAAAGCGAACCTCATGACCTGGATGGGGTCTACTTTCTGATGGGACGCCGGTTCACTGGTGACAAGCACCAAGGGCAACGCACCATTTTGACGCTTAAGGAAGATGGCGTTTGGCTTCTTGATGCTCATCCGAGTAAACGCAGGCATCGCCGTGGCAAAAACTCGCTACCTGGTCAGATTGTTGATTTGACTGCGGGAGCATTCCAGTGATTGACCAGATCCGTCGTGAAGTTAAGCGTGGCCTGGCTAACGCGCGCGGTGCGATGCGCGCAGTCCTGCAGGGCATTTCCATTGCGCAGCGTATCCAGCGCGTCAACGCTGAGGGACTGGCAGATGAACAACTTCAGGATGTGGAACTGATGCAGCAATTCGGCTTCACGTCTGCACCACCTGCCGGATCACAGATCATTGTGATTCCACTGGGTGGGCGCACTAGTGCCTCGGTGATTATTGCCTCAGAACACGGGGCCTATCGACTGAAACTCAACAACCAGGGCGAAGCTGCGGTGTACAACCAATGGGGGGATCACCTCTGGTTCAAAAAAGGTGGCGTCGCAGAACTGGTAGCCACTACAAAGGTTGACATTACGTGTCCCTTAGTTGCCACCAGCGGAGACCTGTCTGTCGGCGGCAACATCACCTGCGCTCACGACATTACCGCAACGGGTAATGTGTCCGATCAAGGTGGTGCTAAGTCGATGTCGGGAATGCGTTCGACCTACAACGGCCACGGCCATACCGATCCGCAAGGTGGCGCGGTAGGTCCAGCAGCTCCAGCTATGTAAGTGAGCAGCATGGACGCACTTATCAACCCCAAGACCGGCGACTACAGCGCAGACCCCAACATGGTCGGCGCATTGCAGCGCGACCCAGCCAACGGTCTGCTGAACGCCGCATATCTGCGCTTGACCACACCGCTTGGCAGTTGGTTTGGCGATGCGACGGTGGGCTCCAGGCTGTACGAGCTATCCCGCGAAAAGGATCTGGTGCGCGTGGCGCGCCTGGCGCAGCAATACGCCGCAGATGCCCTGCAGCCACTCATTGCCGATGGCCGCGCCCAGTCCGTGGACGTGCGCACCTTTCACGTGGCTACCGGGCAGCTGGCGATCACAGTGGAAATTGTGGACGCACACGGCGTTCAAAGCAGTTTTGATCTGCCTGTAAAGGTTGTTTGAACCTGAAATTTAGAGCACACGATGTCATACACAGTTCCTACCTTCGAGCAAATTCGTAACCAGTTCCTACAGGCAGTCCTCAGCCAGAATCCGTCTGCTGCCATTGGCCCAGACAGTGACCACTTCGTGCGTGCCAGTGCGATCGCTGCCGTGGCCGAGGGCATTTACAGCCATCAGGCATGGGTATCGCGCCAGGCTTTTCCGGATCTCGCAGACAGCGACTACATGGAGCGCATGGCAAACCAGCGCGGTGTGTTCCGTAAGATTGCGGCTGCAGCTGCTGGAACTGGGCGTTTCGGCGGTGTTGTGGGAACCGCTGTTCCCTTAGGCCAGCAATTCACCAATGCTCAAGGCGTCGCGTTCGCCACTACGGCTGCAGGCGTAATAGGTGCAGGAGGAACGGCTGACGTAGCTGCAGCAGCACTCGTTGCCGGAGCTGCGGGCAACCAATCTGACAACACGCCTGCGACCGTCAGCTCGCCAGGTGCGTTGGCCGGAACTGCAACCATACTCACCATGACAGGTGGTGCAGATGTTGAAGACGATGCAGATCTGCTGTCCAGGCTACTACTGGAGCTTAGCGAGTTGGCGCAAGGTGGAAATGCTGTGGACTATCAGCGTTGGGCGCTGTCAGTTCCTGGTGTGAAACGGTGCTTCGTGTTTCCTGCCCGGCGAGGCGCTGGCACCGTGGATGTGGTTCCCATGCCCGTTTCGGGCCTACCAAGCGCACCCCTCATAGCCTCAGTGCAAGCCGTACTGGATGCCAATCGTCCTGTAGGGATGCTCCCCGTCTATGGAGTCATGGCCTTGGTGCCAACCTCACTGGTCAATGCCGCGACTGCAACGGTGGTCGTAGCTTCTGGCTACACCTTGGCGGGTATCACAGCAGATATTCAAGCAGCTGTCGCTGCTGTGTTTGCTGGCCTTCCTCCGGGTGGGACTTTGGTACGCAATCAGCTTATCAAAGCCATCTTAAATGTTCCTGGTGTGACCGACGTCACTCTAGCCCTTCCTGCTGCCAACGTGACATCCTCCGTCAGCTCCATCGCACTTGAGTTGATCACTCTTGGCGTGTTGACTCTGAGCTGATACCACCAACCACCATCATGAACACCCGCGACGCACTACTCGAATGTCTGCCCCCCGTGGCATATGACCGAGCCGCGCCCAATGTTCGCGCAGAGGCGGCGGCGGTTGCTGCGGTGTTGGACTACGCGATCACCCTGGCAGATTTTCTGGCAAGGGAACAACAGCCGGACACAACGGCGCAGATGTTGGTTGATTGGGAGCGCAATTACGGGCTTCCCGATGCATGTATTGGCGGTGCTGGTGCTACGGAGGCCGCTCGTCGCGCAAATCTGATGGACCGTGTTGCCGGACGTGGCAATTTGTCACGTTCATTTTTCATTACGCAAGCAGCAGGATTCGGTTACGCGGGCTGCACTATCACTGAGTATGGTCCCATGACGTGCGCAGATCCATGCGACAGCTACGTCAATGGATTCGATTTCATTGGCGTCTGGCGATTGAATGTACCTGTGAGCACCTTAGTTATCAGCGCGACCTGTGAATCACCATGTGACACACCACTTGCATCTTGGGGAAACACCCAACTGGAATGCATGGTCAACCGGCGCAAACCCGCGCACACCATAGCCATGTTTGGCTACGCACCCTGATCTGGAGAAATAGATGGATCGCATCCAAACCGGAAATGCTCAGGCCAACAAATTTGGCGCAGGAAAAAACGGCTTCAGTCCAGGCAACCCTGCCCTCGGAATTCTTGCTACTGCTATGAACAATACCTGGTGCGACGGTGTCCAGGAGGAGCCACTGAGTGTTATTGAGGAGTCGGGCATCGTTCCAAATAGCGGCGCTTACAACCAGCTGCTGCAGGCAATTCGGCTGATCGCAGGGACCACTGTTGGTTCTATGAGAAATCTGAAGATGTCGGTTAGCGCGGCGTCAGCAAGTGCGACTTTGACCGCTGATGAAGTTATTCTGGAGAAGGCATTAGGGGGAACGCTTTTTCGCATTGCCAACTTCAACAAGACGGTCAACTTGGGAACTGTTGGTGCGGGTGGCATGGATACAGGTGCAGCGCCTGCATCCGGATACGTGGCCCTCTATGCCATTTATAACCCTGCCACTCAGACCAGTGCATTGCTTGCAACCAACGCAACTGCTGCAGCTCAGCCAAATGTTTATGGCGGTGGCAATATGCCTGCTGGATATACGGCATCTGCGCTGGTTAGCGTTTGGCCCACAAATGCGAGCGGTCAGTTCAAACCGGCTTTTCAACGCGACCGCAGTGTTCAATTTAGTCCGGTTTTGGTCGTAACTCAAAGCTCTAGCGGAGTGAGCACTACGCTGTCAGTTGCATCAACCATTCCAATCAATGCCCTAAGCATAAGTGGGCTCTTGTACCTCAACACCACCAATGCAGGTGCCGTGTATGCAAACGTGGTAGTTGCTGGTGACTCTGGTCTATATGGACAGGTGTATCAAGGTGGCAACGTAATTCTCAACATCCCCAATCAAGGCTCCTTCGGCAATGTGCTGTTGACTACGTCGCAATCAATCTACTACCAGACGTTCTTCACAGGGGCGTCAACTTCAGCACTCATTTACCTCACTGGCTACACGTTCTAGGAGACCACAATGGCAGTTCATGTTCAGTTTTCTGATGAAACACAGACTAAGGTGGTGGCTATATTTGCATGTACGCAGGACCCGGCCTCTTGTCTAAATCAGGCGGAGATCGAAGACGATGATGCACGCTACCTGGCGTTCATCAACCCTCAACCATTGTTGTCGGATTTAGTCAAACAGGCCAAAGAAAAGGTTCGCTCGGTCCGTCTGACGGTGTTCAATACCTTGGCAGGCATACAGTCACAGGCAATCGCTGATGGCGATATGCCAACGGCCAAGCAAATCAGCCTCATCCAAAACCAGCTCAAGGTGCTGCCCGATATTGACCTGAGCGCTTGCACCTCTGGCGCAGAAATTGATGCTGCATTTGTCTCTGCATGGAAGACCATCGTCGATGCCGCTCCGGATGGTGTGAAAAGCGCATTCAACGGGGTGTTCGCATGATCGCCGCTCTTTGGGCTTTTCTACTGGTGTCACCGTGGGGCATTCCCATATGGGCTTGGATTGCCATCACAACGCCGCTGTGGGGTATTCCAGCCCTCTGGCTGCTGTACCCCATTGCCATCCAATACGAGCGCGCCAAGCTGGGCCAAGGCTGGGGATGGTGGGTGTGCCTGGTGTTCGTGGTTCCGGCGCTGGTGATTGATATTGTCGTCAACTGGACAAGTCTGGCGGTGGTGTTTGGTCGACCTCGGTGGGGTGAGTGGACCTTCAGCACCCACCTGAAGCGCATATGCGCTTTGCCTGTTGGTTACTGGCAGCGTGCCAAGGGACGGTCGATTGTCTTCATTCTGAATGTGATATCGCCAAGCGGTAAGCACATCGAAATTCTCCCTGATTAAAGGATTCCGTATGTACTACGCGATCGCAATTGTTCTGTTGGTGCTCAGCTTGGTTGGGCTTGTCTTCTTCATCGGTTGTTCTGGTGATCCGGAGGGGCGTGGAGGGTGGGCCGTTTGGCCTGCGTTGGCCTGCTTCGTCATAGCCATAGTGGCCCTGTTATGGATGGGCTGGCTGGGCTGGCAAGACCTGAAGCTGATGCAGTACTTCAGATCGTAAAAAAAGACAGGGCGAGGGCCTGTGGTGCGCTAACACCCTAGGCCCCCGCCTCCGCCGTGAGTGACCACGGCATTGACCGAAGACCCTGCCACCTGTACAGGCCAGGGCATTATCGGAGATGCCGTATGCAAGAGGTTCGATGTGGCCAATGCCAGCGCAAGCTGGCCGAGGCCGAGTTTGTGAGACTGAGTATTAAGTGCCCGCGTTGCGGGACACTGAACGATGTGAGGGCCTTGAGCCCCTTACCAGCGCGCCAGGGAGCGTCAAACACGAAGGAACGTGATGACGCAACCAAAAAGCCCGCTGGCATGGCTGGGAGGCAAGAGCCGACTGGCCGACCAGATCATTGAGCGGATCCCCGCTCACACTGCCTACTGCGAGGTGTTCGCAGGCGCAGCCTGGGTGCTCTTTAAAAAGCCTGAAAGCAAGGTTGAAATCATCAACGACATCAACCGCGAACTGGTCACCTTGTACCGGTGCGTGAAGCATCATCTGCCCGCCTTGGTGGAGCAGTTCCGCTGGATGCTGATCGCCCGCGATGAGTTTGACCGCTTCCTGCAGACGCCCGCTGGGACGCTGACCGATATCCAGCGCTCGGCACGCTTCTACTACCTGAGCAAGACAGCCTTCGGAGCGCGGGTCAGCAAGCCAACCTTTGGCATTGCCGCCACCGGTGGCCCCAGGCTCAACCTGCTGCGCATGGAAGAGGATCTGAGCGAGGCCCATTTGCGGCTTTCCAGGGTCTATATAGAAAGCAGGCCGTACCAGGACATCATTGACCGCTTCGACAAGCCTGGCACCTTCTTCTACGTTGATCCACCGTACTGGGACTGCGAGAACGACTACGGTAAGGGGCTGTTCAGCAAGGATGACTTCACGGCCTTGGCCGACCAGCTCGGCGGCATCAAGGGCAAGTTCATCCTGAGCCTGAATGATCGCCCCCAGGTGCGGGAAATCTTCAAGGGTTTTCGCATCGAGTCGGTGAAGACCAGGTACTCGGTTGGAGCGGCCCGGAGCCAGGCGGTCGGTGAGGTTCTGATCTCCAATTTCAAGGGATAAAAGACGGCAGGCGTGGCGGCCTGCCAATTTGAAGCGGTGGTGGCCATGCACCCCGCAGCGTGAGCCCCGGCCTGGCGCTGTGCCAGGCCGGTTGTGTTTCAGACCCTTTAAACTGGGCTCAAAGCCGGTTTTCGGCAGCTTGGCGCGGACGCGAAGTTACAAATTGGACGCGAAAACCTGAATTCAGCCACACGCGTCCGCAAGTTCAGCGCCACGCGTCCGCTTACAAGATTGGTCCGAAAAAGACCAACCGTCAGAGGCCATCCGGCACTTTTTCCATGGCCCACATGTGGCCCACCCATAGCCCAAGTCTAGCCCACGGAAATTTTCACCGTGACGGTTTTGACTATTGGCCTCATGGCCCATGTTTTGGCACCTAACGTGCATGATCAAAGACACCAAGATAGACATGGAGTACATCGATATGGATGACGATCGGTTGGAAGCGCTCCGAGCCCAGGTCCGCGAATCCCTGGTGGCTGACAAGGTCACCGAAGACAGACGGCTCAAAGCAGAAATCCTCCTGATGCGTAGTCAGGCCAAAATTGTTGAAGACAAGCCGGGACACTTGGTGTGCGAAGGCGCATACGGCCGGGGTGTGGCCGAACAAAAGGAATCCACCCTGTATGACCTGGCCACCCAAAAGCCCCTGCGCTGGCAACCCTACAAAAGCCATCTCTTCGCGGTTCACAGCGCACTGTGCTGGGCCGTGCTGGGAATCTCCATCGGTTGAAAGGTAGTCCCCATGAAAGTATTTCTGATCGATGCCGACAACCTGTCGTCATCTGCATGGATTGAAGAAGCTTGCAGCAGCCTCGAAGCCACCGAAGGAACTCTGGCAGTGCGCAGGGCCTATGGCAGTGCTGAGAACCTCAAGGGCCTAGCACAGACCATGCTGAGCTGGGCCATACGCCCCTTTGTGAACCTGTCCCATACAAAAACACCGCTGACGTTGCGCTGGCTGTGGATGCGATGGAATTGGCGTGCCAGACACCCAAGCTCAGCGTGATTGCAATCGGCTCAGGAGATGCGGATTTTGTGCCGCTGGTCGTGCGCCTGCGTGAGCGCGGCATACGGGTGATCTGCGTGTCCGAGCGAACCAAGATGGCCTCCGAGGCAGCGCATGCCTATGACTCCATTCTCTATGTCGGCAAAGAGGTGGCTAGCACAGGTTCAAAGGCTGCATCACCTGTGACGGTAAAGCGGGCTGTTGCCAAGAAGGCTGTGGCCAAGCGCATCGCAGTCGAGCCGATCGCTGCACCTTATGCAAAAAAAGAACCTGCAAAGAAGGTCGCAGTGCCTGCAAAGAGCAGCAGAAAAACAGAAGTCACCCTCGAGCAAATCCTGGACGCGGCACCGACCTTGCGCACCGGGCAGAAACAGCCGCTGGGCGATATCGTCAAGGATTTGCACAACGCCAAGCTGATCGGCAAGAACGCAGTCTCCACCAAACTGTTCAAGAAGTTTCCCGCCCGTTTCGAGCTGACGCCTGAACACCAGCCCAATCAGGTTCGATACCTGTCAAGCTGAAGAGGGTGATCCATTGCGACGAATCCATCCACAGTAAATGTGAATTGAGCTGGGGATAACTGCGGGGCAAGTGTGTCAAACCCGCGAGTTTGTTGGTTTGGCGCAGGATGCTTAAAAAGCATGCACGCTCCAATTCAGCGCGCCATTACGAATGGTGGCCTAGTGAAGGCAGTGGGCCAGTTGCGGTCACAGGCGAATGGCGGGTAACTGGGAGCCAATCAGTACGGCGCAGGAGCATCATTGGTGCCCAAGTCAGGACTCGGATGCAGCGGTTGCGGTCATTGGAGTTATCTGTTTCAGACGTACGATGTGTCTGTCTTAGCAATCAGGAATTTAAAAAATGGCTCAATGCACAGCACCAGTTCGTGGACACAATTCGCCAGCAGCTGCAGCCGCCTGTCCTGCATGTCGATACCGCTACGGCCGCGGCTATGGCTATAGCGGTGGATACAGCAGCCCCTCCCACCCTTCGTATTCTTCATCCGCGTCGAGTGGGAGCTCTAGCGGGAGCAGTGGAGGTCGATCAAGCGGCGGTTCCCGCCCACGTTGGTCGCGAACTGGCTCCACTGTCTTTTACACCCCAGTGCAAGTGCAATCCCTCACGCCAGTCCGAGAGGCCGTTGAAAGAGTGGCTGTCCAACAGCCCGATCTGCGCGACTGCTTCCTGTGTCACGCATGGCCCGACCGGCAGGGTGCAGCCAAGGACCTTGACGACGCGCTCAAGGCTGCTGGTGTCAAAACATGGTTCAGTGAATTGGACCTTGGCCTCGGTGTGCCTATGATGCGGACCATTGACCGAGGGTTGGCGAACTCACGCATTGGTCTTGTGTTGGTCACGCCAAACTTCATCAAGGGGCTTCCAAATCAGGGCGTAGCCGATAAAGAACTCTCAGCCCTACTCGCCAGCAATCGTTTGGTGCCTATTGTGCACGAGACAACCTACGACGAATTGCGGAACGTGAGTCCTTTGCTTGCATCCCGGACTGGCCTTGATACCAAGGAAGACACAATGGCCCAGGTCGCCGAAAAGATCGCTGAGTTGGTAAAGATCTGGACTTAGCGCAGCCAGAAGGCATGTCTAGCTTGACGGTTGCGAGTCGAAAGTCAGCAACCAGTCTGTTCCTCAAATCACTTTGGGCCAGGAGCGGGAGTTCATCGGTGTCAGGTCTCGGGCGGCCTGCCTGGCACCTTCCCCATGGTGTTTTATCGAGGCGCGCCACAGCAGTCAGACAAAATGCGACTTCAGACCACAGGGAGCGCAGTATGGCGAAGGGGTTCGGGACAGAGATCGAGTCGCAGGTGCAGAGTATGCGGGCACGGATGCAATTCGGGCGTGTGGATGGAGTAGAACTCATCGAAACGAACGTGCGCTTGGCACAACTTGACCGCAGCCTACGAGGCATTGGCCATACGAGTGACCCGGAACTTTTTCGTCACTTCCCTGTCGCCGCTGTCGCGGTACTTGAAAGCCACTTCAAAGCGACGGTGGCGTCCATCATCAATGTCGGCTCGCCGTATCTCGAGCGCGGGCTCGCATTGGCAAAGGACCGTCTGAAATCCGCAGTGGATGTCGTTCCGTTGCTTCACCGAAAGGCGGTGACGATTGGTGAGGTGGTAGCGCACGTCATTCCATTCAACTCGGTCTCGAGTCTGGAGGCCGCGTTTCGCGCGCTCCTCGAGGCAGACATCAAGACCTTAGTGACGGAGGCCCGGGACCCTTATCGCCAGCGGAGTGGGGACGTGAGTGCCACCGACCTGCTGGTAGCGTCGGTGGATGACTTGTGGCGTGGGCTCGCACTTGCTTTCGAAAGGCGACACATCCTGGCGCACGAAGCAGCGACCAAGTTTGAACTTTCATTCGACGACGCGAAGGCTGCTGTCGATTCATGTGCAGCGTTCGTGAATGCCCTAGATGCCGTCATGTGGTCCACGATCTGGAAGGACTTGCCGCTGACGCAGTACGAAATGAACGTCGAGGCCTGGTCTTGCTGCAAGGCCGAGCGACGAGCCCTCGCGGCAGAAATCCGGGCAGCTTTGGCTGTTGCGACCGAGCGCGGAGAGCGCGCAAGATTCCGCGAATTACATGCCGCGTGGAAGGAATTCAACAAGCGATGGCTGGCCTGGGAGGATGAGCCGTTTGCCATGGGGTCCATTCGGCCGATGATTGCCGCCAGTTCTCGCGAACGGGCGCTGCGGGCAAGAAGAGAGGCCATTCAAGGTTGGTTGAGCCTGATGCGAACCGACGCCAAATGAGTAACACGAAGCATTGATGCAAAAGCGGCCCCACGCCAAGTTTGGATGACCGCTTGCTGCAATTCGATTCAACCCGACCCATTTCCGCTGCGGGTCGAACAGCGCCACTGGGCCAGATGCGGCCATTGAGCAATGCCCGCTTTGGGCTGCTGGATTCTAACTTCTACACTGCGGTGGCAGCAGTCACCAAAACCCCAACTTTCAACGCAGGCAGATCATCAATCTTTCGCCATTACTCATGAACCATCCAGCAACAACGTTTGGAACATACTTCGGACTTCATTCTCAGTTAGCGAACTTTGAGTAAGGGCTTGATCAGGCGATCCAGTCCCAATCCCTGGCTTTTCTTCTTCATCCGGAATAGCGGAAACCTTGTGATTCACTTCACGTAACGGACCCGCGAAGAATCGAGACCTCTTCTTGCGCTGCGCCAGCTCTGACAGATTCTCAACCAACTGTTTCTTTTCATACAAGTCTTCGCAGCTATTCAAATCATCCTGCCAGCCGCCGTTCAAATACGCACGCAGACCTTCAAAGTACTTCTGCGCATTGCGTTGCCGCCAGCCCGGAGTGGACTCAGGGAGATCAATCAATTCTTTCCAGTGGCGCGACCTGGCATGCGGTAATGCATCCAAAAACTTCTCAAGCACGAGTACCCGACATGCAGGGGACAGAGCCAAATCATTTCTTGTCCGAAGCGGATGTCTGTACGTACCCCGCCGTGTATGCGGCAGCAAAGATATCGCCCGCCGCGGTCTTGGTCGGAAGGGCAATCTGAAGGGTCACCAGGAATTCGCTGCCTACTCGTGGGATGTTGTGCGCGATCCGGCCGACGATGGTTCCGAGCTCTCGAACCACTTGCTTCTCGATCTCCTGGCTCATCGCGCGCTCTCCCACGCATATCTGCACCGCCTGCTGGAGGATCGAAACGAGCCTGCTGCCTGCATCCCGCGGCAGACCCTGAAGCGCTAGCAATACCGGATAGCAAATCAGCGTCCAGCCCAGGCCATCGTTCTGCTGGAGAAACCGGACGCGACCGAACCAGCACGCCAGGACTGCGGCTACTGCATCCGTCTTGGTCTCTTCGCCGAGCATCATCGAGCGCAAGAGGTTGCCCATGTGCGCGATCAGGTCGTTCGTGGACTTGGCGCTGTCCCAAATGGCTCGAACCAGGGTAATGAATGGTTTGTGGGCTATGAAGCACTCGTGGAGCTGAGTGGCACCGCCGGCAAATCCCGCGGGCGTCGCACCTTCCAACGATGCGATCAAGTAGCGGTCGGTGACGGAGATCCCGACGTGCCAGTCGACAAGGGCCGCCAACTTGAGGCTTACCTCAGAAGGCTCCAGTTCGCCTCGGTTGTCCAGGATCTCCATGATCTCTAGCGAAGTGCAGAACCGCACAGCCGTATCGTCCGAATGGATCATGGTTCTGAGGATCGCGTCGTCGCAGTACGCCAGGTACCTTTTCTCCTTGGTAAGCTCAACGTACTCGCGCATCACGTGCATGGGCGTGAGCTCCTCACCCTTTGGCGCGCTCGATGTACCAGGCTGATCAATCTTGGCGACCCAACGATTCACTTGCTTGAGGATGCGTGCAGCCGTCTCCGCACCGACGCCACTGGCGAGGACCCCATTTGCCTGCTGGCTGATGTAGCCGACGGTAGCCTTGGTAATGGCGATTTTCTTAAAAACCGAGAACAGTGCATTGAACAATCCCAGCGAGTCGACGACCAGCAACGCGGTCAGGTCCAGCAAGGGGATGTCGCGGGTTGCGTCCGGGCTCTTTTCCTCTTTAACCTGCGACAAGATGACCAGATGGAATTGATGGTCGCCGTATCGCGAGGCTTTGGCGGCCTCCCAGAGCGTGAACGGGTCACCGATGTAGTGCAAGACAAAGCCAGGGCGCACAATGAACGGAACTGGCAACTCGCCTGACTTGACGCGCCGCTCTCTGGCTTCAAAGCCCGCCATCCGCTCTCTCGAATTGCCACCAATCGAATCGAAGACATCGTGCAGATCGTCGATGTCTTCGAGGCCGTGTTCAGGCAATGACACTCGCCTGAAGAAGTGGGACTCGGGCCACAGGGAGCAAAACCGGTCGATTCGCGCCTTCGCCCATTCGATGAACTGGTCATCGGGCTTCGGCCCAGTAGTGGTGACCGCCATCACCAGGTTAATGAGGACGCCCTCTTCTTCTTCGTTGTCCGGATCTACCAAGTCGCCCAAGCCTTTGGCAGTCTCGTGGGCCTTCGTGTGCTCGCCCTGCTTGAAATAGACCAGCGCGCTGAGCCGCAAGAGCTCCAAGCGTTCCTTGGGACCTGACTCGAGTTCAAGCAAGCGGTCGATGGCCTTGCGCACAGAATCCGTGCGCCCCAATCGGAACGCCAAGCCCATGAAGTTGTGGACGTTCGGGATACGGCTGGTCCCTGCTTCAACCACCGTTTCAAGCATCTGAATGGCCTTGCCCGTGTGCCCCATCATTTCTTCGGCCACTGCTGCAGCTGCAAGCAGCCGCTCGTCACCCTTAAATCGCACGAGCCCATTCGCCGCCACGCTGCCTGCCTCTTCCCATTGGGTGAGCGTTGAATGGGCGGCCACCAGTCTCTGCGTGTCATTGAGCGAGAGTAGCGCGCGGCTCTTGAGCTTCTTTGCGAGCTCTACAGCCTCCCGCGCCGGCTCAGGTTCATTGACGTTCAGGTTCAGAAACAGATTGGCGACAAGCAACCAGGCATCAGGGTGGGCTTGAAGCCCCTCACGCAGTGCGTCCGTCGGTGAGGGTTCGGTGATCCCCAAGGTTCCCCTACGCACGAACTCCGCAAATGGGACGAAGGGCGCCCACTCGGCCTGCGCTGCCAGCACTTCATGGATCTCCCGGGCTTCGGCGTGTCGCCCAGCTTTGTGAGCAGCGGCAAAACCGATGCTCAGTGCCAAAGGGCTATTCCTGTGCTGTTCGCCATCCCAGCGGCCAACCTTGAGTGCCACGGCGTGGCACTCATCGAACCGACGAAGTTCGAACAAAAGGTTCGTCCGGCGGATCAGGACTTCCAACTGCTCCGGCTGTCTGCGATTGGCAGCGAGGGCCAACTCTGTCTCCTCAGCACCGATGGCTAGCAGCTCAAAATTGCGCTGGAGATTCACGTACTCGGGCCGAACCGCTGGTGCGTCTCCGAGCAGCCGTATGGCCTCGCCCTCCTTGCCTAGCAGGCCCGCCACTCCGCACAAGACCGGTGCCAGCACATCGGTGTTCAGTGGCCATCCGGCTTCACGCAGTCCGTCAAGGCACTTTTGTGCCATGGACCAAGCCTTCTCTGCGAGGTCTAGGTCAGTCCCGATCGCTCCCGACAATGGCAGTTCGCCCAACTCATTGAGCAGGGTGACATTCTCCGTCGCACCACGCCACGCCGCCCGAGCAGCGACGAGCTGCACGATGGTCAGGTCAGCCCGAGACAACTCGGTGTCGAGCTCTGCAGCCACTGCCAATTCAATCAACTGGTCGAACTTGCGTTGCCCAGCCAGCAGCACTACCCGTCCAAGCGCCTGTTTGCGGTCAGTGATTCGCTCCAGGCAGCGTTCCGCTTCGTCGAGCTCCTGGATCGAGACATAACCCTGGACCCGGAGCGACAAGCCAGCCTCCGATTCAACACCGGACAGAAGTGCCACGGTATCTCGAACGGCGGCCATGTCGTTCCGATCCAAGGCATGTAGCATCCTCAACTCGGCCAGCGGAAGGAGGTTCTCCTCTGTAGCATCGATGGCGTAAGCCACTTCAAACAGAGCGGTCGCTTCATCTTGCCGGCCTCGTTGCACCAGTGCCTTGGCTCTCTGGCTGATGAATAACGCCTTGAGAAACGGTGTTGAGCCAAAACCTGCTTCACCGAGTTTGATCAGGGCTTGTTCTGCCTGATTCGTGCTGCCCGTTCGAAGCATCGTCCGGATCTCAAGAGCTTCAGGCGGCCAGGCTGCGGTGCCTCCCAATTCGGCAGCGAGAACCAACGTAGCGAGTTCGTCGGGGCGAGCTAGTGCTGCGCTCAGCAACCGGCCTAGAGCTGGATGCCGACTCGAATCGCCAATGCGCTTATTCTGCCGCAGGATCTCTTCCAAGCTCGCGGCCGTCTTCACAAGTTGCAGCCTTGCCTGCAGGTGAGGCTCGATGCGTAAGTCCTCATGGAGGAGCTGGCCGACGGCCAGATGTACGGTCTGCGTCTCGGTGTCGGAGAGGTCATGCTCGTGGGGGCCTCCTCGCTTCACCCGAAAGTGATCAGAGATCCATGCCCAATGAATCGTGCTCTCCGCCGGAACGGCCTTTCCCGACGGGCTCAGCTTGACCTCAGCGACTGCCAGCATTACGTCTTCCAATGCGTTGGCATACAGATTCAAGGTCCGGCGTTTCATCCTGAAAGCAATCTCCTGGCCGTCGTTCACCAAGTCGAGCTTCTCGGTCCCTTTGAGCTGGATGAAGAAGGTGTGCTTAACGCCACCATCGACGTCGACATACACCTGAAAATCGAAGCCGAAGTCGTTCTGGCCGCCGATGTCGTCGATGACCCAGTTGCCCGGCCTACAAGCCTCCAGCACGGCCTTGGAGGCCATGCTGACTCGCCTGTTCCCGTCCACGATTGGAAAGTCTGCCGCCACAGTTCACCCCCTGCTATCACGCTCGGCACCCGTTGACTGCTAACCAGCTCTGGCAACAGATCGACAATGCGATTCTTCTGGAAAGCGATTATCACCGCGCAAGGTCACCCCGGACTGACATGCCCCTTCGAGGCCACCTGACCGGAACTGTTCACATGCGACGGCAAACAGCCGAGACCTGCCTTTGGGATGCGCACGGCGAACGGCAGCAATCGCCGCATTTCAGTCCCCTTGGCGACCTGCGGGGCAGTCATCTCAGGGCGTTGGCTTTAGGGCATTAAAAGGTGGGATTCCGCTTTGGGTCGACGTCTGCACTCGCCTGTTGAGGGCCAGTTGCGGTTGTCAGTGAATGACGGCTTTGAGGCATTGAATTCAGTTCTTCAGCGGACTACGAACTTCCTCTTCCACGAATCCGCTCCTGGCTGATCTGTGTCATTAACGGTTCCGTGCCTGAGCGGCTGCGACCGCAAGCACCTGCCGTTGAACGTTGTCTGTTCTGTACGGTCGCTTCACCCTCGGAACCGGCCACTCTATTGTGCGATCCGCCGCGCATCCGCATGAAAGATCGCTTCAGCGTACTGCGACAGGTTCGTGTTGACCTGTTGCATCGTTCCGTTGAATCCGCCATCGTCTGCTTGAACCCACTGGGTTCATTCCACCAGCAGAGGCTGAGGCAAACTTCTAACGGCAACTCGTTTTTGATAACACCGAGGAGGTTGCTTGGCTTAAGCTAAACGGCCACCGCTGAATCAAGAACGGTACAGTCGACCGCTTGGGTCAAGTACTTCGGCTGAAGCTTGAGGCATTGGTGAGCACAACAGCTGATTGATAAGTTGGGGCGGAACGAACGTGAGCAACAAGAAATCTAAAGCGCCGAGCAAGGCTAAATCCGGCTCCGGCAGTCATTCGATTGCCGGTTACGAATATCAGATTGACGTTTCGGTCTGGCTGGCGCTCGACCTAGTGTTGTCGAGCGAATTCACCAAGGAGGTGGTCCTGGAGCCCGCCTCCGAGGAAGATATCGAAGCAGACATTGCGGAAACCGAACCTGGGCGTGTCGTGACGACCGCTGCGGTCGATGAGTACCGCTTGATTGTTCAGGCCAAGCTCCGCAATGGTGATGCCTGGTCGGTCGCGGGGGTGAAAGGGCTGCTTGAACACGGAACTAACCGCCCGTCGGCGGCGAGCCGGTTGGAGGATCCGCAGAATCGTTACCTGCTGGTGACCTCAGCTGCAGTGAACGGAGGCGCCCGGGGACTGCAGGTCCGTAGCGCCGGACTTTGGCCGAAGGCTGCCGACATGTCTTCCTCCATCGAGGATGCAATGCCTGCTGGTTCAGCGGGACGGGTCGCGATCGTCGGAAACCAAGACGTTGAGCGGCTCGAGAGGGACATCAAGGCCCTGCTCTTGGAGAAGCTACGTGTGCCGAATGCGAGGCTGGACTCGTGCCGCCGAAAGCTGCGGGACGAAGCCCGGGCGCGCATCGGCGGAGCCGGTGGCGGTCGCTGGACGCGCCCGCAGCTCGAGGAAGTCATTCGCGCCCATGATGGTTACATCGCTAGCTCCCCTGAGCTGGAACACTACGTGCCACCAACGAACTGGGCGGAAATCAAGGCGGCAATGCTCGAACGCAATGCCGCGCTGATCATTGGTCAGTCGGGCACCGGAAAAACGATGGCCACGCTGAAGCTCTTCGATGAGCTGCGTAAGGAGATCCCTGGACTGACTCGGGTTTCCATCAAATTTGGACCTGACCAGATCAGGGACGACAGAACGCCTCCGCCGGTTCTGTATGACATCGAAGACCCGTGGGGACGCTACGACTTTGACCCTAGAAGTCGCCCGTGGAACGATCAGCTCGCTCAGCACTTGACCCATGCCAGACCTGACCGGCTGGTCGTAGCAACCTCGCGTTTGGACGTTGCCAGAAGCTCCGGTGCGCTTAATACGGTTAAGCGATGGGCAGTGGGCCTGGAAGCCGAGCATTACGGGGTCCGCGAGCGTCAGCGCCTCTATCAAACCCGCATTGGTGATTTGCCTCGCAACGTCCAGACAATTGCCAAGGAAAACCAGTCGGTCGTGCTGGCTGAGCTTGCAACGCCGCTCGAGATCCAGAAATTCTTCGATGCCTTGGCCACGCCAGCCGACCGGAAGAAGCGTTCGGACTCACAACTCATCAGTGATGCGATTCAGCGGGCCCATCAGGACTCCATCGAGCGCACGGTGGTCGACCAAGTTGAGGTACGCAATGATGTGCGCGCCGCCGCTGTGCTTTGGGGGCTGCTGAAGGCCAACGACAAGCTGTCGCTTCGACTGTTGAAGCAGATTGACGGTGCGCTTGCCGATGCAAACGAAGCTTTCGAGAGGGGTGCGATGCCGCTGGCCAACTTTTTCGTGGCCGCGCGGAACCTGCGCCAGTCCGAGGGCACAGTCTCTTATTACCACCCGCGGGTCGAGGCCGGTATTGAACAGGCGCTGAAGCGGGCGGAGACAGTGACCGTCAAGTCGCTGCGACTTCTCATCGAGACGCTTTCGTCGCCTAACGGGCCAGACGAGGCATGGGGTGTTGCCGCCTCTGCCAGATTGCTTTATGCCCTGGATAGAACGTCAGACCTGCGGCCGAAGCCGTCGGCCGAGGTGCAGGCAAAACTTGACACTTGGTTGATTGACGCGGTCTGCAGCGGTGGGAAGGAATTCGAGCGCAATCTAACGCTCGCGGAATCGGTGGGATCCAGCTCCAGCAACGTCGCGGAAGTGGCGCGCTTTCTGTTGCACAGACCTGACCGTAGTTTCCCGGGCCTCACTGTTTGGGGGCCTCCGATGCATGGCGAGGAATGGTACGAAAGAATGCGCGCTGACGAGTCGGTCAGAGTGGTGGTCGAGACGTTCATTCGAGATGTGCTGCCTCACGGACGTGATTCCCTTCGCGCAGATTTCGTGACGGCCGTTGAGCGCCTTGCCCCAAACCTGACGCCTGCATTCCTTGACGCAGCTTCCACTGCGGTTCACTTTGGGTACATCAGTTCTGACAAAGCCATTTCGACCGGCGCGCTCAGGGACCTGCGTGGGTTCGAGGCAATTGTCGACTTGGCCGTCGCGGACCTTACCCCAAGCGAGGAAGAGAAGCGGCGAGCGGCGGAGTTCACACTAGGACGAAAGAACAAGGAGTTCAACGAGGACTATGCCGAGCACTACTCCGAGGACGATAGCGGCTGGACCGCCGGTGAGTTTCTGTCCAGCTACATTGATAAGGTTCGAGCGACGTTGGGTTGGCGACATCTGCTTGAACATCGCCACCGTGAGCATCTGCTTTCGCGTTGGCTGAATCGGCTCGCCGGAGACATCCCGCCATCGGTTGACGAGTTGAAAGACGTCTACAGAATGGCGCGCCAAAGCGTCTGCGAAGACACCCTTTGGTTCGTATTGACAAAGCACTGGGTGCCAGAGTTTGAGCATGACCTAATGGATCTAGTGTTGGCCGGCCATGCCGACTCAGGCGTTCGCATCGGTGCACTGAAATGCCTCGTTGAGAATGCGGCGCATCGCTTCCCTGCGATGCTCAAGCGCCTTGCCCAAATGGGCAACGAGGCCCGTCTAGTCGAAATTGCGGTGGAGCTTGGCGATTTGCGCGATCGGCGTGACGTTTTCGATTTGAAGCGTCAGGAGGATCATGACCCCTGGACTGCTCCATCGCTCCCGAGACCGCTCGACGAGGTAAGTGAGGCCGCATACGCCCTTGAGAAGAAGCTGACGCCTATTCTTTCCAGCGAAGCACAGTCGTTGATCGGACGCATCAGCCCGTCTAGTGAGGAGGTGCGGCTGTTCCGAACGAAGCTGGACTCGTATGTGCCGGTCGGCTCCGCGGAGGATGCGCGCTGGCTTCTGGCCCATTCCGATGACGAGGCGGCCGCCGAGCTCGCGATCAACTTCTTCATCCGCCACGGCCTGGTTGCTGACATACAGGCTGGACTGACGCATCGTTTCGCAGATGTTGTTGCTCCGTCGCTCATTGCTCTTGCGACGCCGTTGCCGGCTCCGCTGCCGCCCTCATACCTCGCGTTTGCCGACAACAAGGGCAGCCGCGTCTGTAGGGCCCTTGTCGACCTGCTCGACGCGAAGCCCCATCCAGACCACCGCGCCGCGCTGCTTCGGCTATCCAAGAACCAGTGGTCGACTCAGTTGGCCTATTACGACGAAGAAGAGAACTTCCCAATTGCGCAAGCTGCCGTCAAAGCGCTTGGCAATCTTGGCGGGTTGGACGCCGAGACCGCTGAAGAGCTCTACGGTCTGGCCATTGATACTCGTGATTCTGATCTTCGGTATGGCATCTTCGTCTTGCTGGTCAACCAGGCTGAGAGGTGCTTCCAAAACGCACTGATGGACATCGCTCTGAATCCGGGTAACAAGTTGGTCCGGCAGTTGGCAGCGAATGCGTTGATGGTTGGATACGAGCGCGTCGTGCCTTCGGTTAGGCAGCGAATCACGCCGAAAGCTCTGGCGGGAAAGATCCCCCGCGTGGCATCGAGACTTCTGCTGTTGCTCGCGTGTAGTGGGGACGTTGATGAGGTTCTCGCGGCCGCCGAGTCGCTTTCTGCAAATTCCAACCGGCGGGTCCTGTTGCTACTCGCCATCTGGGTGCTCCGTCAGCACAATTTGCAGTTGGCAGAGCGCATCGGACGGATGCTCCCTCCAGGAGGCGTGGGCGTTTCCTGGGCGCTGGCTGGGGGAGAGGGCAGGCTGCGCGATACCGCGCTGGACGACCTTGGCGATCCGGCCTGCGTGGACCAGGTGCTTCTGTTCATGCAGCCGAAGCCCAAGGGGAAGTGAGCGCTGATCTCACAGCACTGCAGCAATCGCCGCCTCTTCAGGCATGACGTCCTCGGCATCCGGCGTGGCACCGAAGACGGCTGCCGCCGCTAGCGTAGGTCAGCATTGGGTCGGCTGCTGCTCGGGGCCAGAAGCCGCCTTCCGCGACCGGCTGGTCTGGGGGAGCAGATCCACTCGGGCTTTCTCCCACATCGTATGGATCCCTTAGCCGATAAGGCCTTCCCTGCTCCATGTCATAGAACCAGGTACCTGGAAATCAGCAACTGCGATCATGAACGGCTGACCACGTTGCAATGACAGGGCATAGATGCTGAATAGGCTTTCGGGCAGCGCTTGCAAGTCATCCACCGCAGCAACATACTGCAGGCGCAAAGATACATACCCCAACACGGTCAGAACATAGCCTCTTCCCTCATTTTGGCTAGCCGGGATTGGAGTGATGGCAACGCCACTGCCGCAATTTGACATGCCGCGTGATGCACTGGGTACAGCTTCTATTTCCGGTCATTCTTGACCGGCCGAACGATTGAGATACGCGCCAATTAAGCAACCGCTACTTGGCGCCGCTGGACGACTGGTCGAGCTTTCGTAGTCTCTGCGCGTGGGGCCACTAAACTCCATGCTGAACTCAGCCACACTGCGCGCGGGCTGGACCAACAACCCAGGGACTTAACATGGCGACTCGACAAATTTCGGGAAAGACGGAGATTAACGGAGAAGGGATCAAGAAGCATTTTCGGACTACCGATCCGTGGCGAGCGATCGCCGAGCTGGCTTGGAATGGTTTCGACGCCAAGGCAACCAACGTCGAAGTGCTGGTTGACGAGGGGCCAATGGGCGGCGCGACACGAGTAGCGGTCTCAGATGACGGGGAAGGCATAGAGCTCGAGGCGCACGCCGAATCGTTTGGCCGGTTCAACGACTCCAGTAAGAAGGAGGACATGACGACCCATGGCTCGCATGGTCGCGGCCGACTGTCTTTCCACAGGCTCGCCGAACGGGCCATTTGGTGGACAAATGCCGCCGGGTCGGGGCCCGCGCGGATCGAAGTGAACGGCGCGACGCTCACGAACTACGAAGGCCGGTCGGTGGAGCCGTCGGCATTGCCCATAGCGATGAACGCAGGTAAGTCCGGCACGACCGCTGAATTGCTCAACCTACATGGCGCGCTGCCGACCACCGGAGAGCTTCATAAGCAGCTTTCCATCGAGTTCGGTTGGTTCCTCGCGCTCAACCCCGCGAAGAGGCTCCGCCTTAATGGAACTGAGGTGACGGTACCGTCGCACGACCTCATCCAGGGCAATTTCTCCATCGACGAGCATGACTTTGACGTGTCTGTTCTTCGCTGGGATATGAAGCCGGGCTCTGAGAAGTCCTACGTCTACCTTTTGAACTCTTCGGGCAAGACGGTCGATAAGAAACTGAGCACCTTCAACCATAAGGGAAATTTCCACACCAGCATCTACGTCGGTTCAAAGTGGGTTGACGCCTTTAAGCCGAGCGGCGGCGACTTGGCCAGCCCAGACGCGACAGGCTTCGAGTCTGAGACATGGCGAAAGGTGGGGCGCGAACTCAACAAGATTGCCAAGTCCGTTTACGAGGACTTCCTGCGCAAGCAGTGCGAGCGGGAAATTGAAGGTTACGTCGCCGACGGCGTCTTTCCGACCTACGCAGGCCTGCCCGAGGACTATAAGAATTGGCGGTTCGAGAACACCAAAAGTATCCTGCGAGCCATCTACACAGCCGATCCGACGGCATTGAAGTCGCTTAAGAAGAACCAGAAGAAAATTATTGTGCGACTCCTCGACAAGCTGGCGGTTTCCAACGAGAACGACGCGATCTTCGAGGTTCTCAACAGCGTGCTAGAGCTCGACGACGTCTCCACCAAGCTGTTCGCCAAGCAGCTAAAGAGCGTGTCGCTGCAAAGTATCGTTTCGGCGATCGAAGTTCTGCGTCGTAGGCACGAGGTGGCCGACAAGCTGCGGACGCTGATGAACGACCACTATTTGGAGACGCTTGAGACGCCGGATTTGCAGGGCATCATCGAGGCCAACACGTGGCTATTCGGCAGCTCATACGAGACGCTTGGGGCGGAGGAGGATACGTTTACTAAGATCGCAAAATCGCTTCGCGACACGGTCAAGGGGGTCAATGACATCGCCTTGGATGACTTGGACACGAATGAGACTACAGCCATCGAGGGCGCGAACAAGCAGACGGACTTATTCCTCGCCCGCAAGGTCCCGCACCACGACTCGATGGGCCGAAAAATTTATCGCTGCATCGTGGTGGAGATCAAGCGACCAAGCATTGCGCTCAACTACAAGCACCTCCAGCAGCTTGATGGCTACGCCCAACTTATCAAAAAACACGCCGAATTTGGCAGCGAGGCAATGCACTTCGAGATCATTCTGATCGGGCGCAAGATATCTGAGGCCGACACAGAGATTCGCAGCCGCATGCAGGGCCAAGTCGCGAAGGGGTTGCCTGGCCTGGTCAGCGACGACGAGCGCATGAAGCGCTTCGTGCTCAACTGGTATACGTTGCTGGACAACTTCCTGCTGACCAACCAGGTCATGATCGACGCACTTACGTTGAAGCGCGAGTCGTTCGCCGGCTCTCCGCGGGCGGAGCTCATCGCTGACATACAACACAAGGCCGCCTAGTGGCGCCATTTGTCTTTCCTCCTCTCTACGTATATGGCTGATAAGACCGAACGGAAGCTGATTCGCGTCCGATACGAGAACCTGCAATCTGGCGACGTCATCTTGACGACGACTCGACAGACCTTGAGCAAGCTCATTCGCAAGGTCACGAATTCAGACATCTCCCATGCCATGGTCTGCGTCGCTGGCGGCAGCGTCATGGACTCGACTGCTGAAGGCGTCCATGCGCGGAACGTGCTGCGACTCGTGTTTCACGCCGACTGCGCGGTGCACGTGCTGCGAGCAGAGCCGCCGCTCAGCACGGAAGAAGTCGCCGCCGTTGTTACCTACGCACGAAGCCAAAATGGTGCTCGCTACACCAAGGTCGGGGCGGTGCAGTCCATCGTCGGTGTCGGAAAGGTAGGTGCCAAGCAGTTCTGCTCGCGCCTAGTAGCTCAGGCGTATCGCCATGCGGGCGTACAACTGGTTGACGATGCCGACTACTGTCACCCGGGCGAGTTGCTGACCACCAAGCGCCTCGTCGAGGTCCCGGACATGCTGTGCGAAGCGACCGATGCCTATGTCCGTGTATCAGAAGAGGAGGGCGACCTGACGCAGCAGATGAGAGCTGCCATCAATGAGGTCCTGAACGAGGCCCGCAAGCTTGACAGCGGCATCGAACACTTCGACGATCTGAATCGCCATCTCTTGTCGCATCCTGAGAATGACGGCAAGCTCAGCGATATTTTGGAGAATTCCGGCTACTTGTCCCTGTGGCAGGTCGAGCTGAATGGGAGTCCGTGGTACTCATTGGTGACCATGCGGGCGCTTCCACAGGAGCAGGTTGACGTCTACGCTGCCCAGCTGCTTTCAGATGATGACCTCGGTCCCAACAGGTTTATCCTGAATCGCGGCGGATATTTGACGCTCACTACTCATACGGCACTCCGCTACTTCAGGCGAATGCTCGACCTCAACGAACGGCTCGCGGCACTGCACGCGACGCGCGTTCGTGTCGCGCGTGAATATCTGGTTGAGCGGGGGCTGCTTGAGCCCGAAGAGAAACTCCCTCCTCGGCCACACTCAAAGGAGTGGTTCGAGGCACTTCGTCACTGGGACCCCAAGCAAGCGGCGTTAACAGAGTACATCTTGAGCGTCGAAGGCATGCACAACTGCTGCGGCATCTGCGGCGACACGCCAGCCAGCGATTTTCGGGCACCCGACGGCGGTGAAGCGGGCGGCCCCGGCAGCTTTCGCCTCTGCGACGACTGCGCTCGCATCCAACGCTCCATGTACAACACCGTGCTGATTCCGTGGCCGAAAGAATAGCGATTGATTCTTGCGCTCGGCGCGTCGACCTTCTGAGGTGGAGTCCTGCCGATGTGGCTATGTTCCTCACCTTCTCGGCTCACTTGCACGGAGTCGCTGAGGATCTACTGTGACGATGATCTTGAATCTGTCATTCAAGCGAGCCACCTCCGGCGGACGTGTGCTTTCAAGTTGATCGGCGGCTTTACCACCGCGAGATCGGTGCGGCGACGGTCTGCATTGGGTCGACTGCCGCAGCTAATCCGAGCCAACGAATTTAGGTGAGCGACCGGGTGCTCAAAATTCAATCGGCCTCTGCAGCGACATTTCACTTCGAGTCAGCAACGTACTCAAACAAGTCCGCAACGCCAACTCCAAAATATTCGCACAACTTGTTTAGCGCGTCGACGTCGATGCGTGCGGACGTCTCCTGATAAAGCAGCGTAATCGTGTTCCGGTGTAAGCCGGTATCGCGTGCGACATCGCTTATTTTGAGCTTTCGCTCCCCCATCAATCGGGATAGGTGGCACTTGATCACGTCACTCTCAATGCAAAAAAGTCGCTCAGGATGAAAAAAAGTTCTTGCAAATGATATTTGTACATGCTTAATGTCATTCAGAACGACATTAAGCACTTTTGAATGCAATTTTGTCGTCCAGATTGTCGCAGCTTTCCCAAGGAGTATGAAGTGTCACAGCAAAAAGTAACTTACCTCACAACTGAAGAGTTGGCCGCCCTGATCAAGTACGACAGCCGCACCATACGCGACCGATTGAAGGACAGTGTCCTCATTGAAGGGCGTCACTACATCCGGCCCTTTGGCGGACGTAAGACGCTGTACATCTGGGAGCAGATTGAGGCGGACATGGCCAAGGCCTCCAACTCAGCGACATACGGAATTCCTCTGTCCAACGGAGGTGTCCTGAATGGCTAGTATCCGACGGCTCGAAAGCAAGGGCACATTGTTCATGGACTTCAGGCATTCGGGTATTCGTCTGCGTGAATACACGGAGCTGGCCGACACCACTGCCAATCGCAAGCGCTTGCAGAAAGCGTTGGACAAAATCGAAGCCGAAATCGCCCTCGGCACTTTTGATTACGAAAAGACCTTCAACAAGCCGCTACCCAAGCGGGAAGTAAGGTCCGATTCACCCGATGCGGCCCTGAATCCAACCGCCATGGCGGTGCAGAGCACAGTTGCACCTACGCCCAACTTCAAGGAATTCGCCAACCAGTGGTTCGCTGAAACTGAGATCACCTGGCGGCGGAGCTACAAGATCACGCAGCGCGGCGCCTTGGACAAGTACATCCTGCCGCACTTCGGTGAAAAGTTCGTCGGCCAAGTCAGCAAAGCCGACATCCTTGCCTTCCGCTCTGATCTCTCCAAGCTCAAGGGCCGGGGCAAGAACGTGAACATGACCGCTCGACGCATCAACGCGATCATGAAGCCGCTGCGCCAGATCCTCAATGAGGCCGCAGACCGGTTCAACTTCAACTCGCCGTTTCGCAACATCAAGCCGTTGCGGATGAAGCGCAGTGAGGTCATGCCATTCACTTTGCCTGAGGTGCAGCTGCTGATCTCGACCATACGGATGGACTACCGGCCGTACTTGAAGACGCGCATTTTCACAGGCATGCGCACAGGAGAGGTCAATGGCCTGAAATGGAAGTACGTGGACTTTGAGCGTCGCATGATCTACGTGCGTGAGTCCATCGTGCTCGGCGAAGAAGACGAGCTCAAGACCGATGGCAGCATGCGCGATATCCAGATGAGCCAGATCGTGTTCGATGCGCTCAAAGAGCAGTATGCGATCACCGGCGGCAAGGCGGAGTACGTGTTCTGCAATCGGGCGGGCAATCCGATTGACAACAAGAACTTCATCAACCGAGTCTGGGCGCCACTGCTCAGGCACCTGGGGCTGGAACACCGCAAGGCCTATCAGATGCGTCACACCGCCGCCACCTTGTGGCTGGCGTCTGGTGAGGCGCCCGAATGGATTGCAAGGCAGCTTGGCCACACAACCACCGAAATGTTGTTCCGTGTGTATAGCCGCTACGTGCCTAATCTGACGCGCAATGATGGCTCAGCAATGGACCGGCTGCTTACCAGTACCTTTGTTGGAACCCCTGTTGCACCGGTCGCACATTTGGCGCCAATGCAGCTGATGGCCATCCCACCGAGTGCGCCCGTGCAAGCCGTGGCCAAACCTGTGCAGCCAGCGGTGGTGATTCAAGCTTTGGCAGCCCAACCGATGCCACTGCCGTCGAATGCGATTGCAGTTGATCAGGGTATGCAACAGCAGGCGGCACGTGCAGAGATGCCTTACCCGTCCAAGGTCGATGTACCCGGCAACTCGCAGGCGCCGCCTATCTCCTGGGCGGACATGGCCAGAAATTGGAAAAGCGAAAGTTCATCCAACTCCGAGCCGTTCACCCTGGCTGCCTAAGCCTCATTCCATAGACAGCTAGTCCGCAACCCCTTCCGCCAAACCCTTGGCGCAGGGGGGCTGGGCGGAGCTTTGCCCAAAACAACCGATTTTCAGCAGCATTTATATGAGAGAGAACACCATGCACCGTATCGCCCCTACCATCTCAACCCTCACTGTCAAACCGAACGCAGGCCACAGCACATTTGAAGTCACCGTAGGGCCAGACCTCCAGACCCTGATCGCTGACTCCGTGCGCAAGGTGGAGAACTCTGAGCTGCGCAGCTTTCTGTGCGGATTCCTGGCTGAGCCTGAAATCCTCGAATTGCTGGGAACCCCCTTGGGTGATGCCAAGCAGTACCAGCGCACAGGTCTGTGCCGCTATGCCATTCAGGTCCTGCGCTCTGCGGCAGACACAGCGGCCTACGCCAGTGACTACGGCGGTGCGGAGCGTGAAGCGTTGTACGTGGCCACCTTCGTCGAGGGCTGCCATGCGTACTTGCGTTCCAGTATGGGTGCGCACAACGCTGATGACGTCTTGCGAACCCTGGTGCTGGCCCCTTTGCATCGCCTAGACAACCAAAGCGAGCGTCTGGCTGTGCTCCTTCGTATGTGCCTGGACTGGAGCCTGCCCGATGAGATGGATGACTTCTACGTGCCACGCCTGCGTCGCAGCGTGCAGCGTGCGCTGTCTCGCGTAAACAGAAGTGCAGGTCAATGCTTGCCACGCGTTGCAGCCCGCCCGGCTTCCAACCTGTCCTGCTACTGAACCGACACGGGAGACCACGTATGGATAACCATAGCTTCTTCGAACTGGACGGTGACGACCACTATGACCACCTAGACAGCCCCGACCACTGGTTCAGCGTGTCGGGTCAAACCACCCGCGAAGCCTACCGCCAGCGCATGAACAGCTGGATCCTGCGAATCTTGCTGGGCCATGGCGGCATGCCGGCCTTTCATGTAGATGGATCCAGCCAGCACCAGCTGCTGTCCGCCGTGCTGGAAGTGCCCGAGCTTGCAGATCCAGGATGCAAGGCAGCAGCAGTATTCGAAGCACTGCGGTTGAGGGCGCAGAAGTTCCTAGGACCCTTGGCAATGCAGGGCGAGGCCAATTGGCCGGTTGCCCCTTGCTGCATGTCCACGACATTGGCTTGGCTGGGCAACAGTGCGGGGCTCAATTCAGTGGAACTTGCGATTTTTGAACTGGCCGTCGCTCTACGCGTATTCGATGCCCTCAAGAAAGCAGTAAAAACGTGGGGCTCCATCAACCGGGGCGATCTGCCCCATGCATTGAGTGCAGTCCTGAACCTCCCATTGGAGGAAGTCCAGACCGCAC
>NZ_JBXAMW010000018.1:0-64559 GCF_058801025.1 Rhodoferax sp. GW822-FHT04A08
ACAAGCACTTCACGCTCAAGACCAACCCACTCACGCGCGCAGACCTGGACGAGTTCGTGACGCTCTACAAGACAGGCAAGCGACAGCAGCGCAAGGCCACTTGGTCACCTGAAAGCCCGGACGGGCGTTGGCGTGCGTACAGCTATGAAGAGCTGGTGGCGCGGGACAAGGCCAGCCTGGATATTTTTTGGCTCAAGGACGACTCGCTGGCCGATAGCGACAACCTGCCGCCGCCCGCCGTGATTGCGCAGGAAATTGTGGAAGACCTGCAAGCCGCGCTGGAACAGTTCAAATTGATTGCCAGTGACCTGGGCGCCGAAGAAGCCGCCTAGCAAACCAGCTTGGCGATTTTCTGCAGGGTGGGGCCGGGCGGCGCGTCCAGCATGTAGAACTTGCCGGTGAAGGACTTGTCCAGATAGGTGCCGATTGGGGCTTCTGATGTGTCGGCAGACCGGTAGAGGGTGGTGCGGTTGGCGACGCCGAACTTGTTGGTTGTGCAGCCGAAGTAGAACGGGCCCACCGCGGCAATATAGGGGACGGTGGTACCGTCTGTTTGCTCGTATTGCTGTGTGTGCTTGTAGACGATCCGCACGTCCACGATGACGGACTCTGGGCTGGTGACCATGGACTGCACGTCGATTGACATGGCAATGTTTTCGTCTTCGTCCACCAAGGTCCAGGACGGAGCGGCGTATGCGCCAATGGCAAACAGCGCCGTCATGGCTGTAATGAACGCTCTTTTGCCGCCACCCATATCTGAAGACCCGTCTTTTATGTGGTCCTCGAGTCTAACGGTGGCGCTGGGCTTCCTTCAGTGCCTGGGCCAGCGCGTTGAGCGAAGTCAGCACGGTTTCAACCGAATGGGCCGCTCTGGCGTCCTTCAGTGCACCGGCTTCATCGAAGGCTTCATGGGCTTTGCCCAGGGCAAATTGTTGGGGTACTACCAGCATGGCAAACGCCATTTGCAGGTACTGCCGCATGAAGTTCATGGAGCGCAGCGCACCGCCTGGACCGGGGGATGCGGACAGCAGGCCGACCGGTTTGTTGGCCGTAACCGATAGTCCGGCAGGCTGCGTGGGGGAGCCCTGAATCCGTGACAGCCAGTCAAATGCATTGATGACCAGCGGGGTAGGGAAACCGTTGTATTCCGGGGTAACGATCAGTACGGCGTCACTTTCCACAATGGCTTGCTGCAGCTGATGTGCACCTTGCGGCACACCGGCTGCAGCCTCCAGATCGCCGTCGTAAATGGGCAGATTCAGAGCGCGCAGGTCGATTGTCGTGACTGCCATTCCCGCAGCCTCTGCCAGTTTGGCGGCCACTGCGGCGAGTTTGCGATTGAGCGAGCCTTCGCGCGCGCTACCGGGGATGATGACGAGTTTTGTGGCGTCCATGGAGTTCCTTTTTTACGCTGTATCAGCGGGACCATACCGACCAATCCTACCAACAGCAGCGCCCAACTCTCCGGTTCGGGAACAGGAGCGGCGATCACGCTGCTGATCCACTGTGAATAGCCTGCCAGCGCAATGCCGCCGCCGCCCGTGCCATAGGCGCCGCTGGTGGTGGGGCCGGACGCAAACGTCACCTCGAAGGTGTTGATGCCGGCCAACTGCCACTGCCCGTTGACGTACACAAAGGCGGCACTGCCGGAATCGCCGTTGACCAGGGACGCTTCCCGGTTGGCCCCCAAGGTGCCGTTGGCGCTGATGTTGGCGCCCAGCCGGTTGGTGCTGAGGTCGGGGCCGTCGAAGTCAAACAGGTAGGTCTGGTTGGTTCCTGCGGCATTGCTGAGTACCACGTCGGCAATGTTCTCGCCGGTCTTCTTCACCGAAGTGCTGCCGGCAAAGCTGACAAAGTTCAGGTCAGCGCCCTGCAGGCTGCCGGTGTAGAGGCTGTAAAACGGAATGTTCGTGCCTACCGCATCTGCCAGGCGGATGATGGCCAGGTCGTTGTGCACTGTGGGGTCCCCCGGCGCATTGCCTGCGGTGCTGGCGGTGTAGTCCGGATTGATGTAGATCTGGCTGGCTGCCACGCTGTAGCTGCTGCCAGCGTTCACCTCGAAGCTGACATCGGACGCGTTGGCCCCCGTCATCACATGCGCGGCGGTCAGCACATAGCCAGGTGCAATCAGCGTCCCGGTGAACAGATTGCCCCCTACACTGAGGCTTCCCACCCCAGACCACGGCGAGCTCGCGCTGTTCGGCGCAACACCGGCCCCTCCCACAAGCGCCAGAGAGGGGAAGGGGGCGATCAGCGCTGCGGCCAGCAGACTGGCCCCCAGTAGTTTGGATGTGTTCATCAGTTCTCAGGTGTCAAGCTTGGTGCGTCGGTAGCGCGCGACGGAAGCCAGCATGGCCAAACCCATCAGTAGCATGGCCGCCTCATCCACTTCGGGCACGGGGGTGACCGAAGCGTAGCCGGTCAATGCGACAGCGCTATTACCGGTCAGTGTAAATGTGCTAACCAGTCGCATGTAGTTCCAGGTCTGGCCCTGCAGTCCATTCGGGTTGGTTGCCGAATACAGGCCGAAGATGCTGCTGGCACCGGTCGAAGTGGTGCCTTGCCCCACATCCACTCCGGCATTCACAAACGTCAACCCGTTGTCTGCGGAAAGCTCAACCCTTTGAATGCCGCTGCTGAAGACGGAGTCAATGCTCTTGACCACACCCCTGCGGCCAGTCAGGCTACCCGAAAACTCCGCATACACCGTGTTGGTTCCACTCACAGTAGGCGTGATTGCCGAACCAATGGTGAATGTGTAGGTCTGTTTCTGCGAACTGTTGTTGATGGCGGACACGGCGTAATACATGTCCGGGTCGCCATAGTTCGTCCCGTCCTGCAACTGTGTCATGAGGCCGGAGAGGTCTTCCTCCCAGGACAAGCCGCCGGCCTGGGAGACCAGCATGGACGCCGTCACGTTTGCCGCCGATGCACTGACGGTCCACAGCGAAAGTGCCAACATCAGCACGTGAATCAATCGAATCTTCATGGTGTACTCCTGTTTGTGACAGTGGTTGTCACAAAACAATAAAGTTACACAAGAACCATGAAATGGCGTGCGTCGACGGACTGCTATTTTCTAGTCCGAATGGATGGAAATATGTGCTCGGGGTAACAGAACACGACTACCCTTCAGCCTATATTGATACACAGCCTAAGGGAGCTTTGGCGCCTGCACGGTTGTGTTTCCATCCTGAACCGTACCCTTTGCGCCATCTCGCACGATGACGCCTATGTTGCAGCCCACGCAGGTATTGTTTTGAAAGATGGTTCCCAATAACCGGGTCTGGTTCAGCGACTGAGCCTGGCTAGACCCTTCTGCATGCATGCGGTTCACAAAACCCTCCGCTCCGCCTGATTCCTCCTGCGGCATTGTCAAATTTGGGGTGTTGGCTCGCATGGTGTTGTCACGGACTTCCACGCCTACCGTGCCAACGCCAAAGTCCTGTTCATCCATACGCACGAACAAGGTACTGATGTAAGAGCGCCATTCCCCGGTGGTGTTGGTTATCTTGTTATTTGCAATGCGCACGCTGTACATGGGGGTGAACAAGCGGTTTGTGATGTTCTGAGCCGAACGCAAGTAGATGCCACCACCTTCTTCAAATACATTGCCAACAATGTCGATGTCCCGTACTGCGGTTTGATATAGCCAGATGCCACGTGGGTTCTGGGTTAGCGTGTTGCCTTTGATGAGTGACTTTTCCAGACCCCAGATAAAGGTCACATAGCGGCTGCTGTTGTCCGGCACCACGTCCCAATCGCGGTCCACCGTGATGGTGTCGGCCTGATAGGCCATCACTCTTCGCGTCTGGCCCGCACCTTTGCCACCCACAATGGCTACGCCATAGTTTTCTGGAATGACGCCACCTTCAAACAGCGCAACGTTCAGTTTGTTGGCCGGGTCTGACAAGGTGATCGGCGTGGCACGCGCCACTGTGCCCAGGTTCTCCGTGCGCCGTCCACCGCCGCCTTCGGTCAACAGGGTTTCCCCATCATTGCGGACCTTGTTCACGATGGGGCCACCCAGAACGTCAAAGGTGTTGCCGACAGTGGCAACCCGATGGGCAAAGTCCATCGCCAGGCTGTGTGTGACGACCTTGGAATTCTGGTTGCCGCGGGCATCGCGGGTAAAGCGGTTGCCCACCAGATAGGCGTCATGAATGCTGGAGAAGTTGGTTCCGCCGTCCGCGAAGGTCGTGGTGTTGCGTGTAAATACCAAGCCACTGCTGGAGCCCAATGTGTACGGGCCATAGCCACCCGCATTTTTGGGTTGAATGAACTCAGTGTCGGTCACCACAAAGTTGGTATTGCCCGACAGGTACATATGGATGCCGCCACCCAACAGAAATCGCACGTTCTGCAAGAAGATCCGCGTATTGTTTTGCATCAGCGGGCTTTCGATACCCGCGCGTATATTTTTCAGCGTCAGGTTGCGCACGCCTACCAAGTCTTGTGACCTTGCCATGAGCGGATAGCTGGCTTCGTACTGGACGAGCGTCGCATCCTTGCCAGAGCCCTGCAGAACCACGCGGGACTTGAGCGCCACGCTGCCAGCCAGTCGGCAATTGCCAGCGGGCAGTTGCAGTACACCGCCGCCCGCTGCGGCCAGTTTGTCTATGCCGGCCTGGATTGCGGCCGTGTCATCTGCAGCGCCGTTGCACAGCGTCTTGTTGCCAAGGCGCGTGTCCGTGTCAGCGCGCACAACGCGTATGGCGATGTCGCTGAAAGCGGCGCCCCATCCCACACCCAGCGCGAAGGGATCGCCACGGCCAGACGTTGCCACGTCAATGTCTCTATCGAGTGCAGACGGTCCTGTGCCGTTGCCGTTGTCCACGGTTATCACAACCTTCTTGGTCGCACGCAATCCGTCCGGTGCGGTGACCTGCAGCATGTGCTCGTCGCTGGAGGCGGTGTCTACCGTTGCTGGCAATCCGCCCACGGTCACCAACGGTGTGAAACCGGGTAACAGCAGATTGCGCCCAAAGATTCTGAAGGCTCCCTTGGGCACGATCTGCATGGCGTCCAGGTGAAAGGCGCGTGCGGCATTGAGCAGAATAGGCGCACTGGCAGTCTGGCCGTTGTCCACACGCACGGCCAATGCGCCGTTGGCTGACTCCGGAATCCGGAAAGACAGCCATCCCGTGCCAAACTGGTTTACCAACGGCAAGTCCAGCGGCGGCTCACCCGGTCGGGTCAGCGTAACCACGGGAGCCTTGCCAAAGTTCTCTCCCTGCAGACCCACGATGTCGCCGGGCCGGGCACTCCTGGACGCATTGAAAACGACGGGAGCAGCGGAACTTTCCGTACTCAAGGGGTCTGCCGCATGGGCACTGTCGGCGATGCAGGCAGCAAGGCTGCAGATGCGCAACAGGTCTGCCTTGCGATCACGGTGGGGTGTTGTCATGGCTTTGGCCTGAAGAGGAGGTGATCAAGGAGCGAATGCGGCTGCCAAAGGTGGCCCAGTTCAATTCGCGGGTGAATTTCATGCGGGCTGCCAGCGCCATGCGCTGGTAGGCACCGGGCGCCTGGATCAGCGCAAGGATTCGCTGCGCAATGTGCGTGGCGCTTGTGGATGCATCAAACAGCAGGCCGGTTGTCTGGTCGTCCACCACACCGGGTATGCCCTGGCTGTTGAGTGCGATGCAGGGCAAGCCGTAGGACTGAGCCTCCGCAAAGACGAGGCCAAAGCACTCGGCATGGGAGGGGACAAGAAAGAAGTCCGCTTCGGCAAATGCCGCAGCCATCGTCGCGCGGTCCTCCGGCTTGTCCGGCGAAAGGTAGCCCAGGACTTGAACGTGTGACGGGTCACGTGTCTCCAAAGCGGGCTGACAGCCAATCACATCCAGGCTGGCTTGCACGCCTTGTGCGTTGAGCGTGTTCACGACCTCCACCGCCAAAGGTCCACCCTTGCGCTCCCAGTCCTTCCCGATAAACAGGAACCGCAGGGGATTGAGCTTGCGCTGACGGACGCGGGCCGACACCTGTTCATCTGAATCGACGCAATGGCTGTTGGCGCCAAAGGGAAGCAAGTGGACTTTGTGGGTATCCACACCAAAGCGCCTGATCGCTTCATTGCAGGCCCAGGGAGTAGGGTAGATGACGCCGGCGATGCCTTTGGCCACATCAGCCTCCAGCCTGGCGTAGGTGGGGGCCAGCAAGGGCATGGACTCATACGCCTGGTAAGCCTGCTTGTAGGCCATCCAGGGTGCGTCCGAGATCATGTAGACCGGAACGTCGAGCGCTCCGGCATAAATCAGGTGCTGGCTGGAGATGCACAGCACCGCATCCGGGCGTTGCTCCTGCACTTCCTTTTTCAACCGCTTTGCATAGGCCTTCAGCGCGGTGCGTGTCATCCACAGCGGGTATTTCTGGCGACCCCATGCCAAGCGCAATGCGCCATCCAGCAATCCTCTTTGCGGGGTCCCGGAAGACAGCACACTCACACGTTCGAAGTTGCGTTCCAGTGCCTGGCGCATGTTGAAAGGCGTGCCACTCCATGACTTGGGGTTATGCGGGTCTTCGACCGTCGCCAAGAGCAAATGGCGCATGGGCTATGGCGTTCCGAGCAGGTTTGCCATGCGTGCCAGAACGCTATCCGTGGCCAGATGCTCTTCGGCATAACCACGTGCCCTGTGTCCCAGCGCTTCGCTGTGGTGGTCATCATCGACCAGCTGCGCGATGGCCTCTGCCAGTGCCAGGCTGTCACCAGGCGGCACCACTTTCCCGCACAGGCTGACGACTGAAGCGATCTCGGTTCCTTGCCTGCAAGTGGCAATGACGGGGCGCCCGCTGGCCAGCATGCCGCTGAGTTTGGAGGGCAGCACCAGGTCTTCAGCCTCCGCGCTCTGTGGCAACAGATGCATGTCTGCCAGGCCCAGCAGATCGCCCAGGCGCTCAAACGGTTGCAGTGGCAGGAGTTTGAGGTTGGGCAACTGCTGTGCCGCAGCTTCGAGTTGCGGCTTGAGCGCGCCATCTCCGCAGACCACGAACAGGATGTCCGACCGGTGGGCCAGATGGCGGGCCGCTTCCGGTATCACCATCAAGCCCTGCTTGACGCCCAGCGTGCCGGAGAACAAGGCTACTTTGGTAGCCACTGCAATGCCCAGCTCTGCCCGGTAGCTGCTTGGTGCCGCGAGGGGGCGCACATGGCTCAGGTCCACCCAGTTGGGGAAATGCACGGCCTTGTGTGCCGCCACACCCTTGTGCCGCAGCCGCTGCACCATGCTGTTGGATATGGAGGAGACCCGGTCAAAGCGTCGCAGCAGCCAGCGCTCCAGGCCCAGAACCACATTCTGTAGCGTGCGCCCTTTGAGCAGCCCCATCTGGAAGGCCACATCGACTTCGAAATCCTGAATGTGCAGCCACGCCTTGGCACCGCACAGCCGCGCCACCAGCCATCCCGTTGGAGCACACACCAGGGCGGGTGCCACCGTCATCACGGCATCGGGCCGCCACACCAACTGGTACAGCATGACGGGCAGTGATGAAGCCGCAAACGTCACCAGATGCACCACGCGCTTGAGACCGCCGGGGCTACCCGGCACCCACAAGGGCGCGCGCCAGACATCGACGCCTCTCCATCGCTCGCGCCGGTAGGGCGGCCATGCATAGCCGGCAGCCAGTCGCCAGTCGGGGTAGTAGGGCGGCGCGGCCACGACACGTACCTGGTGCCCTTGTTCGGCCAACCATGCTGCCATTTCACCCGAATACTTTCCGATGCCGACCGTCTCGGGCGCGAAGTTGGCGCTGTAGATCAGGATCTTCATGGGGAGAGACCCGGTGGCTCGGACTGCGCTGCATGCCTGAGCTCTTTGACCTTCAACACGATCATGTACTCATAGATCGCCTGCAGCGTTGCGTAACGCATGCCGGCCGCACCGTCCAAGAACGCCCTGCGTGCAAGAAGCATGTAGAGGAACTTGATGAGTGGGCGACCGGGTAGGCGATAGAAAATGGCTTTCTGATGCACCCTGCGTTCATTGAAGTCCTTGCCGAAGAGCGCCTTGCCCCAGGCGGGTTCTACGCCGTTGCCCGATGCAATGACTTGCGCCTCCATGCGCGAATACACATTGTGTTTTGCAATCCAATGGTCCAGGCCTTTGGAAAAAGGGTAGTGGTCAAAGGTATGGCGCAGGTCGTGAATCGCGCCGTCCACGACCAGCACCTCATTGACTTCGCGCTCATAGCGGGCGCGGCCCACGCGTACCAGCCTGACGAAGTACGGGGAAATTTGCGCGTGCCGCAGCCAGGTACCCCACCAGATATCGCGCCGTTGCATGCGTGCCGCGGCGGTTTGTGGCTCGGCCGACGCCGCAAAGGCCTGCATCTCTTCAACCAGCGCGGAAGGGATGCGCTCATCGGCGTCCACAATCAGAACCCACGGATGCTTGAACGGCAGCTGCAGCCCCGCGTTGCGTTGGCTGGCGTATCCATCAAAGACGCGCAACGTGGTCGAAGCACCCGCAGATTGCGCGATCTGCAGGGTGTCATCGGTGCTGTGCGAATCCAGCACATGCACGTCGTCGGACCAAGCCACAGACGCCAGGCAGCCCGGCAGGTCCTGCTGCTCGTTCTTGGTGAGTATGAGGACGGATATGGAATTCATCGGTCGAACGTGATGGCAATTCCAATCGTCAGCATGCGCTTGACCACCCAGTCCTTGGAGGGAAATCGGGGGTTGCCCAGCTTCAGGGAGCGTGAGGATGCCTTGTGGCTGCGGGCCCAGCTTTTCAGATCAAACACCGATGCCCAGTGCACCGCGTCTGCGTCGGTAAAAAACGGTTGGTGAAATGCCGCCAGGTCGGTTTGAACCAGGAACGCGGGGCTGCCCGTGAGCAGCGTTGCCAGGCGCGAGAACAGCCCCTGGCCCATGAAGCGCAAGCGCCGTGATGTTGCAAGATGGCGGCTCGACGGCGTTGCATATCCAGGAACGTCGTACCGGGGACAGAAGATGAAGATCGTTCCCTTGCGCCGCTTGACCAATCGAGCCAGTGCATTGAGGTGCGCCTGCGGGTTGACCACATGCTCGAGGACGAAGGTGGAGAAGACGACGTCATAGTCTCCCTCCAGCGCAGCCGAATCGACTTCACCGATGTGCACTTCGTCCGCATTCAGCTCAAGCCAGGTGCGATTCTGGGAAGTCACGTCCTGCACCACCCATGTGCACTGGTCACGCAGATTCTGACCGCTCAGGAAATTGCCGAACCCGCTCATTCCCGCACCGACTTCCAGAACGCGGACCTTGCCCGAACTGCGGGAGCGGGCCTTGATGTGATCGGCAATATGTTGCCAGCAGTGGACCTGGTCGGACGGCGTGGCAAAGGCGCTGTAGTCAGTGACCTTTGCGTAAAAGTCGTCCAGCTTTCCCTTGAGCGCAAGCAGTACGCCGGGGGCGCAGCGGGATACGGGTACGAGCTGTGGTGTCATGTTGTGCTCCGGTTTGCAGAAGTGGTATGGCGGGGACTGGATGAACGCGCCGGATTGCCCATCACGCGGTCGTTTGCGGCTATGTCCTTGGTCACCACGCTGCAGGCCCCCACGATGGCTGCCGCACCAATGGACACGCCCGGCATCACGAAGGCGCGGGCACCCACAAAGGCGCTCGCACCAATGACGATGCGCCCTGTTTGCAGGGGCCTGACGGGCGAGCTGAAGTCGTGCGTTCCCGTGCAGAGGTAGGCCTCCTGCGCCACCGTGGCGTCCTGCATGATTTCAATCTCGCCCAGCGTATAGGCCACGGCGCCATCACCCAGACAGGCTCGATGGTGCATGGTGAGCTTCCAGGGAATGGCGATGCGGGCGCGCTGGTGCACAAACGGGGTTCCGTGCAGCGTTGCACCATGCAGCCGCAGCCACAGCAAGCGCCAGCGGTTCAGGGGTTTGGGTGTCCAGCAGCAGAACGCGGCCCAGCAGAGGTTCCACAGCAGCATGCGCAGCTGCTCGCCGCGCGTCCACGGACTGGCATAGGCCGAGTCCTGCCGGTGGGTATGCAGCGCTGCCCGTGTCATGGCGTTGCCAGGAGTTTTTCGAAGTCGGCCAGGAAGCTGTCGGCAATGGCCGTTGCAGAATGTGTGTGTCGCACCTGCAGTGCACGGGCCGCAAGACGCGAGCGCAGATCGGCGTCTTCGACCAGGCGCAGCACGCACTGCGCCAGCTGGTTCTGGGCCGAGGGGCTGCGGTGGTCAAAGAACAGCCCGTTGTCACCGTCGTGAATGAAGTCGCGAAAGCACGACAGGCTGGAGACCACCGGCACCGCGCCCCAGGCCATTGCTTCCAGGGGCGCAAGGCCGAAGGTTTCACCTTTTTCCGCCACCGATGGATAGACGAATATCGCCGCACGCTGGTAGAATTGGTTGAGCTTTTCGATGTCGTAGACGGGCTCTTCAAAGCGCACCTTGGCGGGATCGAAAAGCGCCCTCAGGTGGTCCACATAGGTAGCGCCGCCACCGCCTTCAGACGTCTTCCATGGCCCGACCAGGGTCAGCACCCAACCGGGCGGCAAGGCATTGACCGTCTGCGCCAGCAGGTCCAGGCCTTTTTCTGGATGCAGGCGTCCACAAAACAGGATCATGGATTGCTTGCCTGCCCACTCCACCGAGTGCGCGGGTTCATAGGGCAGCGGGTTGGGTATGGCACTGGCCTGCGACTGCCGGTGAATGGGCAGCTCGGCACGAATCGCTTCCAGCACCGGCGTGGAGTTGGCGCGCAGCCGTGCGGCGCGGCTGTAGAGGCGCATCTGGCCCTTGGGCATGCGCGCTACATCCACATAGACCTTGGCGGACCGGAACAGGGGAATGAACAGCGGTGCCCAGAAGGTGTTGGTGACCACCACATCGGTGTCCGGCGGAATGGCGCGGATGGCGCGCCAGGTGTAGATGGCATCCAGCAGCTTGAGCCAAAGCAGCCGCGTGGGCGTCTGGTACCCGCGCACCCGCAGGTGGACCACACCCTGTATGCGCTCATGTGCAGGAAAGCCTTGCCACGACCTGGACACATGCGCCACCTGATGGCCGCGCGCCGCAAACTTCTGGCCCAGCAGAAACCACATCTTTTCGCAAGCACCGCCCAAGGCTGGTGGCACTGGCAGAAAGGCGCCCTGTAACACAGTGATCTTCATGGTTTGTGCCTCATTGAGAGAGACTCTGCACCGTGTCGAGCAGGCTGGTGGCCATGGACTCGATGGTGAATCGCTTGTTGAAGGTGAGCGTGGCTTGGAGTGCCATTCGTTCGCGGCTGGTTATGTCCAGACTGAGCCATTGCGTTAAGGCTCCTGTGGTTCCCGCTACGCTGTCGGTGCTAACGATACCAGCACCATCACTTTTGATCTCGCGCCAAATATTGACCTTATCGGATATCAGAACTGGCAGGCCGCAACCCAATGCCTCGGCGACCACGATGCCAAAATTTTCCTGATGCGAAGGCAGAACAAATACCTCGCTGGCGTAAAACGCTCCCCACTTCATGTCTCCCTGCAGCATGCCGGGCCATGTGATGCGATCAGCCACGCCTAGGCGTTCAGCAAGAACCTGCAGTGTTTCCATCCAACCAGTCTGGTCAGGTCCAGCCATCACCAGGTGCAGTGTTGGGTCTTGCGAAGCAACCTTTGCAAAAGCCTCGATCAGCAGGTCGCAGCCCTTCTTTTTTTGGATACGACTCAGGAATAACAGCACGCGCTTGCCACGCAACGCAGGGTAGGCTGAGTAAAATGTTTCACGCAAAACCTTGGCATTGTCCGGTGGTGTCTTGGTGCCATAGCTCACCACAGCTTCGCGGGCACGGTACAGCCAAAACGATTTTCGTGCCAATAGCCGCTCTTCTTCACAAGTAAATAAAACGCCCTGAGCATCTCGCAGGACGCGGTATTCTGCCCACGGCCAGTACAGCCATTTCTTCAGGTGTTTGAGCGGATAGGCATGCTTGAACCACGGATCAAGCATTCCGTGTGTAAAAACAAAATAGGGAATTTTCTTGCGATGCAATACGCGCCAAGCTCCAAAGCTGGTGTATTGCCAAAGCCCATTTACGATAACGATGTCGTATTTATCAACGTGCATCTCAAGCCATGACGTAAGCTTGGAGTTATAGCCGTAACCCCCTGCGCCAGGGCCCTGGGCGTGCACCTTCAAGGGGAAGTCTGTAACAAATGGCGCGGCAGGATCATCCAGTGTCAGAACTTCTACCTTGTGGCCCATGTCTTGTAGCCGCAGGCCACGTTGCCGTACGCCTTCGATAGGGCCGCCACCCTTTGGGTTAGCGCTGGTGATGATATGTAGCAAACGCATACTAGACGTTGCTCCGCGTAAAGGTTCGATACAGCATGCTCGCCCATTCGCGGTGGCTGTTGACACTATGGCGTGCTGTAGGGTTTAGCCACTGATGTATTGGCACCGCAAAGCCGGTCTTGGGTCGACTAAGGACGGATTCTGGTAGCTCGGGCGCCACGGTGCGCGCGATCATGGCTTTTTCTTGTGCCGGGCTCAACGTGGGAACTTCTATAAACCGCTCAAGCAATTGGGTGTCCACAAAGGGCACACGTATCTCCAATGAATGGGCCATGCCTGCCCAGTCGGCGTCGCGCAGCAGTTGATTGCGCATGAACCATTGCGATTCCAACGCGGTAATGCACAAGCGTTGGCTAGGGATGCCTTGTTTGCAAGCCGCCAGGGCCGTCAGGGTGTCAAGCTGCTGCAGGCCTTCGATTGCCATGTCCGGGTCCATCAATGAGGGAATTTCCCACGGCATATAAAGTGCGCGACGCAACAAGTAGGCGCCACCTAGGCTGGTGCCGTACTCCAACATGCCTGCATATTTGGGTGATGGCAACAGCCCCGACACCGCAGCCAAGCCTTGGCGTACCGTGCGGTTGAGCAAGGGTACGCTGCCAAATCGGCGCAATGCGTTATACAGCTTGGGCACTTGCGAAAAACTGGGGTAAGAGCCAAACAACTCGTCTCCACCAATCCCGGACAAGGCCACTTTCAGCCCTTGACTTGCGGCTGCCTTGGCTACGAACCAGGTATTGATGCCATCAATCGAGGGCTGATCCATTGCTCGGAGCAGGTTCAACCTGTCTTGGGCAAAATGGGCGGCCGATATGCGGTGCAGCGTATGCTGTGCGCCCAGGCGTCGTGCTACTTCGTCAGCCAGCACCGCCTCGTCAAATTCCGTATTTGTATATTCATCAAAGCCCAGCGTCACACTACGCAGCTCGCCCAGCTTGGCAGCACAGGCGGCCAGCATGGTGGAGTCCAGGCCGGCTGATAAGAAGACGCCCACCGGTACGTCGGCCACCGTGTGCGCAGACACACTGTCACGTACAGCATCGGCAATTTGATGTAGGGCTTTCTCGGAATCTTGCGGTGTTGCTGTTGGTAAGTGGCTAAGGCGCTGGCTCAGGCTGTCAAAGGGGATAGGCACGCTGGCACGGCCATCGGTCACAGTCATCCAGTGACCGGGTGGAAACGCACGTATGCCACGATACAGTGTGTAGGGTTCGGGCACCGATCCCCATAGCAAAAATCCGACATGGCCAGCGGGCTCGGGACGGGTGTCTACCGCATCGCCAGCCAGCAGCGCCTTTACCTGTGAAGCAAAACGCAGCGTCTGACCGTCGTCGGCGATGTACAGGGGTTTGATGCCATACGCATCACGTGCAAAAAACATGTGCTGCTTGTGCGCGTCCCAAATGGCAATGGCAAACATGCCTCTCAGGCGCGTCAGCATGGCCGGTCCCATCTGTGCATATAGCTTTAGCAGCACTTCGGTGTCCGAGAGTGAGTGCGTGGCAATGCCGTCTCGCTGCAATTGTGCGCGCAAGGCGTGGTGGTTATATATCTCACCATTGAACACGATCCAGTTGCCAGTGACCGGGTCATGCATGGGTTGCACACCTCCAGGGCTTAGGTCAATTATGGCCAGGCGGCGGTGCGCAAATCCCACGCGTTGGTCTGCAGACATCCAAAGCTCGGCAGCATCTGGTCCGCGCGCCTGCATGGCATCACGTATGCGGAATAGTTCATCCCTGTCAACCGAAGCGGCTCGGGGGCAGTAGGCGTAGATACCGGCAATTCCGCACATGGTTATTTTTCTGTAATGGGTGGTAGGGTTTGCTGGTCGACGGCCAATGCAAACACCTGTTGGTAGACGCGCAAGTAGCCTTCGATGGCGGCATCTGCATTGAAGCGTTCAGGCCAGGCGGCGCATTGCTGACGCAGTTGTTGGGCTTCTTCAGGGGGTATGTTCAGCAGTTCGTTCAAAGCCGTGGCTGCATTTGCTGCCCAGGCTTGTGGGTCGTCACCTGCCTTCAAGCGTGGCAAGTAGCGCGCCGCAGGACCCGCAGCTTCCGTCATGGGGGGGGCATCCGTGGTGATGACCGGGCAACCGCAAGCCTGCGCCTCTATCAGCGGCCAGCCAAAGCCTTCGGCCAAACTGGGAAACAAAAGTGCCTTTGCCTGCGAATAACAGGCTTGCAATGTCTGGTTTCCAAGTCCCTTGAAGAAAAGCACCTCACCCTGGGGCGGCACTTCTGACAGGGGCTCTTGCAAATTGCTCCTGCGCATGTCGCCTATCAGCCAGAGTGGCAGGGGCCGTTTTTGGCTACGCGCATAGTGCGCGTACATCCGTATCACGCCAGGCACATTCTTGTACCACTGGTTGCCGCTGATGTGCAGCAGCATGCCGTGCTCAGCCATTGGCAATCCGGCTTGGGACAGGGCTACTTTTGCCGGTTGGTCAGGCAGCGGCGCGTAGGGATAGTTCAATCCGTTGTAAACCACCGCAGAGGTTGTAGCGTCAGGTTGCCCATAACGATGCAGGTCAGCGCGTGTTTTGTACGATATGGAAATGAAATGCCGAGCTTGCCGAAAGCCTTGGCGAATATAGTGCTGGTACAACTTGCCAGTCCAACTTGTCGGATTCTCCGGAAATTCGCTCATCGCCGAGCGCAACGCCAGCAAATCATGCACGTGCACCACGTGCGACCTATGTTTGACGCGTGGCACCCATGGGCCCTGTGCTTGGTCGGTAAACACGTACAAGGTATCTAATGGCTGTTGACCGCGTTTGTGCATGACCCACAGCGGAAAGACGATGTACTGGTCTATGTAGCCCGCCCATTTCTTCAAATGCCCTTGCGGCACCCAGTTGTAAAACATGGCTTGCGGTGCCCACACTTGCACATCGTGGCCACGGGCAAGATACGCGTCGCGCAACATGTTGACAAAGCGCGGCATGCTTTGCGATGCCATGAATGCTGGATGGGAGAAGAGGACGATGCGCATGGCTTAACGTAGCGCCAATGCGCCCGGTGTATTGGCGCCTGTCAGTTGAGCCAGGAATCCTGCAACCCTGCGCGACACGTAGTAGATCAGCAGGTAGAGCGCCAGGTTCTGGGGCAGGCCGCGCACGATGCTCATGAAGAGAAAGTGCAACGATTCTGCGGAGATGCCGTACTGAAACATGCGCCAAATTCCCAGCATGCCAAGGGCAGAGATCCACATACCGCCCTGGGCATTGCGGTATGCCAATATATCGACACACATGAAGAGCAGCAGACACAGAAAGAAGTACACCACGGGATAGGCAACGCCAAACACCGCCTGGCCTTGCCCCAGGTGCGAGCCGGTCTTGTAGCCACCGAGGTCTCCGCTACCTGCAAGGTAGCTGAGGTAGTCCCCCATGGAGAAGCGCAGCTCCTGTTTGTCCACGCCAATGGACATGGCTTTGAGCATGGGATCGGGCAGGGTGCTCCAGAACAAGTCGGTGGTCAAGTCCAGCAGTCTTGCTTCATCACGATCGCTCAACCGCGATGCGAAATACAGCGCGTTGTCATGGAACTTGGTTTCCACCAGTCTGCCGATCAGGGAGCTGGAAAAATACGTTTCATCGTAGTTGCTGTTCAGGCTAATGTGCTTGGTGCGATCCTGCTCTGCGCGCAGAAGTTGTGGCTCACTCAGGTAGTAAAGGGTCTCCTCGATCATCTTCATCGGGCCGGCATTCGCGCGCACACCTCTGGCCAGGCCCATGGCAGTCACCAATTCGCTCAGGGGAATGGTTGCTGCCCCACACAGCAGGATGACCAGCGCAATTTTCCCCACCTGGGAGGCTCGCACCGTGTGGTGGCTGCGCATGGCGCTCAGGATTCCGAACAAGGCGATAGTCATCAACCCCGCAAGCATGAGGCTGCGTGCATTGATGGCAATTGCAATGGCGGCAATGAGCAGTACATAAGCACCCAGAAAAAAGTAGTTTTTGCGGGCATTGCAATAGCTGCTGCCTTGCTCCAGCACGTACATGGGAATCAGGAATGGTGCCCATGCCGCAAACGAGAAGCCCTGCGCTACCTTGCTGGCAATGCCCGCACCACCTGCCATCAGCAAGTTCAGCAGGCCAAACACGCCCATGACCCACAGGGTTCCAGCCGAAGGTGTGTCATACAGTCCGATGGACTGGAGCGTGGAGCGTACGAGCGATGTGGATTGCCTCTTCCCGCGGAAGGTAGACAACACGCGGTACATGCCATGCGCCGCAATCGCAATGGCTTGGTAGAACGCCAGCGTGGCAAATGTTTCAACCGGCTGGCGCAGGTTCTGTGCAAGAGGTGTCCAGTAGGCTGACTGCGCAAGCAGCGCGCCCAGCTGCGTGGTCACGCAAAAGCCAAATATGGCAAAGGTGGATAGCGGATGCGTCTGGATCGCGTCGGTCCACAGGATGTACAGCAATATCGCCAGGGACGAAGCCAGCACCAGGCAGCTGGCTGCGATGTTGTCCTCGCTGAAGTCAATGGCAAACTGCGCCGCAAATGCCAGCAGGGCCAGCGCGGCAAACAGCAGCACCATGAAGCGGGAGCTACGCATGGCTCAGCAGTTCCTGATAGATGGCCATGGCTTTGTCGCCATAGCTGTTCCAGCCACCGATGCCTTTGACGGCTTGCAGCGAACGCTCGCCCATGAGGGCTCTTTCATCCGGGTCGTCCGCAAGCTGCTGCAGGCGCTCGGTCAGCACATCCACATTTCGGGTGGGAACAATGAAACCTTCACGCGCATTCGTGAACAGATCTTCGGCCCCTGTGTTTTCACTGGCTATGACCGGACAGGCGCATGCCATGGCCTGCGCCAATACCATGCCAAAGCCCTCCTGAATACTTGGCAAGACCAATACGTGGCTTGCACTCATCAATTGCTTCAAATCGGTCTGCGGCACGTGGCCAAGAACTCTGGCCTCCTGTGGCCACATATTCCGGGCGGAAAGCAACTGGATCAAGTCAGCGGAAGGAGACCCGGCAAAGGTCAGCGTCTTCTTGGGATGCTGTATTCGGTTGAACGCCTGCACCAGATAGGGAATGCCTTTTTGCAAACTCATTGCACCGACAAACAAGACATTGAACTCATCTCTAACCGGTTTGCCGACAGGTTCAAATCGCGTGAGGTTGACGCCATACGGAAGCAACTTCACGCGTTGACCGCAAACGCCTTGCGCCAGAAAACTACGCAATGCAAAGGTGGATGGCACTGTGATTGCATCGGCATCGCTGTATTCGGCCTCTTCACGTGCTATGGCGCGGGGATCGATGCCTGCATAGGGCAGACCCCACAGCGCATGCTCTTCACGCAGCAGCTGGTCTTGCACCCGTATATGCGCAGAACCCCGGTCACACACATACTTGGCGCCGCGCGCCTGAGCGGCTCGCCCGGCCTGCAACGTTGAGCCCGACAGGCCCACGTAGGCATCGCAGTCACGGACACTGTTTTGCAGCCAGCGTCCAAAGGTGATGGCATTGATGTTTTCCCACGCCTGCACCACGGCTGTGCTCAGACGATGCTTCCAGGGAAATGCCATGTAGCTGCCATGCACCCAGGGGAAGGTGTGTATCAGGCTGGGCGGTAAGCCTTCATTGCGCAGCTTGAATAGCGGATAGCCGCTGTAGATTCCAGCCAGCACACCGCGCGCATGGAGCTCGCGCGCCAGATCAAAGGTGTGGAACTTGCCAATGGTGGACAGGGCGATTTTCATGGGTTGGCGACCCGTAGCGAGGGCGTACCGAGCAGGCGTGCTGCCAGGCGAATGCACAGCATGGCAATGGCCATCTCACCCAGCAACATGCCCATGGCAACGCCATTGATGTCGTAGGCGACGCCCAGCAGCCAACACAGCGTCACCGTCACTGCACCGGCAGCAATCGACCAGCCAGCCAGTGGCGCGTGCTGGTTGGTGGCCATGAGCAACACGCGGGGAACGTGCCAGCTGCCACCGACTGCGGCGTACACCAGCATCCACAGCATGAGCCAGGGCGTAAAAGCGATGGCGCCATGCGTCCACAGCTGCAGCAACCAGGGGGCGAGGGGGTAGAGCAAGGCGCTGAGCAGCACGGCCTGGATGAAACCCAGACCCGAAGCTCTGCGATAGGTCTGCTGCAAGCCCGCCAAGTCACCCTGGCCGAACAGCCTGGAGAGCTCCGGCCACAGTGCATGGCTGAATATGGCAGTGGTTTGAACCGCAACACGGCACAGGGTGCGGTAGGTGTTGAACACGGCCACGCTGCTCGGGCCGAACTGGGCCGCAACCAACAAGGTGACTCCCTGGAAGCTCAGTGCATTGGCCAGCGGAAACGCCATGAAGGACACAGCGGGTGCCGCCATGGCGCGCAGCTCCTGCCGGTCTGCTGCAGCCATTCCCCAGCGCATGGGATGCGTTCCCCGTTGCGCCAGCCAGCTGCCATAGGCGAGCCCGACCAGGCGGCATAGCAATCCGCTCAGGGCCACGGCCGTGAACGTTCCAAAGATCACCAGGCCCAACATCATGCCCAGCCATTCAGCCAGGCGGGTGATGTTGCCCAGCATGGTGCCTGTGGCGTAGCGCTGCGTGGCTTTGAATACGGCCTCCGACAGGCCTCCTCCCAGAGCCAGCAGCGTGCTCAGTGAGAGCACCGCCAAGGCCGAGCGCATGTCGGCGTTGTCGATTCCGGGCAGCGGCACAAATAGCGCCAGCGGTATGGCCAGCACAGCGATGGCACTGCATACCACTGCCATGAAGAGCTGGGCACTTTGAAAGACGCGGTTGGCCTCGTATGCATCACCCCGGCCCATGGCCATGGCCATCTTGTTGCCCGCTGCCGTCACCATGCCGGCATCGGCCATGGACAGATAGGCCGGTATGGCAGAGAGAATCAGCCAGTTGCCGTAGGTGGCGGTGTCCCAGTAATGCAGAAAAAGGGGAAGCGACAGCAGCTGGATGCCAATCGTGATGGCCATGCCAAAAGAATTGGCCCCCATGCCCGCAATCACCCGGCGCTTCATCAGCTGAAGCTTGCGTGCGCAAGAATGGAGTTGACTATCATCTCGTTATAGTGCCCATTGCGCATGACACGTTGATGACCCGCAGCAGCAATGGCCCGGCGCCTGTCTTCGTTTGCCAGTGCATAGCTGCACATATCGGCACATTCCTGTGCATCGCTCCAGAACAGTGCCTCTTTTCCTTCCTGGTACATGTCCACATGCTCGGAAGTGCGTTCGGCGCACAGCAGCGCACCCAATGCCGGAATCTCCAGTGAACGGGTGGTGTGCAGGTCGCGGTTCTCGCGTGACAGCAGCCCCAGATTGACCTTGGCGCATTGGATGGCCTTGGCATAGTCATCGCCCGCAATCGCGCCGCCGCGCCAGTGGCGCCGGAGCACCGGCCACTCGCGTGCCTTGTGCCACTGGGAGCCTTGAATGGTGAGTGGCACACCGCGCTCGATCAGTTCCTTCAAGAATGGGCCGCGCTCCGGGAACCAGGTGCCCAGAAACAGCACATCGCAGTCCCACACCTGGTGGTCATGGTGGGACAGGTGGCGTGGCGCATGGTTGACTTCATCGGCGCTGCGGTAGACGCGCAGCATCTCGCGCGCGCCCAGGTCTTCTCCCTCGGCCACGTTTTCGTTGCGCACCACGACGTTCAGGTCATAGAAGGGCAGGCTTTGCCGGTATGCGCGAAAGCGTGCCCCGTCGCGCGGCCCTAGTGGATCGTCGATGTTGTAGTTGATGATGATGCGGGCGTGCTCGCGCAGCAGGGCAATGGCCTTGGGCGTCACAAACTCACCACCATCCACATAGCAGACGTCAAACTGCTTGTGCCGCAGGAAACCGTCTAGCCGACGCAGCAGCCAGGGCACCAGCCGGTCACCCCCCAAGTGCCAGGCGATACGGTCCACCCACGGCGTCTGCGGCAGCAACTGGCGCAAATCCAGATGCTCCACGCCGTGTCCAAGCCGCCGCAGCGCGTTGGCACGGTCCAGGCAGGTGCCGCTCTGTGGTCCCAGGTAGAGGACGGAGAGGGCGGCCATCATAGGTGCTGCAGGTCACCTACGAAGCGATGACGGTGTTCGGGTTGAATGGCGGCAATCAGCGCGTTGGCAAACTGGGCCTGGATGTCGTAGGCTTTGTCGGTATCCCGGTCTATGGAAGAGACCCGCACCAGAAAACCGTCCGGTATGCGTCGGCTCATGGCGTACTGGAATTCGACGCCGCGTTTTTGCAATGTGCCGGAGGTCACGGTCTCGCCGATGGCCGTCCAGAAGGTGACGGGTTCGTAGCGCTGCCCCATATGGGTCTGGATGCGGGTGGACGGAATCGGCTGACCCAGAATGCGCAGCGTGGTCTTCTCGCGATCCGTGAGCGTGAAGCCTTGTGCCGGGTAGCACACCTCGGGAGAGTGCAGCTCCAGACCCTTGTTCTGGTTCTTGCCATAGGCAATGGACAGCATGATGCGGTAGCCCTGGCCGTTGACATAGGTGCGACTCAGCGTTTCGGTGTAGATGCGCTCCAGCGTTTCCTGCTGCTGCGGATCGATGATCTGCATCAACGTGCCCGGCAGCTCGTGCCAGTCGCCAAAGGCGGTGGGAACCATGGCGTTCAGATCGACGGTGGGCAATTCATCTGCCAGGAAGCGGGTGGGGCGCAGCGTCGCGCCCAATCCGGCGGACAGCAGCATCAGTGCCAGCAGAAGCCATTTCTTGATGGACAGGCGCATGGTTTCAGATCCTCGCGGTGTGAAGCAGGGTGCGTTGCCGGTAGGCCTCGAAGGCCTGCAGTGCGGTATCAAAGCCGATGATGAGCAGCAGGGCGCTCATGAAGAGCACCATGCCGGCAAAGCCGTGCAGAAAGCCCTGGCCTGCGGCATCGCCGAAGTGGTAGGTGATCAGGGTCAGCGCCATCACGCGGATCACGTTGGCGGTAAACGAAATGGGCACGATCAGCAGCGCCAGGCCGATGTTGCGAAAGGTGGAGTCACGCCGCACCACGTTCAGGTACAGCAGCCCCAGAGCTTCCAGCGTCAGCAGCGTATGCAGGCCCGCGCAGGCGTCGGCAACCATCAGCATGTACTGGCCCACTTGCAGAATGACGCCGGTGCGCGCGATGGGGTAGCCTGCCCAGTACAGCACATGCTCGGCGACATAGGAGACGGCCATCTTCATGGGCATGGTGACCAGGTCCACGATCGAGCTGGGCAGCGGAATCATGAACAGCATGAAGAACAGGGCGAACCTTTGCTTCTTGAGCGCCGTGCCGTTGCGCAGCAACAGCAGCAAAGCCATCAGCATCCAGATGAAGGAACCCACCTCGAAGAAGCCAATCCCTTGCGAGCGGCCCAGGGCATAAAGCAGCAACGCAATGGCCAACACCGGCCAACCCCAGGCGCTGGGCGATCCGTTCTCGGACGCCTGAATCATGGTGCTCCAGTTGCGCTGCATCAGCCACACGGAGATGGCCAGCACGATGGGGCCGTGCATCTGCTCGTCCTGACTCCAGGGACCGCTGAGCAAGTCGTACAGCGTGGGGCCGTACATCACGACCAGCCCGACCATCACGGGCAGAAAGGCCAGCATGCCGGCTGCCTTGGGAGATTTTGCGTTGAGCAACACAGCGTTACCTTTCAAGCAGAAGTGCCCGCGCGTCTTGCCGGCATGCCTGCACAGCGGTGGCGACGCACTTAGACATCGTTGAGCAGCGAGCCGACCAGGGCTACTCCGCCGTCCTGCAGACGCTGCCCCAGCTTGCGGATGTGGGGCACCAGACTGGCATTGCGCCGCGCCACCATGACGGCGGCGCCGGCCCGGGCAGCGATGATTTCACCGTCCGAATAGTCGCTGCCGCTGGGCGTGTCGATCAGGATCACGTCAAACTGCTCGGCGGCGGCAAACAGCAACTGGGAAAACACGGCGCGGCCCAGCAGTTCCTGCGGATTGGGAGGCTGTGCACCGGCAGGCAGCACCGTGAGACCTGGCAGACCGGGCACCACCTGTGCCACCTCCAGCCCACAGCGACCGGACAATATGCCGGACAGACCCGGGCCTTTTTCCAGCTTGAACAGGGCGTGCTGGCTGCGCTCGGCCGGCACACGCATGTCGCCGTCAATCAGCAGAGTGCGCTGCCCTTGCTGCGCGAAGACGATGGCCAGATTGGCCGCGACAAAGCTGCGTCCGTCGCCCTTGCCCGCACTCACCACGGCCATGGCCTTGCGGCCCGTGTCGTTGTTGTACCAGCGCAGCATCAGCTGGCTGCGCACGGCGCGCAGGTTTTCACCGACGCGGCTGAACGGCTTGTAGGCGGCAACCAACTGGGGACTGACGTCACTCTGCCCCTCGATCAGGTAGGCGTAGTCAAACTGCTTGGACAGTGCCAGATCAATGTCTTTCTTGGTCAGCAGGTTCAGCGCAATGGCGGCTTCGCCAAAGGCCTGCTTTTGCTGCCGCTGGCGCTCCAGAATGCGTGCCAGTCCCTCGCTGTCCAGGCGCCCGGTGGCCACCAGAATGTCGCCGATGGAGCGCGTGTTGCCGGCCATGCTGCCGGAGAGAAGAGGGGCGTTCATGCGCGGACTCCGGCAGTAGAGGTCTTCAATAACTGACTGATGGAGCTGAGCTGGCCCAGCAGCGGCAGATCCAGTGCATCGGTCAGGTCTTCGGAGGAGCGCACGCGGCGGTCGTGCAACTCAAGCCCCAGGGCCAGTCCCACACCCAGCAGCGTGCCCAGGAACATGGCCACCACGATGTTCAGCAGGACGCGGGGTTTGGATGCGCTGGTGGGCGCCACCGCCGGATTGAGGACGGCGATATTGGTCTGGTTGGTCTGGCTCTCGATGTTGCTCTGGGAGGCGCGTGCGCTCATGGTGTCAAAGATGTGCTGGGCTGATTCCACTTCGCGGCGCAGCACGTTCAATTCATCACGCTGCTTGTTGAGCAGCAGCACGCGGCTCTTTTGCGCAGTCAGCGCGGCATGCAATTGCTCCTCGCGCTGCTTGCTGACCTGGTAGGTGGTCTCGATGGAACTGGTGACCTTGCGCGTTTCCTGTTCCAGCTGTGCCTTCACGGTGGCCAGCTCGCTCTCGGTGCGCAGGGTCTGCGGGTGGTTCTTGCCCAGGTTGCCGCTGCTTTCCGTGAGCTTGGCTTCCAGCCGGGCGATGTCGGTTTTCAGGCTGTTGATCAGCGGGTTCTGCATGACTTCGGCCACGGTGTCTGCCTTGGCGCTTTGGCGCTTGCTCTGGCTGTCGGTGGTCTGGGCCTGCACGCCGGTGAGCTGGCTGCTGGTTTCGTTGAGCTTGGCGGTCTCGTAGTCCAGGCGTTCGTCGGCTGAGGTGATGCCGTTGGCCTGCTGGTAGTCGGACAGCGCCTTTTGCGCCGCCTCCAGCTTGTCGCGCGCGGCCTTGGTCTGCTCCGCAAAGAAGGCCGCATATTGGCGGGCCGGTGCCAGGCGCAGGTCCAGGTTGACGTCGATGTAGGCCTGCGCAAACGCATTGGCCACGGTGGCAGCGAAGGTGGGATCGGTGGCGGTGTAGTTGATGCTGATGACGTTGCTCTCGCGCGAGGGCTTGACGTCCAGATTCTTCTGCAGCAGGGCCGACAGCCAGTCGATCAGCTGGCCCTTGCCCTTGGTGGCATCCAGCCACATTTCCTGAACCGGTCCACTGCTTTCGAGCTTGAGCGCTTTGACCACCGACTTGGCGGTGCGGTCGCTGTTGATGATGTCGATCTGCGTGGCCATGTAGCCCGGGGCCATCATGCCCTGCAGCATCATGCCGGTGACCGGGTCGGGGGACTTGACGTCGACCACGACGGCCGCACTGGCCGAATACTGCTTGGGTAGCCACAGGCTGACACCGGTCACAACCGCCACCGTGAGCAACAGGGTAGCCAATGCTGCGATATAGCGGGCGCGCAGGATCAATAGGAATTGCTGGAACGACATGGTTAGAAAATGCTTTCTTTGACGTAGATGACGTCGTCCGACTGCACTGCGTCGGTGAGTTGGGGTTCGATCTGCTGGACGCTTCCATCTGTGCCCTTGCGGTGCAGGCGCAGGCGCCGCTCGCTGCCGCGAGCGCTCGGGCCACCGCCCTGGGCCAGGGCCTGCATGACGGTCATGCCACGCTCGATGCGGTAGGAGCCAGGGCGCTGGGCTTCGCCGTAGATGTAGAAGACGGGCGCCTTGTTCACGTAGACGACGTCGCCCCCTTGCAGCACCAGGTCACCAGCACCCTTGTCTTCCAGAAACAGTGCCGGTACGTCCACGGTCTGGCGAAACGGTTTGCCGTTGCGCACACCGCTGACGATCACGGTGTCGTCGCCCAGGGGTGTGGTACCTCCGGCATTGGCCAGCATGTCGCTCAGGCGGGTATTGATGCTTTCCAGCGGAAACCGGCCCGGCCGGTTCACCTGGCCCAGCACCGAGACCTGGTTGCCGCGTACCTGTACCAAGGTTACGGTGACCTGTGGGTTCTGCAGAAAGCCACCCTTTTGCAGGGCGTCGGCCAGGCGCTTCTCGGCGGCCATGGTCGACAGGCCGCCTATGTCCATGGCGCCTATGAGGGGATAGCTGATGCTGCCGGTTTCGGACACGCGTGCGTCAATGCTCAGGTCCGGGTTCTGGAACACCTGGATGTGCACAGAGTCGCCGGTTGCCAGCAAATAGTCCGGCTTGTCCTGGGCGTGTGCGGCGCAACCGAGCACGGTCAGAAAGGCAGAGAGCAACAGGTACAAGGTTTGGCGTAATGGATTCATGGTCGGTGAGTGCATGCAGTCAGAAGCTCAGGGTTGCGGTGAGGGCGGTGAGTGAACTGGTGTAGTCCAGACCCGGTGAGTTGGATGTGCGTGCGCTGCTTTGCAGCGAGGCCGACACCGTGCATTGGCTGCGTGGTGTCCAGGTCAGCGCCAGCGTGGTGTTGGTCACGTCGTCCTGGCGCCGACTCCGGAATGCGGGGAACGGTCCACCCAGATAAGTTATGTGGGCGAGATCGTGACGCAGTGCAAGGCCCAGCTTGGCCAGGATCTGCCAGTCGGCGCCCAGCGTGATGCGTTCGGTCTGGCTGTAGTTGGCATCGATGGTCTGGTAGGTGGACAGCTCGCGCGCCCAGCCCGCCGACAGCGACGTTTTGCCGCTGAAGGCCCAGTTGCCGCTGAGACCGGCAACCGTGCCGCTGTAGTTGCGTGCCGCCACATGCGGATGGGTGACGCTTCGGTTGGCCACATAGAGGTCGGCCGCCTGGGTTGCGGTGACTGCCCAATGCAGGCGCATTTCGTTGTCGGTCTGGCTGAAGCTGTCGTCAAAGATGGCGCCCGGCGTCACCGGCTGATCCAGGTATTGCCCCGATGACGACTGCGTGCTGATGCTTGCCTTGCTGCCCGAGCCAAAGGTGTAGCCCAGGCCCAGGTTGGATGAGGTCGATGTGAAGTCCGAGCCCTGAACCTGGTCACGCTGGCTGTTCTGCAGGGTCTGCCCCAGACCGGCCGACAGGCTCCACGCGCCATCCCAGTCATAGCTGGCGTCCAGCCGGGTTGAGCGGTTGCTGTTCAGGTAGCGGGTCGTGGTGTTCCTCACGTCTGCATAGCTGTTGAGGCTCTCCTGCCAGCTGCTGCTGAGGCTGCCCTGCAGCCGTGGCGTGACCGCAAACTGCCAGGCCGCGTCGTAGTTGGTCGCGGTGTAATTCAGATAGCTGAAGTTCTGGTATTTGTTGTCTACCAGATTGACGTTCACATAGGCGCCCTGCAGGCTTTGCCGGGTCTTGAAACCCAGTCCCAGAGACGTCGTGCTGATTTGCTCGGAAGCCGTAGCGGATTGGCGAAAGATATTGCTGTCGTTTTGGCTGCTGACCGACGCGCGCAGGCTGAATGGGTTGTCGGTCTCGGCCAGGCAGGAGGTGGGCCACGCCAACACAGCCGTGAGCAGATATCCATACGGTGCGATGACGTGCCGCGTGAAGGTCGGTGCAGACATGTCAGTAGGCCTGCTTGTCCTGAACAACCAGGCGCACGGTCTTGAAGATGATGTGGATGTCCAGCCGCAAAGACCAGTTGCGCAGGTAGTCCAGGTCGTAGTTGATGCGGCCCTGCATTTTTTCCAGCGTGTCGGTCTCTCCACGAAAACCGTTGACCTGCGCCCAGCCGGTAATGCCGGGCTTGACCTTGTGGCGGACCATGTAGCCCTTGATCAGCTTGCGGTAGAGCTCGTTGTGCGCCACCGCGTGGGGGCGTGGCCCTACGATGCTCATATGGCCCTGCAGCACGTTCAGGAACTGCGGCAGCTCGTCCAGCGAGGTGCGGCGCAGGATGGCACCCAGCGGGGTGATGCGCTTGTCGTTCTGCTTCGCCTGCACGATGGTGTTGCCGTCTTCAGTGACGCTCATGGAGCGGAACTTGTAGACCAGAATTTCCTGGCCATCCAGGCCGTAGCGTCGTTGCTTGAAAATGATGGGGCCTGGGCTTGTCACTTTGATGGCCACCGCAATGGCCAACAATACTGGAGAGACCAGTATCAGAATGACCAGCGAAAACAGGATGTCGCTCGTACGCTTGATGAAGCCGTTGCCGTCGCGGAATGGTGTCTCGCAAACGGATATCACCGGCTGGCCGGCAACCGACGCCGGATGCCCCTGCACCAGATCGGTCACAAACATGTCCGGCACGAAATAGATGGACGCGGTGGTGTCCTTCAGGCTGTCGAGCAACGCCAGAATGCGCGGCTGCGAAGCCATGGGCAGTGAGAGGTAGATGATCTGGATGCGTTTGGTCTGCACCAGGTTTGCCAGCTCGTCGAGCTTGCCCAGCAGCTGTTGCTCCTCGGTCGCACCTTGCCGGCTGATGCTGCGGCTGTCCACGAAGCCCACCAGCTCTATGCCGGAGTAGGGCGAGGCCTTGAGCTTGCCGGCCAATGACAGGCCCTGTTCATTCATGCCGACGATGACCGCCCGTTGGCTGGGGCCTTGCAGGCGCAGGATGGTGGGGGCGCTGGCCCGCAGCAGCAGCGCAAGGCCCAGATCGCTCAGGGGTGCCACCCACAGCCAGGTCCACAGTACCTTCCTGGAAAACTCATGCAGATAGCCGCTGCCGTAGCCCGCAAGTGCCAGCAGGCCCGCAATCCACAACCAGTTGAGCAGGACGTCTGCCAGCAGTCCCCAGTAGCTGGAATGCAGTATGGGACGCCCGGGAAACGTGAGCGCAAACGTCAGTATGGATAGCAGGAACAGCTGGGTCGGTACCTCACCCTCGAGCAGGTAGGAAGTGGCCCACAGGGACAGAATCAGCGCGGCAGAGCACTGCATGCTCTCCAGCAGGCTGAGCATGTTGTTGCGGCCCGGCCAGGCCGGAGCCGTGGCTTTTCCTAGCGCTGAAGCGGAAGGGCTTGCGTGTGGGTACGTGCTCATGGGCGCGGACTGCCATGCTGTTCTACTTCAACCCTGCGACGCCCTTTTCCAGGTCAGCCCGCTTCTGGTCTTCAGCAGAAACTGCGGGGGCGCTGACGGCTGAGGCCGGGGCGGGCGCTGCTGCTGCATCGGTCTTGGCGAACTCGCCCATGTATTCGATCTTTGCGGACTTGCGCAGCGCCTTCATGTTGGCAGCTACGGCTTCGCTGGCGCGTTGATTGCTCAGGAACTGCGCAATGCGTGGAAGTGAATCGGCCTCGTCCGCAGGCACCGTCTTGGATGCGACGATGTGGATGAGCGTGATGGCCTGCGGTGTCTGTGCCACCAAGCTCTGACCGTCCTTGAGTTTTTGCAGCCGGTTCAGCAGCTCCATGGGGATCTGCTCGGCAGCACGGGTAGCGCCGCCGCCGGAGTATTTGACGTCGTGTGCCTTGAGCCAGTTGGCAATTTCCTCCATGGGCTTGCCTGCATTGACCAGCGTACCCAGTTGTTCCGCAATGCCTGCCTGCGCGGGAACAATCAACTCCTGCAGATTGAACACCCGGCGCTCGGAAAACAGTTGCGGATGTTCGGTGTAGTACTGCTTGATCTCTTCCTGCGTTGGCTTGGGTAGGCCGCTGACCAGTTGCTGGATATAGGCGCGTGCCAGGATTTCCCGCTTGGCCGATTCGATCTGCGCCACCACTTCAGGTGAGCGGTTGAGCTTCTTCTCGTTGGATTGCTCGATGGCCAACTGCTGGTCGATCAGCTTTTCAAGCACGTCGCGGCTCATGGCCTGTACGGCCTGCGGTGTGGCACCGCTGGTCTTGGCGCTGTTGAGTACCTGGTTGATCTGATGCACCGATATTTCTTCGTCCCCGACCTTGGCGGCAACCTGGGTCGCCACCTTCTTGTCGTCCTTTTGACCGCATGCAACAAGACTGACTGCCATGGCCCCAACCAAAAGCATCTGGGGCAAAAATCGTTGAGAAGGTTTCATGAATATTGGAGTGCGATCAAGGCACGCTGGCCGTATACATATAAAGAAAAGCGACATATATATGTTGCGATTCGGCTGACGTGGAGTAAACCATCGTGGCGTGACAAATCGGTGTCAGGAGGCGCAAGATTTTGTGGCCATGGTTTCACGAAAGGGTCACCAATACTTCTTAACCTACTGCCTTTAACGAAAGTAAATACGCCCATGGCTGGAAAAATTCTGGTAGTGGACGATGACCGCGATATACAGGAATTGGTGGCTGTCAATCTGTCCCAAGCGGGTCACGTCGTGCAGGTTGCAGATGACGCGGAAATTGCACACGCCATCGTGCGAGAGGAACTACCCGACCTGGTGCTGATCGACTGGATGCTCCCCGGAATGTCGGGCATTGAGTTGACGCGCCTGCTGCGCAGCGAAGTGCGTACACGCGATGTGCCCATCATCATGCTCACCGCGCGCGATGATGAGCGCGACAAGATCACCGGATTCGAAAACGGCGCCGACGACTACGTGGTGAAACCGTTTTCACCGCGCCTGCTGTTGGCACGCATCGCCGCCATCCTGAGGCGTCGCACTTCGCTGGCCAGCGAGCAGACGGTGGAAGTCGGTGCACTGCGACTGGATGCTGCTGCCAGACGCATCTATGCCAACGGACAGCTCGTGGTCCTGGGGCCGACCGAGTACCGTCTGATGCATTTCTTCATGCTGCATGTCAACCGCGTATTCAGCCGCGCACAGCTGCTAGACAGTGTGTGGGGCGATCAATACCAGGGCGATGAGCGTACCGTTGACGTGCATATACGCCGCTTGCGGGTGGCGCTGACCGATGGCAATTGCAGCCACATGATCAAGACCCTGCGTGGTAGTGGCTATTGCTTGTCACTCAGCATCATTTGATGTGGATTGCTGCACCAGGGCGTTGTAGCGTCGCAATACCTGCGGAACGTAGAAACGTGTTTCGGCGAAGGGCGGTATGCGCCCGCCGTGGCTGAGCACCGCTGCCGGACCGGCGTTGTAGGCGGCCAGCGCCAGTGATTTGTTGTTGGCAAACCGGTCCAGCAGCATCCTCAGGTATTTGGCGCCGCCACGAATATTCTGGCTGGCATTCATCGGGTCGGATACGCCCATGGCGCGCGCGGTCGTTGGCATCAGCTGCATCATTCCCAATGCGCCTTTGGGTGACACGGCGCGCGGGTTGTATTGGGACTCCACTGCTATCACGGCATGCAGCAGCGCCGCTTCTACGTGGTGATTGCGTGCAGCGTCGGTAATGTCGCCAGCATACGTGGCAGCCAACCCGTCCGGTACAACGATTTGCGGTGTATCGGATACGCCGTCTGGCATCTGGCGCAGCAATAGTTGAAAGCGCGAATCGTCGGGGCGGTCACTGTAGTGTGTGACGCCATCTTCCGCCACAAAGGTATATACGTCGGCCTGCGCACGCAGGGGACAAAGCCACAGTACAAGCGTCGCGACCAGCAGTGCGACGAAGTAGGGCGGCTTGTGATCAGGATGCGCAGGCATGGTGTTGGGCAGACTGTGCGCGTGCATTGTTGCAGTGGTGTGGCAGTGATGTGATGCGAATGTCGTGCCTCTTGTAACGGCCATGTCACAAGGCCGACCTAGACTGGCCCCTCACTTTCATCCGGGGCCACTTGCCATGCAATGCCCGGTCAATTCCCCAATATAAGACGGTCCCACTTTCATGCTGCCAAAACGTTCGTCTGGATTTACGCTGTTGGAGTTGCTGGTGGTGATGGTCATCATTGGCATGCTGGTCGGGTACGTGGCGCCCAAGTTCTTCTCACAGATTGGCAAGTCCGAGGTCAAGACGGCACGTGCGCAGATCGACGGCTTGGAAAAGAGTCTGGACCAGTACCGTCTGGACGTGGGCCACTACCCCAGCACAGAGCAAGGTCTGGCCGCCTTGAATGACCGTCCCGCAGGCGAGGCCAAGTGGGCGGGTCCCTATCTGAAGAAGAAGCTCCCCAAGGATCCATGGGGAAACGACTACGTATATAAATATCCGGGCGACCACGGAGAGTTCGACCTGTTCTCCTATGGCAAGGACGGCAAGCCTGGCGGCACGGGTGAAGACGAAGACATCGTCAATTGGTAGGTATGGAATTCGTCGTCAAGTCATTGCAGCCGAATGCGACCGTGGTCGTCAGCCGTTTGCAAGCAGCCAATGCCGGTGATGCGCAGCTACAGGCGCAGACGCTGGGTCTGGATGTGTTGTCCATTGCGCCGGCATCCTGGTTCAGTCGCCTCAAGGCACCGCAAGGGGGTGGAGATTTTCCGTTGCAGCTCTTCAGTCAGGAGTTGCTGGCACTGCTGAATTCCGGTGTGAGCCTGGTGGAGGCGATTGAGACGCTGGCAGAGAAAGAGGCACGCCCTGCGGTGCGCGACGTGCTGCAGGGGATTCTTGCCAAGCTGCGCCAAGGGCAACCCTTCTCCGCCGCTTTGGAGGCCGTGCCGCATGTTTTCAACCCACTGTATGTGGCCTCGGTACGCGCCAGCGAGCACACCAGTGGCCTGTCGGAATCGCTTGCGCGCTATGTGGTCTACGCCGGGCAACTGGAGACTCTGCGCGGTCGGCTGGTGAGCGCGGCCATCTATCCCGTCATCCTGGTGGCGGTGAGCAGTCTGGTGATTCTGTTCCTGATGGGTTATGTAGTGCCACGCTTTGCGCATATCTATGAAGACATGGGCGGCAACCTGCCATTCATGTCGCGCCTGCTGCTGCAGTGGGGTCTGGCGCTGGAGCAGTACTGGTACGTGGTGCTGATGCTGCTGGCCGGACTGGTGGTGGTGGCTGTGGCGGGTGGCATGCGGCTTGTGGGAAAGCGCTTGCTGAGCGTGGTGTGGCGCATCCCAGCCATGGGCGAGCGCATGCGCGTGTACCAGCTGGCACGCCTGTACCGTACCCTGGGCATGCTGTTGCGCGGGGGCATTGCCATCATGCCGGCGCTGGACATGGTGACGGGGCTGCTGTCTTCCGCGCTGCAGCCGCGTCTGGTGTCTGCGGCGCGCAGTGTGCGCGGAGGGCGGACGATCTCGCATGCCTTTGAAGTGGCTGGCCTGACCACGGCGGTATCCCTGCGCATGCTGCGTGTGGGTGAGCGCGCCGGCAATATGGGCGAGATGATGGAGCGTGCCGCGGCCTTTCACGACGAGGAGATGGCACGCTGGGCCGATCGCGTTACGCGCCTGCTTGGACCCTTGCTGATGCTGGTCATGGGCTTGGTGATAGGGACCGTGGTGGTGTTGATGTACATGCCCATATTCCAGCTGGCGGAGAGTGTGCGATGAACTTTCCGCTGGAGCAACGCCATCTGCTGCCCGCCTTTTCGAAGGAGGAAGTGGCCACCGCACGCGCTCTGGCCAAGGCACGCGGCTGTCGGCTGGTAGAGGCGCTGGAAGGCGAGGGCGGTGACGAGCACAACTTTGTGCAACGTCTGGCTGCCACCGTGCAGATGCGCATGCTCGGCGTGGCCGAGATGCACACCATGCAACCCGCCTTTGAGCTGCTGCCCTATGCCGAGGCATTGCAGCGCGAATGCCTGATGCTGCGCTCGGGCGCACAGCTGCTGCTGGTGATCTCCGATCCCTTCAGCCTGGATCTGCGCGCCTGGGCTGGTGAGCGCTTTGACGCAGCGTTCGAGCATTGCCTGGCCCACGCTGGCGACATTGCGGCCTGGCTGAAACGCCATGAGGAGTCCATGCGCGCCATGGACGACATCGTCGGCACGCAAGCAAGCCTGCAGCAGGGGCCGCATGCTGAAGACATATCGCTGCGCAGCATCAACGAAGACTCCAGCCCAGTGGTGCGCCTCGTCAACTCCACCCTGTATGACGCACTCAAGGCCGGCGTGAGCGACATCCACATGGAGACGGCGCCCAACGGGCTGTTCATCAAATACCGCATTGACGGTGTGCTGGCACCTGCGGGCAGCAACCATCCGATGGACCATGCGGAGCAGATCATCTCGCGCATCAAGGTCATGGCCGAGCTGGACATTGCCGAGCGACGCGTGCCGCAGGATGGTCGCTTCAAGGTGGCAGCGAATGGCCGCGAGATAGATATTCGCGTCTCCATCATGCCCAGCATCCATGGCGAGGATGCGGTGCTGCGCATTCTGGACAAGCAAAGCCTGTCGGACCAGGTGGTGGGTCTGCGCCTGGAGGCACTGGGGTTTGATGCATTCACCATGAAGGCACTGCGCGCCCTGTCGCGCGAGCCCTATGGCATGTTGCTGGCCACCGGCCCCACGGGCAGCGGCAAGACCACGACCTTGTATGCCGCCATCAACGAGATCAACCACGGCCACGACAAGATCATCACCATCGAAGACCCGGTGGAATACCAGTTGCCCGGCGTGCTGCAGATCCCGGTGAACGAAAAAAAGGGTCTGAGCTTTGCGCGTGGTCTGCGCTCCATCCTGCGGCACGACCCGGACAAGATCATGGTGGGCGAGATCCGCGACGGCGAGACCGCGCAGATTGCCGTACAGGCCGCATTGACCGGTCACCTGGTGCTGACCACGGTGCACGCCAACAATGTGTTCGACGTGCTGGGCCGCTTCACCCACATGGGGGTGGACCCGTACAGTCTGGTGGCAGCGTTGAACGGCATCGTGGCCCAGCGCCTGGTGCGCGCCAACTGCACCGAATGCATGGCACCGGTCGTGCCCGATGCGGAGCTGCTGGCCAGTTCAGGCATTGACTCTGTGCTGGACTTTCATTTTTGTGCCGGCATGGGCTGCGCGCATTGCCGCGGCACGGGCTTCAAGGGCCGCAAGGCCGTGGCCGAGGTCTTGATACTGGATGATGAGCTGCGCGAAATGATCGTTACCCGCGAGCCGGTGCGCCGTATCAAGGAAGCCGCCATGCGCAAGGGCACGCGCCTGTTGCGCGAGGCGGGCCTAGACATGGTGCGCCGGGGCGAAACCACCTTGCAGGAGTTGAACCGTGTGGTCTCCTAGCTTGTCCGTGATCCGGGTCGGTTTGTCGCACAAGGCCATCAGCGTGGGCAAGGTCCCGCTGCTGGGCTGGGGGCGCGTGCAGGCGGTCGAACATCTGGCATGCAGTGCCGATCCGCTTGTCGATGAACCCTGGCGTGCGGCGGTGGAGCGTCTGACGCAGTGGCTGGAGTCCAACCAGGGCCAGAGTCACCGTGTGCAGGTGGTGCTGTCGGGGCGGTTTGTGCGCTGGCAGTTGCTGCCCTGGCGTCTGGAACTGTCGGGGCGTGACGAAATGGCGGCCTACGCTGCACTCAGGTTTCGTGAAACCTATGGCAAGTCTGCGCAGAACTGGAGCATCCTGCCCGCCGCCATGGCGCCCGGCCACACCGTACCGGCAGCGGCCGTGGACCGTGCGCTGCTTGCGGCGCTGACATCAGTTTGTGAGCGCCACGGTGCGCGGCTGCAGTGGCTCACTGCGTATTTTTCCTCCGCATTTGATGCTTGGCGCAGTGTGCTCAAAGGACCCAACGCCTGGTTTGGTACGGTGGAAACCGACACGCTGACCTTGGGGTTGCTGCAGGCCGGCCAGTGGACGGCATTGCAGAGCCAGCGCCTGTCGGGTGACTGGCGCACACCGTTGCCGGCACTGCTGGCGCAGATTGCCATGACCTGTGATGTGCCGCAGATCGAGCTGCCGCTGTACCTGGCCGGTGAGGGGCCCGCCCCTTCGGTTGCCACCATTGCCGGTGCCACCGGTGACCAGGCCTTTACCTGGCTCAGCCCCAGGCAAATGGGCCTGGGCGTGACACCCGGGCTGCGCCTGGCCATGGGGAGATAGCGCATGCAGGCACTCAACATCCGTTGGTCCGCTGGCAAAGGGCGCCTCACACCCATGGGCGTGCTTCTGGCTGCTGCGGGATTGCTTTGCGCCGCGTGGGTGGCGCAGGACTATCTGCAAGCCGATGCCGAGTGGCAAACCCTGCAGGCGCGCCAGGCCCGCCAGGCGCGTGCCAGCCAGGGCAGCAAACGCAACCCGGTCAGCATCGCGCCTTTGGCGCGGGACGACGCGCAGTCGGCCTCGCAGATAGACGCGCAACTGCACCGGCCCTGGGACGCACTGCTGCGCGCCATCGAGCGCCACAGTACCAAGGATGTGGCCCTGATCAGCATCGAAGTGCAGGCCACCGAAGGCAGCCTGCGTTTGACGGGTGAAGCCAAGGACATGGAGCACGCGCTGGCCTATGTGAAAACATTGCGCCGCTCGCCGGAGTTGCGCAAGGTGTATCTCACCGGCCAGGAGGAGAAACTCTCGGGCACGCAAAAAGTGGTGCGCTTCTCGCTGGACGCAAGCTGGGTAGACGCATCATGAGCAGCGCACTGATCATGGCGCATATGCGCTACCAGTTGCAGCGCCACGGTTGGCCTGCGGCAGCCGGGCTGTTCGTGCTGTTGGCGGCACTGGCACTGCAACTGCTGTGGGTGGACAGCCTGCATGCCCGCAACGCTGAACTGCATCAGGAGCTGAGCGCGCAGCGTCAGGCGCAGGCGCAAAAGCCCCAGGCCAGCGAAGCCCGGGCACAGGCCCAGGCCGCGTTCTTTGCCACACTGCCCGATGCGACAGAGGCGGTGGAAGCCATCGCGGTGCTGAACCAGGCTGCTGCGCGCAACAAGGTGTCGCTGGTCACGGCCGAATACCGCGTCACCCGCCTGGGCACCGGCCCCTTGTTGCGATACCAGATCAGTGTGCCGCTGCGCGCCGACTATGTGCACCTGCATGCCTGGCTGGCCCAGGTGATGAATGCCTTGCCCCATGCAGCGCTGGACGAAGTCAGTCTGCGGCGCGATGACGTGGGCCAGGATCTGCTGGATGCGCATGTGCGCTTTACCGTCTTTCTGCGAGCGCCCTGATGCCAGCCGTACGTCATGTGGTGATGGGCTTGGCCCTGGTGCTGACAGTGATCGCCTCGGTATGGGACGGTCCCTGGCCGGGCACACAAGACGCCGACAAAGTGGCGGTCGATCGGCCCTTGAAGCGCATGCCTGCGCCTGACAGCGTGGTGGCACGCGCCGCAGACACTGCCAACGCGAATGTGCCGGCACCCGCAGGCGAACGTCTGCACCAGAGCAAGGCCAATCCGTTTGCCGTGCACAGCTGGCTGCCGCCCGTGGTGCATGCCAAGGCGCCTGCGCTGCCTCCACCGCGTGCACCTCCGCTGCCTTTTGCCTACATCGGCAAGATGCAGGACGGTGCCGCAGTCACTGTTTTCGTCACCCAGGGTGGGCGCAGCCATGTGATGCACAGCGGCGACACGCTCTCTGGCTACCGGGTGGAAAGCATCACTCCCACCGACATGACTTTTGTCTACCTGCCGCTCAATGAGAAGCAGCGTCTCACATTCGGAACTGAAAATTGAAAACCGCTCCCCATACCCTGGCACTGCTGTGCTGCGCCTGCCTGATCCTGCTGTCCGGCTGTGCCAGCAACACCGCCGTGCGTGACAGCAGGCAGCTCATGTCCGAAGGCCGCACCGATGAGGCGGTGCTGCAGTTGGAGCGCGCCACGCGCGAATACCCCGACGACCATGAGCTGCGCACCGAATACTTCCGCCAGCGCGACGTCGTAACCAACCAGTTGCTGCTGTCCGCCGATGCCGAGCGCGCTGCGCGTCATCCGGAGCAGGCGCAGGCACTGTATCGCCGCGTGCAGGCGCTGGATGCCAACAACCAGCGCGCCCGCGAAGGCCTGGCCGACCTGGTCGCGCAACAACGCCTGGATGCGCGCGTGCTGGAGGCCCAGCGGCTCGTGGAGGCCAACGACCCGGCTGCGGCTGAACGCATTCTGCGTGCGGTGGTGAGCGAGAACCCCAACAGCACCCAGGCACGCAGCCTGCTCAATGGCCTGCGCGAGAAGGCGGCGCGCGCCGAGGTGGCAGCGCCCAGTCTGCAGCCCAGCTTCTCCACGCCGCTGACGCTGGAGTTCCGCGACACGCCGATGAAGACGGTGTTCGAGGTCATTGCGCGCAGCTCGGGCCTGAACTTCGTGCTGGACAAGGATGTGCGCAGCGACACCAAGATCACCATCTTCGTGCGCAACACCAGCATTGACGACCTGCTCAAGCTGATCCTGACGACCAACCAGCTCGAGCGCAAGGTGCTCAACGGAAACACGGTGCTGATCTACCCCAACACACCGGCCAAGGCCAAAGACTACGTGGACTTGGTGACGCGCAGCTTTTACCTGGCCAACGCCGACGTGAAGCAGGCCCAGGCCATGATCCGCACCCTGGTGAAGACCAAGGACATCTTCATCGACGACAAACTCAACTTGCTGGTCATCAAGGACACGCCCGAAGCCGTGCGTCTGGCCGAGCGCCTGATCGAGTCTCTGGACATTGCCGAGCCCGAGGTGGTGCTGGATGTGGAGGTGCTGGAGATGTCGCGCAGCAAGCTGCGCGAACTGGGCTTGCGGTTTCCGGATCAGGTGGGCTACGGACTGCTCACACCCAGCACCAGCTCGACCATCGTCAACGGCAACGTCACGCAGTCCAGCACTACGCTGGGCGGCGCGTTGGCGTCTGGCTACATCGACCTCAACAACACCAGCGGCCTGACATCCTTTGTGGCCAACCCCGGCCTGATGCTGAATCTGAAGAACCAAGTGGGCGACGGCAACATGCTGGCCAATCCGCGCATCCGCGTGAAGAACCGCGAGAAGGCCAAGATCCACATCGGCGACAAGCTGCCGGTGTTCACCACCACGTCCACCGCCAACGTCGGTGTGGCCGCTTCAGTGGCATTTCTGGACGTGGGGTTGAAGCTGGATGTGGAGCCCAATATCTATCTGGACGACGATGTGGGCATCAAGGTGGGTCTTGAAGTGAGCAGCATCGTCAAGGAGATCACCGGACCGGCGGGGTCGCAGGCCTACCAGATCGGCACGCGCACTGCAGCCACCTCACTGCGCCTGAAAAATGGCGAGACCCAGGTACTGGCCGGCCTCATCAGTGATGAGGAGCGCAGCAGTGCCAACCGACTTCCGGGTCTGGGCGATATCCCTGCTGTGGGACGCCTGTTCTCCAGCCAGAGCGACTCCAAGAACAAGACCGAGATCATTCTGCTGATCACGCCCCACATCGTGCGCAACCTGGCGCAGCCCCAGGGCGTGGGGCTGAATGTGCCCGCGGGTTCGGAGAGTGCAGTGGGCTTCAAGGCGCCATTGCAGGTGAAGAAGGGCGAGCCGCGCGCGCTGTCCCTGTCGTCCTATCCGCCCGGTGGTCCGCGCGACACACCGTTGCCGCGGGCGCGGGCTGGTGCAGCAACGGGGGAGCCGACTACGGAACCAGCCGAAGGGGCACAGGACATTGCTTCCATGCCTGCTTTTGACATGACACCCGTCGTAGTAGAGCCCGCACCGGCCGCAGCGCCCGCCGCTGCACCCGAAGCTGGCGCGCCTGCAGCCATGCCCGCCTCCAGCGTGACCTTGCAACCCCTGAAGCCATGACACACAGGGCACGCGGCTTCACCCTGATCGAGCTGGTGGTTACCGTGGCTCTGGTCGGCATCCTGGCCATGGTGGCTGTGCCACTGGGAACCTTGAGCGTGCAGCGCCTGCGCGAAGGAGAGTTGCGCAGCAGCCTGCGCCAGATCCGCGAGGCGCTGGATGCCTACAAGCGCGCCAGCGACAGCGGCCGCATTGCGCGCCGTGCAGATGGCTCGGGCTACCCGCAGACGCTGGAAGAGCTGGAAGCCGGCGTGGTGGACGCCAAGAACCCCAACAAGACCAAGATCTACTTTCTGCGCCGTTTGCCGCGTGACCCGTTCTTTGCCGATACCAATGTGCCGGCCGCGGCCACCTGGGGCAAGCGCTCCTATGCCAGTGCGCCCGACATGCCAATGGAGGGCGACGACGTGTTTGATGTGTACTCCCGCTCCGAGCGCATCGGCCTCAACGGCATACCACTGCGGGACTGGTGAGATGCAGAAGAAACGGGGCTTTACGCTGATCGAGCTGATGGTGGTCATGGCCATCATTGCCATGCTGCTCAGCATTGCGGCGCCACGCTATTTCAATCACCTGGATCGGGCGCGTGAAGCCGCCCTGCGCGAAACCCTGGCGGTGATGCGCGACTCCATCGACAAGTTCCATGGCGATACTGGTCGCTATCCCGCAGATTTGCAGGAGTTGGTGGCTAGGCATTACCTGGCGCGCCTGCCCATAGATCCCATGTCGGACAGCAGCGACAGCTGGATCACTGTTCCGCAGGTCGGCGAGCCCGGCATATGGGACGTACACAGCGGCGCCGGTGGAGAGGCTCAACCGTATGCGGACTGGTAAGCGTCAACGCGGTTTTGGCTACCTCATGGTGCTGTTTGCCATTGCAGCACTGGGGTTGCTGGCGGCAACGGCGGGCCAGGTATGGCACACCAGCGCCCAGCGCGCCCGCGAGGTCGAGCTGCTGTTTGTCGGGCAGCAATACCGTCAGGCGCTGGACAGTTATTACGCCAGTTCTGTGGGCGGGGTCAAACAGTACCCGGCGCAGTTGGAGGACCTGCTGGACGACCACCGCTCGCAGGTCCGGCTCCGCCATCTGCGACGGTTGTATGCAGACCCCATGACGGGGAAGTTGGACTGGGTGTTGGTCACGGCAGGGGAGCGCATTGTGGGGCTGCACAGCCGCTCCCAGCTACACCCGTTCAAACGCCATTTCGAAGGGGCTGACGAGGCCTTCAATGGTGCCGACAGCTACGCGCAATGGGTCTTTAGAGCAGGCACGACGGGAGGTGATCCATGAACAAGCAGGTGCGTCTGACCAGGCACGATCTGGAACATTTGGCGACCACATTGGAGGGTGCGCTCACGATTGCCAACCGGCCCCAGTTCTATCTTTGGGCGCAGGGCGCATTGCAGGGTTTCATTCCCCATGAGACGGTGTATTGCGCGTTTGGCGACATGGACAGCATGCAGTTCCGCTTCGAGACCTTCTCGCGCAGCCCGCGCAAGGTGCTGCAAAAGGGCGGCACCGATCCGGTCAAGGACTTGTTGCCCCATGTGGTTGACGACTGGCTGCGCTATGGTCGCCAGCCGCGTGTGTACTGCCCCACGTCCACCGAGCAGGTAGGCCGCCGGCAATTGATTTCCGATATGAAGAAGCTGCAGCTGGGCCCAGCCGTGGCCCACGGCCCCTCCGAGGTTCAGGGCCACTTTGGCAGTTTCTTCCTGTTTGCTGGCATGCCGCATTCGCCTGGCCCGCGGGACATTCATCTGTTGCATCTCTTCATGCCCTATCTGCACATGGTGTTGTACCGCGTGCTAGGAAGGCAGACCGATGGTGTCGGCAGTGCCAGCGAGGTGCTTCCGTCGGCCATGTTTTCCAAGCGCGAAATCCAGGTGTTGCACTGGATCAAGAACGGAAAGACCAATCTGGAAATCAGCCAGATACTGGAAATCAGCCAGCCCACGGTCAAGTGCCACGTGCAAAACATCATGCGAAAACTCAACGTCACCAACCGAGCGCAAGCGGTCGGCAAGAGCGCAACGCTGCGTCTGGTGGCTCCCACCGATCAGAACTAGGGCCTGTTGCGCGAATAGGCCAAAAATTGATACAGAACTGTCTGAAAGGACTAGTGAAACCCCGTTTCAGATTGCTGTATCTGTAATGTCTGGTTCGTAAAGTTCATCCCAGTTAAGCATAAACCGCTGCTTGACGACGCAAGGGGTAAGCGGATTTCCCTAAAAGAAATCGGTAAGCCTAAGTCAACACCTTTGAAACTTATCTGGGAACACTTTTATGAAAATCAAACTCATCGCCCTGGCTGTTGCAGCCCTGGTTTCCGGCGTAGCCAACGCCAACATCATCGACGACGGTACAACCAGCGGCAATGGCAATGTGCTGTTCGCTGCCTGGGACGGCCAAACTTCCTTTGCCCTGAACACCGGCCTGACCATCGACAGCCTGATCGCTGCCGTGTCTTCTGGCACCGGTTACAGCTTCACCGACAGCGCCTGGACAAACTGGCTGTCGACTGCAAATGCAGCCAATGTGACCTGGACCATTTTTGCCAATGACCAATTCGGTGCACAGCGTGGTATCACGACCACCGACGGCAGCAATGCTGGTGTGACCATCACCAACGGCAATGCCCGCGCTTCCAATCTGGCACGCAGCTTGTTTATCGACGACCAACTGAATCTGGGTGCCTTTGCTGCAGCTGGTGTGACCGAGTCCATCGTCCCCGTGAGCAGTGCTGCCTATCCTGGCAACTCTTCCTTGGGTATCGGCAATGCTGGCTATGGATATAACTTCAACAGCAATGGCACGCTGGCTAACAGCGACTATGTCAGCGGCCTGGGCGTGATCAGCATCAACACCCCCAACGCCACCACCGCCAAGTCCACCTACGCCAGTCTGAGCTACAACGGCACCGCCGCCCACGCCTGGATTTCTTCCAATGGCACCTTCTCCATCGGTACCGTGGCTGCTGTTCCTGAACCCGAAACCCTGGCCATGCTGTTGGCTGGTATCGGCATGATCGGCTCCATCGCCCGCCGCCGCAACCGCGCCGCCTAAGTGCTCTCCCCATCCTTGCAGTCTCGGTGCTGCAAGGATGTTTCCGTTCTCCCAACCTTCCTTGATCGAGATACAAAATGAACTTCACCAAAATCGCTATTGCAGCTTCCATTGCTGCTTCCGCTTTCTCCGCCCAGGCCGCTCTGCCTGCCGGCTCCGCAGCTGAAACCCTGGTTAACGCCGCCAACACTTCCGGCCAGATCGTTTTCATCTCCGGTGCATCCGCTGTGCAAAAGGGCTTTGACGCTCTGGTGACCAATCTGCTGAACAATGTTGTGTACTTCAACAATGATGGCACCACCGCCCTGAACGGCTCCGGCTATGTGGCCGTTGCTGGCAACCTGAAGGCTGCAGCCAGCGCCTGGCCCGCTGGTTCTGCCGTGATCGTGATCTACCGCAACAGCGGTGGCTCCATCTACGGTGTGAACTCCGTTGCCCGCGCAGAATCCATCACCTCCCTGAATGTGACTGCAGCGACTTGCGGTGCATCCGGTGCTGGCACCACTGCCGCTCCCTACAAGTGCGACAGCGCCAACCGCGTGCCGGATGCCGGCATGTCCGACGTGGCCCCTATCTTCTTCACAGCGCCTGTGAACACCGAAGGTGAAACACCCGCCACTGCACTGACCACCGCAGAGCGCGCATTGCTGACCTCCAAGCCCATGTATGCACAGGCCTTTGGCATCCCCGTGACCAAGAATGTGGAGGCCACTGCCAAGTTCAACCGCGCTACCGTGGCCGCCATCATGTCCGGTCAGGTCGTGGACTGGTCCAGCGTTGCTGGAACCACAGTCGGCGGTGATATCGTGATCTGCCGCCGTACCCCCGGTTCCGGCACTCAGGCCGTCATGAACATGTGGGCTGGCAACTACCCTTGCAACAGTTCTGCTTCGCAAGTGCCATTGAACCGCGACGATTCCACCGCTTGGGATCCCGTTGCACGCAAGTTCACGGTTGCCAACGGTGCTGGCAGCGCCATCGTGATCGAGAATGACTCTTCCTCCGCCGTGCGTACCTGCCTGGACAAGGCTGTGACCGGCGGCAGCTACACCGCCAAGGACCGTGATGGCAACCCCGTGACCATCGACTTTGGCCTGCCTGGCGACGGCACATTCCCCACCGGCGGCTACAAGGCCATTGGCGTTTTGTCCCTGGATAGCATTGGTTCTTCCCTGACCACCGGCAACTGGCAGTTCCGTTCGCTGGACGGCGCAGGTCAGATCACCGGCGACGGCCTGAGCACCACGGTGGGTCCTGTGACTTCCGGCACCGGCACCTTCCCGACCGTGGCTGCCCTGACAACGGGTGACTGGGCCATGCAGGGTTGGACCAGCTTCAACATCCCCACCGCACGTACTACCGGCGCCAAGCTGGCCTTTGTAAATCAGTTCCTGGCTTCGGCCCAGAGCCCCACGGTTCTGGCTGCTGTGAAGGAAACCAAGTGGACCGCCGCTGCCATCCCCAATGGCTCCAACGCCAGCACCCAGACACTGAACGTGTCTTACCAAAATGGCAACCAGTGCGCTCCTCTGAACCGCAACTACTGATCGGTTGAGGTCCAAGCCCTCGGCCTAGCCTGGCGGGGGTTTCGAAAGTACAGGCGATACGCAGGTCACTGCGTATCGCCATTTGTTGTTTTACCCGAGTGAGCGGGGTAGGGGAAAATTTTGATGCGATTGATTGGCTGCATGCGCACACTTGTCTTTTGCCTAATGGCTCTGGTGCTGAGCACCGCGCAAGCAGAGGACGCAGCCCGGTTTGATATTTTTGAGTATCGGGTGGATGGTGTAAGCCTGCTGCCGGTGGCCGCCGTGGAGCGTGCCGTGTATCCCTATCTGGGTGAGCAGAAGACGCTCGCCGATGTGGAAGAAGCGCGCACGGCATTGGAGAAGGCTTACCACGATGCTGGCTACCTGACTGTGGTGGTCTCCATCCCCTTGCAGAAGGTGCAAAACGCCGAAGTGGCGCTGGCGGTGACCGAAGCCCCCGTGGGCCGCCTGCGTGTGGTGGAGTCGCAGTATTTCAGCCTGGGTGAGATCAAGGCCCGGGTGCCCGAACTGGCCGAGGGCAAGGTTCCTCAATTCGACCAGGTACAAGAAGAACTGGCCACACTGAACCGGGGCGCCGACCGCCGCGTCAGCCCCATCTTGCGGCCTGGCAAGGAGCCGGGCACGGTGGAGGTGGAGCTCAAGGTGCAGGACGATTTGCCCTTCCACGGCAGCGCGGAACTCAATGACCGCCACAGCGAGGGCACCACGCCAACGCATGCTGCCGTCTCCATGCGCTGGGACAATATGTGGGACCAGCAGCACAGCCTGGGCGTAGCCTTGCAGGGCGTGCCCGAGCAACCCAATGAAAGCCGGGTGCTGTCACTCAATTACAACTGGCCGCAGCGCAATGGCGACATGCTGGCACTGTATGCGGTGCATACAACTTCAGATGTGGCCCTGACCGAGGCTACCAATACCGCGGGCATTGGTGATATCTACGGATTGCGCTACATCGCCAACCTGCCCAGTGGCGCCGACTACTACCAGACTGCCACCTTGGGAGTGGACTACAAGGACTTCAACCAGACCGTGTCGCAGTTGGCCAGCGGCAGCTTCAACACACCCATTGCCTACATGCCCTTCACCCTGGGCTGGGATGGCACCTTCAATGGCACGATGCGCGAGACCCGGTTGAACGTGGGCTTCAACTTCCATGTAATGGGCCTGGTCGGTACCGACCAGCAGTTTGCCGACAAGCGTTTCAAAGGCCGCTCCAACTACTCCTATCTGCGAGGTAGTTTTTCGCACAAGGAGTCCTGGGAGAAGGGCACAACCGTGCAGGCGCGTGGCAGCTGGCAGCTGGCAGGTCAGGCACTGATATCGAATGAACAGTTTTCCATCGGCGGTGTGGACACGGTACGCGGCTATTACGACTCGGCCGCCTCGGGCGAGACGGGCATGGCGCTCACGCTGGAAGCCGTTACCCCCAATTTGCTGACACCCGCCAATGCATCGGATGCGCCATTGTGGGTGAGTGATGTGCGCCTACTGGCGTTTGCCGACCAGGGCTGGGTGACAGTGGTGGACCCGCTGTTTGCCACCTCACGTTTTGAACTAGGCAGCTACGGCCTGGGACTGCGCGTGAACGGCGCGCGCGGCCTGAGCCTCACCTTGGACTGGGCCATTGCCCAGAACCATATCAATAGCACGCAGCAGGGCGACAACCGCCTGCATTTCCGACTCGCCCAAGAGTGGTGATTGCCCAAGCCTTACCGACCAGGACCCGCCATGAACCGCAATTGTTATCAGCTTGTATTCAGTGCCACGCTCGGCATGGTTGTGCCGCAGGCAGAGACCGCCCGCAGGCGGGGTAAATCACCGGCCAGCGTCACCTTGGCTGGCGCAATGCTAGCTGGCAGTCTGATGGCAGTCCCTGCCTATGCCGTGCTGCCTGTGGCTGCCAATGGGGGAGTTCCAGGCAACTTTGCCAAGCTGGGGACGGCGAGCTACCAGGTCAACGGCAATGTGGGTGTGGTCAGCCAGGTAGGCAACAAGTCCATCCTGAACTGGAAGAGCTTCAATATCGGTGCAGGCAATACCGTGCAGTTCCGTCAGGTGGATTCATTGGCCACCAACAACCTGGTGCAAGGCGCCAGCTTCACTTCGCTCAACCGCATCTGGGACGCCAACCCCAGCGTCATTTCGGGTGCCATTACCCAAGGCGCCGGGCAGCAGGCCAACATCATTCTGGTCAACAACAACGGCATCGCCTTCATGAATGGCGCGCAGGTCAACTTGAACAACTTCACGGCCAGCAGCCTGAACATGGTGGACAGCTTCATCACCAATGGATTGCTGGGTGGCAATGAGGCGCAGTTCAATGGCACCAAGGATTTCAACAATGCCGACCTGGTGAACAAGGGCTTCATCAAGGTCATGGAAGGCGCACAGATCACCGCGGGCAGCCAGGGCCGCGTCATGCTGTTGGCACCCACCGTGGTCAACCGAGGCACAATCACAGCGCCCGATGGGCAGGTCGTACTGGCCGCGGGTAGCAAGGCCTATTTGCGTGTGTCAGATGATGCCAATCTGAATACGCGCGGTTTGCTGGTGGAGGTGGAAGTTCCCACCGATGCCGGAGCGACCCATGCTGCGGTGCCTGCTGGCTTGGCAAACAGTGCCGAGGACAAGCTGGGCCTGGCCAGCAACAGCGGTACCTTGTTCACACCGCGCGGAAACATCACCATGGTGGGTTATGCCGTCAACCAGAACGGCATTGCAAAAGCCACTACCTCGGTGGTGTCCAACGGATCCGTGTACCTGACGGCCAGCGGCTACAACAACCCATTGCTCAGGCCCACCATGGGCGATCCCAGTGCCACCGGCAACGTCATGCTGGGCAGCGGCAGTGTGACCACGGTCATGCCCGAAGTGGCGGATACCACCACTTCGGTGGATGGTACCGGTGGCATCGGCTTGGACAAGCGCTCGGAAGTACGTGTGGTGGGCAATCGCATCTACATGGCCAGTGGCGCACAGGTGATTGCGCCGTCAGGCAAGGTGGACTTTCTGGCGGTGGATGACTCCACCACACTCCAGTCGGTTTCCCCTTTCGCCAAACAATCCAGCACGGCGCGCATCGACATCGCATCTGGTGCCTTGATCGATGTCTCCGGCCTCAACGACGTGGCTGTATCGGTGGCGCGCAACACCGTGGAAGTGCAATTGCGTGGTGACGAGTTGAAGGACTCGCCCATCAACCAGGTGGGCCCCTTGCGCGGCCAGACCGTGTACGTGGACATCGCCACGGCGCAAGCGACTTCCAATTCGCTGATCGCCCAGGACAGCTTGACGGCCTATGCGGCCAAGACCACGCGCACCGTGGCAGAGCGGTCCACTGCAGCTGGCACCGTGAACATCCGTTCGGAAGGCGAAACTATTCTGGAAAACGGCTCCACCATCAATCTGTCGGGGGGCAGTCTGGACTACCAGAGCGCCGTGGTGCAGCGCAGCCTGGTCAGCTCCGGTGGCAAAACGGTGGATATATCCAAGGCTCTGGCGACCACCCGCTACACCAGCTTGGCGTCCAAGCTGGTGGTGGACTATGGCCGCTGGAACCACACCGAAACCTATAGCTCCGGACCTTCCAGCCGTTATGTGGAGGGTTATGTGGAGGGCAAGGATGCGGGCACCCTGAATGTGACGTCCTTGGGGTCGGCCTATATCCAGTCTGATATCCATGGCACCACCACCGTTGGTAGGCTGCAGCGCGCAAGTGCCAATACGCCCAAGGGCGCCACGCTGACGATCAACTCCGGCCTTGGCTCCACGACCGACTACAAATCCAACCAGCAGGTACTGATCAAGGACGGTGCCAGCAGCTTGGCCGCGGATTTTGCCAAGGATGCAGCACTGACCGCTACGCAGCAAGCCACCCTTGAAATCAACGGCCAGTTGCTGGGCGTGGACAAGGTTGCCAACCTGGACATCTATGCCAACAACAGCCTGGTCAGCGATGCCACGCTGACGGCACCCGACAAGGGTGAAGTCACGTTGGTGGCCACTGGCTTGACGGTTGAAAAGGACATCACAGTCGCAGGCGGCGCCATCACGCTGTCGGCCCGCAACACCTCTGGTACCGACATTGGCGCCCGCACCCCCAGTGTGAAGATTGCCGACAACGTGGCATTGAGCGTGGGTGGCAAATGGGTGAACGACAAGCTGGCCGGTACAGCGGCGTCTGTTGTGCCGACGCTGAATGCCGGCACCGTCAGTGTGACGGCTGCGGTCATTGGCGATCCCAGTGGCGGCTTTCTGACCGAGGGCATGGTCAGCTTTGGCCAAGGCGCATCCTTGGACGCAAGTGCTGGTGCTTATATGGACAGCAAGGGCAAGATCAGCAACGGCAAGGCAGGCACGCTGGAGGTGTCTGCCTACGGCGTTAACGGTTTGCCCTCCGCCATGCAGGCCTATGGTGCCACGCAGGGCGGCACGCTCAAGCTCACGGCCAACAAGATTCAGCTGGGTGGGCAAGCGGCTGCCGACACGCTGGGACTGGATAGCGGACTCCTGACGCGCGGAGGTTTTGGCAGCTACCAGTTGACCGGGTTGACATCGCTGGATGTAGCAGCGGGAACGCAAGTGCTTGCACAGCAGAGCAACCGCAAGATCCTGTCGCAGGATGTTGGTACGGGCGCACTCAGGGGTGTGGGTTCCTTGGCTACCGGTACGGCTATGGCCGACGTGGGCCAGGTACTGTTAGACGACAGCACGGTGCGCAAGGCCGTGAATGTCACACTCTCGGCGCAGAAAGACACAGCCGGAACTGGTGTGCTGACCATTGGTCGCGGCGCCAGCCTTACCACCGAGGCTGGCGGCACGCTGAACCTGAATGCGCTCAATACGCTGGACGTAGAAGGAGCCTTGGTCGCACACGGCGGCACTATCAATCTGTTGTTGGACCGGGGTAATCTGACACCCGGCAATGCAGCTGATGCGAATGCCTTGTGGTTAGGTAGCGGCGCGGTACTGGATGCCAGCGGCATCGCGGTAACTTCGGTTGACTCCAAAGGCCAAACCAAGGGCACCGTATACGCAGGCGGTACCGTCAATCTCAATTCCACCAAGGGCTATATAGCCGCGCTCAAAGGCAGCCGCATCTCGGTGAACGGTGCCGCCCCGGTGTGGTTGGATGTCAAGAACGAGAGCGGGGGCATAGGCCGCATGCAGGGCAGCGAGGCCGGCAGTGTTGTGGTGTCGGCAAAGGAAGCGTTGGTCCTGGACTCCACCTTGCAAGCACAGGGCGGCGCGGATGGCTATCGCAATGGCAACCTCAGCATCACGCTGACAACGACCGCACGTCCTGACGGCCAAGCCGGTTATGACATTTATGCACGTGAGATTCATCTGGCCAGCAGCGTCGCTACGCAGATCAGTAACCGCACGGCCACCGATGTGAATCCGGTGGTTCTTCCTGGAACGGTCGTCCGCTCCCGCCTTGGAGCTGACACCATAGAGGCTGGCGGATTCGATACGGTATCCATCAGCAGTCCGGACGGTATTGTGCTGGAGGGCAATGTGGACATTGGTAGCAGCCGGGCACAGCCCATGCGCGAACTCAAGCTCGACGCCGCACGAATTGAGACCGATGGCGGCAATGTGACTTTGACCGCCGACGCCGTGCGCCTGGGCAACTATGACACCAACAACCGCATCGGTACCGCTGGAACCAGCCAAAGCACGGGCACGCTGACGGCCAATGCCCGCATGCTGGAACTCGCGGGAAACTTGCGTCTCAAAGGCATGGCTTCTTCCACACTGACGGGGACGGAACTGGTGCAACTGAGTGGCATCACGCGCGACAAGTTGGATGCGGCAGGAAAGACCACTGATACGTATGAAAACTCAGCCACCATCACCAGCACCGGCAACCTGACCTTGAAGGCGGGTGTAGTGACGCCCAGCACCTATGCCGATATCACGCTGCAGGCGCCGAGCAAGACCATCCGTTTTGAAGCGGTGGGAGATGCGCCTACCCAGCCTTTGTCAGCACTGGGGCGCCTGGAAGTGGACGCCGCCAATATCGAGCAGGCCGGACGCATCTGGGCGCCGCTGGGCCAGATTGCATTGAACGCTGGCAACGCGGTGACCTTGTCTGCCGGAAGCGTGACCTCGGTGGCGGCGGATGCCGGATCGATTTTGCCGCTGGGCCAGATTCAGAATGGCTTGAAGTGGGTGGTTAACGTAGATCCTGCGAAGGTACCGAAAGGGCAATTGGAGGTGCCCGCACTGCCGCAAAAGTCGGTCAGCGTGAGCGGTACCACAGTGGACATGCAAAGCGGCTCCACCGTTAACGTGGCCGGTGGCGGTGATGTCCAGGCGTATGAGTTCACCGTGGGGCCTGGTGGTTCGCGCGATATTTTGAGTGATGCCAACATCTACGCCGTAGTACCCAGCTTCAAGGGTGGCTTTGCGCCCAGTGATCCGCAAGAGAGTTTCAATCTGCGCGTTGGCACATCCATTTACCTCAGTGGAGTGCCGGGCCTGAAGGCCGGCACCTACACCTTGCTGCCAGCCCACTACGCGCTGTTGCCAGGTGCCTATGCCGTGCGTCTGGATACGGCGTCGAGCATCCTGCCGGGGCAGGAATACACGCGCCAAGACGGTGTGCGCATTGCCAGCGGTTACCTGACCGACTCGCGCGCCAATGCGCCACGGGATGCCACCTGGAAGGGCTTTGAGGTGCTGACTGGGGCGCAAGTGCATGCACGCTCGGAACTGACCGTAACCCAGGCTTCGGACTTCTTTGCCAGCAGCAATGGGCCTGCAGATGCCGGGCAGCTGAGCATCTCCACGACCGGCCAGGGGGCGTCCAGCCTGCAACTCAACGGCACCTTCGTGACGGCAGCAGCCAGCGGTGGAAAAGGCGCTGTTGTGGATATCAGTGCCAATGAACTGGCAATTGTCAACAGCGCCACCGCAGGCAACTACGGCACGGCCACACAGGTGAACGTGGACACCCTCAATGCCATGGGCGCCAGCAGCTTGTTGCTGGGCGGTACACGCACGGTGAGTGGCAGCACGACCAGCATACAGGTAGGTGCCAATAACGTCACATTGGACAATGGTTCGGCAACCCCTTTGCAGGCCCCCGAAGTCATTCTGGCCGCCAACAATGCGGTGGACCTGAAGGCCGGTAGCAAAATCGTCGCCGATGGCAGCGGCACCGATGGCGGCACGCTCACCACTTCGGGCATGGGTGCCCTGGTGCGTGTAGCCAATAGCACAGCCACGTTGGTGCGCAGTGGCAACCCGGGCAGCACGCGCGGTACGGTCACCGGTGACGCCAGCAGCGTACTGCAGTCCGCCAAGGCCATCACACTGGACGCCACCAAGGACAACAGTTTCAAAGGCAGCTACGTCTTTCAGAAAGATGGAAAGGCAGTGGCAGGCTATCTATCCGTGGGTGCGTCCAAGATCAACTTTGGCAACACCGGCAGCACGCCCAACGTGACCGGCTTGACATACACACAAGCCCAACTGGATGCGCTCAGTGCGTTGGCCAGCATGAGCTTAGTCAGCTACTCCACATTTGACATGTATGGTGATGTGCAGGTAGGTGGTCTGAATGAGAGCCAACGGCCCACGCTGGCCAGTCTCACGCTGCAGGGGGCAGGCATCGTGGGGCACGGGACTGCCGGCAATGTCGCGTCCATCCATGCGCAAACGGTGCAACTGTCGAATCCGGGTGGGGTTGCGTTCTCCAATGGCGGCGTCACCGGTGCGGGTCAGTTGCACGTGGTGAGCGACACACTGGTTCTGGGCAATGGCGACAAGACGTTGGACCAGTTTTCGAACGTCTCGATTTCTTCCGGGCAAGTGGTGGGGCAGGGCACGGGCAGCCTGAACGTGAATGCACCGGTTGTCGTCAACACCGCCCGCATCACCGGCGCGGCAGGCTCTGACCAGACCCTGGCAGTCAATGGTGGCTCGGTCGCGGTGAATGCATTGACGTCCGCAGTCGCCCTGACGCCGGTCACCGAACTGGGCGCCAAGTGGACGCTGTCCGGTGACAGCGTGGCCATCAACACCGAAGTGGACCTGTATGCGGGCAGCCTCAAGGTGGTGGCCAACAGTGGCGATGTCACCCTGGGTGTCAACGCCAAGGTGGACGTGTCTGGTCAGACGGTCAGCTTCTTTGACCAGCAGCGTGTGTCTTCAGCGGGTCGGGTAGAACTCACCAGCGCAGCGGGCAATGTACGTTTTGACACCGGGGCTTGGGTCGATGTGTCAGGCGCCGCCGGTGGTGACGCTGGCACGCTGGTGCTATCCGCCAAGGGCAGCAATACCAGCACGGTACAACTGGCTAGCGGCAATGTGCGTGGCACCAACGCCGCCAATGCACAGGGTGAAAGTGGTGAGGGTGCGCGCGTGCAGGTCGACGTAGGTACCTTGGCGAGTTTCTCCAGCTTCAACGGCGCGTTGGGCAGCGGCTTTGTCGGCGAGCGCCAGCTGCGTGTACGCAATGGAGATGTCACGGTCGATACGGCAGACGTAGTGCGTGCCAAGACGGTGGACATTGCTGCGGATGCGGGCAGGCTAACGGTCAAAGGTTCCGTTGTAGCCTCAGGAGCGGAGCAGGGCAGCATCTCGTTGAACGCGGGCTCGGACCTGACGCTGGCGTCCACCGCTTCCCTGAGCGCCACCTCCAGCGCCAGCGGCAAGGCGGGTGGGAAAGTTGCGCTGGGCTCCACCAGCGGCAAGATCCGCGCGGAAGCCGGCAGCAGCATGGACGTCAGCGCACTCGCCGGTGGCGTGGGTGGGCAGGTGAACCTGCGTGCCGCGCGTACCGATGGCAGCGTGGATACGGGTGTCAAGGTAGAAGCCTTGAACGGCAGCATCACCGGCGCCAGCTCCGTGGTAGTGGAGGCCGTCAAGACCTATACCGGTGTGAGCAACATCACCGGTACGCTGACCAGCACCGCCTGGAACAACGGCAGCACACTCACCCTGGGCAACATGGTGTTTGACAACGCCAGTGTCACGGCCCATGCGGGTGCCATTGCCAGTGCGCTCAGCACGCATCTGGACCCGTCTCTGTTGCATGTGCGGGCCGGCGTGGAAGTGCAGTCGGCACTCGACCTGAGCATCAGTAGCGATTTGAATTTTGCAACGCTGCGTACCAGTACGCTGGAGCCGGGCGCACTGACGCTGCGTGCCAGCCGCAATCTGAACGTCAATGCCAATGTGTCGGACGGATTCGTCAATGCCACGCGCAACACAACACCAACCGGAAGCGTGCCAACCTCGCCGCTGGCATTGAACGCTGACGGAAGCGGCAAGAACTCCTGGTCGTATCGTTTTGTTGCAGGTGCTGACACGGCTGCTGCCAACGTGATGACCACCAAGGCGACCAGTGCAACGGCCGGTAACCTGACGCTGGCGGCCGACAAAATGATACGCACCGGGACTGGCAGCATTGCGCTGGCATCGGCCAACGACATCACGTTGGGCAGCGCAGGGTCTGTGGTCTATACCGCCGGGCAGCAGTATTCCGCCACCTTGTCTGACTTTGTCGCACCGATATCTGCGCAGAACGCCAAGTTCACCCGCAACGGCGGCGACGTCAGCCTCAAAGCCGGTGGCAACGTCCGCATGGTGGCTTCCGATCAGCTCTATTCTGAGTGGCTGTTCCGTGAAGGGCGCGTAGGTCCGGATGGCAATACTTACTACATTGCTCCGGTAACGGGCAATACCCTGGTACCCGCAACCCCTGCTTGGTGGGTTCGCTTTGACTTATTTAAGCAAGGCGTTGCCACGCTGGGTGGTGGCAATGTGTCGATCTCTGCCGGTGCCGACCTGATCAACGTGGGGGCCAGTGCTGCCACCCAAGGCCGGGCGAACTCCGCTACGGTAGATGCAAGCAAGTTACTCAAGACGGGGGGCGGCAATGTGCGCCTGGAAGCTGGGGGCAGTGTATTGGGGGGTGAGCTCTACGCCGATAACGGCTCGTTGGTGGTCAAGGCGGGGGGGCAAATTGGGGGCGCCGTCAACAGTCTTGTAACAGGTGCTGTCTACCCGGTCATTGCACTGGGTGATGCTTCTGCCAAGGTGCAGGCGCAAGGGGATGTCAACATTCTGGCTGTCGTCAACCCGACACTGTTACCGCAGTCCGTTGGATCGAATACCACGGGTAACTTACAAGCGAACTCCTCGGGTAGCGTACGGCGCACCGCATTTTCCACATACGGCGACACCTCCGAGGTGTCGTTGAGCAGCCTGTCTGGCGACGTTGTTTTGCATACAGCCACTGGTGGTGAAGGCGTTTCCAGCCTGACAAATGCCTACACCAATATTTTGGTTTCCTCCGAGGGAGGCTACGGAGAATTGATCAACTACATGCCTTCTCGACTGGAGATGCTGGCCTTGCAAGGCAATGTAAAGGTGGGTGTTACACCTAACGGTGGCGTGTCTACGCTAATGCCGTCCACCACGGGGCAGCTGGATTTGCTGGCCAAGGGCAGTGTGACTTTGAATAGCTCGTTGACCGTGAGTGACCGAGACCCCGCATTGATCCCCGCTCCGGCCACGCCGATTGACCCCTCGTTGCCCTCCAATGTGCTGACCAGTACGACGGCACAAAAACACGCAAGTACGCCCGTGCATGCCAATGACTCGGAAGCGGCGCACATCTATGCGGTGACTGGAGATGTGTCGGGCGTATCCCAGGCCACAAACGACAGCAAGTCCACAACACTGGACATTTCCAAAGCTGTGCAGGTGCGCGCCGGTGAGGATGTGACGGACTTCAACGCCGTGATACAGAACGCCAATACTGACAGCGTCAGCTTGGTACAAGCCGGACGCGATATTGCTTACGCGGCGGCCACCAAGCGCACCGAGAACGACGGCATCACGGTAGCAGGCTCCGGCAGGCTGGAGGTGTCCGCCGGCCGCAACCTGGACCTTGGCACATCCGGTGGCATCCGTAGCCTGGGCAACCAGGAGAACGTGAATCTGCCAAGCCAGGGTGCAGACCTGCAGCTCGCAGCAGGTGTGGGTGCGCAAGGCATCGACTATGTGACTGCGGTTCAGCGCTTGCTGGCCAAGTTGGAGGCGGGATCTACGGACGACGCCACATTATGGGAGGCCCGTTGGCTGGCGGGCGACGACAGCATGAACGCCGCACAGGCGCGCACAGCTGTGGCGGCCATTGCCAGCCAGAACACCGAAACGCAGCGGCAAAAAATGCGCGACATGGTGTACACCGCGTTGCGCACCACCGGGCGTGACTACAACGACAAATCCAGCGCGTTCAAAGGTGACTACGCGCGCGGCTATGCGGCGCTGGAGTTGCTGTTTCCGGGCATATCCACCAAATCCAACGACGGTACTTTTGCAAACTACAAGGGCAATGTGAATCTGTTTGCCAGCCGGGTGAAGTCGGAGAGCGGCGGTGATATCGAGTTGATGGTGCCAGGCGGCAAAGTGGTGGTGGGTCTGGCCAACACGCCCGAGGCATTGGTTGGAAGCTCCAAGTCGCCCTTGAGCAATGTGCTGGGCATGGTGGTTGCGGGCACGGGCAATATCAAAGGCTTTGCGCGCAGTGACATCATCGTCAACCAGTCGCGCATCTTGACGCTGGGTGGTGGCGACGTGATGTTGTGGTCCAGCGAAGGCGGTATTGACGCCGGCAAGGGAAAGAAGACCGCCAGCGCCGTTCCGCCGCCGCTGCTGGTGACCAACTATGAAACCGGAACCACCAGCCTGGTGCTGCAAGGCGCTGCCACCGGTAGCGGTATCGGCGCGTTGGCCACTGCAGGCGTCACTGCGGGCGATGTGGATCTGGTTGCTCCCAAAGGCACGGTCAATGCAGGCGACGCCGGTATTCGCGCCGGCAACCTGAACGTGGCCGCACTGGACTTCAAGGGCGCCGACAACGTCACGGTGAGCGGCAAATCGGTGGGCGTGCCGGTAGCCGACATGAGCGCTGTGACCGCTGCCGCATCCGGTGCCAGCTCCATGAGTGACGACGCCAGCAAGACGATTGCCGCGGCCAGCCAGAGCGCTGCGGATTCAGCGCGCTCGGCCCAGGCACTGGCCACTTCCTTACGGCCACCCGTCGTGCGCGTGGACGTGCTGGGCTTTGGTGAGTGACATGAACAACAGTGCCATGTCATACGCGTTACATACGCTATTCATAGGATTGCCGCTCAGGGCGAACCGCGTTCTTTTTGACTATTTATATCCAACTTCCATGAAACGTTTTCTAGCCATCGTCGCCCTATTTTTAGTCATGCCCCTGTCTGCTCACGCCTGGTGGGAAAAGGACTGGACCGGCAGAAAAAAAATAACTTTGGATACCAAGGCCGCCGGCATCACGAGTGATGTGTCGCAAGTGCCAGTGCTGGTGCGTTTGTCCAGTGCCAACTTTGACTTTCTGGCGGGCAAAGAGGATGGCAGCGATTTGCGCTTTCTGGCAGAAGACGACAAGACGCTGTTGCCATTTCAGATAGAGCGCTTTGACAGTGTCAACAACCTGGCCTTTGTCTGGGTGCAAGTGCCCAAGCTGCAGACGGGCAACTCCACGCAACACATCTGGATGTATTACGGCAATACCAAGGCGGCAGCAGCGGCGCCTGCGCCGGTGTTTGATGCGCAGCAGCTCGCGGTGTACCACCTGGGTGAACCTCAAGGTCTGCCCCAGGATGCCAGTGGCAAGGCTCTGCATGCCACCGAGTCACATGCGACCGTAGTTCCGTCCGGTCTGATCGCAGGCTCTGCACACCTCAACGGTGACGGTGGTGTGGTCGTGAAAAACCCTACGCTGCAACAGACCAAGGAAATCACCGTGTCGGCCTGGGTCAACCCAGAGCGCAGTGATGGAGAAGTATTTTCCTTTGGCAACGTCAGCGTGTCGTTGCTCGGTGGCGTGCCGGTTTTGAAAATGGGTACGGTGACCTCCAAGGCCGCAGAGGCACTGAGCCTGAACACCTGGCACCATGTGGCGGTGAGCGGTGGCGCACAGGCCGTGTTGTTTGTGGATGGCAAGGCTGTGGCCAATGCGGCTGGTTTGCTCGTAGCCACCGATGCGTTGCGTGTAGGCAGCACCCTGGTGGCACAGGTAGACGAAATCCAGGTATCGGGTGTGGCGCGCAACGAGGCTTGGCTGTCGGCTCAGGTGCAGTCACAGGCCGAGCAAGGCAAGCTGCTGTCGCAAGGAGAAGAGCAAACCACCGACACCAGTGAAGGCCCCAACTACTTCAAGGCCACGCTGCAGAACCTGACGGTGGACGGATGGGTGGTGGTTGGCATCTGTGTACTGATGTTTTTCATTGCCCTGTGGGTGATGGGCAAAAAGCTGGTGCTGCTCAATCGCATGGAGCGCACGAATCGGCACTTCAACGAAGAGTTTGGCAATGTGACCCGCAAGCTGCTGGAGTTGGGCCAGGATGCCAAGGCCCATGCGGGCACGCTGGACAGTCTGTGCGTGCGTACGGATGACTTTTCTGCTTCTTCACTGCACCGCATCTACAAGGTGGGTGTGATGGAGCTCATGTCGCGTTTCCCCAAGGTGAATGATGAGCACCACGACTTCCCGGTTGTTTCGTCGCAGTCCATTAATGCGGTGCGCGCCACGTTGGATGCACAGCTCACGCGCGAGCGCCACGGGCTGGACAAGGGCATGGTGCTGTTGACGATTGCCATTTCCGGTGGACCGTTCCTGGGCTTGCTGGGCACGGTGGTGGGCGTGATGATTACCTTTGCCGCCATTGCTGCCGCAGGTGACGTCAATGTGAACGCGATTGCCCCCGGTATCGCCGCTGCTCTGGTGGCTACCGTGGCGGGTTTGGGGGTGGCTATTCCCGCGCTGTTTGGCTACAACTATCTGCAAACGCGCATCAAGGGTGTGGGTGCCGACATGACGGTGTTCGTGGATGAGTTCGTCACCAAGATGGCGGAAAACTACGGAGGCTGATCATGTCCAAGGCGCAAGAAGACGGTGCAGTCTATGACGACATCAACATCACACCGATGTTGGATCTGTCGTATGTGCTGCTGGTGATATTTATATTAATGACCACAGCCTCTGTGCAGGGCATCAAGGTGAATCTGCCCAAGGCCAGCAACACGCCCAGTCTGGCCAAGCCGGCTACCAAGGCCATCACCATCACGCAGGATGGCAGCCTGTATCTGGACGCCTATCCCATGGCCACCATCCAGGACTTGGAGCAGCGGCTGGTGGCGCTCAAGGGCGCCACGCCGGATTTTCCCGTGGTGCTCAAGGGTGACTCGGCGGTGCAGTACGCCAAGGTGATGGAGGTCCTGGACATGCTGGGGCGGCTGGACCTGAACCAGGTCGGCTTGGTGACGCAGCGGTTGGTCAAGTGAGTGCGAAGAAGAGTTCATGGCAGCGCTATCGCCTGCCGTTGCTGGCGCTTGCGGTTGTCGTGGCGCTGGGTTTGCTGGTGGCCTGGCTGGTCAAGTTGATGGCAGGTGGCGAAGAGCCGCGCAAGAAGAAGGTGATTCAGGAAATCGCCCTGATGAAGCCGCCACCACCGCCACCGCCACCCAAGACGCCGCCACCGCCGCCCAAAGAAGAGATCAAGGAAAAGATGGACATCCCCAAGCCGGATGCTCCGCCCACCAAGGCCGAGGCGCCGCCGCCGGGCCCAGACCTTGCGGTGGACGCGGCAGGGACTGGAGCTGGCGACGGCTTCGGGCTAGTGGGCAAGAAGGGCGGCTCGGACCTGATCGGAGGAGGGGGCGGCGGCACGGGCAACAAATTTGCCTGGTATGGCGCGCTGCTGAAGGAGCGCATCCAGGACGTGATTGCAAGGGACAAGAAATTGCGCACTGCGGGAGAGTTTCAGCGCAGCGTGAATGTCTGGATTTCCAGCACGGGCGTGGTGACCCGCGTGGAGCTGCTGGGCGCCGGTGACAAGCCCGAAGTGGACGAAGCCATCAAGGCCGCATTGCGGGCCATGCCCGCCATGCGCGAAAACACACCCAGCGACATGCCGCAGCCGATCCGGTTGCGCGTTGCGTCTCGATGAATAAAGAAAGAAATAGCTGTGATGTTTATCCCCAATATGAAAACAAAGACCTCGGCAGTGGCGTGTGCAGTGCTGCTACTCGCCGCCGCGGGCCATGCCCATGCAGATGAGGCGCAAAGCCTGGAAGCTTTGCGCCAGACCACGCTGGGGCTGATCCAGGCGCTGGTGCAGCAGGGCTTTCTGACCCAGGAAAAGGCCGACCAGCTGGTGCGCCAGGCGGAGCAGAAGGGTGCTGCGCCGGAGGTTGCTACGGCCAAGACAGAAAAGGCGCCGATCCGCGTGCCCTATGTGCCCGAAATTGTGAAGAAGCAGATCAGCGACCAGGTGCGCGAAGAGGTAATTGCCCAGGCCAAGGCCGAACGCTGGGCCGATGCCAACGCGATCCCCGAGTGGGTAGACCGCATCAAGGTGGAAGGCGATATACGTGTGGGTCTGCAGAGCGACACCTACGGAAGCAGCAACGGTGCATCGGCCACGTATCTTGCAGCCAACGGCCAGAACATCAATGAGATGACCGATGAGCGCAACCGCTTGCGTATGCGCGCACGGCTGGGCATCAATGCCAAGATCACACAAGACCTGTCCGCCGCCTTGCGCCTGACCACCGGCTCCGCCGCCGACGCGCTGTCGACCAGCCAGACTCTGGGCGCATCCGGTGCCAAGAGCAGCTTTGCGCTGGACCGCGCCTTCATGCGTTACCACGACGACGAGGGATTGCCCTGGCTGAACGTGACGGCCGGACGCATGCCCACGCCTTGGTTTGGAACCGACCTGGTCTGGAACGAGAACCTGACGCTGGATGGCATCCAGGTGCAGATGGATCCGGCGGCCAAGACCGACCAAGTCTGGCGCCCCTTTGTGGGCACCGGCTTGTTTGCGTTGCAGGATATTGAAACCTCCACATCCAACCAGGCCAAATCCAAATGGCTGGTCGGATTACAAGGTGGGGTGGAGTGGATTCCAGACAACAACAAGCGCGCCAAGATCGGCCTGGGCTATTACGACTTCCAGCACGTCAGCGGTGAACGAAATAGCTATAACCTCACCACCACCAACAACACGGCCCCGGGCTTCCGGCAAAAGGGCAACACCCTGTTTGATATTGCCAACGATGGCGGTGCGACATCGCTTTACGCATTGGCCTCGGACTACCAGCTCGTCAACCTGACGGCCATGCTGGACGTAAGCCTGAACGACCCGGTGCACCTGATCTCTACCCTGGACTATGTGGAGAACATAGGTTATGACCACGAGAAGATCCTGCAACGCACCGGACTGGATGTGGCACGTCAGACCACCGGTTACATGCTCAAGTTTGCTGTGGGTATGCCGTCCATGCTGCTGCGCGGTGACTGGCAAGCCTCGCTGGCCTACCGCTACCTGGAAGCCGATGCCGTGCTGGACTCCATGACCGACAACGACTTCCACCTGGGCGGCACCAACAACAAGGGCTATGTGCTGGGCATGCAGTACGCGCTGGGCCGCAACAACTGGATATCTGCACGCTGGCTCTCCAGCAATGAAGTCTCCGGCCCGCCGCTGGCAGTCAACGTTCTTCAGGTTTATTTCAATGCCAAGTTCTGACGCACATAGCAGTTCACTGCTGGTTACGTTTGGCCTGGGGCTGTGCCTGTTGGTGCAGATCTCCGGCTGCGCCATGGCGCCCGAGCAACTGGCCCTGCGCCAGCGCCTGGAAGCCGGGGTGCAGACGCCCGAAGACATGGTGCGCTTTCGCACACCGGACGCGGAATACAAGCAACTGGTCGCCAGCGGTCAGGATTGGCCGCCGGCTTCCACTGTTTCAGCCAATGGCGTGCTAATGAAGGCCGCCAGCAATGGTGATCTGGCAGCAACCAAGGCCGCGTTGAATGCGGGAGCGCACGTCAACGCCGTGACTGAGTGGGGCAGCACACAGGTGCAATTGGCAGCACAGCAGGGCCAGGGCGATGTGGTGCGGCATTTGTTGCGCGCCGGTGCCGTGGCCGACGGGCGCGGCGGTGCCATGTCGCCTCTGGCTGCAGCGGCGCTGGGGGGGCACGCCGAAGTGGTCAAGTTGCTCATCAGCAAGGGCGCACAGGTGGATGGCAATACCGACACGGGTGAGTCCCCCTTGATGCAGGCGGTGCGCCTCAACCGTGTGGACGCAGCCGCTGCGCTGCTGGAGGCCGGAGCTAGCCTGCAAGCGCGAAGCCGCCAGGGTGACAGCCTGTGCATGGTGGCTATCAATGAAAACTATCCGGCCATGCTGGCCTTGCTGCTGCGCCATGGCGCCAGTCCTAGCACGTCGGATCGGGACGGACTCACGCCGTTGTATTGGGCAGAGTTCTACAAGCGCGATGACATGGTGCAACTGTTGTTGGCAGCAGGCGCCAAGCCGGATGTGAAGAAGCTGGCACTGCCTGCCAGCAGCAGCTATACGCTGGGAGAGTTTTGATGAAATACCCATGGATTGCATTGGTTTCGCTGGCATGCCTGTTTGCCGGCAGCGCATTGCATGCCGAAGAAAAACCCGGTGCCCGTGAGCGCGAGGCATTGCGCCGCGTCCAGACGCAACTGCAAACCGTGCAGCAGGCGCAGACCGCGCTGCAGGAAAAACTGCGCGTGACCGACGAAGAAAAGGCGGCACTGGAGCTGCGCGTCAAGAGCGAGCAGGCGCGCGCCAATGCCGATGGCCAGAAGAACAAGCAGTTGCAGATAGCTCTCGATGCTGCACTGGAGGAGAACAAGGCTGTGCTGTCTGCCAAGGCTGAACTCGAGCGACAACTGAAAGCCTCGCAAGAGCGCGCAGCGACGCTCGACAAGGAACTGGCACAGACCAGTGCCCAGTTGAAAGTGTCGGAGGGCGCACTCACCAGCCGCACCCGCCAAGTCAACGCCTGCGAGAAGCGCAACACCGAGCTGTACGGCCTGGGCCGCAAGCTGGTGGCGCAATGCGCCGAGCCCGCGCAAGTGGATGTGACGCAATTGCCTCAGCAGCTCAGTGGCGCCAAGCGTGTGGCCTTCGAGTCGCTGATGGAGGAATACCGCGACAAGCTCGATGCCGAGCGCCTGCTGCCCGCAGAGCGGGCCCAATAAGCCACACCGTAAGGATTCGCCATGAAAAGCAAACTGTCTCGTCTGCGGCCTTTGGGCCTGTCTCTTATGCTGGCCACGCTGAGCGTGAGCCTGTGCGCGCAGGAGGCGGTCATCCGCAAGAACCTGGCCAAGCGATTGCCCGAGTTCAAGTCCATTGATGAAGTGACCAAGCTGCCCATGCCCGGCATGTACGAGGTGCGCGTCAACGGTACTGACCTCTACTACACAGATGCCCAGGCCAACTACATCATCAAGGGAAGCTTGCTCAATACCCAGAACCTGCGCGACCTCACCAAAGAGAAGATGGACAAGCTCATGGCCATCAAGTTTGAGGACCTGCCCAAGAAGGACTTTTTCACCATTGTGCGTGGCAACGGTCAGCGCAAGATCGCCGTGTTTGAAGACCCCAACTGCGGCTTTTGCAAGCGCTTCGAAAAGGACTTCCAGGAGGTGGACAACGTCACCGTGCAGGTTTATCTGTATCCCATACTTGGGCCCGATTCCAAGGAAAAGTCCAAGAAGATCTGGTGTGCCAAGGACCGTGGCGCCGCCTGGAAGGACTGGATCCTGAATCAGGTTGCCACCACCGGCGGCATCATGCCTTGCGACACCACGGCCCTGGACCGCAATCTGGAGTTTGGCCAGCGCTACCGTGTGGAAGGAACACCCACCTTGTTTCTGGCCGATGGCAGACGCGTGCCCGGTGCTCAGGATGCCAAGCAGGTGGAGAAACTGCTGGGCGAGGTGCAGGTGCACTGAATGCGTTAGCCCCACACCAACAAAAAACGGGAGCCTGAGCTCCCGTTTTTTTGTTCAGCACATGATTACGCTTGCTTGGCCTTGCGGCGCTTGACCACGGCACCGATCAGGCCCATGCCGGCGAGCAACAGGGCGTAGGACTCGGGCTCGGGCACGGCGGTTGTGATGGCCGTGTATTGCAGGTTCAGGAAACCGTTGTTCGGACCGAGCACCCAGCTGTTGCTGACGGTGCTGTAGTGGGCCTCCGCAGTGCCGAAGCCGGTGGTGTCTGCTGTCTTGGCGATGCGCGACAGTTGAATGCCCGTCACGCTGGGATCGCTGCTGGTCAGGTAGGCGATGTAGCTGGTGCCGGAATTCAGGTTCAGGCCCAGGTTGTCGAAAGAAATGGTGGTGTAGCCGCCGGTCGAATTGAAGGTCTCGACTGCAGAACTGCTGGTGGTCAGCAGGGGTGTTCCGGCCGCAATGGTGGTGGGGTTCCATTGCGCCACGTTCAGTTGCAGGGATGCTGCAACATTGCCAAGCGCGTAGAAGCTGAAGGAGGAGAGTGTTTCGGCCGAAGTGAGGGAGAACACTTCGCCAACCTTGGGTGAGTCGCCGCTTGGGTTGGCTGCGTTGCCAAAGTAGGCGAAGGGCAAGCCAGTGGTCGCGCCGCCTGGAACGTTGGTGTAGGTGGCGGCGGATGCACTGCCGGCGATGACCAGCAAGAGGCCGGCGAGTACTTTCAGTTGAAACGCAGATTTGGTCATGGTCTATTCCCCAGGTGTTGATTTATGGATGAAGGTGTGAAGTCGTTTGATCGAACCTCAGTTGGGGAATGTGCGCCCTGAACGTTACGGCGGTGTGCTACAGGACATCCATCGCATAGTCCGAAAGTAGCTCTTTTATGACCGCCGAATGCCACGGAACTTATTGTGGTTGACCTGTTGCCAATGAGAATGGTTCGCAACTAGAATGGGTAAACGGACAAGCGTTGTTGCATCAAAGGTGTCCGCTCTATCGGGTGAATATCACCAGACTGCACAAGCCAGCCGTTGCCAGCCAGTGCCTGAACCAGTTTTAGGAAGCACTATGTTGAGCAAACCCAATTTGGCGTGCGTAGCGCCTACGTCCGCACCTTTGCAGCCCTCATCAACAGGTTCCAGGCGCAGACGGCTTTGGGACCTGGAGCACCAGTGCCATTGCACGGTGGTGGGTGTGTGCTTCCCGCTGGACGCATTGCGCCATCTGGTGAACAAGGCCGCCGGGGAAAAGACCCTGTTCGACGACTACCAGGTGCACGTGGGCGCGGTGGCCCAGTGCGCGCGTCGCAACGTGCTGTCCGAGCTCATGCAAGTCGATCTGGAAAGGCGATATGCGCTGCAGATCAAGGCCTACCGCGCGGCGAAAACGGCCAAGGAAGTTGCAGACCTGTGGGCCGCTGCCATGCGCCACGGCGATGTGGCGGGTGCCTATTGGGCGGCGCTGACACACCCGCGGTGCGATGGCGCGCTACAGGACGCACTGTGTCGCGACATGCACATGTCGCAGCATCAGGCGGGGGCATCGGTGCGTGTGGACATGGCCAGGTTCCATGCGCTGATGGATGAAAACGCAGTGCTCACGCGGGAGTTGTCCAAGGTGCAAGATCGATGCACACGGATGCTCGCAGAGAAGTGCGGCGAGGTGAAGGCGCTGACCGCACAGGTCTTGCAACTCCAGGCAGAGATTGCTGCCAAGGACAGCCGCCTCGCTCAGTTAGCAGAGTGTGGGGGCCGCATGCAGGATGTGCAGGCCACCCCGCGTTTGCTGAGGAAGTTCGAGTTGCTGACGGCGCGGCATTCCCAGCTCGAAGCACATAACGTCGAGTTGCAATCCAAGCTGAGATCCGCTGCAAGACTGCTGGAAGCGCTGTGCACCGAATCCATGAACGCGCAAGGCACGCATACAGCAGATACCGCAAGACCGTACCGATCTGCGGCACCGTTGCGATTGAATCAGAAGACCGTGTTGTGTGTGGGGGGACGAAGCGGCAGCATTGCCAACTATCGCCAGGCAATAGAGCGCGTCGGTGGCAGGTTCACCCACCACGACGGCGGCTTGGAGCAAAGCCAAAACGTTCTGGATGCCAGTCTGGAGGCTGCCGACCTGGTGATTTGCCAGACGGGCTGCATCAGCCACAACGCCTATTGGAAGGTCAAGGACTTCTGCAAACGCACCGGCAAACAGTGCGTATTTGTCGAGAGTCCAAGCGCTTCGTCCTTGGTTCGCGGCTTGGAACACCTGTCACGGCAGGACACAGCGGACATTTCGGCACAGAGTGCTTCCGTGTCTCAAAACACCACGGGCAACGCGCAATGCGTTGGCGGATCCTCTTAAACGAGGTCGGGACATTCAAGGTCTAGGCGAACAGGCCTGACAGTTGCTCAAACAAAAGAGCCTGCTACCGATTATGTAGCAGGCTTTCGCGTATTTCATGGGTTCTTCCGGCTCCTCGATCCGCGGCCTGAACCAGAGACCTGTGGATAGGCAAGGGAGTGAACCTGATTTATCTCCACATTGGTTGCCTTAGATATGACCAATATCAATACTTGATAGATTTAAAAATGTAACCTTATCCCATATGAATGCATATTCATAAGGAGATTCGCATGAAGCAGCAAGCAAGTGAGCACCCTGACAAACGTGCTGAATTGGCGCTTGTTGCACTGGACCACATAGATGCAATGATCGCTTTTTGGGATCGGGATCAGAGATGCCAATTCGCAAACCGTGCCTATTACGACTGGTTTGGCAGATCCGTGGATCAGATGGCGGGGATTTCAATGAGGGATCTGTTGGGCCCTCTGTATGCCAAAAATCTGCCGTACATCCTGAAGGCCATGGCGGGTGAAAAGCAAGTGTTCGAGCGTGAAATTACGCTCCCCGACGGCAACGTGCGATTCAGCTTGGCAACTTATACGCCCCACATCGTTCAAGGGGTTGTGGAGGGAATCTATGCCCATGTTGTGGACGTCAGCAAG
>NZ_JBXAMW010000019.1:0-64195 GCF_058801025.1 Rhodoferax sp. GW822-FHT04A08
TTAAGCCCCAAGCCGACTATGTCAATTGCCAACCCCATGAAAATAAATACTTGCACGCATTGAGATGAATCAATGGGTTCTATTTCACTTGGGCGGAGTATTCGAAGCGGGTCATTGCGTGCATCAAAGAAAGAATTGATTGCGCAACTTGATCGCGGTGGCCATTTCAAAATTCCAACCGATTGCCAAAGGATTTCAAAATGAAAACAATTAAATTTCAGTTTCCACGAATTTCTGCAATTGCCATGGCAATTGCAGCATTTGCATTTGCTGGAGGCAGCGTACTTGCACAAGACAATGTTCAAAGCAAAACACCGGGGCAAATGCGTGCCAAAGATAGCTCGACGTACGCCATCTACGGATCGCAATTGATGACCAATGCCGAGCGCAACGAATACCGCATTCATATGCGCAGTCTAAAGACCAAGCAGGAACGCGAAGCATACCGACTCGAGCACCACAAGCTCATGCAGGAGCGTGCACGTGAAAAAGGCCTTACCTTGCCTGAATTACCTCCAGCCATGGGTAAAGGTAAGGGACCTGGTCCAGGACCCGGTGGAATGGGGACTGGCCCCTCCGGGAATCCATGAAATTAAAGAACTTGCCTCGGCCAATGTTCGCTGGCGAACGGAAAACTTTGCTGCTGCCAATAGACTGACGAAAGAAATACGCAATGCTCACGTAGCTGTCCGTTGGACGCAACTCTTCAGGATGAGATCGCTGATAGGTGCGGACTTGATTCCCGTACTTTGACGCGTAGGTGAGGCCCCAAGCCAGGGGTGCTTTACTGGTTCAATCCAGTGAAGCCGATGAAAGCACCCTCAGATTGGTTGGCTGGTCAAGCGCTCAACCAAGGCTTTCACACTTTCCCGCTATATGGCAATGAGTCTATGCCCACCGAATTCCGCTTCGATTCAAGCGCAGCCGATAGCAAACCACTCCAAAAACACTTTACTGACCCACCGGTTGTTAAAGTGCCTCCCATCGTGACTTAGATCAATACTTTCTTGCTCGCCCCCACGTAGAGTGAAGCCATCGACCCGAACTTCAGATGGCGCCCCCTATGATTTCGCATGTTCCCGCTTCAGCGGGCACTCCCTGCTCAGTACGTGGCCGTCTAGCAGCCATGCCGCTGGCCGTCTCGCTGCTGCTGGCCGCCTGCGCGCACCAGCCCACCACGGTGGAGCTTCCCACGCCTCCCATTGCCAATGCCTATGCGGAAGGCCGCACTGCGGATGGCCCCGGCGCCGCTGCGTTGGCCTGGCGTGATTTCTTTACCGACCCTGCCCTGCAGCGCCTGATTGACCAGGCACTGGCCAACAACCGCGACCTGCGCATTGCCGCAGCGCGGGTGCAGCAGGCGCAGGCCGCCCTGGGCTTGCAGCATGCGGCTACGCTGCCCTCGGTGTCTGGCCAGCTGGGAGCCTCGCGGGCGCATCTGCCGGCCAACATCAACCCCCTGGGCGCGCCCATACAGGGCACGGGCTACAACGTGGGCCTGGGGTTTGTGAGCTGGGAGATTGACCTCTGGAACCGGCTGGGCCAGTTGCAGGATGCGGCGTTTGAGACGGCGCAGGCGGGCGAAGAGTCGCGCCGCGCAGCCACGCTGAGCCTGACGACTGCGGTGGCGCAGGCTTACCTTGCGCTGTGTGAACTGGATGAGCGCCTGGCCCTGGCGCGCCAGACAGAGGCCAGCCGTGTGGAGAGCACGCGCATCTTCACCAGGCGGGTGGAGGTGGGCTCCAGCTCGCGCTTGCAGCTCACGCAGGTGCAGACGCTGCTGACGCAGGCGCAAAGCCTGGTGGCGCAGTTGCAGCAGGCGCGCGCCACGCTGGTACAGACCTTGACGCTGCTGGTGGGCACATCGCTGGACTTGCCCGAGCGCTCCAACGCCCTGAGCAGCCAGCCCCCGATTGCACGGCTGCGCAGCGGCTTACCGTCGGAGCTGTTGCAGGCGCGCCCGGACATCGTGGCAGCCGAGCACCAGCTGCGCGCTGCCCATGCGCAGGTGGGTGCGGCACGTGCGGCCTTCTTCCCCAGCATCACGCTGACCACGGTGCTGGGCAATACCAGCGAAGACCTGGACAAACTCTTCCAGAGCGACAGCCGGGCCTGGCTGTTCTCGCCCAGCATCAACCTGCCGATCTTTGATGGCGGGCGCCGTCAGAACAACCTGGACCTGCAGGAGGCCCGCCGCAATGAGGCCGTGGCCCAGTATGAAAAGAGCATACAGACCGCCTTCCGCGAAGTGAACGACGCGCTGAGCGACGGCCATTGGCTGGAAGTGCAGCAAGGCATTGCCGAAGCCGCCGTGCGGGCGCAGTCCGAGCGGGCACGCCTGTCCGAGCGTCGCTTTGAGGCCGGCTCTGCCGCCTTTCTGGAAGTGCTGGATGCCCAGCGCGACCTGCTTGCTGCAACCCAGCAGCTGGTGCAGGTGCGCCGCGCCGTGCTGGCCAGCCGGGTGACGCTGTATGCGGCACTGGGCGGCGGCTCGCTGGCGGCCAACACCTCTCCCCTTTCGCAAGCGCAGAGCAGCGACGCTCAGCCCTGATGCGCACAGTCCCATGGATCAGATAGCACCATGAACAAACCCAAATACCTCATCCCCATTGCATTGGCCCTGGCCGTCGGCGTTGCCATCGCGGGCTATGGCTGGACCCATTGGCGCAACACCGGCCCCGGCCCGGGCTTTGCCAGCGGCAACGGCCGCATCGAAGCCACCGAAATCGACATCGCCACCAAGTCGCCAGGGCGCGTGGTCGATATCCTGGTGGGCGAAGGAGACCTGGTCACCGAAGGCCAGACCCTGGCCCACATGCAGATCCAGAGCCTGGAAGCCCAGCGCGATGAAGCCCGCGCCCACCAGCGCCAGGCCGAAACCGCCATAGCCAGCGCCGAGGCGCAGGTGGCCGTGCGCGAGAGCGATGCCGCTGCCGCCCATGCGGTGGTGAGCGCGCGTGAGGCCGAGCTGGATTCCGCCCAACGGCGCCTGGCCCGCTCAGACGACCTCAGCCGCGACGGCGCCGCCTCGCAACAGGAGCTGGACGATGACCGCGCCCGCGTGCGCAGCGCCAGTGCCGCCACGGCGGCAGCGCGCGCACAGGAGGCTGCTGCCATCAGCGCCATTGCCGCAGCCCGTGCCCAAGTGGCCAGTGCCCGCGCCGTCGCCCTGGCGGGCGACGCCACCGTGGCGCGCATCCAGGTGGAGATTGACGACGGCACGCTCAAGGCGCCGCGCAGTGGCCGTGTGCAGTACCGCGTGGCCCAGCCGGGTGAAGTGCTGGGCGGCGGCGGCAAGGTGCTCAATCTGGTGGACCTGTCGGATGTGAGCATGGACTTCTTTGTGCCCGAAACCGTGGCCGGCAAGCTGGCCATGGGCAGCGAGGTGCACGTGGTGCTGGACGCCGCGCCGCAGTACGTGATACCAGCCAAGGTGTCGTATGTGGCATCCACCGCGCAGTTCACGCCCAAGACGGTGGAGACCGCCAGCGAACGCCAGAAGCTGATGTTCAAGGTCAAGGCGCAGATAGACCGCGAGCTGCTGCGCAAGTACCTCACCCAGGTCAAGACCGGCCTGCCCGGCGTGGCCTGGCTCAAGCTCGACCCGCAGGCCGCTTGGCCCACTGAGCTGGCGGTGAAGGTGCCTCAGTGACTGCAACGATTCCGGCTGGCGCCTGCGCCCGCCTGAGCAAGGTCAGCCTGAAGCTGGGCAACACCCAGGCGCTGGCGGACACCACGCTGGACCTGCCCGCAGGCTGCCGCGTGGGCCTGATCGGCCCGGACGGCGTGGGCAAGTCCAGCCTGCTGTCGCTGCTGGCGGGTGCGCGCGCCATCCAGCAAGGGCGCGTTGAATCGCTGGGCGTGGACATGAGCAGCTCGGCCAACCGCGACGCCGTGTGCCCACACATTGCCTACATGCCCCAAGGCCTGGGCAAGAACCTGTACCCCACGCTTTCGGTGGAAGAGAACCTGCAATTCTTCGGCCGCCTGTTTGGCCAAAGCCCGGCCGAGCGCCGCCGCCGCATCGACACCCTGACCGGCAGCACCGGGCTTGCGCCCTTCCTGTCGCGCCCGGCGGGCAAGCTCTCGGGCGGCATGAAGCAGAAGCTGGGCCTGTGCTGCGCCCTCATCCACGACCCGGACCTGCTGATCCTGGACGAGCCCACCACCGGTGTGGACCCGCTGTCGCGCAGCCAGTTCTGGGACCTGATAGACCGCATACGCGCCGAGCTGCCACGCATGAGCGTGATCGTGGCCACTGCCTACATGGAAGAGGCTGAGCGCTTTGATTGGCTGGTAGCCATGGACGCTGGCCGTGTGCTGGCCACCGGCACCGCCGCCGAGCTGCGCGAGCGCACCGGCAGCCATACGCTGGAAGAGGCCTTCATCGCCCTGCTGCCCGAAGAGCGCAGGCGCGGCCACCAGGCGGTGACGGTGCCGCCGCTGGACAGTGCTGCCAATGCCGAAATCGCCATCGAGGCCAAGGGCCTGACCATGCGCTTTGGTGACTTTGTGGCGGTGGTCCATGTGGACTTCCGCATTCGGCGTGGCGAGATATTCGGCTTTCTGGGCTCCAACGGGTGCGGCAAGTCCACCACCATGAAGATGCTCACCGGTCTGCTGGTGCCTACCGAAGGCCAGGCGCAGTTGTTCGGCCAGCCGATAGACCCGCAGGACCTGGCCATACGCCAGCGCGTGGGCTATATGTCGCAAGGCTTCTCGCTCTACAGCGAGCTCACCGTGCAGCAAAACCTGGTGCTGCATGCGCGCCTGTTCAATGTGCCCGAAGCCGAGGTGGCCCAGCGGGTGCAGCAGATGGTGGAGCGCTTTGGCCTGCATGACGTGGTGGACAGCCTGCCCGAGAGCATGCCGCTGGGCATGCGCCAGCGCCTGTCACTGGCCGTGGCCACGGTGCACAAGCCCGAGCTGCTGATACTGGACGAGCCCACCTCGGGCGTGGACCCGGTGGCGCGCGACATGTTCTGGCAGCTGATGATCGACCTGGCGCGCAAGGACGGCGTGACCATCTTCATCTCCACCCACTTCATGAACGAGGCCGAGCGCTGTGACCGCATCTCGCTCATGCATGCCGGGCGCGTGCTGGTGAGCGACACGCCCAAGGCCATCGTGCAGCAGCGCGGCACGGCCACCTTGGAGGAAGCTTTTATCAGCCATTTGCGCGAAGCCGGTGGCGTGGATGCAGAAGCCGTACCCACCGGCGCAGCCGCCAGCACACCCACTGCGGCAAACCCGGCCGCCACACCGGCCAAGCGCCGCGGCGGATTCAGTCTGGGCCGGGCCTGGAGCTATTCGATGCGCGAGGCGCTGGAACTGCAGCGCGACCCGGTACGTGCCACGCTGGCGCTGCTGGGCACGGCCATCCTGATGTTCATCATTGGCTACGGCATCAGCCTGGATGTGGAGGACCTGAGCTACGCGGTGCTGGACCGCGACCAGACCGTGCTGAGCCAGAACTACGCGCTCAACCTGTCGGGCTCGCGTTACTTCATTGAGCACGCGCCCATCACCAGCGACCAGGACATGGACCAGCGCATGCGCAGTGGTGAACTCTCGCTGGCCATCGAAATACCGCCCGGCTTTGCGCGCGACCTGGAGCGCGGCAAGCCCGTGAGCGTGGCCGCCTGGGTGGACGGCGCCATGCCCACACGCGCGGAAACCATACGCGGCTACGTGCAGGCCATGCACATCGGCTGGATTGCAGAACAGGCTGCGCTGCGCTTTGGCATCCATATGGACACGGCCAGCCAGGTGGAAACACGCTACCGCTACAACCCCGATGTGAAGAGCCTGCCCGCCATGGTGCCAGCGGTGATCCCCATGCTGCTGATGATGATCCCGGCCATGCTGACGGCGCTGTCGGTGGTGCGCGAGAAGGAGCTGGGCTCCATTATCAACCTGTATGTGACGCCGGTCACCCGCGCCGAATTCCTGCTGGGCAAGCAGCTGCCCTACATCGTGCTGGCCATGTTCAACTTTGCACTGATGACCTTTCTGGCGGCCACCGTGTTTGGTGTGCCGGTCAAAGGGGACTTGCTCACGCTCACGCTGGCGGCGCTGCTGTTTGTAGTCAGTGCCACCGGCTTTGGGCTGCTGGCCTCGACCTTTACCAAGAGCCAGATCGCGGCCATGTTTGTGACCATGATCGGAACGCTGATTCCCTGCGTGCAGTTTGCAGGTCTGCTCAACCCGGTGTCTTCACTGGAAGGCACGGGGGCCTTCATCGGAGCCATCTACCCGGCCACCCACTTCCTCACCATCAGCCGCGGCGTCTTCAGCAAGGCGCTGGACATGACGTCTCTGGGCAGCGCGTTCTGGCCGCTGGCAGCCGCCATACCGGTGGTCCTGGGGCTTGCCATCGCGCTGCTGAAGAAACAGGAGAAGTAGCCCATGAGCCGGCTGAGCAACATCTACCGCCTGGGCGTCAAGGAGCTGTGGAGCCTGGTGCGCGACCCCATGATGCTGGTGCTGATCGCCTACACCTTCACGGTGTCGATCTATGTGGCGGCAACGGCCATGCCCGAGTCGATGCACAAGGCGTCCATTGCCATCGTGGACGAAGACGGCTCGCCGTTGTCGGCGCGCATCGTGTCGGCCTTCTACCCACCCCACTTCAATACGCCGCGCCTGCTGAACCTGAAGGAGATGGACGCCGGCATGGACAGCGGTGACTACACCTTTGTGCTGGACATCCCCTCGGGCTTTCAGGCGGACGTGCTGGCCGGGCGCTCGCCGCGCATCCAGCTCAATGTGGATGCCACCCGCATGAGCCAGGCCTTCACCGGCAATGCCTATATCCAGCAGATGGTGAGCGACGAGGTGGACGAGTTCGCGCGCCGCTACCGGGTGGCACGCACGCTGCCGGTGGACCTGAACCTGCACACCCGCTTCAACCCCAACCTGGAGCAGGCCTGGTTTGGCTCCTTGATGGAGATCATCAACAACGTCACCATGCTCTCCATCATCCTGACCGGTGCGGCCCTGATCCGTGAACGCGAGCACGGCACCATCGAGCACTTGCTGGTGATGCCGCTGCGACCGCTGGAGATCATGATGGCCAAAGTCTGGTCCATGGGCCTGGTGGTGTGGTGTGCCGCGCTGATTGCCCTGGTCTTCGTCGTGCAGGGCACGCTGCACGTTCCGGTACAGGGTTCGATTGCCCTCTTCATGCTGGTGGTGGCCATGCACCTGTTTGCCACCACCTCCATGGGCATCTTCCTGGCCACGGTGGCGCGCTCCATGCCGCAATTCGGCATGCTGCTGGTGCTGGTGCTGTTGCCGCTGCAACTGCTCTCGGGCGGCATGACGCCCCGGGAAAGCATGCCAGCCCTGGTGCGCGACATCATGTTGTTTGCCCCAACCACCCACTTTGTGTCAGCCGCCCAGGCCATTCTGTACCGCGGTGCCGGGCTGGACACGGTCTGGACCTCACTGCTGGCGATTGCCGCCATCGGAGCGGTGCTGTTCAGCGCTTCCCTGGCCCGCTTTCGCAAGACCATCAGCCAGGTTGCATAAATTACGCGCAAAAAACCCTACAGTTCAGGAACCGGCTGCCGATAACCTCCTTGGGTGAGAGCGCTTTTCGCTCGGATTTCAAGAAAGGTTTGCCATGGCTATCAGTTCTGTTGGTTCCAATTCCTCCGTACAACCCCCGGTAAAGCCTGCTCCCGTGGAGGCTGCAGAAGCCACCTCCGGCGGCAAGGATGTCAAAAATGACGGCGATACCGATGACACAAGTGGCGCTGCCGCAGCTGGCACCCCCACGCCAGTGGTCAACACCTTGGGGCAGCAGATTGGCAACAATCTGAACGTGACTGCCTGACGATTGACGGATTAGGGGAACAAGGTGTCTACCATCGTTTCGTCCGCGAGCACGTCCCTGGCTGGCAGCCTGACTGCGCCGCTCGCAGGTGTGCGCGTGCCGGCAACGGCACTGCCCGCCGCGACACCGGTCACCCAGACGGATCAGACAGACTCTGCCAATACGTCCGCCAAGTCCGGCACGCCCGGACAGGAGGAGCTGAAGAAGCTGGTCACAGAGATGCAGTCCAAAGTCGCGCAGACGGCTTCCGATCTGGAGTTTTCCATCGACAAGGAAAGCGGCAAGTCCATCGTCAAGGTGACGGAGCGCGCTTCCAAGCAGGTGATCTGGCAGTTCCCGTCGGAACAGGCCTTGCAGGTCACTCGGGAGCTGGACCGTTATCTGGGCGCATTCCTGAACCGGACTGCGTAAGCCCGCTGCTGCGCCACGGCCAAGCCGTCAGATATCTTCGTTGAGAAGAAGTCCGCGCTTGGCCAAGTTGGAGAAGAAAGCGCCCAGGCCAAACTGCCAGGGGGCGGCCTGCTCGCTATGGGTCACGCGGTTGCACAGCGCGCCCAGATGCGGGCTCTGGATACGCACCACATCACCCAGGTGGTGAGTAAAACCGTCGCCCGGCTGGTCGCGGTCCTGCGTGGGAGCAAACAAGGTTCCCATGAACAGCATGAAGCCGTCCGGGTATTGATGCGCACCCAGGGTCTGCTGCACCAGTTCCAGCGGGTCACGGCTGATCTGGTCCATGGAGCTGCTGCCCTGCAGCACAAACCCGTCTTCTCCGCTCACCTGCAGCTGCACCACCTGGCGGCGCACGTGATCGAGATCGAAGCTCTCGTCAAACAAGCGGATGAACGGCCCGAGCGCACAGGACGCGTTGTTGTCCTTGGCCTTACCCAACAGCAGCGCGCTGCGGCCCTCGATGTCGCGCAGGTTGACGTCATTGCCCAGGCATGCACCCTGGATCACGCCGCGGCTGTTGACCGCCAGCACCACCTCGGGCTCGGGGTTGTTCCAGTGCGAGTCGGAGCGTATGCCCACATCGCTGCCCGTGCCCACCGAGGACAGCACCGGCGCCTTGGTGAACACCTCGGCGTCCGGGCCAATACCCACTTCCAGATACTGCGACCAGATGCCCTGCGCCTGCAAAGCCGCCTTGAGCTCCGTGGCCTGGGCCGAACCCGGCTTGATGGCCGCCAGATCGCTGCCGATATGGGCCACCACCTGGGCACGGATGTCCTGCGCCCGGCTGGCGTCGCCGCCTGCCTTCTCTTCGATGACGCGCTCGATCATGCTGGTGGCAAAGGTGACACCCGCCGCCTTGATGACCTGCAGGTCGCAGGGCGAGAGAAAGTACGGTTTGCCCGGATCACGCGTGGCCTCGGTGCTGTTGGCCAGCACCTCTTCCAGCGTGCCTACCCGGTACCCGGCCCAGCTGCGCACCCACACCACCGGTTCCTCCGCCTCCAGCAAAGCACTCATGGTGGCCACGTGGCCGCTCAGGTCATACACCGCGTCTTCACGGATCACCGCCACCGATGGCCCGCCAATACCTGCGGGATTCCAGATGCGGGTTACCAGGGTGCCGGTGTAGAGGTCGTCGGGTAGGAAGGGGGATGTGGGCATGGTGGAGTGCGTTGGATGGTGGCGACTCGCCGGTGAGGCTGCGTGCTGGATCATACGCAAAGCCTGCCGTCGCCATTGCGAAAGCTTCTGCAAAGATAATGACGCCCATGGCTGCAACCCATGACCCCAAAACACGCACTGCGCATCACTGACCTGGTGCACCCCATGTGATGACTGACCGCTACCGAACTCCTGGCACCCAAGGCACGTTTCAGCCTGGCTCAGACGAGCAGGTGCTTGCCAACAAGCTCGGAATCACTGCGGCAGAAGAAATGGATGAGCTTGAGTTGGTTCTGCTCGACCAGTTGTACGAGGACATACTCATCCGCAATCTGCCCGAACGACAATTGACCACAGGAGACCTCAAGGACTGGCATCGTCGATGGTTGGGAAATGTGTACGAATGGGCAGGACAAGAGCGCGCAGTGAATATGAGCAAAGGCAGCTTTATGTTTGCAGCTGCGCCTCAGATACCGCGGTTGCTGGCAGAGTTTGAGCACGCTTGCTTGGCGCGGTGGACACCTTGCGATGCGTTGGATGCCGAAACCTTGGTGGAAGCCATCGCAGTAACGCATGTTGAACTGATTTTGATCCACCCTTTTCGAGAGGGGAACGGTCGTCTGTCGCGGTTGCTGGCAGACGTTATGGCCGTGCAATCAGGCCGGGACCCGTTGGACTACAGCATCTGGGAATCCCACAAGGCCGATTACTTTGCTGCTATCCAACAAGGGTTGCTTGCCAATTACGCCCCCATGAAATATTGGGTGGCCCAAGCCTTAGGCCAGGAGGGGCAAGACCTCAGGCTGCCAGCTTGACGTGCTGAAACCGCAGCTTGCTTTTGTTCTGCAGCTTCTGCTCAAGCTGCTGCACACTTTGGCCCGTTTCCACCGCCGTCGAACTAGCAACTGCGCGCCGCACAGCTTGCACGCTGGGCGTCTTCTTGCGGTTATTCGGGGTGAATTTGAGCATGGCTATTGCAGTGAGTGTGAGTTGGTAGTGTAGCCATTTCAGAAGCAACTGATCAGCCCGCCAACCGGCTCGCCACAAAGCGGCTGAGCCGATCCGGCCCCAGTGCCGTCAACCGGAACAACCAGGTCGCCATGAAGCCAACCGGCCAGTGCACCTTGCCAAAGCTGCCCTGGTAGGTGGCGGCGGCGTAGATGGTGCCTGCGACGTCCTGCACCGTGAGGCGCACGCCCATGCGCTCAATGCTGCGCGCATTCATGTTGGTGACCATGTCGGTCTGCACGAACAGGGGCATGACGTCCATCACGCGGATGCCGTCTTTCTGCCACTCGATGTTCAGCGCCTCGGTCAGTGCGCGCACGGCAAACTTGCTGGCCGAGTAGGTTGCCAAAGAGGCCTGACCGTACACCGCCGCCGCAGACGACATGTTGATGACGCGGCTGCCCGGTGTGGACTGCAGGTAGGGCTTGGCCAGCTGACAGCCGGTTAGCACGCCTTTGACATTGACGTCCAGCACCGCCTGGTGGCGCTCCAGTGCGTTGGATTCCAAGGGGCCGGAGATCAGGATGCCGGCATTGTTGAGCAGCACGTCCAGACGACCTGTTGCGCTGTGAAAAGTTGCCAGCGCCGCGCGCCAGGCCTCAGGGTCGCGCACATCCAGCGCCATGGTCAGGCAATGGCTCTCACCCAGCTCGTCGCCCAGCGCTTTCAAGCCCGCCGTGTCGATATCGGCCAGACCGACAAACCAGCCTTGCTTGCTGAACAGCCGCGCAGCTGCACGGCCAATGCCGGTGGCGGCGCCGGTGATGAAGACACAGTGTCTGGTTTGCATGGTCATACCCAGCGGATGAAGGACTTCAGGAGCTTGCGCACCAGAGGCGGAACCGGGCCTGCCCGGAACAGCGTAGCCGCCAGCGAGAACTGCGTGCGCACCACACCGCGCTCGTGGCTGAAGGCTTTGAAGCCGTAGTGGCCGTGGGCATTGCCAATGCCGGAGTTATTCACTCCACCAAACGGCAGGCGCGCATGCAGGAACTGCAGCAGAGCATGGTTGACACAGGCGCCACCAGAGGCGGTCTGCGTCAGTATCTGGTCGATGGCCGATGGGTTGCGGCTGTACACATAGAGGGCCAGTGGCTTGGGGCCGGCATTGATGCTAGCAATCACATCGTCCAGCTTGCTATAGCCGATCACGGGGAGCAGCGGGCCGAAGATCTCTTCCTGCATGATGGTAGCGTCCGCAGGAATGCCATCTAGCAAAGTGGGCTGCACAAAACAGGCATCCTCGACCACACCGCCGCCGGCCAGAGCCTTGGCGCCGCGTGCCGTGGCATCGTCCAGCAGGGCCTTCACACGGGTGGTCTGGCGCGCATTCACCATATGTGCCAGGCCCGGGCTGCTCTGCTGTTCACCCAGGCTGGTGCCATACGCTTTGCGCAGCTCCTGCCGGCACAACTCCACCCACTGGTCCTTGACGCTGTGGTGCACATACACGTGGTCGGGCGCAATGCAGGTCTGGCCCGCGTTGGCAAATTTGGACCACATGATGTTGACGGCCGCCAGCTTCAGATCGGCGCTGGCATCCACAATGGTCGGGCTCTTGCCGCCCAGCTCCAGGGTGACACTGCTCAGGTTTTTGGCCGCGGCGGCCATCACACGTTTGCCGATGGCCGGGCTGCCGGTAAAGAACACATGGTCAAACGGCAACGCCTGCAGGGCTTGCGCCACATCGGCCTCGCCTTGAAAGACCGCGACCTCGTCTTCGGTAAACACCTCGCGCACCACCTTGGCAATCAGGCCGGAGAGATGCGGAGTCAGTTCCGAGGGCTTCACGATGACGGTATTGCCCGCCCCGATGGCCGATACCAGCGGGCCCAGCGTCAGGTTCACCGGGTAGTTGAACGGACCGATGATCAGGCACCTGCCGCGCGGCAGGTACTGCACGTGGCTGGTGGTGCCCAGCGTCAACATCGTGGGCCACACGCGCTTGGGTTTCATCCAGCGGCGCAGGTTGCGGATGGCGTCATTGGCCTCCACACACACGGGCAGTATTTCGGCCAGATCCACCTCGCCGGGCGGCTTTTTGAAATCGGCATAGGCAGCCTGGTACCAGTCTTCGGTATGGGCAATGACGGCCTCGCGCAGCTTGCGGATCTTGGCGATGCGCTCTGCTGCAGTGGAGCTGCGCAATCGCAGTGCCGTGGCGGCCTGGCGGTCAAAAACCGCTTGCATCTGCGCGGTTGGTGTGACGGTGTGGAGGTTGGTGGTGGATGTCATGGTTGCTTGTACCGCATTGGGGGCCGTCATGCCAGCACCACGTCCTTGCCGCTCAGGCGTTTGGCAAGGGCCTGGGCCAGGCGGTTGATGTTGCCGTAGATGGAGAGCTGCGGATTGGCGCCGATGCTGGTGGGGAAGATGGAGCCGTCGTGAATGGACAGATTGTCGAGCTGCCAATGGACGCCATCGGGGCGTGTCACGCCCAATGATTCATCTCCACCCAGACCGCAGCCGCCCATGACATGTGCGCTGCCGATCTTGGTGAGCAGCGGCTTCATGGGCAGCGCCTCAATGGCAGACTTGGTCGCGGCCCAGGTGCTGGTGCCACCAGCCAGCTCGTGGCCGGGGTAGACCATGGTGGCGCCTGCTTCAAATTGGATCTGTGCCATGACCAGCATGGCGCGGCGGGCACCGTCCATCACATAGTCGGTCAGCGGATAGTCCAGCAGGGGCGAGCCGTCACCACGCAGTTCCACCGTGCCGCCTATGGACTGTTCGTGAAAGCCGTCGCGCATGAGCGCCAGCATCACATTGGCATGCGGGTACTGGCGCAACAGTTCCGCCTGCTTGTTGCCAAAGCCCGGCAGGTTGGCGCCGAAAAACATGGGATGCAGCGGCGCCACTTCCAGCTTGAAGCCTATGGGTCCGTCCACCGGCTGGGTATGCAGGAAGTGGTCGGAGTAGATGGACTGCGGCGCGCCGTTCCAGGCTTCCACCGCATCCTTCATGACGGCGGTGGTGATGGCCACCGGGTGCAGAAAGGTGCGCGTGCCCAGCCGCTTGTGCGGGTCCGGCGCCTTGGAGCGCAGCAGCAGCGCCGGCGAGTTGATGGCACCACCCGCCAGCACATAGTGCTTGGCCGCGATGGTGGTGGAGACTGTGCCTGCTTGCACCGGCGCGGCATTGGGCTTGACGGCGATGCACTGCATGCCGGTTACACGGTTGCCATCGAAGACCAGTTTTTCAGCCCGCGTCTCCACCAGCAGCGTGGCGCCGTGGTCCAGTGCAAACGGAATGGTGGTGACCAGCATGGACTGCTTGGCATTGGTGGGGCAGCCCATGCCGCAAGAGCCCAGGTTGTAGCAACCCTTGACGTTGCGCGGAATGGTTTCGGCCTTGATGCCCAGCTTGGCCGCGCCACGGCGCAGCAGCTCGTTGTTCTCGTTGGGTGCGGCTTCCCAGGGGTGGATGTTCAGCCGCGTCTGGGCCTGCGTGAAAAAAGGGTCCAGCGCTTCGGGGGTGAAGTCCTTGAGGCCGAAGTGGTCCTGCCAAAACTTGAGCGTGTCGGGCGGCGTGCGAAACGAGCTGGTCCAGTTGACCGTGGTGGTGCCACCCACGCTGCGGCCCTGCAGGATGGTGATGCCCTTGTCCTTGGTCTTGCGCCCGGCGTTTTCCTGGTAGAGCGCGGCATAGGCCTGCAGTTCGCGCTGCTTGAAGTCGGAGCTGGATTGGAGCTGCCCTTCTTCAACGATGACGACGTTCAGCCCGGCCTTGGTCAGCAGCTCGGCGGTGATGCCGGCACCTGCACCCGAGCCGATGATGGCCACGTCGCAGGTGATGTGTTCGGGCAGTGGCGCGTGCTTGCCGCCTAGGACTTTCCAGCCGCGTTGCAGGCCTTCCAGGATGGGATCGGGAATGTTGCTCATGGGTGGTACTCGGAGCTAGGTTTCAGACAGCGCGTGGTCCGGGGTAGCCAATGGCCTGCCAGGACTCTTCGCCGGAAAAATATGGAGCGAACACGATGTCGTGCAGCCCCTGATAAGCCTGTATGCGCAGCGCCATGCCGGACTCGCGCATGGACTGAAGTGCCGCGCTGGTCTGGGCCACGTTGGCTTCTGCCCACGACTCCGGCAGACCCACCAGCAGGCGCCGCCCCGGGGCGCTGGTCAGCAGGCTAAGCAACTGACCCAGCTCCTCCAGCACATGCACAGGCAAGCCTGCCAGAAACACGTCGGTACGCTGCAGGATGGCTTCGGTGGCGGCTTGCAGGGCGGCGGGCTCGGATGGCAACAGACCCGCCAGCATGGCCTGGCCGATCTTGCCCATGGCCTCGCGGGCCGATGGGCTGAGTTTGCCGTCGACCAGGCCTGGCTGGAGCATGGCGACGGTACCACCTGCCACGGCGAGGACGACGGCGGAACCGATACCGAGTTTGAGAAACGAGCGGCGGCGCAGGGTGGGTTGTGGCATGGCGGTGGACTCTGGTTTGGAAGAATGGGAAGGCATGTTCAACCCACGCAGGAACGGGCAAAGGCGGCGAGGGCCTGCAGCGCCTGTCGGCTGGAGCGCAGGTAGAAGGCCTGCAGATGGAACACATGCCAGCGCTCCTGGTAAATGTCCAGCTGGCAAGGGACCTTGCAGCGCTGGGCATGGGCTTCAAGGCGGACGGAATCAGGCAGCAGAATCTCCTCCCGCCCGGCCTGCACCAGCATGGGCGGCAGCCCCGACAAATCCACATCCAGCGGCGCAAACTCCGCTGTGCCCTGCGGCACATGGAACCATTGCAGGCCCTGGCTTAGCCAGGCCTGCGTGACCATAGGGTCGCCGCGTACGCCGGGTGCTGTGTCTGCGTGGTCCGCCTGCAAGTCGGTGACGGGAGAGATCAGCGTCAAGCCTGCGGGCATCGCGCGACCCAGGCGTTTCAAATGGATGGCCAGCGCCAGCGCCAAGGTGGCTCCCGCAGAGTCACCCGCCACAACGATGTTGTTGCAGGCATAGCCGCGCTGCAGCAGCGCATCGAAGGCGGCCAAGGCATCTTCCAGCGCGCAGGGGTACGGATGCTCCGGCGCCAGACGGTAGTTGGGAATCCACACTGGCATGCCGCTCTCATGCGCCAGATGCGAACACAGGCCTCGGTGCGTTTGCGTACCGCCCAAGCAGAAAGCGCCCCCGTGCAGGTACAGGACCACGCCCTTGCTTGTTACCTGCGGGGGTGCAAGCACCAGCACATCCAAGCCAGCAATGTGCTCGCGTTGCGAGACCAGCCCCGCACACCCCGGCATCAGCAGGGACAGAATATTCGCCCAGCGGCGTTGCGCCACCGGCCCCAGGCGCGGGCCTATGAAGGGGCGAAACGCTGCGCGCAGGAACAGGCGCAGAAAACCCGCCACACCGGCCTCAAGCCAGCCACCGGGCGCAGGAATGCTACGCTGCATGCGGCAAACCCCACGCGGCTTGGGTGCTGGCGGAGAAGCGATACGCGTCCAGGCTGGACGTGCGGGTCAGCCAGCGGTAGCTCAGGGTGAAGCCCGGCCAGTTGGTGCTGTTGTGGCCCTGGGCATCCACATACCAGCTCTTGCAGCCGTTCCACACCGTGTGCGCGAGGCCGCTTTGCACCTGCGCGTTGAATTGCTCGAACACGCCGGGCAAGACTTCCATCACCTGGGAGCGGGTGCTTTCCATTTTCTTCAGGCAACGCATGACGTGCGCAATCTGGCTCTCGAGCATGTAGACGATGGAGTTGTGGCCCAGGTTGGTATTGGGGCCGTACAGCATGAAGAAGTTGGGGAACTCCGGCACGGTCATTCCCAGGTACGCCTTGCTGCCTTGTGACCAGGCTGCATTGAGCTCCTTGCCCGCCCTGCCCTTGATGCGCAGAGGCGCCAGAAACTCGGTCGCGGCGAAGCCGGTTCCGTAGACGATGGCGTCCACTGTATGCACCTGTCCATCGTTGGTTTCCACACCCGTGGGGGTGATGCGCCGAATGCCTTGCGTGACCAGCTGCACATTGGGGTGGTTGAAGGTTGCCAGGTACTCGCTGGAGAGCAGGATGCGCTTGCAGCCAATCTGGTACTCCGGCGTCATGGCCCGGCGCAACGCGGGGTCGGGCACCTGCTGCTCGAGTTGCTTGCGCACCGGTATGCCCACCGCGAATTTCATCAAACCCTTGAAGCGCGTGAATGCCAGGGCGCGGGATTCGTACTGCACGTAGATGGCCAGACGGTGCAGACGCATCAGCCACGGCGCCCAGCGGCACAAGGCTTTTTCCAGGGCGCTGTAGGGGCGGTCGGGCCGGGGCAGGATGTAGGCCGGTGAGCGCTGAAACACCGCCATGCTTTGGACTTGCGCCGCAATCGCCGGAACAAACTGGATGGCAGAGGCACCGGTGCCAATCACCGCCACGCGCTTGCCCGCGAGGTCAAAAGCGTGGTCCCACTGTGCGGAGTGGAAAGCCTTGCCCTGAAAACTTTCCTGGCCCTCGATCACCGGTATGGCCGGGCGGCTGAGCTGGCCCATGGCAGTGATGAGTATCAGGCTGCGCAATTCGGTTCCGTCGGTCAGGAGCACACGCCAGTTCTGCTGCAGCTCATCAAATTCCGCGGCGCGCACTTCGGCGCCGAAGCGCACATGGCGGCGCACACCAAAGCGCGTGGCACAGTCTTTCAGGTAGGCCAGGATTTCGCCTTGCGGTGCGAACTTGCGCGTCCAGTGGGGATTGGGAAAAAACGAGAAGGAATAGAGATGCGATGGCACGTCGCAGGCCGCGCCGGGGTAGCTGTTGTCGCGCCACACGCCGCCTACGTCATCGGCCTTTTCCAGAATCAGGTACTGATCGAAGCCCTGCTTCTGCAACGCGATGGCCATGCCCAGGCCTGCAAAGCCGGTGCCGATGATGATGGCCTTGAGCACGTTGCTGGCGCTGGCTGCGCCGGGCTCTTGCGTAACTGGCATGCAATCCCTCCTGGGTCATAAGTGGCGCGATTGTTCAACACAACGCGTGCGCCGCACATGCTGACTTGGGTCATTGTCATTAGAATTTGGGCCAAATTCACCAAACAAGGGTAATCACTGATGAGCCTGTTGGACTACACCCGCAGCCCTGCAAGCATCGCCCTGCTCGTTGCATTCGGCAAGGAAACGGGGCGCGATGCTGCGGCCCTGCTGCGCGGTACCAAGCTGTCAGAGCACCAACTGACCGACCCGAACGCGGAGGTGTCCGCGTCGCAGGAGCTGCGGGTTGTGTCGAACCTGCTGCGCCTGTCCAAGGCTTCGTCCCGGTTGGGCCTGCTCATTGGCCAGCGCTACAAACCATCGGTGTATGGCGTGTGGGGATTCGGGCTGATGAGTTGTGCCACGCTGGGCGCCGCCGTGACACAGGCGCTGAAGTTCCTGCCGCTCACCTTTGCGTTCTCCACCATCCGCTACCGCTTCGACGCGGGGTTTGCGCATCTGCAATTTGAAGAGGCGAACCTGCAAACGGAACTCAAGGAATTCCTGCTGAATCGGGACATGACGGCCGCGCTGCAGTTGATCCGCAGTACGCTCGGGCGGAACTTCCGCTTGGCGGAAGTCCGGCTGAAGCAGCCCCGTTGTCCGGCCCATTCAGACGTACTTGCCTATACCGAAGCCTTCGGCATAGAGCCGTTTTTTGGTGCGGCAGACAACATGCTGATTTTTGACGGCAAGTTCTTGGAGTACCCGCTGCCGCTGGCCAATCCGTCGGCAGCGTTGATGTGCGAACAAATGTGCGTCGAGCTGCTGGAGAAGCGTCGCTCCAAACTGGGCACCGCTGCCATCGTCAACCAGTATCTCAGCCTGAACCTGCACAAGATTCCCCAGCTGGGCGATATGGCCGCCCTGCTCAATACCAGCGAACGGACCTTGAAGCGCATGCTGGCCAGCGAAGGCACCAGCTTCCGCGAACTGGTCAGGCAATTCCAATGTGCCCAGTCCACCGAGTACCTGCGCAACAGCCAGCTCGGCATCCACGAGATTGCCGCAAGGCTGGGCTTCAGTGATGCCTCCAGCTTTTCGCAATCGTTCAAGCGCTGGACGGGTGTGGCGCCGCAGGTATACAGGGACGCGGAAGACTACGCGCGCATCTGACATGCATCAGCTTTTCAAATAGACCTGCCACGTATACTGCGCCGAACATGAACAGCCACCCTAGACGCTATTGGTCCACATGGATTGCCATCCTGGCGATCCTGTTGAATAGCCTCATGCCGTCGGTTGCACATGCTGTTTCCGGAAAACAGTCAGCGCCGCGTTCCGGCTGGACCGAGGTGTGCACCACGCAAGGTGCCATCTGGATCAAGGTTGCGGCGGACGAATCAGACACTGCGCAAAGCCCAACCCAACCTGCAAACGCACCGCAGGGCGCCATGGTGCTGGCGCAGTGCCCCTATTGCCTGCTACATGCAGGTGCGCCAGGTCTCCCTGCCGTTGTGGAACACGGGTCGGTGACAGACCGTGCGGACAGCGGGCCTCTGGCCCCCGCCCCCCATTTGCAAGTCCACTCCCAGGCCCACTGGGAGTCTCCGGCAGTACGCGCTCCGCCGCTGGCATAACTGCTCCCGCATGAACCGGTGCGCCAAGGCGCCCGGTGCTGCCCTGCCCTCGCTGCTGCCATAAGTTGATCTTCCGGTACGGCTGGGGAATCCGTAATCAAAGTACCCCCATCGATGGCTTTGTCCCTGGCATTGCGCTTTGCCCGCTACGTGTTGGTCTGGTTCGCCCTATCAGTGGGCGCATCAGTTGCCTCGCCTTTCATTGCCCCCCGACTGCTGACACTGGTCTGCACCAGCGCCGGCGCCCAGGTCATCGAACAAAGCCAGTCCGCACCGAGCACTTCATCCGCCACATGGGATTGCCCCGTCTGTGTCAACTTCATCGGGCCGGTTGCCTCCTTTGCAATCCACCTGCCTGCGGCGGTTCCGTACCAGCCACCTTTGCCGCTGCGTTTGGAAATTCATACCAAACCCACTGCCGCTGCGCCGCCACCTTCCCGCGCACCTCCTGCCAGTCTTTCCACTTGAGCGGACCTGTTTGAAGCAGGTCTGATGGACCTGGGTCACCAGGAAATTTTTTGCGTTGCCGATCAGAGGTCGGCGCGCCTCATCTTGAAAGACGAAAACATGAAGAAGCAAAAGATAGCAGCGACGACACCTGCCATGTCATCGCTAGGCATGGCCTTGCTGGCAGCTGTGTCAACACACGCGGGGGCACAGCAACCTCCCCAATTACCGGAAGTGGTCGTAAAGGCCAGTCGGGTGCCGACAAGCAGCTCGGCGCTGGATGCATCGCAGATAGCCCGCCAGAGCATGTACACCAGCGACTCGGCCCGCCTGCTGGAGGACGTGCCCGGGCTGAGTCTGTATGGTGCCGGCGGAGTCTCCAGCCTTCCGGCAATCAACGGTCTGGCCGATGATCGCTTGCGGATCAAGGTGGATGGCATGGACCTGATTGCCTCCTGCCCCAACCACATGAACTCCCCGCTGTCCTATGTGGTCCCCACCCAGTTGCAATCGATCCGCGTGTACCCCGGTGTTTCTCCGGTCAGCGTGGGTGGGGACAGCGTGGGGGGAGCAATCCTTGTCACTTCACAGGCTCCTGTCTTTGCATCCGCATCGCAGGGACTCTTACTCAATGGTGAGGTGGGCACCAGCTACCGCAGCAACGGGGATGCCAAGACTTACAACCTGGGCGTGCTGATTGCCGGGGAAAGCCTGAGTCTTTCCTACAAGGCGTCTTCGGCCGAGTCCTCCAACTACAAGGCAGCAAGCGACTTCAAGAGCTACACCTCGATCCGCCCCGCATCGGCGGTGAGTGGCGCCAACTACGGCAGCACCCTTGACCAAAATGAAGTCGGCTCAACGGCGTACAAATCGCGCAACCAATTGCTGACCCTGGCGGCCAAGGCCGGGCAGGACATCCTGGAGGCCGCCGTCGGCTACCAGGACATTCCTTACGAGATGTACCCCAATCAGCGCATGGACATGTTGGGGAACACGGCGGAGCGCTACAACCTGCGCTACCAAGGCCAGAGGGATTGGGGGCTGTTTGACATACGGGCCTACCACGAGACTGTGACCCACCACATGGACTTTGGCGCAGACAAGGTCATGTACTACGGCGCCATCACCGGAACCAACGGTGTCACTTATCCGGTCAACGGCATGCCAATGAATACCGACGGAAAGACTGACGGTCTGGCCCTGAAGGCAGAGTTTGAATGGTCCGATAGGCACCTTGCACGCGTGGGCTTGGACTGGCAGCAGTACCGCCTCAATGACTGGTGGCCGCCGTCGCCCAATTGCGGCGTGGGCATCTGTTCTGGCGGTATGGCGCCTTACTCCTTCTGGAATATCCGAGACGGGCAACGTGACCGACAGGCCGTATTTGGGGAGTTGGAGTCACGCTGGAATGCGCAATGGTTCAGCCAGCTGGGGTTGCGCCTTGAGCAGGTGAGCACCAACACCGGTGCGGCCCAGGGCTACAACACGGGCATGATGTACGTGGGAAGTGCCGTGAGCGCCAGCGGTGGAGCCGCTGCCTACAACGCGAGCGACAAGCACCGTACGGACAACAACCTCGATTGGAGCGCCATCAGCCGGTATGAGCCGGATGATCAGAAGTCGTTTGAACTCGGGCTCTCGCAAAAGACACGCTCACCCAACCTCTATGAGCGCTACGCCTGGTCCACCAACGCAATGGCCATGGAAATGGTGAACTTTGTGGGTGACGGAAATGGCTATGTAGGCAACCCCAACCTCAAGCCCGAGGTTGCCCATACCTTGAGCTTCACCAGTGACTGGCACAGTGGTGATCGGGAGTCGCAACTCTCCGTGACGCCGTTCTACACGCATGTGCAGGACTACATAGACGCGACACGCAACTACCCCGGTTCCGCGGCCTCCAACATCTCAGCCACCACAGGCTTCGTCAAACTCCAGTACGTCAACCAGGAAGCGCGCCTGTACGGCATGAACATCGCCGGACAAGCGCCGGTGGGCGCCAATGGGTGGGGTTTCTGGAGTGTCAAGGCGCGCCTCAACTATACAAACGGCAAAAACCTGACCACGGGAGACAATCTGTACAACGTCATGCCCTTGAATGCGCGTTTCTCGCTGGTACAGAAATTGGAAGGCTGGGAAAACACAGCCGAGCTGGTCTCGGTGGCTGCCAAGAACGATGTTTCTGCCACACGCAACGAAGTGCGTACGCCCGAATACAGCCTCGTGAACCTGCGTTCGAGCTACACCCGCGGCCGATTCCAAATGGACTTTGGCATTGAAAACCTGTTTGACAAGATGTACTACCAGCCCTTGGGTGGAGCCTATGTGGGGCAGGGTTTTACGATGTCGCTTAACCGCGAAGTGGGTACCAACAATGCCTCGTCCTGGGGAACCGCCGTGCCCGGCATGGGCCGCTCACTGTACGTTGGCGTCAACTACAGGTTCTAGCTAGCCCCCCTGCCACCAGGAGCGCTGCGGGCCTGGCCCGCGGCGGTAGCGCCATGCTGCTTCCAATCTCCTGGTAGCGGGTTTTTCTGCCGCATTTCATGCAATGTGTTTCACATTTGTTTGATTTATCGCAAACTCACTCATCAATACATGCATCATAGTGCCGCTTATCACAAAGATGCATGCATTAAAGTGCTCTTGTGATTCGCATAACTTTTACAGGAGAAGACACTTGAGCCAGACAGATGCATTAGTTGAAGACCGCGAATCCGTTGAGAACGACCGGTTTGTGGAAGTCAGTTACGACGATTCCATCCCCAACAACGTGGGGCTTTCCTCCGACCGCCAGTTGTTGCGCGCCCTGGAGAGCTGGCACCCCAAGTACATCGACTGGTGGAAGGACATGGGTCCGGACGGCTTCCAGGATGCTGACGTCTACCTGCGCACCGCCGTGGGCGTGGACCCGGCTGGCTGGGCCAAGTTCGGCTACGTGAAGATGCCCGACTACCGCTGGGGCATTCTGTTGGCGTCCCCAGTGGAAGGCCGCACCATTCCCTTTGGCAAGCACAAGGGTGAGCCCGCCTGGCAGGAAGTGCCCGGCGAGTACCGCGCCCTGCTCAAGCGCCTGATCGTGGTCCAGGGCGATACCGAGCCTGCATCCGTGGAGCAGCAGCGCTACCTGGGCAAGACCGCGCCCAGCCTGTACGACATGCGCAACCTGTTCCAGGTGAATGTGGAAGAAGGCCGCCACCTCTGGGCCATGGTGTACCTGTTGGTCAAGTACTTTGGCAAGGACGGCCGCGAAGAAGCGCAGGCCCTGCTGGAACGCCGCAGCGGCCAGCAGGACAACCCGCGCATTCTGGGTGCGTTCAACGAACTCACACCGGACTGGCTGTCCTTCTTCATGTTCACCTACTTCACCGACCGTGACGGAAAGATGCAACTGGCCGCACTGGCCGAGAGCGGGTTCGACCCCTTGAGCCGCAGCTGCCGCTTCATGCTGACCGAAGAGGCGCACCACCTGTTTGTGGGCGAGACCGGCGTGGGCCGCACCATCGAGGCCACCTGCAATGCCATGGTCAAGGCCGGCATCACCGACCCCTACGACACCGAAGCCATCCGCAAGCTCGGCGTGGTGGACCTGCCGCTGCTGCAACGCAAGGCCAACTTCCACATGTCGGTAACCCGCGACCTGTTTGGCTCGGAAATCTCCAGCAACGGCGCCGAAGCCTTCAGCTCCGGCCTCAAAGGCCGCTTCAACGAAGCCAAGCTGAACGACGATCACCAGTTGCAGAACGAAAGCTACACCGTCACACGCGTGGTCGACGGCAAGCTGGTGGATGAGTCCGTACCCGCCCTGCGTGCCATCAACTGCCGATTGCTGGACGACTACATCGCCGACTGCCAGGGCGGCATCGACCGCTGGAACAAAGTGATTGAAAAAGCCGGCATCAACTTCAAGATCACGCAACCCCACAAGGGCTTCAACCGCCGCATCGGCGAGTTTGCGGGACACCGCATAAGCCCCAGCGGCACCTTGCTTACAGAGTCCGAGTGGAACGCACAAAAAGGCAACTGGTTGCCCAACGACAACGACATGCAGTTCATCCACTCGCTGATGAAACCCTGCCACGAGGCCGGTGCCTACGCCTCCTGGATCGCCCCTCCGCGCACTGGCATCAACCAGCAACCGGTGGATTATGAGTATGTGAAGATCGACTGAGGCGGCGCGTAATTCGGCATAAAAGAAAACGGCCTGCTGCTATTTGAATAGCAGCAGGCCGTTTGCATTGGCGGAGAAGGTGTCCCCGTTAAAGCTGTCCAAAGAAATCCGAAGACATCTTGCAACATCCCTCTGTACGAGGGAGAAAAGTCTTTTTCTGTCCAATGGCGTCCTACTCAAATTGATACAATCCAACCAACATTTGATAGTCAATTTGATAGTCATAAGAGAAGGATACTCGAACCCATGGCACGGCAACTCGCCAAGCTCACAGCGCTTCAGGTCGCGAAGTTGACCAAGCCCGGACTGTACGGAGATGGAGGAGGACTTACCCTTCAAATCACCCGCGCCGGTGCCAAAAGTTGGCTCTTTCGTTACATGCGTGATGGTAAGGCGCATGGCATGGGGCTGGGTCCAACTCACACGGTTACGCTGGCCGAGGCCCGCGTCAAGGCACTCGAAGCACGCAAACTTCTGGTGGACGGGCAAAACCCCCTGGTAGTCAAGAACCAGCAAAAAACCGCTGCGGCACTTGAGCGCGCCAGGATGATGACCTTTGACCAGTGCGCCAAGGCTTACATCGATGCCCACAAGGCGAGCTGGAAGAACGACAAGCACCGTGACCAGTGGACCAACACCTTGACCACCTATGCAAGCCCTGTCTTTGGCAAGCTGCCGGTGGCAGAAGTGGACACTGCATTGATTGTCAAATGCCTGTCTCCCATCTGGGAAACCAAGGCAGAGACGGCAACCCGACTGCGTGGCCGCATTGAGTCTGTTCTGGGTTGGGCCACCACCAGCGGATACCGCACCGGAGAGAATCCAGCCCGCTGGAAAGGCCACCTGGAGAACCTGCTGGCAAGCATCAGCAAGACCGCCAGAGTCAAGAACCACCCATCCCTGCCATGGTCGCGCATTGGTGAATTTATGGGTGCCATCAAGAAGCGCGAGGGTGTTGCGGCCAGGGCCGTGGAATTCTGCATCCTGACTGCCTGCCGCTCTGGGGAAGTACGTGGCGCTCAGTGGAGCGAGTTTGATTTTGAGAACAATGTCTGGACCATACCGGCTGAGCGCATGAAGGCACGCCGAGAACATCAGGTACCACTGTCCGATGCAGCGCTTGCCATACTGAAAACCATGCATTCAGCAGGTACTGCAAATGAAGACAGCCTTGTTGATGCCAAGAGGCAGGGATTCGTCTTTGCGGGCACGAAGAAGCAAGAGCTTTCGGATATGTCATTGACTGCCGTACTGCGACGCATGAACAGCGATGAAGAAACGCCGATTTGGGTGGACGTGAATGGCGATGGGATCACTGTGCATGGGTTTCGGTCCACGTTTCGGATGTGGGCTGCGGAAAAGACGACCTATCCACGTGAGGTTGCGGAGCATGCATTGGCCCACCAACTGCCAGATGCCGTAGAGCGTGCCTATCAGCGGGGAACTCAGTTTGACAAGCGGAAATCGCTGATGGTTGAGTGGAGCAATTTTTGCTGCACAGTTCCAGATGAATCCGCCCGGCGTAAGCAGACCAAATAGTCCCAATCAAGATTTTATTTTTGCGTTTCGGCACCGCACCAACACAACCCCCGTCCAGACCGATGCTGGACGGGGATTGAGAAGACAATGTAGCGGGGTGGCGGATGAAATATCCGTCCAGTTCATTTTGTTGAAACGCCTAAACCAACTATTGCAAAATTTCTGCTCGGTTCATTACACCCGATGCCGCCAAGAGTCGAAGCCGCGCAGACCTCCAGTCGGCCAGGGCACGCAAGCGCTCCGACTGCGCATCGGCATAGGCTGATTGCGTGCTCAGCAATTCCAGAATGTCAGAAGCACCTCTGTCAAACTTGCGCTGTACGGATTCAGTCGCCGCACTGGCCGCCTTCAATAGCTGCTCCGTGGCACTCAGGTTATCCAGCGCAGCCTCGGCATCCGCATGGGCTTTAACCACTTCGGCCAAGACTTGGTTTTGCACGTCGATAACCTGCGCCTGGGACTGTTCCACTTGAGCCTGTGCGCCTCGGACCTTGTACGTGTTGGAAAATCCAGTGAACAGCGGGATGTTAAGCGTGATTGCAGCCAGTGTTTCCTGTGTCCTGGTCGGACTCAACGTCTGATTGGGCCTGCCGTTCTCGTAGTAGTTCACTCCCAAGTCTAGCGTGGGTTTTCCTTCGGAACGCGCTGCTTCGAGCTTTTGGGTGGCGGCTTCCAACTGCAACTGGGCCGCGCGGATTGCAGGATGGTTTGTTTGAACTTCTCTCAACCAGTCTTGCAAATCAGCGTGCAATGCCGATGTCGCAGTAACAGGAGCGCCGTCGTCTGCCACTTCAAATTGCACGCCAAGTGGCAAGCCCATAGCACTCACCAGCACCGCCAACGACCTTTTGTAGGCACCGGATGCTCTGCTGCGTTCCAGGGAGGCCTTAGCCAATGCGGTGGTTGCCTGCAAAGTGTCCGTCTGGGAGCCTGCGTTGCGGGCCTCTTTTCTGATGGCGGCTTGCTGAGTTTGCATTGCCAGTCGCTCCTGGCTTTGCCGCGCGTCAAGGGTCGCGTGGGCGGTCTGCGCATCAAAGTACGCACCAATGACCGCTGTCAGTGTCTTTTGAAGGGTGGCATCGTGGCTCGCAAGCGCGGACTCCAAAAGCGCCACCGCGCTGCGTCGGCTGGCGTCATTCCCCCCAAAATCAAATAGTCGCCAGTTCACGGTCGCATTGGATGTTGTAGTGTCCACGGCCGAGGAAGGAAACTGCGAGCCAGGATAGGCGGTTTGGTCGCTGCTCTGCCCCACGCTTAAACTGACCGTTGGTAAATTGGCCGCTTTGACTTCACCCAGCGCTGCAGCTTGCACCTTGATGCTGGCCCAAGACGTTTGAATTTGCGGGTTGTTGCACAGGGCAATGTCTACGCTTTGCGCAAGCGAAAGCGTAGACGAAAGTGGCGCCTTGGAGCCTTTCGCCAGCAGGTCAGAAGTGTTGCTAGTGCATGTGACTTGCGCGTCTCCTGGCAGGGATGCAGCGCCCGCATCCAGCACGGGCGGATGAACGTTCAAAGGGTCTGCAAAGGGTGTTGCCCACTCACTGATCGAGGGCCAAGCATATGCATGGGTGCCGCAGCAAAGCATCAATACCAACGGCAGCAGCCTCCAAGCCACCCTAGCGTTCATGTAAAGCCTCGTGCTGATGCTGGATCAGCGGGGACAGCAGGTACTGGATAATGCGCCGCTCACCGGTCTTGATCTCCACATTCACGCTCATGCCTGCCGTGAGCGATACGGTGTTGGAATCTACCACCATGCTGGACTTATCCAACGCCACCTTCACGCTATAAAGCAGTCCTTTCTTGTCATCCTGAATCGCATCCCGTGAGACATGGCTTACTGTGGCTGAAACTGTGCCGTACCGTGTGTAATCAAAGGCATCGATTTTGACTTCCGCCTGCTGGCCTTCCTGCACAAATCCAATGTCCTTGTTCTCCATCATGGCCTCCACTTCCACTTGATTCTCTTTGGGAACAATCATCATCAAGGGCTGCGCGGCAGGCACCACCCCACCCACGGTATGCACGGTGAGTTGCTGCACTGTGCCATCCACTGGAGAGGTGAGTTTCAAGAGTTTGCTGTGCTCGCCCGAGCGCCGTGCATCCTGCACACTGGATTGCAGTGTCTTGGAAGCATCAGTGTAGGCATCGTTGGCTTCCTTGATGCTCTGGGCAATCAACGCTTTACGCTGATTGCTTGCATCATGCAACTGGCCTTCCAGATCGATACGGGCCTGCTCTTTTTCTTGCCAAGCATGGACAGAAACATCCTTGTTGTCAGACAGTGCCTTGTAGTCTTGGGCACGTTGTGTAGCCAGTGGCAAAGCTTCGGAATAGCGCGCAATCTCGTCATCCAGGCGAGTTAGCTTGGCGTAGAAGTCCCGGTATTGGCTGTCCAATTGGCCTGCGGCTGACTGCCATTGTTGAATAGAGACGCCATCCAACTTCGGTAATGCGGGGGACTTCAGGCTGCGCACCGCGTCTGCCAATGCAGTAGACCTTGCCATCTGCAGTCTTGCCTCTGTGGCGCCACTTTGGGCTTTGTCATGCTCGGAGTCCGTGGCGCTGGAGTCCAGTTCCACCAAGACATCACCGGCTTTCACTACTTGCCCTTCCGTGACGTACAGCGCACGCACCGAGGCAACGTCCACGGAAGCAATGGTCTTGGTATAGCCGCTGGGGATGATCTTGCCTGCGGCATTGACCACGATGTCCATCTTCCCCAGGATGGACCAAGCCAGAGCGGTAATGACAATGGCCATCAGGATGCGACCTGTGATTTTGGCCGTTGCGGATACGGGCTTTTCTTGCAGGGACAGCGCTGCAGGCAGGAATTCTGCTTCCTGCTCATTGAAGATGCCACCACCCAGGTTGTGACGCTCTTTCCAAAAATGCGCAAAAACTGTTCTGTAGCGCCCCAGCAGTTCAAAGTAGGCTTCCAGCCGGTGCCAACTCACAATGCACCACCTTGCTGCAGTCGATAGAGGTGGCTGTAGATGCCTTGGGGGTTTTGCAACAATTGGTCGTGGCTTCCCACTTCAGCAACCTGACCGCGCTCCATAACCACGATACGGTTGGCCTCCCGCACTGCAGAGAGTCGGTGCGCAATGATCAATACCGTTCTGCCATGGCAGATGCTGCGCATGTTGTCCTGGATGATCTTTTCTGACTCGTAGTCCAAAGCACTAGTGGCCTCGTCAAAGATCAGGATGCGTGGGTTTGATATCAGTGCCCTGGCAATCGCAATGCGTTGCCTCTGCCCGCCAGACAACCCCGTTCCATGCTCTCCCACTAGTGTGTCGTAGCCTTCGGGCAGTTCACAAATAAACTCGTGGGCGCCCGCCAGCTTGGCCACTTGAATGATTGCCTCGATGGGCAAGGCCGGATTGGACAGTGCAATGTTGTCCCGGATGGAGCGGGTGAAAAGAGTGTTTTCCTGGAGGACCACGCCGATCTGATGGCGCAGGCTGGTGGTGTCCACAATGGCAATGTCTTGCCCATCGACCAGTACACGGCCACGGTCAGGAATGAACAAGCGCTGAGCCAGTTTGGTGAGCGTGCTTTTGCCGGAGCCAGATCGCCCCACGATGCCAATCACTTCCCCTGGCTGAATCTTGAGACTCACACTGCGCAATACGTCTGGCGTATCAGGACGGTAGCGAAAAGACACTTGGTCAAATTCAATAGCACCGGCAATGCGTGGAATTCGGGTCTTCTGACCCGAGACCTCAGTACGGGCGTTCAGGATGTCACCCAGTCGCCCCATGGAAATGCCGACCTGCTGGAAATCGTTCCAAAGCTGGGCCAACCGGAGAATGGGGGAAGCCACTTGGCCGGAAAGCATATTGAAGGCAACCAGTTCACCAACGGTCATCTTGCCGTCGATCACCAGCCCTGCACCTAACCACATGATTGCAGCAGTCACCAGTTTGCTGACTAAGGTCACCCCACCACTGGCAACCATGCCGATGTTGGTGGTGGACAGGCCCGCTGACACATAGGACGCGAGTTGCTTTTCCCACTTCTGCTGCCAGCGTGGCTCCACCGCCATGGCCTTGACGGTATCGATACCACTCAAGGTCTCTACCAGGAAAGACTGGTTCTCCGCGGACTTGTTAAACTTTTCGTTCAGGCGCACTCGCAATATAGGCGTGAACACCATGGACAGCGCCACGTAGACCGGGATAGAGACCACCACCACTACGGTGAGTGTCACGCTGTACCAGAGCATGGCTCCCAGGAAAATGAACGAGAACATGACATCCAGCACCAGGGTCATCGCGTTGCCGGTTAGAAACGAGCGGATGTTTTCCAATTCACGGATGCGTGCAACCGAGTCGCCCACTCTGCGTGCTTGAAAGTAGCTGATGGGCAAATTGAGCAGGTGTTTAAAGAGCCGAGCCCCAAGCTCCACGTCAATCTTGCTGCTGGTGTGGGAAAAGACGTAGGTGCGAATGCCTGTCAGCATGGCTTCAAACAAAGTGGCGCACACCAAACCAATTGCAATGACGTTCAGCGTCTTCATCGCGTGGTTGACCAGCACCTTGTCCATGACCACCTGGAAGAACATGGGGGTGGCCAGACCAATGAGTTGCAGCACCAGGGAGATCAGGAGCACTTCACCCAGCAGGCGGCGATATTTGACGATCGCCGGAATGAACCAAGTAAAGTCGAACTTGGCCATTTCTCCCGAGAAGGTTGCTTTGCTGGTGAAAAACAGAAGTTCACCGCGCCACAGGGATTCAAAGGCCTGCAGTGTCACCACCTCCGGTGCACTGCCTGGTCGCTGTATCAGAATGCGTGTAGAAGCATCGTTGTCTGCAATATGTTTACCGGCAATAAAGAAGTGGCCATTCAAGTCCTGTGCAATGGCAGGCAGGGGCGCGCGGTCCAGCCGCTTGACGTCTTGTCTTACGGCCTTTGCAGACAACCCCAGCCTCTTTGCAGCCAGCAGGATGGTGGAAGTGGTGAACACTTCACTTCCATGCTCGTGCTGCAATTGGGCAGCATCGGCCGGTACACCATGCAAGCCTGCCATCATGAGCAAACACTGCAAACCCGTGTTGGTGGGAATTGCAGTACTGGATGCCAATGAAGGCGGGGACAACGTATCGCTAGGCTTTAAGGGTATGGCAGACATGCAAATTCCCAGCGCATTTGCAGGGAGTTCTCAAGGAAAAGTGTTTGCGGAAAGTGCTTACTGGATGACAAGCACCAACTGGCGGCACTAGCCGCCAGTTGGTGCTTGTTTCAGAAAGATTCAGTGTGCTGCAGCCAGCAGCGGTGTACTACCCAAACTATCGTTGGCGGCAGGCAGGTTGGTCTGTGCCGCTGAGGGCACTCCAAAGCTGGCCATGGCCTGAATGAGTTGGTCCAGGTTGGTCTGGCCGCTGGCGTTGTTGACGCTAGTGTCGATAGTGCTGGCTGAGGCAACAGGCGATGACTGGGCGCCACCCCGGAACGCCAGATTCACACCGGCAATATCCCCACTCGTACCGTCGACCCGAGTGAAAGTGCTGTCGTCCAAAATACCATTGCCATTGTTGTCCTGGTTTACGCGACTAGCATTCAAGTCAATGCTGGTAATACCCAACTGATCAAGAGTATAGAGATCGGACGACTGAAAACTGGCAGTGCCAGTTGAATCGACCCAGACTTTGAGATCACCCCAGGATGTGTCATTGGAATCGAGCTTGCCGTCGCCATTGGAATCCAGGGTCTGTAATTCTGAAAAGCCCGCAACCAGATCAGCGCTGCTGCTGACTACACCAGTATGGTTCTTGTCATTCACCAGCATGCCTTCACCTGCGGTTGCCCAGCCTGTCTGCACCGATTGACCACTGTTTTGCATGTCAAAAAAGGCTGAGGACGTGGCCAGACCTTGAGTGTCTACCTTGCCGCCTTGGAGATTGAGAATGATGGGGTCCGCAACTGAAATCGCACCGGTTGTTTCATATGGCAAAGTGACACCGTCTGCTGTGTCCCCCGTGTCGTCTCCAAATACAGTGAAAGTTGCTGTGCTGAAGGGGTCCGTGACCGCATCATATTGGCCGTATACGTTAATTTGGTCGTATCCGTAACCGAGAATAGCGTCATGGCTGCCGACTATTGTCGCGCTGTCATTGGGCCCAAGATCGACTGTGTCGCCAGTCGCATTTATGATGGAGCCAGTGCCTGCACCAGCGGAGGCCAGACTATTACTATAGGCGTTTAGGTTCACGATATTGCCTATGCCGCTTTCGTTGACAAGTACATGAGTCGCACCTACCGCTGCACTAATTGCATTTCCATCCCCTGAGAATTGAGCCACAGTAGTGTGATCCTCGAGCGTAATCGTGCTGTGCGAAGCATAGGCATATTCAAGCGTACCGAAGCTGTCAATTGTGCTGCCAGTACTTTCCGCGTAGCCAGCATTATTTGAGCCGTATAACCGTTCAATACCGCCTCCACCCCAGTCATAAACACTGCTGCCAGTGCCATTTACGGACGCCGTATTGTTTGTTCCGCCTGTCATTAATTGGGATAGATCACCAGTCCCATAGCTGTTTACTTGACTGCCCGTTCCATAGACATGACCACCGTTATTATTGCCTTGCAGTACAGTAACATCACCTGACCCGAAGCTGTCAATGGTGCTACCAGTGCTTTCTGCATATCCATAATCATTTGCCCCCCGCAACCAGGCAATTCCACCACCACCCCAGTCATATATATAGCTGCCAGTACCATTTACGGATGCCGTATTGTTGGTCCCGCCTGTCATTAATTGGGATAGATCACCAGTTCCATAGCTGACTATCTGACTGCCGCTTCCATAGACATGGCCGCCATCGTTATTGGCTCCCAACACCGTGGTGTCGCTGGCTCCAAAACTGTCGATAGTGCTTCCGGCAGCCTCTGCGTAGCCAGAATCATTGGTGCCGCGTAGCCAAGCTATACCGCCCCCGCCCCAGTCATAAACACTGCTACCAGTGCCATTTACGGACGCCGTATTATTGGTTCCACCTGGCATTAATTGGGATAGATCACCAGTTCCATAACTGTAAATCTGGCTGCCGCTTCCATAGACATGACCACCGTTATTATTGCCTACCAACGCCGTGGCGTCATTGCTTCCAAAACTGTCAATCGTGCTACCGGAAGCCTCTGCGTAGCCAGAATCATTGGTGCCGCGTAGCCAAGCTATACCACCCCCACCCCAGTCATAAACACTGCTGCCTATTCCATTTACTGACGCCGTATTGTTGGTTCCACCTGCCATCAATTGAGATAGATCACCAGTTCCATAGCTGTTTATCTGACTGCCGCTTCCATAGACATGGCCGCCATCGTTATTACCTTGCAGTACAGTGACGTCGCCGGCTCCAAAACTGTCGATCGTACCTAAAGTGCCAGAGGCAGTACCGGTCTCATTGCTACCACGTAACCATCCAATCTGATTGCTACCCGTTAGGTTGAGACTGCTTCCCACGCCACTTAACGATGCAGTAGAGGCATTTCCAATTAAACTCACCACGTCACCATTTGCGGAGTCCGTAACGGCAGAGCTTGCACCGTTAACCGTGATTGCATTCTTAGCACCGGATATGACTAAATTGTCGCTGCTATCAGCGTTCACCGAGGCACTGTTACCAATCAAATTGGCTTGGGTATTTGCACCCAAGTTAACAACCGCGCTGCTGACGGTAATCGAATCGGCATTACCGTTGGTTCCATTGAGTGTGACTTGGGCATTGGTACCTTCACTGATAGTGTTACCGCCTCCCACAATAGTGGCAATAGCATCTTGAACTACCATGATGGTGGCATTGTTAAGATTTGCAGGGTCACCTATTCCTGAGATAATTGCACTGACTTGACCTGTGGTGGCAGTGTTTGTCACCTGTTCATATTGAACCGAGCCAGAAGTGTTAAACGCTTTCAGATCATCCGACTTATTTCCAATCGTATCTTTAGTCGCCTGTTCAGTCAGGTTGACGATAACGGGGTTTCCATCTTTATCCTGATATCCAACAGATTCACTCACTATATTGCCATTAATATCGATTTGCTTTTGTGAAACGATGAAGCCACCAGTCACTGGGTCTATCGTTCTTGAATAAATAACGGAACCACCGGTGCTGTCCATGGTGTTGGGAGTAGTCATTGAATACTCACCAGTCTTAGCATTCGAGGTGACCGCTACTCCATTGATGTAGTTGTATGTGACGTTGTCACCCGCACGCTGTGGAATTTGAATGTTGGTGTTTGCTGGGATTTGGTTGGGATTGGTGAATTGAGGATTGTTTGCCAAAATATCAGCCACTGTAATCTTGTTGCCTTTTGCCGCTTCCAGTGTGACTATATCCAACAGACCCGCATAGTCCACCCCATTCGGACTGCTGTTCAACACGACACTATGCGTGCCGGTATAAGTCACAAATGTTGACGAATTGGGGCGTGTTGTGGAAGCAACTGGCTGAGTATATTGTTGACTAAGCGTATTTGCAGTAGTTTGAGTTTGTACAATGCTTGAAGCCGTCGAGTTGTTGCACGCGGCATTAGCATCGGTTAGGCCAATCGCATCAGAGGTACCTGCTTTTATGCCGTAAAGCGTAACATCTTGAATCCAATTGTTGATGCCCGTCGCGCTTGGACTTCCTGTTGAATTGGCTGCAGTCGATGCAACCTGCATGTCTTTCATCCAACCGAAAAGGAACCCTGATGCTGCACTTTTATTTGGGTCAATAGAGGCCTGCCAGTTTGATTCGAGTTGCTGTGGTGTCAGATATTTTGACGGCGCATCAAGAGTCCAGGTGTCCGGAAGGAGACCGTTTTTATTAAAAACATCGTTGTGAAAAGTGTGTGCCTCGTCATAATGGAGATCACGGTTAACAATTCCGTCACTTCCGTCTGCATTTTTTGAAATACCAATCAATGTATCGACATAGCCATTGGCCATTCCCGTTTCAATGGTTTTTACTTGATCTACTGTCAGATTAACGCCTTGGGCTTTGGCCGATTGCGTCATGAAATTCTGTGCTGTGGAGCCGCCCGTCAATAACGAGCATTCCACAACACCCTTGGCGATATTGGCATAGCCATACCCCTGGCTACTCATGTAGTTATAAAAGCCAATCAGATCCCCATTGGCAATCATGGTCTTTGCAGATTTCAGTTGGGCCGTAGTAAGAGCGTTAGGCATGTTTTAACTTTGAAGGGAATGGATAGCGAATGAAAGAGCGCGTGTGGATTATTCACGGCACGATAAACGACTGGGCCACTTGGTGAATACCCGCTTCGATGTCGCGCCAGCGGGCAAGATCGTCTTTGTCTTGTATGCCTGTGACACGCATGAGTGTTTTGACTTCTGGAAGGATGAATTCGATTTGACAGGAATTTAGCAACTTGCCAGTTGTCGTCTGGATGGTGTTTTTGCAAGTAATGAAAGTGGCTTGAGTCTTTGCATCATAGAAAAACTCATGCTGCCAACCATCAGCATCCGTTGATGGCTGCTTGGCGGAGATGTAATGCTGTAAACCCCAAGTGTCAGGCTGTTTAATAAAAGGCCCCCAAATTGAGTCATCCTTGAGCCAATTCTGATAGGCGTATTTAAAAGTACCCTTGGCATTTATATAATCTTGCGCATTAAAACTCACATTAATCCATCGATTTTCAAGGGGCTGGATCTGCAGGGTTTTATCCTTTTTATCGAAATCATCCCAATCTTTTTGCGTTTCAATTGGTTTGAAATTATTCAATCGAATTTTGATGGCAAAGTAATCCAACTCATTATCAAAAGTGGGTTGCATGGAGCGACTTGCAAAGGATTTAGGGTCCCAGATATCTACGCCCTTGTAAGCCATTGGTCCCATCAAATAATGCTGGGGGATTGCAAGCTTGACACCGCCCATACTGCCAACGCGAGGACAAGTTTCCCCTGTGAGGGCGTGAGGCGCATGGCGGGGCGCATCAGGCGCACACCATGCCTCGCTTTTGACCTGAGCCTGTAACCGCCCCATGGTCAATGTGCAAACTGTCGTGGCAATTATTACCAGCAGTGGCAAACCAGACAATTGCATTGCTGAATATCTCCGACGCTTATTGTTTAATTTACTCACCAATCGAACTTTGAATTCTGGTTTCAACATAAAATTAATTTCTGCATTGAAGTAGATTAAAAGCAACATCTGCGATTTCAGCTGAACGCTTCTCAAAATCACTCATTCAAAATCGAACGGCAACTGCAAAGCCAACAAGAGTTGCCTATGCAATGACTTACATATTGCTGATCAACCGCTCCCCCACACTTGTGGCAGTTAATAGTGAAACAGCTTTTCTTCACAAAATGCTGTTTTTAGAAATTTGGCGAGATGATATTCAATCTTTTCACGTTGTGACCTATTTTTACGCCAAGTTCACACCACAGACACATTTCTTTACCATCAAGAATTCGTCTCCCATTTCGGCGTCAGGTCAACTTTGATGAGTACCAACATGACTTGCACAATATTCCACGATGTCCTGCGTCACTGAGTTCCTTCAAGCTGCCGACCACCGCCGCAGCTACGCCTCTGCCATTCAACACTGTGAGTTGGACCAACGCACTTGCCCACTCGCTGCGAATCTAAAAATTTTCGGCCACATATAACCGCACTGAATCTATCCCACGATTCCTTCTGAGGGTGGCCCAGTAGCACACAGCAGCCCCTCTGAGTTTCCTCCCTCGCCAGTCCCCGTGCTGGCTTCTCCAAAGGCCCAAGCCTTCCCCGGATTCGTCCTGGGAGGGTTTGAGCCTTCTTTTTTGCTGCACTTTTTTACAGGAGTTTTGTCATGCCACTTTTTTCTCTGCCCGCCCAACTGCTCATCTGCTTTCTCATCATCTTTGCAACGGGTGTGGCAGCAGCCATCTTTTTGCCTGTGCTCCACGCGCTATAGGGGATAGCCCAATGCTCCCACCCTGTCCTTACTGCCACTCCAGTCGCGTGCTGAGCCGTGACCTCGCGCAAAAGACGGGCAGCGTCATTGGAGCCGTCTCAGGTGCTGCCAGCGGCATTGCCAGTGTCCTGCGCGGCGCAGAAATCGGCGGCGTCCTGGGTTTCGCTGCTGGTCCCGGCGGTGCACTGCTGGGCACCATTGCCGGTGCGGTCCTTGGTGGCCTGATCGGTGGCACCACCGGCTGCAACATCGGCGCATCCCTTGGACAGGCCCTCGATACCACGGTGCTGCACAACTATCGCTGCCTGGACTGCGGCTCACGCTTCAAGGCCGCGCCCGACTAAGAACTGTGCTGGTATTGACAGGCATCGACGCCGACGTCCCGCCACCTATCACTTCCCCCGCCACCATCAACCACTACTTCCGTGGACAGTCTCGCCCCTTTCTTCGGCGGAAGACCCCACCCATTCATCTGAAAGGAACTTTCATCATGGCTCATCTCGTAAATTCCATGGCCTACTTGGGCGCAACAACACCCTGGCATGGGCTTGGCAATGCGCTGCCCCCCAAACAGTCCATCTCTACTTGGGCGAAGGCTGCAGGCATGGATTGGAACATCTGCGAAACACCAGTGCGCTACATGGCCGAACAAAGTGGCGCACTGGGCAATATCATGACGTTCGATGACCAGCGTGTACTTTTTCGAAGCGATACAAAAGCTCCGCTGTCTGTCGTCGGCGGGCGCTATCGCGTGGTGCAGCCTCGTGATGTGCTGGAGTTCTATCGAGACCTGTCTGAGGTTGCCGGTTTTGAACTCGACACGGCGGGTGTTCTAAGGGAAGGTCGCAAGTTCTGGGCCTTGGCAAAGACTGGTAAATCGGCCTCTTTAAAGGGTGGCGATGTGGTCAACGGCTACCTGCTTCTGGCCACATCCTGCGATGGCACGCTGGCAACCACAGCCACCCCCACCACGATACGGGTGGTGTGCAACAACACGCTTTCCATTGCCCTGAATGGGGCCACGGGAGCAATCAAAGTGCCTCACAGTACCCACTTCAATGCACAAGCCGTGAAACAACAACTCGGCGTTGCAGTAGCGCAGTGGGACCACTTTATGTTCAATATGAGAACCTTGGCAGAGCGTAAGGTACGCAGCCACGAGGCTATGCGGTATTTTCTGAAAGTACTTTGCCAAACCGATGACCAGCCTGATCCCACGCTACGTCTCACAAACGAGCGCGCCCTTAAAAAGGTGCAGGCGCTCTACGAGGGTCAGGGGCGAGGGGCAGAACTGACGTCGGCCAATGGCACTGCGTGGGGATTGCTTAACGCAGTTACTGAGTTTTGTGATCATCAACGGGCTGCGCGTTCCGCCGAGTCACGCTTGTGCAGTTCGTGGTTCGGACAAGGTGCTGCGTTGAAGCAGCGAGCCCTGGATCAAGCCCTGCAACTGGTGTCCTGAGGGCGACCGCCCCTCTCATCAGACATCCCGCAACCCTGCGTCATAAGCCCCGCCCAGTCTTCGGACTGCGCGGGGCATTTTTGCTGAAAGACCACCATGAAACACCCCATGAAAGCCCCTCCATCGTGGGCCTCCCGACCTGCGGCCTCTCGACCGGCCCTCAAGCTCAAGACCCACGACATGCCACGGGAAGAATGGCTCTCTGTTCGCAAAGGCGGCATTGGCAGCTCCTATGCCGCACCAGTTGGCCTCAATCCGCCTGTATTCACGGGAGGGCCATCATGATGCCCAACCAAACGACTCAGCCGGAGCATCCCTGTGAGCAGGTGAACACCTCTCTGGAGGGCTCATGACCCAGCTGCTGCACATCTTTGCGCAAGGTCTGCGCTTCGATACGCTGTTGCAGTACACCGTGTCGGGTGCTTCTGGACACCGTTACCGCAATCTGCCATTGGGTAACCCGGACTCGGTGCAGGCTGCTGACAGTGGCCCGTTCTGTCTGGCGCAGTGTGTGGCGGTGCTGGGCCAGCTTCCCTTTAACGAAGCCGCTGCGCATCTATCTCGCCGTGGTTTCACACAAGACGGTCGCTGGATGGACGGTGCCCAGATGCATCTGGGTGAGGCGTCCATTCGCATGCGATTGGTGGAATCAGGGCTGACAAGCGCCATCGGCAGTGCTGCGGGCGCAGCGGTGCAACATGGGCACATGTGCATGGTGCAGTGTTGCAGCGCAACTTCCAGCCTGTGGGCAACCGTCACGGGTGTGGAGATGGATTCCACTGCGGGCCACATCCGCACCCTGCTCTTGCTGGACCCCACAGCAAGTGAACCCTGGGGAACCTGCCATAACGCACGGCTGGAACTGCTGGGGAAGGCGGGCCGTGCGGTGCCTGCATCTGCTGGATACGGGCTGCATTACCGGCATCTGGACGGCAAGGCCAGTGCAGTGCGCCTGCAAGGCCTGCTCGTTCTGAGCCTGTGATTCAGCGCCGGGTGATGGCGTGCACCCGGACCGTGCGGGGTGAACGGGTGCGGGTGACATCAAGACCCTTGCGCTCTGGCAGCGCCGGGTCTAGCAACTCGTGTGCGGGCATTCCAACTACGGCAGCGAGTTTCTCGATGTTGTCGACAGAAATATTGCGCTGCCCACGCTCCAGTGTTCCCACAAAGGCGCGGTCCAGCCCCGCTTCATCGGCCATGGCTTCCTGGGACATGCCCGCGTGCACCCGCACCAGCCGGATGTTGCGTGCAAACACCTGGCGCAGCGACAGCGGGGCAGATGGATCGGGACGGGGTACCGCTTTGGACATCCTCCTGATCGTTACCAAAAGAGGTGTTTGATACCACGGTGTTTGAAACCCTTTATGATCTCGGAATGCAAGCTTTTGGGAGGGAGCCTGTCATCACCTGGCCTGCATTGGGACAACGGTATGCACCCCATGGCCTTCCCCTCGAAACGCTCAGCAACTCATTCGCTTTAACCAATCAACTCAACTTTTTTACTTTGAAGGACTATTCGAAATGGAAGACATAGACGTCACACAACAACAAGACCAGAACCCAAAGGCCACTGTGATTGTTTGGGGCATAGCCGCCATGGCGTTTGCGGCGCTGGCGGCCTATGCGATGTTTGTGAATCCGAAGTACAACTTTGGATTTTTTTCAGCGGTGCTTTGCTTCATCGTCACAGCCATTGGCGGGACGATTGGAGCGCTGATTGGCAATGCGCTTTGCAACTTTGTGCGCCCTACTGCGGTGTGGACCACCGGTGGCTTCTTCAGCTTGCTGTGGATCAAGATATTTTGGCGTATTGGCCCGCAGGTCATTGGTCTGATCGTCGTGGGCGCTGCCTGCGGTGGGATGTTGATTCCGTATTTGAAGAACCCTGTCCCCTATCAGTACCCGCAGAACACTGGCACCAATGCACCGGCGAACTTCAATCCAAACAGCTCCGGTCAGGCAACTGCCAATGGCAATGCTGGCGCAGCACAGGCCATAAGCCCATCTGCACCAGCGCCAGCAACAACACCGGCACCGGAAACTGCCCAAGCGCAACCGGGCAAGCTGTCTGCTGCAGCGGAGAAAGCGATTTCAGAAGGGTTTGTGGAAATCAAGGACCCCAAGGTGGAAGCGTGTACCGATGCCAGGGTGGAAGCGATCCGAAAGGAACGCGGGCAGGATGCCATCATCGATTTTGCAACCTACAACGAGGCGGCTGTACGGTGTGGGTTTAATCTGTAGCCTGCACAAGCTCTATGGAGCATTGCAATCCAATCAACCGGATTGACATTGTCAGGTGTGAATTGAAGTGCTGTGCCAAGGATGTTCTTCTGGTGTTGCCAGTGAACGAGTGCCCGAAAGGGCTCCGTTCATTGGCAGCAGCCCAGCGGTTATTTTTTGGCCCAAGACAGATTTGTTTCAAGGTTTCCGCCTCAAATTCAGCGGTCGCGATCATCTGGAACGTGCTGCTTTTGGTCGTCATGCTTTAGTCTCCTGTTCACACGACCGAACTGAATCCGAAGCAGGCATGCGCGAATCCAGCATCCAAAACGGCAGTGCCACATAGGAACAATGGACTTTGGGCAAACGGCAGAAATGCAGCGGTTGCAGTCATTGACTCTAGTTTGACCTTCACTTGGTTGGGCATCCTAAGCTGATGTTGCCTCTTGCGATATTGACCGTGCTAAATGTCCGCAATCCGATGTGCTGCGGTCGTAGGTTTTGTGAAGCAGTTCAAGGGTTGCCTTTCAACCGTACGGAGCCACGCTGCTTGCCTAGAAATGGCTTGAAGGCGGGCGGATAGTGGAAATCCACATGTGTAGATGACTACACTTCAAGGCCTGATTTGCGCCGCATAGACTTCAGGCACATATAGGGAAGGCAGCACATGAAAGCACAGCACCATGACCAAGGCTCGTCGTCCGTAGTGGTAGAGACGGGATTGGCCCGCAAGGTGCTTCGTTGCCTTGCAGCCTGCACCTCAGTGGCCTTTACGCTGATAGGCTCTGCCGCTCTGGCGCAAGACCCCTTCGTCATCAAGTTCAGCCACCTGGTGACGGCCGATACGCCCAAGGGCAAGGCGGCACCATCCAATCGGGCAAATCTAAAGAATTAAAATTTCATCCTATTCAAAGCATCCCCCGTCTAGTTCGGTAGCCCCCACATCTTCGATAAGATGGCATGCGAGTTGAGAAAAAATTCGATTCAGAAGATGCGGGGAGATTCCATGGCAGGCAAAGTCAAAGTCAAATCGCTGACGTTCGGTAAACCACCGTTTCGCAAGCTCGGCAGATTCGACATCCAGTTCGCGGACAGGCTGACTCTTATCGCCGGACACAACGGCATCGGAAAGTCGACCATATTGGGATTGGTGGCCAACACCTTTGGCCTAACTGAGCGCGGAGGGCCGAAAACTTACTTGGGCGATCCGTTTTACGCGAACATTGAGCAAATTGTCTTCTTGGCTTTGGACGAGGTGGCTGAAGCTCAGAAGGACACGGCTTCCGCGCCTGTTGTAGTCGCTAGCGTCGGCGGTGTGGATGTCAAGAAGCGATGCTCAATGACCCAGCGCACGGAGTGGCAGAGGGCGAGGGTTGTTCCACGTACGGTGGACAAGGCAGAAGGCGATACCGTTGGTCAAGACGCGAAGATTCCGTTGCCGACGATTTACCTTGGAATGAAGCGCCTTGCTTCTGCGGGAGAGGCCGAAGAGAAGGACGTGAGTAGCGTCAAGTTGGCTATGCATGCAGATGACAGCGCCCTGATGCGGGAGTTCGTCAGCGCCGTGATACTCGGCGCGGAGCTGACCAACGACGTGAATCACCAATCCATCAAGGGCGCGCGAAAGAAGTCGGCACAACCTGGCTACGAAAAGCATGGCCCGTTCGCGGTCTCCATGGGCCAAGACAGTCTGGGCAGCATTGCCACCGCGCTGGCCTCGTTCAACAAGTTGAAGCGAGAAATGGGCGACGGCTATCCAGGAGGATTGCTGGTTGTCGACGAAATGGATGTTGGCTTTCACCCGCATGCCATTGAGCGGCTCGTCAAGTCTTTGAAGACATGCGCCAAACGTCTTGAACTGCAAATCATTGCAACCACCCATTCGCCAATGGCTGATCGAGGCGGTTCATCCCGATGGCGATGGCAATGCAAATGCTCCAGATAGCGTGGTCTATTTGCTCGATACAAGGCATCCCCGCATCGCCAATGACCAGTCGCTACGAGCGATTCTCAATGACATGGCCTTGATTCCCGACGACGCAAAGCCAGCCAAGAAGGTGAAGCCAACGATTGGGGTCTATTTTGAAGACGACGAAGCTGCCGAGTTTTGTTCTTGCCTGATTTCGACGGCAAAGAAGGCGGCGCTTGCCAAAAAGTATGGCGTTCGGATCAGTTGGATACCGCTGGGAGTCGGTGGCTCGAACCTGCTCGGGTTCCCGGCCAAAGACCCGCTTTTCTTGGATCGGGTGTTGATGGTTGATGCTGACACGACCATTCCAGCAGATGCTGCCGCTCGGGGAAACGCTGTGAAGATGCCTTGCGTTGCGGGGGCGGCAGGGACCGCAAGGTCGTTTGAAAACACCATCAAGAAATTTTTGAAGGACATTTCAGCCGCGGACGATGGGGCCTTGCACGGCGCATTGCTCAATCTCAACATCACAAACCCAACCAGCGACCGAGTTCATGCCACCTTTTTCGAAGATGGAGCTGGCGAAAGCACAAAGCGCGACAGCGCGAAGAAGTGGTGGCGGAAGAACTGGACCAAGTTGAAAAAATGGAAGGTCATCGAAGGATGGGCCGATGTCTACAAAGCAGAAGTGAAGGCCTTTGAAACTGAATTTGAAAATGCGCTGGCCCGCACGGTTGCCCGTTTGGCGAAAAGTTCATGAGGTAAGCTCGGAGTAGCCGTCCGCTTTTATGTACTCAAACAAGCTATACACCCCACTGCGCTACCCAGGAGGCAAGGCTCGCTTTGCGCCCTTGATCGCCGGGGTGATTGCGGACAACGACCTCACGGGTGGCCACTACCTTGAGCCGTACGCCGGCGGTGCGGGTGTCGCTTTGTCGCTGCTGATGGATGGTGTCGTTGAGCATGTTCACATCAACGATGCCGACCCGGCAATCGCCGATTTCTGGCGAGCCGCAACGGAGCAGTCCGATCACTTGGTGGCGATGGTCGCGTCGGAGCCCATCGACATGGATGCTTGGCATCATTGGCGGGGCGTGATGCTTAGGAATGTGCCGGGCTCTGATTTGGAGCGCGGGTTCGCCACGCTATTCATGAACAGGACCAATCGGTCCGGCATTCTTAAGGGTGGCGTGATCGGAGGAAAAGCGCAGGCAGGCGACTACAAGATCAATGCGCGGTTCATGCGCGACGAGCTTTGCTCGCGCTTGGAGCGAATTGGAGCCCATGCGGATGGCATCCATGTCTACGAAGAAGACGCGCATCAACTCCTGTTGCGGTGCCATCAGTTTCTGCCTGCCAAGTCGCTGGTGTACCTGGACCCGCCGTACTACGTCAAAGGGGCGGGGCTCTATCGCAACTTCTACAAGCATGAAGACCATGTCCGAATTGCAAAACTGCTAGGAAGCGATCGCTTTAGGCGGCCTTGGGTCGTGTCCTATGACAACGCGGACGAGATCAAGGAAATGTACGCGTATGCTACACCGTATGCGTATGGCCTGAACTACACGGCTCAACGGCGCTACACCGGGTCGGAGGTGATGTTTTTTAGCAAACGTATTCGAGCTCCATTGCGAGTGATTGAAAAAATTGCCGCTTGACATTGAAGCGAAGTGAAGGAGCTTCGATAAAAGCTTAGGCGCAGACTAAGCGGTAGCACATCAGTGCATCATTACCGGCAAGCGCTGACCGTGGCATCTTACGGGCGAAATAACGCTATTGGTCTGCAGTGCCTGTTAGAACCCCGTGCAGTCGGTCGTTGACCACCGCTCGAATTTCGCACTGAGTCAGTGTCAGGTGTTGGATGGTCAGCCGTCGTTCAAACTGCCACCGCTGAATGTCGGGTGTTGGTCGCTGCGGGCGTGCAGCCTGTCTGACCGCGGATGACTCAGATCAGCCTCATGCGGCATGTTAGGTGTTAAATGGCAGTCGTGCAACGGAAGCTGTCGCATGGCCCCTGCGCCTCGGGTGACCCCAACATCGAGTTGGAATGGTCACCCACCTTGGCTTGGAATGGGGAGCTGGCATTGACGCTCCCCACGTCCAGTTGCAGCATCAAGCAATAGGTACTTATTCAAGTTCCCTTCACTCCGAATGGGAGTTCATTAAACATCTCGATTCCGAGAGACTGGTGGACGCCCCCTGCGTGGCGCATTCGGATCAATGGCCTTAGGCATCCAGCTCCTGCCAAAGGTGCGAAAGTCCCCTGATTGCGTTCTGTCAGATTGGACATTGAAAGCTGCGCACTTCTTTGTGATGTACGCCGCTACTCTTTCAACCAGGTTAATACGCAGGTACACGTTGTCACGGTGAATCATGCCAATACCCAGCTCTCCCTGCATTGCCATCCTGTCCTTATCGAAGTTACTGACATAACAACGTCCAGTTTGATTGGTAACCGTTTTCCAGGCCTCACCAATGGCCAGCCCTACACCGACATCCTCAAGTCGCTTAGCACCGTTATACAGCGCCAATAGATGGATGTGGTAACCACCACCATCCTCACCGTATTCCAGCCCCCATGCATAGCCGATCATGCCCTTGAAGGCGTGAGGAAACCGTCTCCTATTCAGTAGCAAATGATCACGATGCATCTGAATTTCTTCCAGACTAATGCTGTCTGATATGGACTTCTGATAACCCAAATCAACTCGTACTACCAATATCTTGGAATAGTGTTGAAACAGGATATTAATGAGATGAATCAGGTCTATGAGATTGCGTCTAGCTCTACAGATCAAGTGATCTGCTGTTCGATAGTCGTAGACTGTCAGATCGAATGGGTAGTCTTCAAAGTAGTCGGCATTGTATTGAAAGGTCATGATAAAAGTCCTTGTTGAATGGATGAAACTGCAATGCATTGCTTCATTGCAAACCATCAGTCAACTTGATATTTTTTATCATGCGTGTTGACCATTCCTGTTTGAATGGTCAATCAACATATACACCCATAGGGCATATTCAGTTGTTCAAAGAGCAGGGAATTCAGTCTCTACGTAGAACTTCAATTCCAGTGAAGTTCTACGTAGAGAGATAACACAGATGTAGTGGATCATTGAATAATCCACATTGCATTGCATTGAATGGGAGTGAGAGCAATGGTGATTACCATCCTGACGATGGTATAAGCTTTGAATGTATTGAATGAATGTAGAAGCAGGAGTGTCTATAGAAGGCAATTGGACTCAATAATCCATTGCGATGTGAATAGATGCTTGAATACTAGAATGTGTATCTACTAGTATAGAATACCCTTAACCAATATTCACCCATCATTCATTAAATGAATTTATGCCTGAATTTCATAGCAAATCAGCATGAAATTGACAGATTTTAATGAAACGATCTTTACAGAATTATGCAATCACAGGGCAATAAGGTGATGCACCGCCTTTGGTTGATAAGACATACCAACTGGCATTCAACGGACCTTGACAGGCTAAGGTGCCTTCAGTTCGGAGACCTGAGGTGTTGCTATTTCTGCTAATAGCAACTATAGCAGGGGTAGACCCTCCGTTTTTCCATGCTTTGGGGCTACCGACCTCCAGACCCCACCAAGGTAAAAGGTGGAGTCCGGCGGGCTAAGACGCTTCTAAAAGATTGACATTTGATGTCGCACAATCAATGTGCATGTGATCAGTAACAGCTGTCGAATCGCGGGTCCGGTGGTGGAAACCGCGATCGATCGAAGTTTGGCATATACCGTATATTGCTTGCCAAGTTACGGCCACTTAATGTAAGACCAATGTATTTAGTTACATCGCCCGGTACAAAAACTTGACAAATAACCTGATGATGCATGAGTAATGCCAATGCCTCTTCTCTTATCTCCTTGTCACGAACTTCCGGGCATCCATACTGTGCAACATAGGTTCGCTTGCAGGGAACAAGTGGAGTTTTGCACTGCCAGTCGAAAACTTTATCCATAATTGAGTACGCAGCTTTGACAACTTTGTCCTGCTTAGGAACTTCACCCAAAATCCGTTTGTACTCCTCCAAATAAATACGACTGACAGCAATAGCTCTTTGAGTAGTATCGAATGAAATATTGCCAGCACATCCCTCAAAAACGTGGAAGACGGCAGCAATTCGGGCGGCATTTTCTACCGTCTTGCCTGCAGCACCTGCAACATCTTCGAATACACCGTTTTGCCCAATCTGCTCTTCAATCTGATTTGAATAATGAGTCAATAATATTTGTGCTTCTCGATCAAACGTCAATTCCGTGGGATTTTTGACTCGCTCTGGAGTACAGTCTACAAGCAATTCTCTCATCCTATTCTCATATTTCGAAATGTCCAGCTTGCTTTCAAGGCCGGGATATTCAATCCGAGTCCCCCTAGTTGTCCGGGGGTGGCAAACCAGAAACCGCGACATCAGCCCAGTTGAAAACCAACTAGATCCAGAAGACTTCAGGAATTTCTTCAGCACTTCTTCCTGAACCGCAATCAGCATTGCAATCTTAGGTTTTGGAATATCAAAATTGCCAGCCGTTTTAGTCTCATGGTGAATCTGATTACCAGACCAGGCATCTGCAATGGTCGCCGCATTACGAGCCATTGACGAATTGAAAAACGTGCCCCCCTCTCCAATAAGCCACGCAATTGCACCGTTTTGTTCATGCAAGACTTCAAGGGTTTTTTCAAAAGTTGCTGTGCTGATTGTGAGCCGCCGTGGTTTGGCAAGCTTCGGCACACTTCCCAGCAACTCGGCATACTGTCTTTGCAACTCATGAGTATCGGCATCATTGGCAATTGCCTTGTTCATTTGTCGCTCGAGAAGCTTGACCTTCGTGGCATGAATTTGCATGGCGGCTTTGTGCTCATGCTTAAGCAATTCAGCATTTTCTGATTGTTTCTGAGTGAACTCGTCGAACACTCTCGTACATGCCGCCGTCACAGCGGATTTGCGCTCGCTGGGCTCTGCAATGGCGATGCATGAGAGGCCAGTGGGCGAACTGGACGTTTGCGCACGCTTCACGACGAAGCAGTTTTGCACTGGCACTGAGCAGGACGCAAGTAGGATTGACAAGTTCATAGCAGTCGGCGACTGATAATGCCTGTCGAGTTCTTGCAGCGTCGATGCCATCAATGGCGGCAACAAAGAGCACACATTGAAGTCACGGCCACCAGGATCATTTGCCATTTGATCCAGCATGGTGGGCAGACGCGCGGGCTGCTTGTGACGATTCCACCTCGATTCCCACCTCGTCATGCTGCGCCCCCTTCGGTCGTATTGAATTGGGAGCCTTGTCCACTGCGGCGTGGTTGACCGTTGTCCTTCAACTTGCCATCACGTCTTGCAATTTGTCGTTCTATCCAGGAGTCGACCTCGGTTGAGATCCAGCCAACGGCGACGCCGGACGGACCCAATTTCACAGGTTTGGGAAAGTCAGGATCGTAATATTTTCCGCCCACCTGCAAAGTGCTGTAGAGATGCGATCGTGATCGCCCAATGCGCTTGCAAACATCAGGAAGGCGCTCTACCTTTACAGTCGCCAACTGCGAGTTAGATAGTTCTGTTGGGTGCGCACACGAGTTCGTTGAACTGCGTGGTCTTTCTGCTGATATTGCCTCTCCAGCCAATAACTGCAATGACGACTCCATATACGCAAGACTTCTATCCTTCATATCAATCTCCAAATTTTCAAGCCAAATTCCCCATGCACCAGTGCCAACAAATTGGCGCGTTCAAGCCTCTGGAAACAATCGAATGAAGAAATTCGACTTCCAGGACCGCGAACTGTTCCAGTGCGCGATAGTCGTAGGCGGCCAATATGGCCTAATGTGTGTTGGGCGACCGATCAAAGATCAGTGGCCGGCGCAGTGTGCGCAGCGTTGGGCTCCGAAGAGCAGCAGGTGGCGTTCGGAAAAAACTCCGCGTCGGACTATGTGTCCGACAAGCCGTGTGATACGGCCCAGCAAAATACTGGGCCGGGTGAAGGGGCGTCCCTTCACAGCAAGAAAGAGCGCTCGTTTGTCCTCATCATTTCTGATCGGGCGCAGAACGAAGTCCGCCGAGTTCCAGTCTTTTTCAAGACCGGTGCGCAGTGATCCGCGCAGTGGAATTGTAGTCGATTGTTTTCGCAAGCGGCAAAGTGTCTCGTGTGAACCACACAAGCTCCTGAACGAACCTTCTTTCAAGTGGCTCAGCACGCTAGAAACAGCATCAGCGCAAGATGTTGCGCACCGAGGTCAAGCAAACCGAAAAATCAACGGCATTGTGGCAATCGTGAATGTCCGCATCCCTTGCCCACTATTTCAATTGAGCAGCATAAAGCCCAGGCCATCCAACTTGACGTTGAATGGTCGGGCAGGATAAAGGCGGGGACTGAAGTGCTTCAGATCAAGGAGCTTTGGGCAGCAGGGCTAACATCTTCGTCAGTAAGAATGAATGCACAAAGCAAACGTAGACCTGTTTGAATTTCTCTGCTGAGGGGCAAGTAAAGTATGTTTGTCCGTGTGTGTTTCGAAAGGGTGTCACATGGCCACAATTTATCTGGATCACAACGTGATCGCCATCATTGCAGGCATCCCCGCAGCCGCCAATGCACCTGGAGTTCGCCAGAGGGTGAGCGAGCTGCAGGCGGTGGGTCACCGTTTTGTGCTGTCCGCCTGGAACATGTATGAGCTGGCTCGCTCCAACAATCAGCAACATATCGACCAGTGCTGCGCGTTTGTCGAATCCTTGAACCCGCTGTGGCTCAGCGATTCCACGAAGGTAAAGAGACAAGAGGTTGATCGATTCTTGCAACCCATCTTCGACAAAGTGGGCCCGGTACGCAATCGGAGCTTTTCAGCATTGAACCAGACCGTTGCCGCGATGTGGGGCACCTATGGCGAAGAAGGTAGGCCCGACGAAACCTTTACGACTTCAGTTGCATTGCTGCGTGCCCACCCGGAATTCTTGAAGACTATCGACAGTTCCGCAAAGCAAACACCCGAGGCGATATTGATCGGTCGTCGCGCTTATCGCGATGGTGCTGAAGCGTTGCTTGATAGCATTGTTGACCGGGAGTATTTGGCCCTATCGCTGCCGGCAGGTGCAGACAGACCTCAGCTCGACTACCTCATGGAAAACCGCAACAAGCTCTTGTCTACCTCTCCGGCGCTGGCTGTTGAGGATGCAATGTCGAAATTGCGTGTTCGTGACTCTTTCAAACCGGAACCTGCTGATGCAGCCGATCTGCAGCACGCATTGGTGGCACTGGGCTACTGCGATTACTTTGTAACGGGTGATCGCCAATTGGCGCAACATTGCAAGTACGTGGTACAAAAGCTTGGTCTTGCGTGCCACGTATGCCGCAATGTGAGTAACATCCCCTGCCAACCCATGAGCGGCTAGCGTTCGATGAATTGATAGTTGTTTTGATAGTTTGATTTTTATGCCAAAAAAAAGTCCTTGATTTACAAGGACTTTTTTTAATTCACTGGCGGAGAAGGTGGGATTCGAACCCACGGTAGGGTCGCCCCTACGCTTGATTTCGAGTCAAGTACATTCGACCACTCTGCCACTTCTCCTGAAAACCGCTTCGACTGGACGAAGCCGGGATTCTACCAGCGTGGCGCAGGGGTTATGCGCCTATGCGCTCCAGGCCGCCCATGAAGGGGCGCAGTGCCTCGGGAACGGTGATGGAGCCGTCGGCATTCTGGTAGTTCTCCAGCACGGCAACCAGGGTGCGGCCTACGGCCAGGCCGGAGCCGTTGAGGGTGTGGACCAGCTCGTTCTTGCCTTGCGCGTTCTTGTAGCGTGCCTGCAGGCGGCGGGACTGGAAGGCTTCGCAATTGGAGACGGAGCTGATTTCGCGGTAGGTGTTCTGCGCGGGCAGCCACACTTCCAGGTCATAGGTCTTGGCAGCGCCAAAGCCCATGTCGCCGGTGCACAGGCTCATGACGCGGTAGGGCAGGCCCAACTTTTGCAGAATGGCTTCGGCGTGGCCGGTCATTTCTTCCAATGCTTCGTAGCTCTTGTCGGGGTGCACGATCTGCACCATCTCGACCTTGTCGAACTGGTGCTGACGGATCAGGCCGCGGGTGTCACGGCCAGCGCTGCCCGCTTCGGAGCGGAAGCACGGTGTGTGGGCGGTGAGCTTGATGGGCAATTCGCTCTCGGCCACCACCACGTCACGCACGAAGTTGGTCATGGTGACTTCGCTGGTGGGGATGAGGTAGAGCGCGGTGTTGTCGGGTTGCTCTTCGCCCTCTTGTCCGCCTTTCTTGGCCGCAAACAGATCGCCTTCAAACTTGGGCAGCTGGCCGGTGCCGCGCAGGGTCTCGCCGTTGACGATGTAGGGTGTGTAGCACTCGGTGTAGCCGTGCTCGGTGGTTTGCACGTCCAACATGAACTGGGCCAGTGCGCGGTGCAGGCGGGCAATCTGCCCTTTCATCACGGTAAAGCGTGAACCGGTGAGCTTGACGCCCATCTCGAAGTCCAGGCCCAGGGGTTCGCCCAGATCCACATGGTCCTTGATGGCGAAGTCAAAGTTGCGCGGAGCGCCCCAGCTGCGCACCACCACATTGCCATGCTCGTCGCTACCCACGGGCACGCTCTCGTGCGGCAGATTGGGCACGGCCAACAGCAGGGTCTGCATCTCGGTCTGGATCTGGTCCAGGCGCGTGGCAGAGGTTTCCAGTTCGGTCTTGATGCCGGCGACTTCGGCCATGACAGCATCCACCTCGGCGGGCGTGCCCTTGGCCTTGAGCATGCCGATCTGCTTGCTCAGGGTGTTGCGCTTGCTTTGCAGCTCTTCGGTGCGCATCTGGATGGTCTTGCGCTCGGCTTCCAGGGTGCGAAACGCGTCTACATCCAGAAAGGTTTGCGGGGACTTGCGGGTGGCAAGGCGTGCCACGACGGTGTCGAGGTCTTTACGGAGTTGTGTGATGTCCAGCATGGTCTGATTTTACGTGTCCAGGCGCAGGCCCTTGGGCAGCGGGAACTTGACGGTTTCTTCGATGCCATTCATTTTGCGAACGGACACCGCGCCCAGCGATTTGATGCGGTCTATCACCGCCTTGACCAGAATCTCGGGAGCCGATGCGCCCGCAGTCAGCCCGACGCGCTGGGCGCCTTCAAACCACTCGGGTTGCAACTCATCGGCGCTGTCCACCATGTAGCTCTGTGTACCCAGCTTGCGGGCCACTTCGCGCAGGCGGTTGCTGTTGGAGCTGGTGGGGCTGCCCACCACGATCACCAAATCCACCTGCGGGCTCATCATCTTGACAGCGTCCTGCCGGTTTTGCGTGGCGTAGCAAATGTCCTGGTGCTTGGGTTCGCGCACCTTGGGGAAGCGCGCCTTGACCGCAGCGGCAATCTCGGCCGCATCGTCCACACTCAAGGTGGTTTGCGTCACCACCGCCAGCTTTTCGGTCTGGGACGGGTTGACGTGCGCCACGTCTTCCACGTCCTCCACCAGATGGATGCCGCTGTCGAGCTGGCCCATGGTGCCCTCCACCTCCGGGTGACCCTTGTGGCCGATCATGATGAACTCAAAGCCTTCCTTGTGCAGCTTGGCGACTTCCACATGGACCTTGGTCACCAGTGGGCAGGTGGCGTCAAAGATCTGAAAGCCACGTGCTGCCGCCTCTTCATGCACAGCCCGGCTCACGCCATGGGCGGAAAACACCAGGGTGGAACCCGGCGGAACGTCGGACAGCTCCTCGATGAAAATGGCGCCTTTTTGCTTGAGATCGTTCACCACATAGGTGTTGTGCACGATCTCGTGGCGCACGTAAATAGGTGCGCCAAATTTGGTCAGCGCCTTTTCCACAATCTCGATGGCGCGGTCCACGCCAGCGCAGAAACCGCGCGGCTCGGCCAGAAGAATCTCCTGTGTCATAGCACTCCGATCAGTTGAACCTCAAAGGTCACCGGCTGCCCCGCCAGGGGGTGGTTGAAATCGAACAGCACCGATGCATCCTTGACCTGCAGCACCACACCGGCAAACTTGCCCCGGCCATCCGGCGTAGGGAACTCCACCACGTCACCCACCGTGTAGGTCTCGTGGGGGTCGCCCATGTCGCTCAAGACCTTGCGCGCCAGCCACTGCTGCATGTCGGGGTTGCGCGGGCCAAAGGCCGCGCCTTCAGGCAGCTCAAACGTAGTGCGGGTGCCCTCCTCCAGTCCGATGAGGCGCTCCTCCACGGCAGGTGAAAGCTCACCCGTGCCCAGACTGAGCGTGGCCGGTTTTCCATCGAAGGTATTGATGATGTCCCCAGCCGGGCCCGACAGGCGGTAGTGCAAGGTGAGGAAGGAGCCCGCTTGAACGCGGGGAAGCGCTGTGGTCATAAAAGTCCCGATAAACTGGCCTCTATTGTAGAAAGCCGCCCTCCATGTCCGTCAAAGACCTTCCTGCAGAAGCCCGCCCGCGTGAAAAGCTGCTGGCGCGCGGCCCTTCGGCCCTTAGCGACGCGGAGCTGTTGGCCCTGCTGCTGCGCACCGGCATCGCCGGCAAGGGCGTGCTGCAGATGGCGGACGAATTGCTGCGCATACGGGGCAACGGCGACACACAGCAACCATCCGGCGGATTTGGCGGCATCGCCGGTCTGCTGCATGCCACACCGGATGACCTCAAGAAGGTCAAGGGTCTGGGCCCCGCCAAGCGCGCGGAACTGTTGGCCGTGCTGGAGCTGGCGCGGCGCGCGGTTGCCCAGCGCCTGCAGGAGCGCACCGTGCTGGCCGACCCGGCTGCCGTCAAACAGTACCTGCAGCTGCATTTGGCCCGGCGCACGCACGAGGTGTTTACCGTGTGCTTTCTGGATGCCCAGAACAAACTGGTGGCCACTGAAGAACTGTTTCGCGGAACGCTGACGCAGACCAGCGTCTACCCCAGGGAAGTGGCACTGCGCGCCCTGCACCACCACGCTGCCGCAGTGGTGCTGGCCCACAACCACCCCAGCGGTGCGGTGCAGCCGTCGGCCGCCGACATCTCCCTCACGCAGAACTTGCGTGCGGCCTTGGCATTGCTGGATGTGCGGGTGCTGGACCACATCATCGTGGCGCCTGGGCAGGCGCTGTCCATGGCAGAACAGGGGCTGCTGTGAAATTCAACTCCCTGGCCGATCTGAAGGCGGTCAAGAAAGAAATCGAGGCCCAGGCCCAGCACGCCGCCGCAGAAGCTGCAAGGCGTGCACTGGAGGCCAAGCGGCATGCGGCGCAAAGCAATCTGTTCCAGGCCGCCGTGGGCAAAGTGGCGCGGCTGCCAGAGCCACGCCTGGCCAACCTCAGACCAGCACCTCCCCTGCCTATCCCCAAGCAACAGCAACTCGATGACGCAGCCGCGCTGCAGGAAGCCATCAGCGACGAAGTCGACATCACCAGCCTGCTCGATACCGATGACCACCTGAGCTTTCGTCGGCCCGGTGTGGGCACCGACGTGACGCAGAAGCTGCGCAAGGGCAAATGGTCCATCCAGCGGCAAATCGACCTGCACGGGCTGCGCAGTGAAGAGGCGCGTGAGACCTTGTCCTCCTTCATCCGGGAGTCGCATCGCCAGGGCATCCGCTGCATTCGGGTCATCCATGGCAAGGGCCTGGGTTCGCCCGGCAAAGCTCCCGTGCTCAAAGACAAGGTGCGGCGCTGGCTGGTCCAGAAGTCGGAGGTGGTTGCCTTTGTGCAAGCACCACCGGCGCAGGGCGGCACCGGCGCTTTGCTGGTGCTGTTGCAGCCGGTGCGTGCTGGCTCCATGCATTTTCAGTTTTGATCACTTTCAAACATAATGCCAATAAGGATTGAAGTGATTCCAATCAAACTCATACTCTGGGAAAGAGCAAATGCAGGCGGTCCAATCGATCCAAACGTTGTCTTGTTGAGCGAATTTCCATGGATACATGGCAGTTCGTTAGCTTGGGCGTTGCCGCCCTGCTCTCCTGGCTGTACTGGCTGGAGCGCAAGAAACGGCTAGAAGCCACATCCGCCCGCGACCGGGCGCTGGTCGAGCTTTCGGTCAAACACGATCTGGACACGCTTACCGGGGCATTGACTCTCGAAGCCTTTGAAAAAGTGCTCGATGAAGCAACACGACGCGCCGACCGGGATGGATCTTCCTTCGCCGTGCTTGCCGTGTCACTGGATAATTTCGCCTTGATTGAAGACGGGTATGGAGAAGATCAGAGTCTGGAGGTTCTGAAGCTCACGGCGCAGCGCCTGGACCTTTGCGCCGGAACCAGCGGCAAGGTCTGCAAGGGCACTGCCGGGCAGTTCTTCATTCTTGTCAGTGGTGGTGCCACCGTGGGCACGGACCTGGCGGACCGCATCAAGGTTGCGCTGGCGCAGCCCTACGAGTTGGGTGACAACAGGGCGCACTCCACCGGCTCCATAGGCGTGGCCATCTATCCCGAGCATGGCGCGCGCGCGAAGATCCTGAGCAACGCCACGTTGGCCATGCGCAGCCTCAAAAACAGCGGCGGCGGGGATTACTGCCTCTACGACCCCAAGATGGCAGTGCAGGCCCGCGACGAAGCCGTACTGGTCAACGAACTGCGACTGGCGGTAGAGGCCAACCAGTTTGACCTCTACTTTCAACCCAAGATAGATGCCAAGAGCCTGCAGGTCACGGCGGCGGAAGCGTTGCTGCGTTGGCACCATCCAACGCGTGGATTTGTGAGCCCGGTCGTGTTCATCCCGCTGGCCGAAAAGTACGGTCTGATGGGCCCCATCGGCAACTGGGTGATCGAAGAAGCCTGCAGAACGCTGGCCGTCTGGCTGGAGAGTGGCCTGCGCATGCGCGTTGCCGTCAACATCTCGGGCTACCAGATGCGCCAGGACGATCTGGTGGAGCACATTGAGTCCGTGTTGCAGCGCTATGGCGTGCGGCCCAACAACTTCACCTGCGAGATCACCGAGACCGTGGCCATGGAAGACACGCAGGCGACCAAGCTCACTTTCGAAAAAATGCGCAAGGCCGGATTTCACGTATCCATCGACGACTTTGGCACCGGCTATTCCAGCTTGGGATCGCTGCGGCGCCTGCCTGCTGCCGAACTCAAGATCGATCGCGCATTCGTGACCGATCTGGAGGAAAGCGAAGAGGCCCGCTCCATCGCCAAGTCGGTCATCGACATGGCACGGGCACTCAATCTCAAGGTCATCGCGGAAGGTGTGGAAACGCGCGGTCAGTGCGACGTCCTGGTGCAGATGGGGTGCGACGAGTTGCAGGGATTCCTGTTCTCCATGCCCATCCGTGCAGATGAGCTGCAACAAATGGCCATGAACCGGCATTCTGAAGAGAATGCCGAGTTCCGTGATTCGCTCTACGCCACCAACTTCGTCACCAATCTGGGCTCACTCAAGCAGTGAGATTGCGTGCCAACTAACGATTGGCGTTGGGGAAGAAAAGCTGCTGGCCCTCGATCTTGTAGGAAGCAATCACCGTCTGACCAGCCGGTGAGGTCACCCAGTCGACAAACTTCTGCGCATCCGCGGCCTTCACGTGCGGGAACTTGGCCGGATTGACCACCATGACGCCGTATTGGTTGAACAGTGCCTTGTCACCCTCCACCAGAATGGCCAAGTCCGCACGGTTCTTGAAACTCAGCCAGGTGCCGCGATCGGCCAGCACATAGGAGCCGGTGCTGGCGGCCATGTTGAGCGCGGGCCCCATGCCGCAGCCGCACTCCTTGTAACCGCTGCCCTTGGATGCGCCATCGCCCAGTGCCTTCCAGAAACGCAGCTCAGCAGCATGGGTGCCGCTCTTGTCACCGCGCGAAATGAAGCTGGCGTTGCCCGCTGCAATCTTGCGCAGCGCATCGCCAATGTCCTTGCCCTTTGTCTTTGCCGGATCAGCCGCCGGCCCGATAAGCACAAAGTCGTTGTACATCACGGGAAAGCGCTTGACGGCATAACCCTCAGCCACCACTTTTTCTTCGGCCACCTGGTCATGCACGAACAGCACGTCCGCATCGCCGCGGCGCCCCATGTCGATGGCCTGCCCCGTACCCACGGCTACCACCTTGACGTCCACACCGGTAGCCTTCTTGAACTCGGGCAACAGGAAGGGGAACAAGCCCGATTGCTCGGTAGAGGTGGTGGATGCCATCACGATGGAGGCTTGCTGTGCGTATGCCTGTGTGGCCAGGACAGCGCAACCGATCAGGGCCGAGAGCAACAGTCGACGTGGCAGGACTTGGGATGTGTGGACGAGGTTTTTCAAACGAGTTCTCCTTTTACAAAAGCATGGGCATGGGGAAACTGCTGCTGCAGCACTCCGGAGTCAAAAAATTCGTGTACCGGCAAGTCCACCAGCAGGCGGCCTTGCTCCAGGTACAGCACACGTGTGGCCAGGCGCTTGACCTGACCCAGGTTGTGGCTGGCAAAAGCCAGTGTCATGGTGGGGTCAGCAACAGAGAACTGCTGGATCAGCGCCTCCACCTCCCGCTTGGCATGGGGGTCCAGACTGGAAGTGGGCTCATCCAGCATCAGCACATGGGGCTGCATGGCCCAGGCGCGCGCCAGGGCCACCCGCTGCTGCTGTCCGCCCGAGAGTCGGTGTGCCGCACGCAGCGCGTGCTCTGCCATGCCCACCTGCTGTAGCGCAGATACTGCCGAGTGCCGGGCTTGCGCCCAGTTCTGGCCACGCAGCCAGAGTCCCAGCGCCACATTGCTCAGTGCCGACATGCGCATCAGATAAGGTCGCTGGAACACCATGGCATGGCGCAGCGATTCGTTGCGTGCGAATTGGCCCGTGCTGGGCGCGATCAGGCCGTGCAACACGCGCAGCAGGGTGCTTTTTCCGCAGCCATTGGCGCCGATCAGGGCCACCCGCTCGCCGGGCGCGATTTTCAGCGTGATGTCCCGCAAGGCATGCAGCACGCGTGCACCTTTGCCAAACCGCACATTCACCTGTTGCAGGGAGACGACCGGCATCACAGACCCAACCCCATGGGAGCCAGCGCATTGGAAACGCCCTCTTCCTGCTCGCGCCACTTGCGCAAGGAGGACACCAGCACGTTCAGCAACAGCACTACGGCCAGCAAGACGATTCCCAGCCCCAGGGCCAGTGGCAAATCGCCCTTGCTGGTTTCCAGCGCAATGGCTGTGGTCATCACGCGGGTGAATCCGTCAATGTTGCCGCCCACGATCATGACCGCGCCCACTTCCGAGATGGCCCGGCCAAAGGCAGCCAGCAACACGGTCAGCAGCGCGTAGCGCTCATCCCAAGCCAGCAGCACGCTGCGCAACAGGGAGCGCGCGCCCAGCGACTGCAGTTGTTCACCATGCAGACCTTCCGCATCCTCCACCACTTGGCGCGTGAGCGCCGTCACCACGGGCAACACCAACAAGCCCTGGGCCAGCACCATGGCCTTGAAGGAAAACAGCCACCCCAGAAATCCCAGAGGCCCGCTGCGAGACAGCAACAGATACACCACCAGACCCACGACCACCGAAGGTACGGCCAGAAACGTGTTCAGCAGCGCCAGCAGCATCTGGCGTCCGCGGAAGCGGCTCACGCCTATCAAGGCGCCCAGCACCAGCCCCAGCGCACAGGCGATGGCGGTCGCGCAGGCGCTCACCCAGAGCGAGCGCGCCACGATGGCCAGAAGATTGGGGTCCAGGGAAAAAATCAGATGCAGCGCCGTTGCGGCACTATCGGTAAAGCTCGTCATAACTTCAGGTATCGTAGTCGCTCACCCAAATACCAACCATATGAAACGCTGTGCATAGGATCCAGTTCCACTACACCCTCTCGCGTACCGGCAGTCCCGCACAAGTGCGCAACCCGTTGATCGATTTGCTGCAGGCGGTTTCCACGCATGGCTCCATTTCGGCCGGCGCACGCGCGCTGGGTCTGAGCTACCGCCATGTGTGGGGCGAGCTCAAGCGTTGGGAACAGGAGTTGGGCAGCGAATTGCTGATCTGGGAAAAAGGCCAATCGGCCCGACTCACCGAATTCGGCTCCAAGCTGATGTGGGCCGAAGGTCAGGCGCAGGCGCGCCTGGCGCCGCAGATCGAAGCCTTGCGAAGCGAGCTGGAGCGGGCCTTTGCCATCGCCTTCGACCCGCAGGCGCACGTCGCCATGCTGTATGCCAGCCATGACGATGCGCTGGGCACCTTGCGTGAATTTGCCCTGGGCGATGGCGAGTCGACCTCGCCTGCGCGCGTGCACCTGGACATCCGTTTCAGCGGCAGTGTGGATGCCATTCGGGCGCTCAACGAAGGGCGCTGCGTGATGGCAGGTTTCCATACCGTGCAGAACCCGGTGCCGGGGTCTGTGGCCGAAAAGATCTACAAGCCCTTGCTCAAACCCGGACTGCACAAGATCATCGGCTTTGCCACCCGCACTCAGGGGTTGATGGTGGCCGCAGGCAACCCCTTGCAGCTCAACAGCCTGCAGGATGTGCAAGAGCGCAATGCACGCTTTATCAACCGTCCGCTGGGCACGGGAACGCGCGTGGTACTGGACGAATTGCTGCGTCAGTCGTCGCTGGATGCGACGCAATTTCCCGGGTACGCACACACCGAACCTTCGCATGTCGCAGTGGCACACGCCATTGCTTCGGGCATGGCGGATGTCGGACTGGGCATCGAAGTGGCCGCCCGGGCACACGGACTGGGCTTTGTGCCTTTGCTGGAAGAAAACTACCACCTGGTGTGTCTCAAGTCTGCGCTGGATGACCCGGCTATACAGGCCCTGATGGTCCTGCTGCAGAGCGAGGCATGGCAAGCGCGGCTGTCGACCTTGCCGGGCTACCGCGCCTGGCATAGCGGCGAGGTGCAATCCTTGCGCAAGGTGCTGCCGTGGTGGACCTTTGGCAGCAAGACACCGGGCTAACCACCGCCTCTTTGCATGTAGAGATCAAAACGCTTCATGAAGGCGTTGCGCGTGCCGTCGTCGATGCCGGCAAAGCGGAAACGCACGATCAGCCGCGGCATGCTCACCTGGGCAATCACGCGCGGCTCGGCCACCTCCCATTTGAGCCCCAGTGCACCATCCCCGATGCGCACGCCCACCGTGCGATCCTGGCGCTTCCAATGATGGTCGCCCAAGGCTTCGGGTAGCCAGCGCAACCAGTCCTCCTCGGTGCAGGCCATATCGCGCTCAAAGCGCTCGTCGTAAGAAGCTTGCATGGGTGCTGCGTTCACCCACCCGCAATAGGCGGCCAGATGGCCAGCACGTCATCGGGCTGCAGAGCATGGGTGGCCCGGTCCTGCGGCGCGATGTACTTGCCGTTGATGAGCACCAAATGCACCATCTTCTCGGGCAGGCCGAATGGTTCTATGACCTGCAATATGGTGGCGCCATCCGGCACTTGCAGATCCATCTGGTTGCTGGTGCGCACCTGCTGCGGCAGAAAGTCGGTAAGCGAGGCGAACAGCTTGAAAGTGATTTTCATGAATGCCAATGCTAGCGTCTGCGTGTGTCGTTCGGACCGGACCAGTCCTGCTGCCCCTGCGCGGCGCCAAGATAGGCTTCCATCAGCCGGGTCGGATCGGCCTTGAGTACTTCTTTCCAGGCACCCAGCTTGACCTGGCCTTCCACCAGTCCACGCATTGCGCCCACGTGGCTGGTCCATCCAACCGAATTGCAGCCCACCAGCACATCGTCCTTGAATTGCAAGCTCAGGTGACGGCCATTGGGCAGATCGGTCAGCTCCACATGCTCACCGCCGGGGCGACCTTGCCAGTCGCCAAAGCTGGTGGAGATCAGACCCAGCGTGTCGAGCACATTGATTTGCGTGACACCCTGCAACTCCGCGGCCAGTGGCGTACCGCGTGCATGGCTGACCATATTCATGGCGGCAATGCGCGCCTGCTCCGCGGCGTTGGGCTGGATGGCGCTCACGATCATCTTGCCGCTGACCTTGTCGAACGCTTCGGCGCAATCGCCTGCAGCAAAAATGCCGGGCACATTGGTCTGCAGATGCTCGTCGGTGAGCACGCCCAGCAGACAGGTCACACCGGAATTCTCCAGGTACCCAATCGCGGGCCGCACACCGGCGGCGCTGATGACCAGATCGGCCTCTACCGTCTTGCCGTTGGACAACTTGACCTGCAAGGGCTTGCCGGCCGTGATCGACTCCACTTTGGTGCTGGTAAATACCTGCACGCCCTTGGCTTCACACCACTCGCGGATCATGCCGCCCGCGGTGGGGCCCATCATGCGCGGCACCATGCGGTCTCCCATTTCCACCACGTTGAGCTGCACGCCCCGTGCGGCCAGCGCCTCCATGATGATGCAGCCGATGAAGCCCGCACCCAATTGCAGCACTCGAGCGCCCTTGGTGGCCAGCTCCGCGATCTTGCGGGCATCCTCCAGCGTCCAGCAGGTGTGCACTCCCTCGGAATCAATGCCTGCGATGGGTGGACGTATCGGATGCGAACCGGTGGCGATCAGCAGGGTGTCGAACGCCAGACGCTGGCCATTGTCCAGCTCCACACTTTTTCCCGCAGCGTCGACGGAAGTTGCCTTGGCCTGGATGACCTGGATGTTCTGGTCGAAAAAATGCGTTGGGCTCTTGCGCAGAAAGGTGCCACTCTCATCCACCTTGCCGATCAGCAAGTACGGGATGGCCATGCGCGAATAGGCCGATTCACGCTCATCACCCACGATGGTGATGGCGTCCTGCGGTGCTTGTTTGCGGATGGTCTCGGCCGCAATGACACCGGCAGGGCCGGCGCCGAGAATCAAATGGTGGGTCATGGTGTTTGCTCCAAAAAAGAAAAGGCGGCCCGATCAAGACCGCCTTCCATGCACCTCACTGTGCGCACCGGTTGATGTGCTGCACCTGAGGTTTACCGGTGGCCTACAGGCCCAGGCGCTTGCGGGTTTCGGCGGTCGGACGGCCTTCAGCATCCCAACCGCGCGCAGCGTAGTACTTGGGCATCATTTCAGCCAGCATGTTGACCTTGCCCTTGGCCGGGCCGGTGGTCACGGCCTCGGTCAGCAGGCGCTTGGGCAGGCTGTCGTCCTTGGCGGTGAAACCGGCGCGGTTGTTGAACTCGCGCTCCATGTTCCAGATGCGCTCGCCGATGTGGGCCAGTGCTTCGGTGTCGAATTCGTCACCGCATGCGCCCTGCAGTTGCGGCGCCAGATCGGCCAGTCCCCAAGCGAAGGTGGTGAAGATGCACAGACCGGAAGAGTCAAACGCAGCGGTTGCATCCTGGAACGCCTTCACCAGTTCAGGCTTGCCTTCATGCTCCAGCGGATCGGTCTTGACGGGAATACCCAACACTTCGGACGCGATGGTGTAGCCACGCAGGTGGCAGCCGCCACGGTTGGAAGTGGCGTAGGCCAGGCCGATGCCCTGGATGGCGCGGCCGTCGTATGCGGGGAACTCCTGGCCCTTGCTGCTCATGGACAGGTCGGGGTGACCGTACTTGGCGCACAGACGCTTGGAGCCTTGGCCGATTTCCTTGCCGAAGCCGCGACCATGCACGGTCTCGTCCACCAGAAAGGCCAGGGCCTGCGCAGAGCCGAAGTTGGCCTCAATGCCGATCTGCTCCTTGGTCAGCACACCCATTTCGTACAACTCCATCACCGCACCCACGGTAGTGCCGAAGCTGATGGGGTCAATGCCCTCTTCGTTGCAGATCATGTTGGCGTATTGCAGGGCTTCCAGATCCTTCACGCCGTTGGCAGCACCCAGGGCCCAGGCCGCTTCGTATTCCAAGCCGCCCGATGCGCCCCAGTATTGCGGTTTGGTGGCCACGGTGAAGTGGCCTTGGTCCATCTTGCTGATGCGTCCGCAGGCAATGGTGCAACCGAAGCAGGCCTGGTTGGTCACCAGATGCTTCTTGCCATCGGTGGCGCGCGGTGTGGCCATGGCTTCGGCGGAAATGTCCTTGGCACCTTCGAACTGGCTGGCGCGGTGGTTGCGCGTAGGCAGGCCGCCGACTTCGTTGATCACGTTCATGAGCACCTGTGTGCCGTAGGCCGGCAGGCCCTGTCCGGTGACGCCGTTCTCGGCCAGGATTTTTTTCTTGTCCTTGACGGCTTGCATGAAGGCAGCTGGGTTGTGGATATTGCCCACGCCCTTGGTGCCGCGCACAGCGATGGCCTTGAGGTTCTTGCTGCCCATGACGGTGCCCACGCCTGAGCGGCCGGCCGCACGGTGCAGGTCATTCACCACGGCGGCGTATAGCACGCCGTTTTCGCCGGACTTGCCAATGCTGGACACGCGTGTCAGCGGATCCTGCAGGCTCTTCTTGAGCGTCTCTTCGGTTTCCCACACGCTCTTGCCCCACAGGTGCGAGGCGTCGCGCAGCTCGGCCAAGTCGTCGTTGACATAGAGATACACCGGCTTGGCGCTCTTGCCTTCGAAGATGACCATGTCCCAGCCTGCCATCTTGAACTCCGCACCCCAGTAGCCACCGGAGTTGGAGCAGGCGATGGCGCCGGTCAGCGGGCTCTTGGTGATGACGGTGTAACGGCCACCGGTGGAGGCCATGGTGCCGGTCAAGGGGCCGGTGGCCCAGATGATCTTGTTGGCTGGCGAGAGTGGATCCACGGTGGCGTCGACCTCTTCGCACAGGTACTTGGTGCCCAGCCCGCGCGAGCCGATGTAGGCACGTGCCCACTCCATGTTGAGGGGTTCGGATGTGACGGTGCCCGCGGTCAAATCAACGCGGAGAATTTTTCCTGCCCAAGACATGATGGTGCTCCTTAAGATGCAGAAGGCTGGTTGCCCAGCTTGTTGGCCCATTGCTCCATCTTGGAGAGTCCGGTCCAGTTGGCGTCAATGAACGTGATGGCTCCGGTCGGGCAGGCCGATGCGCAAGCGGGGTCGCCACCGCACAGGTCGCACTTCTGCACCTTGCCGGTCTCTTCCACATAGTTGATGGTGCCGAAGGGGCAGGCAATGGTGCATACCTTGCACCCCACACAGGTGGCCTCGTTGACCACCTTGGCACCGGTGACCTTGTCCACAGTAATGGCCTCTACCGGGCAGGCATGCAGGCACCACGCTTCGTCGCATTGGGTGCAGGTGTAGGGAACCTTCTTGCCGGTTTCGTGGAAATTGAAAACCTTGATGCGGGACTTGGCCGTGGCGAAGGTGCCGTAGTTCTCGTAGGAACAGGCCATCTCGCACTGCAGGCACCCGGTGCACTTGTCAGCGTTGATATGCAACAACTTTTGCATGCGTTTCTCCTATGTTTAATCTGCAGGCCTGGTGTAACCTATGCACATCCGTGCCTATGAAATGATTTGCCTATGCATTGTTGGAGCAGCAGACCTTGTAAGCTCTAGGGATAACCCTAGTCAGGATTGGCAAATGTTCAATATTCTCAATTTGCAACACCTCGCCCACGCCGCCTGCACTCTGTCTTCGCACTACACCTGTCCCGCCCGAATCCACCATGAGCACGCCCGCCCACACTGACACCACCCAACGCAATCGACTGGACGCGATTGCGCAAGCGCGTCGCGCGTTGCTGGTGGGCGAGCGCTGCGACGCGCCGCTGGTAGCACCGTGGGTGGAGCGCTCCTGGCAGCGCTGTCTGCAACAGGGGCTGCAACCTCACGCCTGTGCGGAATTTGATGTCATCAGCAGCGCCACGGCACGTCATACCGCTGAGGGCAATGCACGTCTGGTGCAAACCGCCAGACCTCTGCTCGAGAAGCTGGGCAGAGCCATTGTCAACACCGGTTACTTTGCCATCCTGACCAACCAGCATGGAGTGGTAGTGGATGTGAATGGTCCGATTGACCGCAGTGACCGACGCGCCGACCTGATCACCCGCATAGGCACCGATTTGTCTGAACAACGCGTGGGCACCACGGCCATCGGCACTGCACTGTCCGAGCAACAGCCAGTCTGGCTGCATCGCGGGGAACATTTCTTTTCCAACACGTCTGTCTACAGTTGCGCCGGTGCGCCGGTATTTGGCGCCAACGGAAGTTGCATCGGCATGCTGGACCTGACCGGCATCGATGCGGTGGAGCGCCCTGAACTCTGCCACTTGGTGACGCAGGTTGCCGGGAAGATCAGCAACGCCATGGTGCTGGCACATACGCACAGCGTGATGCTGCGTCTGAATTGGCCTGGCAATACATTGGGCAACGATGCCGACGGCATCGTCTGCCTGGATGCCGACGGCTGGATCACCGGAGCCAATGCCGTGGCGCGCCAGATGGTTTCAGGCCTGGGCACGGGGCAACTCAAACCCGTGCACGCCGAAGAAGTGTTTGGCCTGCCCCTGCAGATGGTGTTTGATGCTGCCAAACGCAGCCAGGCCATGCTGGAGATTCCGCTGTGGACGGGATTGCGGTTGCAAGCCTCGGCAGTCCTGGCCGCCCATGAGAACCTGCCCCCGCACTACGACGCAGGCTTAGGCCAAGGCACGGGCAGAGGGCTGAAAGACATGGAGACAGCCATGATTCGTCGCGCTGTCGAGCAAGCCAAGGGCAATGTGGCCAAGGCGGCCCAGACCCTGGGCATCAGCCGTGCCACCGTGTACCGCAAACTGGGGCGCCAACCCAAGTCTTAGAGGCCAAGCGATTGCTCAGTGACAAAAGATGCAGGCGCAAATATTGCTCTTGCTGAATTAA